>JAEEGS010000038.1 GCA_016280445.1 Bacteroidaceae bacterium
CCCTTCTGCTTGACAAAATCAACCAGCAGTTGGCCCAACTCTCTGCTGCGAACTCTCAACTCTCAAGCATAAAAGTCATTCCTCAAGGTCAGTACATTGCTGCCAGCCTTGAAGACTATCTTCACCGCCATCCCGAAATGGCGGAGCGTCTCACCCGTGGTGGCACCTGTCAGTATTTCACCACCGAGTCTTCCTCCAAATTCCGCGAAAGCGCCAGCCTCTTCCTTCACGATGATGTTGTGGCACAGCGTATCACGCTGATTTAGTGCCTCTCCTAACCTTCCAAAGGGAAGGAGATGCAGGTGGAAGAGGCGATCCTCCTCACTATCTTCCCTTTGTCCTGCTTTTTTTTATTTCGCTTTAAACCTTTCCTTATGCCCCTCTGTCATATTAAGTGTAAGGCAATTCTCTTACTAACCAATTCATTAACAAACCCATTAACAAACACAAGCGTTATGAAGAAATTCGTATTGATGATGATGGCAGTGGCATTCTCACTCGCATCATTCGCACAGCAAGGCGGTCAGCGCCGTGAGTTCAATCCAGAGTCAATGGCAACACGTCGTGCCGACCAGGTGAAGGAAGCAGCAAAGCTCAACGACGAGCAGTACAAGAAGGTGTATGACCTCTTCCTGAAGCAGGCGCAAGAGACACAGGCCAAGATGAAGGAAGCCCAGGAGAAGGGTGAGCGTCCACAGTTCAACCGTGAGGACATGCAGAAGCAGCAGGAAGCTACCGCTGCTGCGCTGAAAGAGATTCTCACTCCCGAGCAGTACGCTGCTTATGAGAAGGCTCAGCAGGAGCGTCGCCAGCGCTTCGGACAGGGTGGTCCTGGTGGTGGCAGAGGTCCACGCAACAATTAAGCACAACACGCTGCGCCCCTTGGATGCAGCACCATAACACGACACGAAAGCCCATCGCAACGCCATTGCGATGGGCTTTCTTTTTTTCTCCTTTCCGCTTTTCTCCCCCTCCTCTTTTGTCTCTTGTAACACTTTTTGGCGCAAGGCGTGTTACAAATGTTACACACGGTGTGTTACACTTGTAACATAGCGTATGTAATAAATGTTACACAGGGTGTGTTGCAAAAGCTACATAAGGTTCGCGGAGATTGTAATGCCGGTTGGGCTGTCAGTGTGGTGAAGTCGTGTGGAAAATACAAGCACGGGCGCCTTTGTCTGTGTGATCGTTTCGCCTAGGTTTATACTGCTTCAGAATGAGAACTTTCTGTATCATCTTTGGCCGATAAATTTTGATACATCGTCAAAAACTGAAAGGTTTATATTTTAGATTTTGTAACATTTTAGGTGTATCAGTTACAAAATATGCAAAAAAAATCGCAAAATCAGCAAAATATGCGGGTGGGGGACTTGAGGGTATTGTTTGTATGGAAAGTTCTTTGCTATATTTGCAATGTCGCAGGGAAAACTCCTTGTGACACATTAGGGAAAACCCGGACCTTGTACAAAAGATTAAAGGACTTCGGCACTCAAGCCTCCCCGTGAGGGAATGAGCCGGAACAGAGAAATGGTAGAGCTAATAGCTTGAAAAACGACTATATTTTGCCGTGTATATGTAAATGTGATTTGATGAGGAGAGTTTGAATTCTTTCTCTGCTCATTTAGTAGACTGCGGCGGCAGGCACAAAAAGAAGCCCATCGCACAACGGTGCGTGGGCTTCTTTTTGGTCGGGATGAGGCGACTCGAACGCCCGACCCCTACGTCCCGAACGTAGTGCGCTACCAACTGCGCTACATCCCGATGCGCAATCCCTCTGCTGGAGGTTTGCAGCTGCAAAGGTACGGATTATAATTGATAATTGCAAACCAAATGTTGCAACTCTTTGCGGAAAGACCTTCTTTTGTTGGCTTTTTGTGCTGGAAGGGTGAAAAAAACATAAAATCAGTTGCGGCAGCCTTTGTGTACAAAGGAGAAATGCGTATCTTTGTGGCTGATTTGGCGGACTTCAATGTAGGTTTCGGTTTTTTGTGGAGTGTCCGCCAGATGCAAGCGGGTAGAAAGATTTATTATTCACATATTTTTTATAAAACAAAAGTACTATGGCATTAGATTTGACTAAGTATGGCATCACTGGTTCTACAGTGATTGCGCACAATCCTTCTTACGAGGAACTTTACAAGGCTGAGATCAATCCTGCTCTCGAAGGTTACGAGAAGGGCCAGGAGACTGAGCTGGGTGCAGTAAACGTGATGACTGGTATCTTCACTGGTCGTTCTCCTAAGGATAAGTACATCGTTGATAACGACGAAAGCCACAACAACGTATGGTGGACTTCTGAGGAGTACCAGCACGACAACCCCCCAATGTCTGAGGATTTTTGGGCAAAGGTGAACGAAATCGCCAAGAAGGAGCTCTCTAACAAGAACCTCTATGTAGTTGATGCATTCTGCGGTGCAAACGAGGCTACTCGTCTCGCTGTTCGCTTCATCGTTGAGGTGGCTTGGCAGGCTCACTTCGTTGAGAACATGTTTATCCGTCCAACAGAGGAGGAACTGAAGAACTTCGAACCAAACTTCGTCATCTACAACGCTTCCAAGGCTAAGGTGGAGAACTACAAGGAACTCGGCCTCAACTCTGAAACTTGTGTTGCCTTCAACACAAAGAGCCGCGAGCAGGTAATCATCAACACTTGGTATGGTGGTGAGATGAAGAAGGGTATGTTCTCTATGCAGAACTACTACCTCCCACTCCAGGGCATCGCTTCTATGCACTGCTCTGCTAACACTGATATGGAAGGTAAGAACACTGCTATCTTCTTCGGTCTCTCTGGTACAGGTAAGACTACCCTTTCTACCGATCCTAAGCGTCTCCTCATCGGTGATGACGAGCACGGATGGGATGACGAGGGCGTGTTCAACCTCGAAGGTGGTTGCTACGCTAAGGTGATCAACCTCTCTAAGGAGAATGAGCCTGACATCTATGGTGCTATCAAGCGTGACGCTCTTCTCGAGAACGTGACTGTTGCTGAAGATGGCAAGATCGACTTCGCTGATAAGAGCGTGACTGAGAACACTCGTGTATCTTACCCAATCGACCACATCAACAACATCGTGAAGAAGGTGGCTGGCAAGAGCGCAGGTCCTGCTGCTAAGAACGTGATCTTCCTCTCAGCTGATGCATTCGGCGTACTGCCTCCAGTATCTATCCTCACTCCTGAGCAGACTCAGTACTACTTCCTCTCTGGTTTCACTGCAAAGCTCGCAGGTACAGAGCGTGGTATCACTGAGCCAACTCCAACTTTCTCTGCTTGCTTCGGTCAGGCATTCCTCGAGCTGCACCCAACTAAGTATGCTGAGGAGCTCGTGAAGAAGATGCAGAAGAGCGGTGCTAAGGCTTACCTCGTGAACACTGGTTGGAACGGTACTGGCAAGCGTATCTCTATTCCAGATACTCGTGGTATCATCGATGCCATCCTTGACGGTTCTATCCTCAAGGCTGAGACCAAGAAGATTCCTTTCTTCGACTTCGAGGTTCCAACATCTCTGCCAAACGTGAACCCAGCCATCCTCGACCCACGCGACACTTATGCAGACGTTGCTACATGGGAAGAGAAGGCTAAGGATCTCGCAGGACGCTTCATCAAGAACTTCAACAAGTACACCACCAACGAAGCAGGTAAGGCACTTGTTGCTGCTGGTCCAAAGCTCTAAAGCTCTTTTCTCTTAGGATTCAGGAAATTAAGGGTAAAAATCCTTAAATCCTATAATCCATAGAAAGAATAAAAGGAACAAATATCCATCATAAAGAGGAGTGGCATCCGATAAGTTCGGATGCCACTTTTTTGTCTTTTCTACATTTTTTTTATCTTTTTTTTGCCTGAATAATGAAAAAAATCTACCTTTGCATATTGCATCCAATACCTTAAAGACAAACCTATATGGAAGAACAAAAACATGTGCAAGAGAGTCTGAGAGTTTTGTTGGCCGAACTGCAGAAAGTAAAAGACCTAAACAACCTGGCCAATCAATACAAGCTGATGGTAGCCAATCTACTGACGGCCATACAAGACTATCTGAACAACAACAAAGACTTCTCCGAGTCCTTCACTAGCCAACTACAACAAACCTATCAGTCGCTAAAAGACACCAAAATAACGCTCGAACAGACCCATCAGTCGCTGAATGAAACCCAAACAACGCTTGAGCAGACCCTTGCCAAGGCAACAGATGACATAGAAAAGCAACTCTCGGAAGTGCGCAGCCAAAACGAGGAACTGCACACCCACGTAAACAAGGAACTGGCCTATTTCGCCACTCTCCTCACCCAAGTCCAATCGACAATGGAGAGCAATCAGACAACCCAAAACCTGAAAATCGACCAGCTAACCTCCCAAGGGCGTGACATCACCGAGCGATTGACCACTGTGGAGAAAACCACAGAGACAACTTTAACGGAGAAATCTAAAGAACTGGTTGAAAGTGTGGACGAAGCCAAGCTACAGACAAGCAAGGACCTCGCCTTGTTGAGTAAGCGAATCCAAGGGACCCAACAAACCCTTGAACAGCAGGGCCAGCAAACAGCGGAAGCAATCCAACGATGTGAAAAGACGCTCAACGAGACAAATAAAGAATACCTTGCCCAAAACGAGAGAAACTTCCAGAAACTCAAGAGCGGTCAGACACATACACGCCTCATGTTACTCCTCTTTTTTCTCACGACACTGCTCTACCTTTTTCTCAGGCACGAAGGCATCCTTTGACTAAACTTAATAACAATTACAATATGAAAGAAGAAATTAACTTACAAAACATAGAAAAAGCCATCGTCTTGCTCCAAGAGAATGGCTATGATGCCACCATCGAAGGTCTCCCCACACGCACCCAGGCCGACTACGATGCCATCAAAGATCCCTTCTGCCGATATGGTGCAATGATTGAAGATGCACTACAAATTCACCGCTGCGCCAGCCAAATTGCAGCGGTGACCAACATGGGACGGAGTGAGTCCATCAATCGCATGACTGAGCCGTTCCGCAAGGGATTCTTCACCCTTGCTGTCGTGGGCAAGATGAGCTCGGGCAAATCAACCTTCATTAACGCTTTGCTAAATGACCGTCTCTTGCCTACAGGTCATTTTCAGACGACCTGTACGCTGACCACTATACAGCACAGCGAGCAGAAGGCACTGCACGTCATCTATGGCGACAACCACGAAGTAACCTACACCGACGATATTGCCGAGAAACTGAAGGAACTGGTTGCCATACCCGAGGAATATAAGAACGTGCCTGTCAACAACATCAACCGCTTGATTCTGGCTGGCAAGACTCTCAAAGAGGTGTGCAGCAAGGAAATCATCGGCCAGTTGGAGTTTCTGTCGAAGTCCACAATCGAGGTGAGCCAGGTGAAGAAGTATTACAAGGAACACCCCAAGAAATTGATTCCCAAGGCCGTGTGCATCGAGTGCCCGCTGTTGGAGAACTATCGGGGATGGCGCATCGTAGATACTCCAGGTGTGGATGCCATAGGTGGTATTGAAGACGACACCAAGCAGTTCTTGTGTGGATGCGACACGAAAGGCAATCATAATGTCGATGCCATCATCTTTGTGCAGGCTGCCAAAGACCGCATCGAGGAACGCACACTCAACGAGTTCGTTCACAACACGATGGATTCATTGACCGAGGAGGCTAAGAGCCGCGCTTTCTTCGTGCTGACACACGCCACCAGTACCGAGTTCATCCGCAACAAGGAAGAGATACTGCGTCTTGCCAAACGCCTGTTCGTCGATTATTCAGGCATTGGTATCAATGAAAAAAGGCTCTTAGCCGTCGATAGCTTGGCATCGTTGCTGAACGAAGACGACCTCCTCGACCTTGAGTCGCTTGTGGATGGTGGACAGCCTTTCCACTGGACTGATGTCAAGGAGTGGGAAATATGCCTCGACCTCCTGTTGCAGATTGAGATAACCCTCCGACGCAAGGACAAGGTGGAGTTTTGCAACGAGAACATACATCGCAAACTGCGAGAAATGGCTAACTTCCACCAGCTTAGAGCCTTGCTTGATGACTTCGTGAGAGAGGAAAAGCAAGCAGCTTTCAATACCGTCATCTCTTTCATCTCGCAAGACATAAAGGACTGCATTGCCATCAAAGAGAAAGACATCAAGATTCTCGAATCGAATCTTGGCAAGTCGCCAACAGCATTCAAAGCTGAGTTGGAGGCAGAGAAGGATAAACTCGATGAATTCCAACAGCAGGCAAACACCAAGATTGCCGACATCACCAATACCTACAGTAAATCGGCCATCGACAAGCGTTTCCTGTCGGAGGTGATGGATGGGCTGACACTGGAAACTTTTAAGTCCCTGTCTTCTTTTAATGAGATGCGGAAGAAGGCAGAAGAAATCGGCAACGCGGCTAAGCTGCTGGAAAAGAGCATTTCCCGAAGCATCAAAGAGGACATAGAGGGTTTCATACAGGAGAAACACAAGGTTCTGGACATCGTCATGCCTGCCATAGACATCGACAACATTGAGCACGAAGCCCGCAAAGCCAGTACCACCTATAAGACGGAAACATATCGAGTGAGAAAGAAGGAAGGAGTCGGAGCCCGCATTGGCAGGTTCTTCGGTTGGATATTTGCCGCCGACTGGGGCTACGAAACCGCCACACACACTATTACTCACCACGACACTGTGAAGGAGCACGATGAACAAGCCACCAAAATGTTTGCTGCCATCAAGGAAAATATGGATGCCTACAGGAAGAATCTGCTGAAGGAGCTGCAACTCATCAGTGACAATGTCGCAACCGAGCTGAGCGATATTATCTCTCGTCGCAAGGCCGATTACGATGCAATGGCAGAGAAAACATCCTTGGCCGAGGAAATCCAGAGCAAACAGCAACAGGTGGAAGGTCTAGAAGAAGCCCTTGCACGACTCGACGCATATCAATCATAATCATCTTAATTATATGAATAACTCATCCAACTTCAGTCGGATAAACCGCGTCAGGATATTCGACGAACTGGCAAACCTGGAGAAACAGTATCTGACCGAACTGCGGGAAGCCAACATCAAGCTCTTCGCCTCTGAAGCCAAGAAACTGGTAGATAACTCGTTCGATGACTTCATACTGGCGCAGGAACAGACCTACACCAAAGATTCTCTGAAAGGCATCACCGACAAGAATGTACTGCTGGCCTTCACCGACATCAAGACGGGCTATCGTCGTCGTATGAGGGACTGGGTTGAAGCTCATCCCGTAGAGACGGCAGAAACGGAGGTGTCCGTGGAAGAGTTGGAGGAGAAACTTCCTCTTCATGAGCGCGCAGCCTTCCGCCATTCGGTGGCCGCATTGGGCATTGGAACCGTATCCGTCGTTGGCCTGCGCATCTTGACAGGCTCCAGTTGGGTATATCTTGCCGAACTGGGTGTACTGGCCGCTGCAGGACATCTCTATCAGCGCGGCAAGAAGATTGACGAGCAAAGGACGGAGGTGATGCGCCATCAGCAAGAAGTCATCCTCCGCAAGAAGGTTGCTAAAGCTATCAGAGAAGATTTGGTGCGTTGGATTGACACTGCAGAGGAGGAGAATCGAAACGTGTTGAAATCCTTTAATATAGAATAAATATGAGCGGAAACAAGAATCTAGTGAAACTCCCCAAGGGAATAATTCCCGTAATCCCAGAACAGTTGCAAGAGGCCGGCAACCTGTTCGACGAAGTGGTTAGCAAAGCCTACCTGACTCGCCTTTCCTCGGCAGAGGTCATTCCGTACAAAGGGAGGGAACTGATGCCTATTCGGTGGTATAACATCAACAAAATCGTGTATGAAGAGGGAATCTTCTTCACCGATAAGATGGCCATGCTCCTCGCATCACTTCACAACGTGTGCGACATTGTGGCCATGGCTCTGAAGAAGCGTAACGGTGTGACGAGCCTCTGCATAGGAACACGCGATGTGGAAGGCGCCGACTTTGTGTCGGCCAAAATACTTGAAGCTGGCATGAAAGGTGTGCTGCCAGGCATGGCCTACGAGAATAAGAGCACGGAAGACATGCTGGACGGCATGGATAACCCATCCATCTCATGTGTGTCGGGTGTGGCATCCCTGCCCGACGACAAGAAAGAAAACTTCATTCAGGGTATAGAGAACCTTATCAACGCCACAAAGAATATCGGCAACTTCACTGCAATCATCTTGGCCAACAAGGTGTCGAGCGGTGAGGCGATACGGATTCGCAAGGCGTATGAAAATCTCTATTCCGAAATCTCCATGTTGGAGAAAGTGCAGTTCTCATACAACGACTCTCAGACCCAGGGTGTGACAACTACTCTGACAGAGGGGTTTAGCGAATCGGTGACAAATAACATCTCGCACACCATCTCGCATGGCACGTCGCAAAGCACATCAGTAGGTGAGAATACATCCAAGTCGAGCGGATGGAATGCTGGCATCCCGCTACTCATCACAATGATAGGCCGTAATGGCGGTACCAGTATCGGTACCTCGCTCAATGAGACTACAGGCACAAACGATCAAGTGAGCGACACGGATGGCGAGTCGAAAATGCAAGGCAAGAATAGCAGTGAGAGCCGTGGCACTTCCCAAAGCTTGACCACTGGGCAAGGCTTGCAGCTCTCCCGTTCCAACCGCTATGTGAAAAGTTGCATGGACATGCTGGACCGACAGATAGAGCGTATGCAGAAGTCGGCACCTGCTGGTCTATGGTCGGTTGCCACGTACTTTATTGCCGATTCCGACACCACCAGTCAGGAATTGGCAAGCATTTACCGAGGCATCATCGTGGGTGAAGAGTCGGACGTAGAGACGGTGTGCATCAACCAGTGGAAGCGCTACGATGAGAAGATGCAACCCAATACCTGTGTGGCAGAGATTAAGAAATATCTGGCACGCCAACTCCACCCGCAGTTCCGACTGACGAACGGCATCAGCTGCACCGCAGGTTCCATGGTGGATAGCCACGAACTGGCCATACACCTCTCTCTCCCGCAGTCGTCAGTGCCAGGCTTGCTTGTGCGCCATGAACAGACCTTCGGACGCGATGTGAGAATGGCAGGAGGAACAACTCCCAACGAGGAAAACTCCATAGCTTTGGGAAATGTCATGCATTTGGGTGAGACATACAATGAGAAAGTGCTCCTCGATATTAACGGTTTGGCTAAGCACACTTTCGTCACCGGCACGACGGGCAGTGGCAAGTCAAACACGCTCTACCTGCTCATCGACGAACTGACCCAAAAAGACAAGACCTTCCTGGTCATTGAACCAGCCAAGGGAGAATATAAGCACGTGTTCGGCCAGCGCGAGGACGTGACCGTCTATGGTACCAATCCACGTACGAGCATACTGCTGAGGTTTAATCCCTTCTCCTTCCCCGACAGCATTGATGTCTATGAACATATTGATGCACTCGTGGAAATCTTCAATGCGTGCTGGCCCATGTATGCAGCTATGCCGCAGGTGATGAAGCACTCCATCATGGAGGCGTACAAGGCATGTGGGTGGGACTTGGAAAGTTCGTGTAACACCCTCGGCATATATCCCACAGTGGAGGATGTGCTCGATGCGTTGAAGGACTACATCAACTCGTCGGAATATTCTTCCGACACAAAGGGTGATTACAAGGGTGCCCTGGAAACACGCCTAAAGTCTATGTGCGAAGGCATGGTTGGGCGCATCTTCCGTGGTACACCTATTGACGACGATGCACTCTTCAACCACAACGCTATCATAGACCTCAGCCGTGTGAACTCGTCCGAGACGAAGTCTCTGCTGATGGGTCTGCTCATTATGAAGCTGAACGAGTTCCGTATGTCAGAAGAGAAGGGCATGAATCAGAAGTTGCGTCACGTCACCATACTGGAGGAAGCGCACAATCTGCTCAAGCGTACATCCACTGACCAGTCGGCAGAGTCGTCGAATGTGGCAGGGATGGCTGTGGAGAAAATTGCCAACAGCATGGCTGAGATGCGCACCTACGGCGAGGGCTTCATCATCGCCGACCAGTCGCCGTCGATGCTCGACCTCGCCACCATCCGCAACACTAATACAAAAATCATCATGTCACTGCCAGAGCACCAAGACCGCGAGACTGCAGGTAAGGCCATCGGACTGGACGATGACCACATTCCAGAAATCTCGCGCCTGAAGGTGGGCGAAGCCATCGTCTATCAGAACGGGTGGGAAGAGCCTGTGAAGACAAAGATAAACTTCTATGAGGCCGACGAGACGCCATGGCAGTATGAGGCTCCCGACACCGAGAAGGAACGTGAGGAGGAAGCCAAGCGGATGCGTGTGTTCTACGGAATCCTCTATCGCCTCTACGCGCGTGCTTTCGTGCAGTATGGCAAGCCTACGTTCGTTCACCTGATAGAGCAGCTGCCCCTCTCTGGTCGCAAGCGTGCAGCCGTGCTCCAGAGGGTCAAGGCCGTCGATGTGCCATCGGTCGATGACTGTGGCTTCATCATGGCCACCATTCACGGCACCACTCTCTGCCAGCAAATGCAGCAGGCCGCCGACATCGTCGATATGAACGACCGCATGCAGCGAACCTTGCAACAAGCCGAAGGACTGCGCGAAACCGCACACATGGCCACGTTCGTCAATATGTACGTGCGGGGATGCAGCCTCATGGCCAAGGAACCTTTCTACCAGGAATGGCAAACAAGAACCCTTAAATCCCAAATAGTATGATAGAGACATTGATACAATCCGTCCAAGACCTTGCTACCAAGGCCATCGACATGGTGGAGAGCGGCTTCGACTTCCGTCTGCCGGAACTCCCAAGTGTGAAAAGCGAGAAGGATGCGCTCGCACAGGAGGTGCTCACATTGCGTGCCCAACTCTCGGCAAGGGATGCTACCGACTTTTTCGGACTGCCCAACACTCCCGTTATAGAGGGTGACACCATCTGCGTGCATCTTGGCGACCTCAACGTGTCGATTGACGATGCCCTTGAGTATAGCCTTGACGATTTCAAAGATTTGGACTGTACTTCGCTCGAAGACATGTCGAAGATATGGGCGCATGAGTGTGGACACCGTGTGCTCCAACCCCTGCCACTCAGCAACTGGGCGCACGAGCTGGGTGCCGACTTCTTCGCTGGCGTGCGTTCCGAGATGCTCGGACTGCCCAGCGGGCACTTCGAGGAGGCTCTGCGCAGCCAACCCCCTTCTGAGAGCCACCCTGGTGGCGATTTACGCATGCGTGCCATCGACTTTGGACGTGTGTTTGTGGCTGAGATGCGCAACCGTGGCTTGGAGCCCACTCTCGAACAGTGTATCGCAGCCTTCCGGTTGTCACCCTTTGCCAATATGGACTACGCTGACATGGAACAGGGAGGCATGGCGGAAGCTGCCCTCACTCCCAGCCCCATGCCCGATACTACAAAGGGTGCTTTCTCTCCATACTGGAATATGCCTACCGTCGACGAGATGGATTTCTTCACTCTGCCCACGCTCACTGAGGCCGATTACAAAGCTGTCGAGCAGCAAATCATGCAGGACAGCATTCCATGGATGCAAGAAACGCTCGATCCCGTGTCGCCACCACCTACCAGCCCCATCTTTGAATACGATGACAAGGGAGGCTGCACTGTGACAGACATCACTGGTCAACGCATCCACTATACCAATGCTCAAGAAGTTTATGACATGTGCGACGTGTTCAGTGGATTCCATGCTAACGAACACTCATGGGATGGTTCTATCGCCTACAATCAGGCGCGCCTCGACTGTGCGGCAGAGATAGAGGCCAAGCGCGACGATGCTGTGAATAGGTATCAAAATGCTCTGGGGGCCGGTGATATCAATGGCGCAGCCTATTGGGAGCAGGAAGCCAACGGCTGGCAAGGAGTGCTTGCTGACCACTGGGGCGTACCTACCTATGGCTCCCCAAAAGCACCCGGAATTTGAGATGAGTTGAGAAAATGGCCAAACAAAAGTTTTATGTAGTGTGGGACGGTGCTGAAGATGGGGTTTACACCTCATGGGAAGCCTGTCAACAAGCTGTGAGTGGATATTCGGGTGCTAAGTATCAAGCATTCAAGACGGAGGCTGAGGCGGAAGAGGCGTTTGAGATGGGGTATGAGAAATACAAGGAGCAAGAGGCAAAGAACAAGGAGCAGGAGAAAAAAGAAAATCCAGACGCGTCTTCCGCCCCTCGCTCCATGTCCCTTGCCATTCACCCGTCACTTCCTGCTCCTGCAATTGAGAACTCCATTGCTGTCGATGCTGCTTGTTCGGGCAACCCTGGCAAGATGGAGTATCGAGGGGTGTATCTGCGTACAGGCAAAGAGATTTTCCACTATGGTCCTGTGTGGGGTACCAACAACATTGGTGAGTTCTTGGCCATCGTGCACGGATTGGCTCTGCTGAAACAGAAAGGGTTGTACCAGATGCCCATCTACAGTGACAGCGTGAACGCACAACTGTGGGTGAAACGCAAGAAGTGCAAGACCACCCTCGAACGTAACGAGAAGACTGAAGGACTCTTCCAACTCATCGAACGTGCCGAGAAGTGGTTGAAAGAAAACACCTACCAGAACCCTATCATCAAGTGGCCCACTGAAGAGTGGGGAGAAATACCTGCAGACTTCGGCAGGAAGTGAAACACACGGGAAAAGGGATTTAAAGTGAGCGGCTGTCTTTTTGGTGTCTATATCGTGAACGGCAAGAAATACAGGAAAAGATGAAATAAAAAATCTTTTTATTTTGTATTGTGTTCGATTTGCACTACCTTTGCAATCTGAACTAATTAGTAACTTATCAAAAAATAAATTCTTATGGCAGATCTTTCTAACTTTTCTTTGGAAGGTAAGAATGCGTGGATTACAGGCGCATCTTACGGTATCGGTTTCAACATTGCCAAGGCTTTTGTGAAGGCTGGGGCAAACATGATTGTGTTTAACGACATCAACGAGGCTGCATTGGAGCGTGGCCTGGCTAACTACAAGGAGGCTGGCATCACCAACGTGAAGGGTTATGTGTGTGACGTGACGGACGAGGTGGGTGTGAAGGCATTGGTGGATAAGATTCACGCTGAAGTGGGTCAGATTGACATCCTTGTGAACAACGCTGGCATCATCAAGCGCATTCCGATGCATGAGATGGCTCGTCAGGAGTTCCAGCAGGTGATTGACATCGACCTTGTGGCACCGTTCATCTGCGCCAGTGCTGTGCTGCCAGAGATGATGGAACGTAAAGAGGGTAAGATTATCAATATCTGCTCCATGATGAGTGAACTGGGTCGTGAAACGGTATCAGCCTATGCAGCTGCTAAGGGTGGTTTGAAGATGCTGACTCGTAACATCTGCTCGGAGTATGGCGAGTACAACATCCAGTGCAACGGCATTGGCCCCGGCTACATTGCCACTCCTCAGACGGCTCCGCTGCGTGAGCGTCAGCCTGATGGCAGTCGTCATCCATTCGATTCGTTCATCTGCGCAAAGACTCCAGCTGGTCGTTGGCTCGACCCATCTGAACTGGGCGGTCCTGCCGTGTTCTTGGCTTCCCATGCATCAGATGCTGTGAACGGTCACGTGCTGTATGTGGACGGCGGTATCTTGGCTTACATCGGAAAGCAGCCGAAATAAGGGATGTTATTGCCCTATTATAAAAAAGGTGTCATCGAGGCTGGCTGTGATGAGGCTGGTCGTGGCTGTTTGGCAGGTAGTGTATATGCGGCAGCAGTCATTCTGCCCCCTGACTATCACAACGACCTGTTGAACGATTCGAAGCAGTTGACGGCCAAGCAGCGGTATCGGTTGCGCGATGAGATAGAACGCGATGCAGTGGCATGGGCATTGGGCATTGTAACAGCGCAGGAGATTGATGAGATGAACATCCTGCGTGCCAGCATCACGGCGATGCATCGGGCGATAGATGGGTTGAAGGTAAGACCCGAATATCTGATTGTTGATGGCAATAGGTTCAGGAAGTACCACGATTTGCCCTTTACGACCATCGTGAAGGGGGATGGGAAATACCTCTCTATCGCGGCAGCTTCTATCTTGGCAAAAACCTATCGCGACGATTACATGAAGAAATTGCACGAGGAATATCCTTTTTATGGATGGGACCACAATGCGGGCTATCCGACAAAGGAACATCGTCAAGGAATTGAAATTCATGGAACTACGCCGTATCATCGGATGACATTCAATCTTTTAGGGACGGTTCAGCTCGAACTTCCCTTCACAGAGTAGGGAAAAACCCCTCGCAAATAGGAAAAACTTGTTTGCGAGGGGTTTGTTTTTGTCATAACTTTGCATCGTAAACAAAAAGAAACGCAGTATTAACACTCTAAAAAGAATACAACTATGAAGGCTTTAAGAACTATCCTCACCGCTATCGTCCTCCTCACCGGAGCAATGACGATGAACGCTCAGCCTATGAACGTTGTGGCAATACAGAGCAATGCAAGGTTCTTGACCGACCGCATGGCATACACGCTGGGCATCAGCGATCCTTATCTCATCGACGAGATTTATCGCATCAACTACGACTACATCTGGGGCGTGAACGACTATCTGGATGATGTGGCCTTGGGTTACTACTACGATGACTACATGACCGTGGTGGCTGCTCGCGACGCTGCTCTCCGCAATCTGTTGGGCTATACCATCTGGAACCGGCTGATTTCCTACAGCTACTTCTATCGTCCCATTGTGTTTGCCAACCATCGCTGGCACTTCTCTATCTACGACTACGACCGCTATGGTGTACGCCACTTCTTCTATGGTGCACCTCGTCCCATCGTACATGGATACGCAGGCGGACACTTCTTCCGTCCGATGGCTCCTGTGGGAGGCAGAAGAATGGCTCCTCCCCCACCAGCACCCAGAAGACCACACGCTGGCATGCCACCTCGTGGTGGCGCTCCCGCTCCAAGAGTAGCTCCTCGTGGTGGCGCCCCTGCACCAAGAATGGCTCCTCGTGGTGGCGCACCTGCACATGGCGTAGCTCCTCACGGAGGTCAGATGAACAATGTGCCTCCACGCACGAACATCGCCAATCAGAACACCAATGTCAACCACAATACGAACACCAATGTTAACGTGAACGTCAATCAGAATGTTCATAGCGGTGCTAACGGACGTGATATGCGCAGCAACATGAATACTGGTAGTGGAATGCGTGGTGGCTATGGCGGAATGCGTAGCAACAATAATATGGGCAGTTCTTCTCGTAGCAGCAGTGTACCCACTCGTAGCAGTGTACCCACTCGTAGCGCAGCTCCTGTCAGCGGTGGCACACGTGGAAGCATGGGAGGACATGGCAACATGGGCGGCCGCGGAGGCGGTGGCGGACGTGGAGGAAGCTTTGGTGGTGGCCGCAGATGATGTTGATGAGTTCAAGTGAACTTGACTCCACATACGATTCGTACTCTCTTTCTACTATATATTTGACTGATTATTTTTATTGGTCCCAAGGCTATCTTTCGTGAGAAAGGTAGCCTTTTTTATGTGTGAAGTGACTTTTTATCTCCTAATTCAATTTTCGGATGTTTATTCGAACACGAATTTCACGAATTGACACGAACCATGCGGATTGTATTTTTATTGCTCGAAGCCGTGGACGGCTACAAATTTTACGAAACCATCCGGATGGTTCCCAACACGCTACAGTTCGTGTCATTCGTTGTGCAGAAGGCGCACTTCGCGGAAATACCCAAATATGTTTGGCATTTCGCTCGATTTGCACTACCTTTGCACAAAATTTCGAATCGTATGACAATAGAAAACAAACTGATAGCAGGTGTACAGGACGCAGTGAAGTCACTGTATGGCATGGAGGCAACGGCTCAGCAAGTGCAGTTGCAGAAGACAAAGGCTGAATTTGAGGGACACCTCACCGTGGTGGTGTTCCCGTTCGTCAAGGCCGCTCGTAAGGCGCCCGAGATGGTAGGTGAGGAGATTGGAAAGTATCTGGTGGAGAATGTGGGAGATGTGGTTGCCAAATACAATGTGGTGAAAGGTTTCCTCAACCTCGTCATCAGCGATGCGCCATGGATCACACTGCTCAACAACATCAATGCCGATGAGAAGTTTGGTTTCCAGGCCGTTACCGACGAGAGTCCGCTGGTGATGATTGAGTATTCTTCGCCCAACACCAACAAGCCCCTTCACCTTGGCCACGTGCGCAACAACCTTTTGGGTTCTGCTTTGGCACGCATTGTCGAGGCTAATGGCAATAAGGTGGTGAAGACCAACATCGTGAACGACCGTGGCATCCACATCTGCAAGTCCATGCTTGCATGGCTCAAGTGGGGCAATGGTGAGACACCCGAATCATCAGGCAAGAAGGGCGACCACCTCATTGGCGACTACTATGTAGCTTTCGACAAGCACTACCGTGCAGAGTGTGCCGAACTGGCGCAGCAATATATGGCTGAAGGCATGAGTGCTGAGGATGCCAAGGAGAAGGCGAAGCAAGAATCCCCTCTCATCAAGGAAGCACACGAGATGCTCGTCAAGTGGGAGCAGAATGACCCTGAAGTGCGTGCTCTCTGGAAGAAGATGAACGAGTGGGTATATGCAGGCTTTGACGAGACTTACAAGATGATGGGTGTAAGTTTCGACAAGATTTACTACGAATCAGACACCTACCTCGAAGGTAAGGAAAAGGTGATGGAAGGACTCGAAAAGGGCTTCTTCTATCGCCGTGAAGACGGTTCCGTCTGGGCGGACCTCACAGCAGAAGGATTGGACGAGAAACTCCTGCTCCGCAGCGATGGCACTTCTGTCTATATGACGCAGGACATTGGTACGGCGAAACTCCGTTTCCAGGACTTCCCCATCGACAAGATGATTTACGTAGTGGGCAATGAACAGAACTACCACTTCCAGGTGCTCAGCATCCTGCTCGACAAACTCGGCTTCAAGTGGGGCAAAGACCTTGTGCACTTCTCATACGGAATGGTCGAACTGCCTAATGGCAAGATGAAGAGCCGTGAAGGAACCGTGGTGGATGCCGACGACCTCATGGAAGCCATGATTGCCGATGCTTACGAAGCCAGCAAGGAACGCGTGAAGCAAACCGAGATGCCTGAAGAGGAAGCCCGTGAAGTGGCTCGCAAAGTGGGTCTTGGTGCGCTCAAATACTTTATCTTGAAAGTGGATGCCCGCAAAAATATGCTTTTCAATCCCGAAGAAAGTATCGACTTCAACGGCAACACGGGTCCTTTCATTCAATATACCTATGCCCGTATTGCCAGCATTCTCCGCAAGGCAAAGGAACAGAACATCAACATTCCTGCCCAACTTTCAACTTTCAACTTTCAACTTTCAACGAAAGAGACTGAACTCATTCAGAAACTGAACCAGTTCCCAGTAGCAGTGCGTCAGGCAGGTACTGACTACAGCCCATCAGGCATCTGCAACTACTGCTATGAACTGACCAAGGCTTTCAACCAGTTCTACCACGACTTCACCATCCTTGGCGAATCGAATGAAGAATTGAAGTTGTTCCGTCTCTCTTTGGCCAAAGCGGTAGGCAAGGTGATCAACCTGGGTATGGGTCTCTTAGGCATAGAGATGCCTGAAAGAATGTAAGGTCACTCCACCCATTCAGCCGAACGGTAAACACCATCTATCTGGTAGTTGAGTGCATCTTTCGGAGCCAGGCTGTTGACTACATACTTGATTTCTTCCTCGCTGGAACTAATGGTTTCTTCTGCGGATTCCACTTTCTGGCGAGTCACCAAGATGACGAAGTCCTCTTTGTCATCCAGTTTCCATGTGCCGTTGATGACCACCTTCTCTCCCTTTTTGTTTTCGGTGTAGCAGGTGTAGTCGCCATTGGCATAGAAGTTCTCGATGCCTTGAGGGTAGTCGGATTTTTTGTCTGAGACTTCGTTATAGCGCCAAGAGCCGATGAGGAAAAGATCCCACGTCGATTCCTTGGCCACAGATTCTTTGGGTTCTTCTTTGGAGTTACTCTGCCAGCAACCCACGAGCAGGAGTGCCAGTAAGGATATTAAAAGGGTCTTTTTCATTTCATTTGGCTGCGTTTACGTTTATACTCATTGATTTTCTGCTCCAACAGGTCGATGGCGCTCAGGTCGGCATATTCTCCCACATTCACTCCCAGCGCCTGAGCCTGCCGTATCGCCGCTCTCGCCTCACGCAAAGCTGCCTCAGCCTGCCGCATTTGTGCATCGGTTGTAATGATCAGGGTTCTGGGGTCGAAGTCCTCAGGCACTTCCCCATCATAGCCTCCTGCCTCAATATAGTCGTCCTCGTCTTCTATGTCTCTTGCAGTTCCTGCAGAGGTTCCTTGACTCGTTGGTGCAGCGGTCGGGGTGCTGGCCTTGCTGCCGGGCGCCTTACCAACAGGCACTTTGTTCTTGGCCAACCAATCCTTATCCTTCTGCTGTAGCCACTCTTTCTGCTGATCGATGGAAGGCTTGTCGGTTCCCAAGAAACTTCCTTCCGGCATCGCCTTCCACACATAGCAGCCTCGATTCTTGTCCCATTCTTTCTTCACCCAGCCGCCATCCGGTGCCTTTGGATTGTCAGGGTCGTTGTTCTGCCCCGTGTAATACACGTTCTTGTCCATCTCTTCCAAAGGCTTCATGTTTTTGTCTGGACAGAGGAAATTGCCCATGCCGTCTTTCCACACCTCATAGCCACGCTCAGAGTCGTACACTTTGTGGACACCAGGGGCTTTGGTGTTCACGTACACGGTGCTGTTGTTCGCCTTCTCCTGTTCAATCAGTTGCTGCTGGGCTTTCTTGCTGATGCCGCCTCCCCAGAACTGCGCCTGCATGAGCACAGAAGTAGACAACAAGCCTACCAATAAAAGAATCTTTTGTTTCGTTTTCATGTGATTAGGTTTTGATGTTCGCGTGGGCAAATATAGATGTTTTTGTGATAGGAACAAAAACTTTTGCAAAAAAAATGGCAGACTCCCCTTTTTTCACACGCAGGGTATCTGCCTTTTTCATTGATGTGAGAAAAAATATCGCTGGGCGAAGTGCCAGATGACGATGCCTGCTGTAGTGCTCACGTTGAGAGAATGTTTCGTGCCAAACTGAGGAATCTCAATGCAGCCGTCAGAGGCATCGACCACCTCTTGATGCACCCCCTTCACTTCGTTGCCAAGAATGATGGCATATCCAACTCCTAATTCCTCACTCCTAACTCCTAATTCATTAAGCATCGTGGAGCCTTCACATTGCTCGATGGAAAGGACGGTGTAACCTTGCTCCTTCAGCGACTGCACGGCATCCAAGGCGGTGTCGAAATGTCGCCATGCCACCGTGTCTTCGGCTCCAAGGGCGGTCTTGTGTATCTCCGGATGGGGTGGTTGAGCGGTGATGCCACACAGGTAGATAGCCTCCACACGGAAAGCATCAGCCGTGCGGAACACACTGCCGACGTTGTACATGCTCCTCACATCGTCGAGCACAACGATGAGGGGCATCTTCTCCGACGCTTTGAACTCTTCCACGTTCATGCGCCCCATCTCCGTAATCTTCAGTTTCCGATTCTTCATTCCGCAAGCAAATCGTAAATTGTAAATCGTCAAATTGTAAATATCATTACATTTGTCCTGATTCAATGAGCAAGATGGCCCGTTCGGTCAAGCGGTCATCCACATCGGGGTCATATTCCTTCTTGAGACTGGCACCGAAGAGAGAGGCGAAGGCATTGTAGAAACCTGCCTTGAACGAACCCATATACTTCTTGATCAGCTCGTAGCCCGTCATGTCGCATTGTCGGTCAATCAGTTTGATGAGAAGTTTTCCCTGGGCGAAGGTGAGCTTCTTGAGTCTCGGATAATACTCCGCCTTCAGTTCCTTCTCCGCCTGCTTCATATAAGCATCCTTCTCCTTCTTGGTGGGCAGCGAGTCCATGTGTGCAATCGTGCGGTCCACCGTCTGGCGTATCTCGCAGGCGATGGGATACACCTTCTTGATGTTGTTGGCTATCTTGTAGTATTTCTTCGCCTGTGCCTGATTCTTGAAGACCAGTTTCTGGAACACGTAGTAGTCGGCAAACATGAAACTGGGAATCATCTCTCCCTCATACTCCACCATCCCTGTGTAGTACATGCCGTGAGAGAACACAGGCTCCCCCGTCATCATACGATCCATCTCGGCATCGGCTTTCACTTCCTGTGCCTTACAGATCTGCGACATCATCGTACCAACGACTGTCAACAGGAATAAGATGTGTAAACGGTTCTTTTTCAATGTCTCAACTTGCTAAAAGGAACAACACCTCTTCGAATCGGCTGCAAAATTAGCAAGAAATCCCCACTCTTGTTTCTTTTTCAGTTTTTATAACACTGATTTTTAAGTTTTTTCACTATCGGCCAAGATTTTCCTGCACAAATCATCTCCAATCATCTCCAATTCTTGCCAATGCAAGCCGCCGACATACCCTCTTGGCATATCGGCGACCTTCGCTGATTTAGTTTTCGTGAATCCTGAATCGTGAATCCTGAAACTTGAATCTTACATGAGTCTCATGCAACTCGTGGTGCCCAGTGCGGTCAGTGCTGCCGTCAGGATGGACACGGCTATCTGGATGATAGTCCTCCAAAGTTCTTTGTTTTTCATCATGGTGACCCTCTCTGCCCTGCGGCTTGCCCGTCCTCAGCAAGAGCACTTGCCTCGGTCGCTCCCGACGTAGAGACATTTAGTCTCTCCGTTTCTCGGTCGCTACCCCCGTAATGGGGAGAGCCATCCGGCATGTAGGGCATTTTGTTTTAGGTTAATACATTGTTTTGAAATCTCATTAGGCGCACCCCGAAGGGCACCCTCCCCATTATGGGGGAGGGCTGGGGAGAGGGTCTTTTACTCTCCATCATCGTCTCCGCTTTCAGGCTCCGCCACGTCGATGGCAGGCGAGTTGCCGGTCACGGTCAGGTTCTTGAGCATCTGCTGGAAGCGTCCGCCGGGGTAGAAGCGAATCTTCTTCACGGTGATGGTGTCGGCAGTGGTCTCCTCCAGCGTGTGTGCGGTCTTGGAGTTGAAGGTGGGCTTGAAGGAGCCGAACTCTCCGAGCGACACGCCGTGTCCGATTTCCATGTAGTGGACGAGACGGTTGAGCAGTGCCTCACACACGGCCTTGGTCATGGTCTTGTTCACGTTCTGAGACTGCGCGATTTCCTCCACCAGCTGCTGGAAGGTCACCTGCGGATAGGTGAGTTGGCGAAGCTTGTACACTTCTGGCTTGCCCTCACGGTAGGTGAGGCGAACCTTTGCTTTACGATACTGAATTCCCATAGTTTTGATTTGTTTTAATGGTTAGTTGATAATTTGTGAATTAAAAATTTTCTCGTTCGTCACGCTGGCTTCGATGCTCTCCCCTTGGCAGAATGCCTTGTAGACCCCTTCGGTCAGTCGGTCGAAAGCCTCCTGCTGATGCTCCAGCCGTCGCGACTCCGCTGGCACATCGGGATTGCCGTAGCCGATCAAGATTTCCCCTGCCTTCCACTCGCGGAACAAGTCCCATCCGATGGGGCAGGAGAGTCTGCCCGGTGCATGCTGTATGCAGAGCGTCATGGGCCCGTACACCCTGCAACGCGGCTTCACCTGGAAGTGTTCGCCCTTCGCGAGGCAGAAGTTGGAACACCCGCAGAACTTCTTGTCGTAGTCGGCAAACGCACCCTCGCGGGCTTCACACCGCATCCATTCCGTGCCGTCGGCCATCGTAACGGTCAGGATGCTCTTCGTGATGCGCACATCGCCATAATAACGTTCGATTAGTATTTTCATGGTCTTATTTACTATTGGACAATTTACTATTTACTATTACGATTTATTTTGCTATTTACTATTGGACAATTTTTCAATTTTTCAATTCTTCAATTCTTCAATTTTTCAAGTGCAAAGTTACGAATAATGTTAACATCTGCCAAATTTTAACTAAACAAATTCACACAAAAAAGCACGCTCGAACATTTCTCCCGCCCCACACACTCAGCACCCTCCACGCTGCTTCCACTGCCGACCAATCGGCATCTCCGCTCCCGATTCATCGCAAATTTTCCTGTCGATAAATCGACGCTGAGAGTCAACTTTTTTCAGGAAGGGAGCACAGGGGTGCGTTACAGTTGTTACAGTTGTTACAGTTGTTTTTTAGGGTTCTCAAACCCTAAAAATACTTCTATATTTATATATAAATATAGAGTTTATTTTTGACTTTTTTATATCGTTGATTTGAACTGTAACAACTGTAACAACTGTAACGCTTTGAGGAATTTTGTGAAATTTAATGCAGATTAATTTTGTGTTGTGCAATTTTTAATCTACCTTTGACTCCGTCGAAGGTGCATACGCACCAGCATTACTTATTGTTGCGTTCGGAAATACTCAAATAAATTTGGTATTTCTCTCACTTATTCGTACCTTTGTAGTCGAAACCTGTATAACGATGGAAAAGACTGACAGAACATCCGCTCTCACTACGCTCCTTGCTCTTTGCCGCATGGCGAAGCAGCAATTGAGGCGTTTTGCTATAGGGGGGGTAGTAACGTTCTGTCAACCAATCAGTTATATGTAAATAGCACAAATTTTGCAATTATTCATGCCCTGCTGCGCACGACTCATCCTCGTGTCGGCAGGGCTTTTCATGTTTTATCACCCACATTTATGAAACAGACTTTCAACACCCTTGCTGCCCTGCTCCTGGCAGGTGTGGCGCTCTGCGCATGCAGCAAAGACGATGAAGAAGAAGAGACGCGCACCACTCCTCCCACAGAACAACAACAACAGCAGCAACCCTCCCTGCAACTGAACATCACCGTGAATGATGACCCGATGAAGGAGACAACCATCAACTTCGATTTTCCAGCGGACAACTCAGACGTGTATTAACCATGAAAGCCTTGCTTCTCGACATATTCCACTTTCTGATGGGCGGTTCACGTTGCTGTCCACAAGACAGGACAGCCCTTCGCATCGCTGCCCAATACTGTATGGTGCAGGATTATAAGATGGCGAGCCTCAAAAAGCACCCTTACGATAGCGGATGAATGCGAGGATGATGTGGTGATTCACTTCGAGCGTATGGATTTAATGGATGGTACAAATAAAAAATGGGAAATATGAAAAAAAATCTATTTTTAGTTTCAGGAGCATTAATGCTACTTATTACTATGTTTATGTTGATGATATCTTGCGGAGGCGACATTATTAACACCAATTATAACAAACATTTTGATGAAGACGGTTATCTCATAAAAGATTCCACTGCATCACCTTTCTCTATTGAGTCTCCAAACAAGATCAAATTTTACGTGGAAGTTTCAGGTAGCATGAATGGATTCTTTCGTGCCAATAAGCCCACAAAATTCAAAGCTGATGTTTGGCAAATCCTAAGTTATTATGCTTCTGCCGCTGATGGAGTCACTATCTTGACCAACGACGGCACACAAGGAGCCACACTGCCTATGGGAAAGTTCCAGACACAAATGAACACAGGAGCGTTTGTTAGCTCTGCTTCCACAAAAGTTCCTTTAATGCTAGAGTCTATTCTTCAAAATCTTGATACGGAAGCGGGAGAAGTGGCGGTTCTTATTTCGGATATGAAATACAGTCCTGTTGGAGCTGCTGCCCCTGAAGTTTTACTTACAACTTACAGCACTGATATTTGCACTATCCTGGGTAAATATGGCAAAGCAATATGTTTGATTGGAGCCACATCTGAATTCCTTGATAAAACAGGTTCTTCATTATGTGACACTTCTCCCTACTATTACTTGGTTATGGGAAGACCCGAGCATGTTGCAGGTTTGCGAAACGGCATCTCTACATTACTCGTTAACAATGGCAATTTCATTGATAATATTGAAAGTGGGTTCGATTATGGTGTCCCTTCTTGTACATTTGGTATTCCAGCAAATGGATATCAGTTAGAAGGCGAGCCTACAATAGAAGGATATGATCCCGATTTTAGCGATACCTGCACGGTAAAGTTAAAGATAGACCTTGCTAACTATCGCTGGGCTATTTCTAAGAAAGAGTTATTTGAACAAGCGTTCCAATGCAAAACAATTTACGGTTCGGAAGTAAAAGTGGGCAATATAGACATAGAAATTCAGAACATTACTGACAAAGTTTTAAAACGTACAGCCATTGCCACTGTTGATTTAAAACTATGTCACATGGCTACAGATTCAGAAGTCATAGAGTGGAGTCTCACGCTTCCCGACCTTGACGTTTATGAATTTAGCCCCTACTTGAATGCTAAGGATGAGAATGATGTTACAAAGTCATTTTCACTTGAAAACTTTATCAAAGGCATGTTCTATGGAGGAGTAATTAATAAGTCATTGCAACCTAACTATATCTTGATATCTAAAAACTCAAATATATGAAATTTCTATCTTTTTACAGACCGTTTGCTGGTACCATGACTGATTTCGTGAATCAGTTCAGACATAACGAGGCTCTTTACAGCCAGGCAAGAGCATATTGGAGCAGGCTGGAAAATGCATCCGTTATCATTTTTATCATTTTCCTGGTACTCGGCACTTTGATGGCTGCAATTTATTATCAGCCTTACAACAATCGCCCAGGTAGGCGCTATACGCCAATTCATTGGCTCATATTTTTAGCTTTGACCTTCATCCTGACATTCTTTGTCACATGGGGTTTTGAATACCTAGCTGTTCCTCCAAAACTTGATGGTGCGGCCATGAAGCTGCTTAACATTGCGTTAGGCAATGCATTATACACATCAATCCTCTATGTAGGTTGGTCTTGTATTTGGTGCCTTTTCCTTCCCACTAACGCTTACAGATTTTTCAAAAAAATAATATAGTCCGATATGAAAAAAGTATTTGTATTTTGCATCGGAGGAACGGGCATTCGAGTGATGAAGAGCGTCACCATGCTCATGGCAAGTGGTATGAGTACCAACGGCTATACTGTTGTTCCTGTTATCCTTGACCCTCACCTAGATTTGGAAGAGAAGAAAAACCTCCATACGTTAATTGGAAGTTATCAAAATATATATAATAAAACCACGAATAATGGCTCCTTGAATCATCTTGATGGTTTCTTTAACTCTGAAATCGTTACGATTAACGAGCTGAATAATCAGTTGAATGACACCCAGCAAGCTGCAGGTAGCAATGAGCGATTCGGGTCGTATATCAATGTTGCCAACTTGGCTACAGACGATATCAACAACTACTTTATACAGACCCTTTTCTCAACAAAGAATCTGGACAGCCCACTTTCCGTTGGTTTCAAAGGAAATCCAAACGTAGGTACAGTGGTCTTGGGAGAAATGATTGAGGGAGCAGACTGGTTTAAGGCTTTTAAACAGCATTGCGAGAAGGATGATAGAGTGTTTATCATAAGTTCTATCTTTGGTGGAACTGGCGCTTCGGGTTATCCACTTCTTGAAAAGAAAATTAAAGGAGCTGATTCTCAGCCCGCAGTTAAGAATGCGTTAATGGGGGCCGTTACCGTACTACCTTATTACGGTTTGAAGGATCCTTCAACAACGGGCAGTGATATTGATTCGGCAAACTTCTATACGAAGACTAAGGCAGCCCTTGCATACTACGAGAAAACGGTAAAATCAGATTATCTCTATTATGCTGGTGAAACCTCCCTCATTCAGGTTTATGAAAATGACGAGAAGAAACAAGACGACACAGCTCATTTTATCGAATTAGTAGCGGCATCTGCTTTATTCGATTTCTTACAGAGAGAGAAACCAGAGACACAACAGTTCCTGACACGCGCAATTGAAAACGCACAGAATTCGCTTGATTTAGTTTCTCTTGGTTCAGGGTATAAAGAAATTGTTAAGCGTGTGGCTGACTATAAATTGCTGGGTGCATTAATTGACATACTTCCAAATGAAAATTATTTCCCTCTAAAAAAGAATAGAGGATTTAATGACGACTTCTACAAAGATGCTGCCTTCAAGGCACTTGTTCGATTCACTGAAATATATAACAAATGGTACCAGGAATTATCTACGAACAAACGAGCATTTGCGCCATTGAATACCGACAACCTGAAGAAGATGGAAGGATGGGTTAAGAATGTTTCCTTGGATGCCAAAGACGACTCATATTACTTGCTGAAGATGATTCAGACAAGCAATGCGAATAAATCTAAAGACCATGATAACAAATTCAGGTTTTTCCTGCAATTTGCACATGAGGCAATCGATTACTATACAAAGAAAATTCTGAAATAAGATATGGCACGCATAGACCTTAGCATAGTCGATAGAGGTACATCAAGCACCTCATGGACAAAAGAAGATGTCGCATTAACTGCAGATCATCTTGACAAAGTGATGGAGCAAAAAACTGATAACAGCGGTGCTCTGAATTCACTTCCAACGCCTTTTGCACGTTTCTTTGTAGCTCGTGAAGCATTCAGAAGAGTTAAAGAAGAGCATAAAGAATCTAGAAAAGAAGCAGGCTTTGCCTACAAACAAATGGTATCAGACATATTAGATGTCTACGAATTGTTATTCAATCTCACATACCATAGAAATAACACTTGGAAGAGTGGAGAAAAGATAGAGCTTCGTGAATGGTCATTTAGTGAAAATGTTAAATCCATCAAGAAGAACATGCCCGTCTTGTATAATTCTATCAACGACTATTACAAATCGGACATTGTGGAGGACAAACTCTATTTCCTCATCTTTACTGAAAATGGTAAAGAGAAACTTTTGGCATGTAGTTCTCCTATTACTGGTTTTGTTACACCGCCCGACATGGATAAAGCCAAGATTAAGGAGAATGGAAGTGTGAAGCTGAAGTTTGCTGGTAAACAATATGACGATCTGCATATTCGTAGAAAATCAGGTGGCGAATATTTCCGTGAGCCAAAATTGTTTGAAGAGCGCGATGCGGACTTTAAGAACTACATGTATAATGAACTATTTGGTTCTGATAATGTTGATGAAAGATACAAGGCTATAAAGGAATATATCCGCAGTTTTCAAAATGACAAGGATATTCGCAATGATTACACACTCAAACTTGAGGATGTAAAGTCTGATCAAAACGATAACCTCGTTATCAATGGACTCTCCATTAAATCCTCTGCCGATGTTGACATCATGAGTTTCTTCACTGATACGATGATTCGTGTTCCATATCGCATCTCTTCTGAAAACTTTGCTGGTATGAAATTTAAAAATGATAGCAAGGATCGTGATTACGACTACTTGCTCCCATTTAAGCCAGAGGTTATGTCGCTCTTCGATAGTACAGAAATCGCTTCGGATGCACATATCGGCAGAAACTCCGTCAAGGTATTCTTGTACTATAATGGTAAAGAATATGTAAAGGAATACGCTAAAGACCCTATTCTAGAACAAGGCCGTATTGTCGATCTGCAAGCTGCAAGCATCAGTTTCGACCTGGGTATTTTCCCAAATATCCTATCGCATAAAGAACAGGAGAATAACTACTTTAAGATATTAGTTGTTGGAGCAGACGAAGATCCGGAGGCGCCCATCTTCAATATTGATGAGATTTCACTTTCGTTCTTCAAAAAAAATGGTACAGATTTGATTCCTATTAAAGAGGTTTTGCCTGAGCACGATGCACAATATGGCGTTGAGCCTGCCGTAGTTCGCTCTCAACAAAAAACTGACGAAGAAGAAAGTGGTACGAAATTCTATGAGCTATTCAATACTTCATTCAATGTCCTTGAAGTAAAGGTATTGAACGACACTGGTTTGCTTATACCAATATGGCAGAAGAGTAAAGCTACAAATGTTACTTTCACTTATGCCATCGACCTTGGAACTTCGAATACCTTTATCTCGCGATGCAAAAATGATAGCGACGGGAACCCTGATTTAAGCAAGAAGCCAGAACTCTTCAAGATGGATCGTCCTATGGTAAGTTTCATGCATGAGGTTCCTGAAGATAAACAATACTCTTATGCTCGCCGAATCGAGGATTCTATCTTTCCGAAAGCTAAGAACAAGATTAAAACCGAATTTGTTCCAGCACTCATCGATGGAACAGACTATAAGTTCCCCATACGCACAGCTCTCTGTGGTATCCATGACAAGTCAAAGGAGCCAAAGCTGTTTGACAATCATAATATTGCGTTCTTCTACGAGAAGATTATGGCGAATGATGATCAAGATGTGATGACTGACATCAAATGGGATAAAGACGAGGATATGCTTCGTATATTCGTACGAGAACTGCTACTCATCATCAAATGCGACATCTTACAAAGAGATGGCGACCTTGACCGAACTCGCCTCGTATGGTTTAGTCCTTTGAGTTTCATGGGACAGACTAGAGAAATCTACCAGCGCATTTGGAATAGTGAACCAGTTAACATCCTTTTCATTCCGAATACACAAATTCGTAGATTCTCAGAGTCTGAAGCCCCATATTATTACTACAAGAAAATGGACTACATCGCAGACTCTGACGCGGTATCTGTTATTGATATTGGTGGCGGTTCTACTGACTTTGTCTACTTCAAGGACAACATCCCTCAGATAGCAAATTCTGTTCATTTTGGTTGTGATGTACTTTGGGAAAATGGATTCAATGACTTCGCAAATGTCAAAGAGAACGGTATATACCTCAAATATGCTGACAACCTTCGCTTCAATCGACCTGATCTTGAAGACCTCAATGAGTGCTTCAAACATGTTGACGCGATGAAGACAAAGGACATTATCAATTTCTGGCTTACCAATGAGAAGCATTGTCAAATAACTCGTTTCCTGAGCAATGACTTCAAACCTGTATTTATCTACCATCTTACATCCATACTCTTCTACATGGCTTCCATGTACAAAGAAAATGGATTAGCCGCACCTAGAACTATTGTGTTCAGCGGTAATGGTAGTAAATACATTGATAGCTTCATATCGACTGAAATTTCAGCATTGAAGAACATCATTGATTTAGTATTCAACAAGGTGTTTGGTGGAGAACACAATGTAAACATCAAACTTCCTGAAGAAAGAAAAGAATCTACTTGCTATGGCGGCTTGTATCGCAACCCCAATGATGCAGCTGTCCGTGATGTTGTTTATCAAGGCGACAAGTCTAAGGAGTATGAAAAAGTTGGTGATATCAACACGAACTTTGAAGATCTGAAAGATGCTCTTTTGGTAAAGTACAAAGATTTGGCTTCTCTCTATAAAGATGTTCTGGATATGCTGAAGCAGGAGAATATCATTGACTACATGGCTAATACAGCAAAATATGTCTCTGCAGCAGAGGAAGACATGGGAACACCGCTATCAGTGTACTATAAAACGCAGGTGAAAGAAAAGTATGCGGATGAAGTTCCATATAAGGACTCTGTGTTCTTCCTTCCAGTCATTAACAAAATCTTTAATATGACTAAGATATAGGTATGAATTCTTTCGAAAGTACTATATTAATTTCTGGAATCGTTTTTTGTATTTTTATTTATTTTCAATTTAAATACTTTAATGAAACCAGAAAATATCGGAATCTCTTCAACAACTTCTTCAAGAAGAAAGAAGAGTATGCCACGTATAACACAATAGTGAATGGTGAAAACGTTACGCAACTGAAACAAGTTGGAGAAAATGAGTCCGACTTGAATAATCTTATTGCAGAAATTAACCATTATGTTGCTAAAACGAAAGGTACGACTGACTTCGCAGTTATTCAAAACAAGGTCGAACGAAAATTAAATATGCGTTACGACCAATCTGTGGCGAAAATGGCATTCCCTACATACTGCGGCTTAATGGGAACTTTCGCTGGTGTGTTTTTGGGAATACTCATGTTTATTAGTGGATTTGATGGTGCAGGTGACATTACAGATGAGTCAATCAAAAACCTTCTGTTCGGTGTCCTTGTTTCAATGTCCACAAGTTTAATTGGTCTGCTCCTTACGACTATCAACAATGCATTAGCTGGTGATTCTCGTAAAAACATTGAAGAAGACAAAAATGCCTTCTACGATTTTGTACAGACAGAGCTAATGCCTTCCTTGGACGTAAGCATGGTATTGGCCATTACCAAATTGCATGAAACAGTTGATAAATTCGAACCGGCTTTTGATAGAGTTATCACTCGATTCCAAACGACATTTGATGCTTGTACTAGAGCATTTGGCGAAAGCTTTGAAACAAATGTACAAGCCGTCGCCGAGGCTGTTGAAGTTATGGGAAATAACATGGATAAGATTAACCAAAACATCAGCTTACAACATCAGCTCCTCTCTACCCTCAAAAGCGGCGAATTGGTTCGAGGAATGGATAAATATATCGAGGCGGCAGACCACTTTGTTAGTATCACCAAGTCTCTCGATAAGTTTGAAGAAGCGCGCCGCATGATGTTGGCTGCTGCTCAGGAAGCAATCAACCTTCAGAATTCATACTCTGATGCGTTGAAGATTCCACGTGAGCTGGCTGTCAGAATTAATCAAATTCTTGACCGCATTAAAACTTTTGAAGAGAGTGTCAACAAAGTCGGTGCAAGTCTGGCCAACAGACAGATACTGGGTAATGATGTAATTGAGGCTATCCGCGAGCAAGTGAATGCTATCCGTAAAAAAGATAAGATAGCTTTGAAGTACTTCGAAATTGCTGATGGAAAACTGAGCGATGTCTTTGAGGAACAAACCAAGGTCCTCAATGAGATGAATACTCGCCATAAAGAGGCAATTGAAGGACAAACTGCTGGCTTCGAAGAGATGCTTAAAGAGCAAACGAAGGAAATCAAAGCCCAACATGCCCAGTTTATTGAGCAGATGCAAATGCACCTCAATGTCGAGGAAATTCATAAGGATTTCTCGAATCTGCGTAAGTTAAATGAAATCGTAGAGCAGTTAAAGAATTTGACCAAAGACCCTGTTAAAGCGGATGATCTCAGCAAGAAGCTTCGCGACATTCAGGCGGAAATAGCAAAAATTCAGATTACGGAATCTAAGGGAGGTCTCGGCAGTATCTTTGGTAGTGGCTCGTCAAACACAGATGAGGTAAGAAAGCTGAAAGGTGACAACATAATATTAAAAGGTCAAGTAGACCGTCTCGAGAGACAAATTAAAGATTTGGTAACGGAGAGACAAAATTCTCCTTTACCTCCACCTCCTCCAATTCCTCCAAAGGCGGGTACAGAAAAAAAACCTGAAAATCCTCCTACTGAAACACCAAAGAAAGGCGGTTGGTTCCGTTGGTAAACGTAATTTAAGCTCATGGACGGAAAGAAAAACAACTCATTTTGGCCAAGTTATGTGGATATTATGACAACTTTGTTTGCCATAACACTCATCTTGTTTGCTGTATCGTTCAGCCGTTTCAAAATCAAAGAGAAACAATTGCAGCTTTTGGTAAATGAATACGAGGATATAATAAATGTCTATTCGACTGTCGGCTCGATTGACTCGACAAAGTATTTCGGGTACAATGAACAATATTTGAAGCATTTGTTCACTGTTGATGTTGAGTATCAGCAAAAGGAATATCAAATAGACAAATTAAAGCTCGACTTAATAGATCAGGAGAAAGCTAGCAACAAGCGAGATAGCATTCTAGAGGCTGGACGTATCATCAAAAAAACGATTATGAGTCTTGAAGCATCTGATTCCATCAAAAACAATATCAAATTTCTTGTTGTCATTGAAGGACAATCTTCAAGAGTCAGATACGATACAGATGATTATCATAACAACTATACCCTATCCTACTTACGGGCACAATTCTTGAATAAGTTCTGGAAAGATAACGGAATTGATATTTCCTCTATTCCAAGATGTGAACTGATTATTTCGGGAAGTGGTGAAGATGGAGTTCCAAGAGTTTCACCTTCGATACTAAATCCAATTACCTCAGAAGAAAGAGAGCAATGGATTGCGGAGGAAAGTAAAAATCAACGTTTCCTGATTCATATTGTTCCTGTTATCGGCAACATTGATGTAACGAAGGAGAAAATAGACAAGATACAAGGGAAAAGAAAATAATGAAGGAAGAAAATAAGCTAGACATAAATGAAGAGTACGAAAAGCTGGTACCTCCTACTGTACGGAAAAGTCTTTTCGACGAAAGCGAGGATTATGATAGTCTTCGCGAATACATTATGTCTCAGCCTTATAATTCTTTGAAGAAAAGAAAGCTTCCCTTCTCTGACATTGAACTAATTGATTATATTGATTTCAGAAGAGGTGAATTAATAGATCAAGAAACGGCTGCACATAAACATCTATTTTTTATAAAACAGTCTGTAAAAGGTAAACCAGAATTCTGTAATGCTGTTGGTTATTACATAAAACAGACAAAAGCCTTTATTGTAATGCCGTATAGCTATATTGTAACGCATGCATCTAAAGGGGTGCCATTACCTTCTGTAAGAAGGGGTAATAGAAATATGGATGGAGTGAATAGGTATATTTCCACTTCTATTTCATTTATCTCTCCAGGTGATGCGGCATCATTTGTCCTAGGTCACAAAGCTGGGCTTGATGAATGGGTTGACCGAAGAGGTAAAGGGCTTCTCGAATACTACTCGGAACTGGTCGCTAAACCTATTCTGGTGCCAGAGGAGGTCATTGAGCCGGAGAATGATAACCATACACCACAATTATCAAAAAAGCCAGTTGCATTGGATAAACACTTATTCTACATCAAAGTGAAAAGAGTGTGTGATGCGTCCGGCTATTTCAACCCTGAAAATGGCTATTTCTATATTTGCAAAGATAGCTTCATTGCACTAAATGCAAATAAGGAATATGAAGAATCGCCTTCAGGGAAAGCGAGGGCTAGGCTCATTGCTACTGTTTGCACAAAATCACGCTTGTACTATAATGTGAACAGAGACGCGAAGTGTAGATCGGCTTCAGCTGCCGCTTCTTATGTTTTAGGGGAAGACTCATCATATGTTGAATGGGAAGATGAAAACGGTAAAGGGCTGAAAGACTTTTATCCAGAACATTTCTCTGACAAAAAAACGGGTGACAAACAGCAGAACTTTTTTTCTAGTATTGATAAATCGCCGGTTCAGTCTCCTGTCAAGAAAAAAAATGAAGCCACCCCTTTCTATATAAAATATGAGATGGAAAATGGTAACAGATGCCAAGCTTCAGGATTTTACGATCAATCAAATAAAGTGTTCGTCCTGAAAGAAGGAAGCCAATTGGCGACCACATCCTCAAGAGATTTGATATATACAGTAGAAGCGAGTGAAAGGCGTGTCCTAATCTTAAAGAACTGTAGGGTGTTGGATGGAGTATTTACTCTGATACGTGATGTCGAATGTGATTCACCTAGTAAAGCTGCCTTCTATGTTTTAGGTCGTAAAGCGAACGGATTGGAAGAATGGAAGGACGGTGGAGGGAATACGCTGAGAAGATTCAAAGAAATACTCTCAATCAGAAACGATGAATGTAAATAGAACATTGAATATAAAAGTTATATATATTCCTAATTTTACGTATAATCGTAAGTGGTTATTGTATAATAAATATCATTAAAATGTAGATAATGATCGTTATGAATATCAAAGAATTTACAGAGTCTGCAATTGCACTTTATCTTGAAAAGGGCGGAACAGTTCATCCCGATATTACGCTCGACATCTTCCAACTTATTGAGTTTAATGAAAGTCTATTTTTGGACTATATTGCGCTGAAGAATCAGTATAAGGATATCAACCCAACTATTGGAAAGACAATTCGTGCGCATTTTGACCTGCGTAACGACAAACCAATAGATGTAGCCGGTCAGAGCAATCTAATCAAGAAATACATGCGTTTTCATGTAAAATAATTGTATCCTTGGAAGTATGAGAAATTACATAATTGGATTTTCAGTCTTTATCATTGTCATCTTTGTTATAGCATTGGCAATGAACCAAGCGGATGACTCTGTTGATGATATGGAAAGTCCTGATCAATTTCTCACACCTATAGAATCATCTGAAGAACCTACACATGAATCTGCCGATGCTTCAATGTTATTAAATATTGAAGATTCTGTTACTGCTGCCCCCGATAATGTCGAGCCTGAGCCTTCTATACATTCACCATCTTTTGACACTACGGCAATTGAAATTCCACGTACCATAAGGGCTACCTCTGAACAGATTCTCAAACGAATAGGTTATACTACGTCGTATAACAAACAAACAAAATGTCCAAACTGGGTAGCATGGCATCTGACAAAAGAACATACAGATGGTCCATATCACAGGTCTGGCGTTCCTTATATGGATAATCGAGGAAATGCAATTGGAATTTCACCATTCAACCCTGACATAGTTCGTGGTGATTATATCGAGGACTTGCAGGCTTCAAAGCCACGTCAGGAACACAGTGACTGGATGGAACATCCTGCTCTTATCGAACATGGCCATATGTGCCCTGCCGCTGACAGTAAATGGAGCAAGGAAGTGATAAACCAGTCCTTTTTGCTTACCAACATGTGCCCACAAGACGGAAATTTGAATGGCGGCGATTGGGCCGAGCTCGAAAATCGTTGCCGAGGATGGGCAAGACAATATGGCGATATTTATATAGTTGCTGGTCCAATTTTCGAGAACGGTGTATCTAAAACAATGGGTAAGAACAAGATTGGCATACCTGATGCTTTCTTTAAGGTGGTTTTGCGTTTAGGTAAGAACCCTAAAGCATTAGGCTTTATTTACCCAAACAACGGAACACACCATGCAATGAAAGAGTATGTATATTCAGTGGATGAAGTGGAAGGGATTACAGGCTTCGATTTCTTTCACAGACTACCAGATGAGATGGAGAATGAAATAGAAAGAATAAGCAACATAAAAGAATGGTAATATGACAAGAATGTCTTTGCCTTTTGCTAAGTGTTTTGTTTATCAGTAACTCATGTAACCCCGTGCCTGTTGAACAAGAAAACCACTAAGACAGATTACAATCATGATAAATGATTAAAAAGATAATGATATAAACAATTATGGATGAGAAAGAACTGAAGGAGATATTTGAGTTTCTGCAAGGAGCTGGGGCGAACCCTCAGTTGTGTGATACGGAGGTGCCTTGTTTTGAGACATCGGTGAGAGCTGGCTTGCCTACGGAGAACTGGGCAGAAGAGGCGTTTGTGGAGATGATGTCGTTGCCGAGGAAGATGTTGGTGTCGAATCCTGCCATGATTGTGGACGTGAACGGGGATTCGATGGTGGATGCTGGCATCAGCGATGGTGACAGGGTGCTGGTACTGATGACGCAGCGGTTTCACGATGGTGACATCGTGGTGGCGAGGATTGACGATTGCTACACGGTGAAGTGCTTCTATGAGGACGATGAGGGGAAGCATTGGCTGGTGGCTCAAAATAAGGAGAAGGAGGATGAGTATCATCCTATCTTGTTGGAGGAGCAGGAGAATGTGCAGGTGTATGGTGTGGTGGCGTTTGTGATGAGGGCTGAACTTCGTGTGCCGACTCGCAACCTCCGACGACTGGTGAGCAAGGAGAAGGAGGAGAGAAGGAAGAATGAGGCGGTGCCTGAATGGAAGGTGAGGAGAACCATTAGGGAGATTGCAGGGGAGATTGAGGTGAGCCGATTGTGGTTTGCGGTGTATAAGATGATGGTGGACTTGAGCGTGGTGGATGATGGCGACATTGACGGCTTCTGCCAGATGGTGAGGGAGGAAGTGCCGAATCATGGGCATTTGCCTGTGACGAAAGACTTGCAGCGCATGGAGGTGGATAGCTTCGCGAGGTCGGTGGTGCTGTGGGACGAGAAAGATGCACCCGTGAAGGGCACTCGCTTTAAGCAATACAAGGAAATAGCCCGAAAAACGGAGATTTTATTGATGCGGTGAAAGTTTTAGGCTAAAAGTGAAAGTTTGGGGCAAAAACTTTCACAAACTTTCACCAAAATGAGGCAATTTTAGGCAAAACTTTCACCAAGGGCGGTTGAAGGGGTAAAACTTTCACCCAAACTTTCACAAACTTTCACCCGATGAGGATTTTCTTCATCGGGCTTTTTTATGTCCGTACCTTTGCAAACGAAAACCTCGATAAAGGTTAAAGTTTAAAGGTTAAAGTTTAAAGTAAAAAACAAGATGAAGAAAGCTAAGTTTACATTGAACGATTTCGGGGTGCGAATCAAGAAGTGCTGCGCCTCGTGCGAATGGAAAGTTGAGACAAGGTTGCAGACGAAGCGATGCTGTACGAAGTTGAAAAAGGATGTAAGTCCGTGCGACTGCTGCAAATGTTGGAAGATGAGCCAACAAATGATGGAGGTGCGCAAGTCGGTGGGGCAAATCAAGCGGAGAGAGTACCAGCTGTTCCTCTTGCAGATTCGCGAGAGAGAGATGAAAGAGGGTGTGGAGGAAGGACGCGATGTGATGGACATTCGAGCAGAATATGAAAGCCAATACGGCTCCATATATATGAACTTTTAATTATTCAACCTGAGTTGAAGTGAGGAATTTTTCACGTGAATAAGCTGGCCAGCAATTCCAAACTTCTCCTCACAAAACAACTCACAATTATGAAAAAGTATTTAAGCAACAAGACAATTCAGAGAGAGGTAACGGTGGAAGGAACGATGACTTTCGCCAAGTTGGAAAACGGACTTCACACGAGCGACTTTGTGTGCTGCGAGAACGTGCAGATGGAGGCTTTCTCCGGCAAGTGCAAGGTGCAGATTATGCGCGACGGCAACGTGTACATCACGGAACTGCCGAAGCGATTCCGCAACACGCCCATCTTCCGAGAGGACAACAGCTCGCTCAGCCTGGGAATGAACGGGAAATACTACTTCGTGTTCACGCTGGATGAGGGTCGCGAGGAGGAACTGCCGGAGCTGCTGGTGAGACAGGCGAAGGCGATTGCGAGGAAAGTGATTGACAGTTTAGAGTTTAACGGTTAAAGGTTAAAGACGATGAGCGTACACATGATTTATTATAAGGACGGGGCGAAAATGATGCGCCCTGTCCACACACGTGAGCAGTATCTGGCTCTGCGTGGAAGTGCTCAGCAGAAGGAGACGCTGAAGGCTGTTCGTGAGGGTGACGAGAAGGCGAAGAGCCGTCTGGTGCAGATGAACTACTCGTGCTTGCCTAATGAGGATGGCCACCTGAAGGGCTGCACCAAGATGAGCACCAGCGTAGGCATGGACATCGACCACATCAAACCCGAGGAGATGCCAGCGCTGAAGGAACGCATCCTCAGCAAGAAAGACGAACTGGGCTTGCTGATGCTGGAGGAGAGCGCACGAAAGCAGGGGTATCACCTGGTGTTCAAGCGTAAACCTGAGTTGAATCAGGAGGAGAACCTGAAGTGGGCAAGCGAGGTGCTGGAGGTGGAGTTCGACAAAGGCGCGAAGGACATCACGCGGGTGTTCTTCACGACGACGGAGACGGAACTGATTTATCTCGACGATGAGATATTTGAGAAGAAAGAGACCCTCTCCCCAGCCCTCCCCCGTAATGGGGAGGGAGACCATGCGGGGTCTTTGTCATTAGGAAACAAGCCGGATGGTTCTCCCCATTATGGGGGTAGCGACCGAGAAACGGAGAGACTAAATGTCTCTACGTCGGGAGCGACCGAGGCAAGTGCTCTTGCTGAGGACGGGCAAGTCCGTCAGGACAGAGAGGGTCTTTACTACAACGGGATTCTCTTTTCGGACATCGTGGCGAAGTATTGGGAGCTGTTCAACGACGGAAAGGAGCCTGTGGATGGCGACAGGAACGTGCTGACGTTCGAGCTGGCTGTGACGCTCCGCAGCATCTGCGGATATTCGCTGGAGAAGATGATGCAGATCATCCCGAACTACTGGCTGCCGGAACACGAGCGCAGCGAGGCTCTCCCCATTACGGGGGAGCGGGGAGAGGGTCTTGACCTTGAGTGGCGCAAGACCATCGAGAATGCGCTGAAGGAGCCGAAGAAGGGGATGCCTTTCCGACTGAAGCAGGTGCTGGCCGCGCTGAAATCGACCGCTGCGGTGAAGGCTTGTGGCGGCACGCTGACTACACCTCCTCCGATGCCGAAGAAGTTGCCGCCACTTGTAAAGTTGTTGACGAAGAACGTGCCCTGGTTCTACAAGCCTGCTGTGGCGAATGCGGTGTTCCCAGCGTTGGGTGCCCACCTGCACGGAGTGAAGTTCCGCTACTGGGACAACGTGGAGCATGAGGCAACCTTCATGAACGTGCTGATTGGCCGTCAGAGCATCGGCAAGGGCACCATCAAGAAGCCTATCGAGTACATCATGGAGGACATCAAGCAGCGCGACATCCCCAACCGCCAGCGTGAGGCCGATTGGAAGCAGAAGAATCCGGGAGCGAAGCAGAAGAAAGACCCGCGTCCGACAGACATCTGCATCCAGATGCTCATTGACAACCTGACAGATGCGGTCTTCAACCAGCGCATCATCGATGCCCACAACAACGGCCAGCGTTTCATCTACACGATTGTCGATGAGATTGAGGGCTTGAAGAAGGTGACCTCGAAGGGAACGGTAGATGAAGTGGGCTTGCTGATTCGCAAGGCATTTGACAACTCCGATGCCGGTCAGGAGCGTGTGGGAGCGGATTCGGTATCAGGAATCGCCCCCCTAAGATGGAACTTCAACGCCTCGACCACCCCTCCCAATGCCCGCAAGTTCTTCTTCAAGATGGTGAACGACGGAACCGTGAGCCGACTGGATGTCTCGACCATTATCAAGGCGGATGATGACGATGACACGGCTCCTATCTTGGGCATCTACGACCATCAGTTCGCGAATGAGCTGAAGCCCTACATCGACCGTCTGGAGGCTGCCAGCGGCTTGATAGAGTGCCCACAGGCCAAACGTCTGTCGCTCGAGATGAAGAAGGAGAACGGCGATGCGGCCAAGCTCTACGACTCGGAAGCGTACAGGGTGCTCTCTTATCGCGCCAACGTGATTGCCTGGCTGAAAGGGATGGTGCTCTATGTGGCGCACGACTACAAATGGTCGAAGGAGATAGCCGAGTTCGTCCGCTGGAGCCAGCAGTACAACCTCTGGTGCAAGATGCTCTACTTCGGTCAGCAACTGGAGAAGGAACTGCGCGAGGAAGTGGAGATTCAGCGTCAGTCGGGGCCACAAAACCTGCTGGAGCTGTTGCCCGACGAGTTCTCGAAGGAGCAGTATCGTCTGATGCGGCAGCAGCAAGGGCGAGGCGGTGACGGTGAAAGCACCCTGCGTGTCTGGGCAAAGAGAGGGTATATCTTCTTTGACAACACTTCCAGCTGCTATTGCAAGACGGAGGAATATAAACGAACTAAGGCGAGAGTGTAGCGTTACAGTTGTTACAGTTGTTACAGTTAATAATAACCTTAACGATAACCATAACGATAACAACCGTCCGGATAGTGGTTAAGGTTTGGCTAAGGTTTCCTAGCCGAATGGTATTATACATTATAAATTATACATTATCATGCTACCAAGAGGAATCAGAAACAACAATCCGCTGAACATCCGCAGAAGCAAGGATCAGTGGAAGGGAATGGAAGAGGTGCAGACTGACCGCGCCTTCGTACAGTTCAAGGCAATGGAATGGGGCTACAGAGCCGCCTTCCTACTGCTGAGGACATATCGAGTGAAGTACAAACGTTACTCCGTGCGCACCATCATCGAGCGGTGGGCACCTGAGAATGAGAACCACACGCAGGCGTACATCGACCGGGTGTGCAAGGAGATGGGTGTGCCGCCCCACTTCATCCTGAACATCGGCAGCCTCGACGAGGAGGACACCTACTGGGCGTGCGAACTCGCCCGAGCGATGGTGCTGGTGGAGAACGGCAACAAGTATGCCCACCTCATCAAGAGGGAGGACATCCGGAAAGGCTATGCGCTGGCGTTTGAGCCTCCCGACCACTAAAGGGGATGAAACTGTGAGTAAATGAACAATTAACGATTAACAACGCATCCGATGCTGATGGATACACGGCTCGGATGCGGATGTGCATGTTACAAAAAAAAGTCTCCCGCATTCACAGAACACGGGAGACTTTTCAATTATCCTATAAAAACCTGTCCGTGCATTTGGTGAGATGGAAGAAAAAGTGTTACCTTTGTAGGCAAATGAATTGACAACAGAATATGGCGAAGAAGGAAGAACTCACCCCGATGATGAAACAGTTTTACGATTTCAAGGCAAAGCACCCCGATGCCTTGCTGCTGTTTCGTTGCGGTGACTTCTATGAGACATACAACGAGGATGCCAGTGTGGCGGCTGAGATTCTGGGCATCACGCTGACGAAGCGGAGCAGTGTGGCGGGCACCTCGGCCAGCGGAACGGCTATGGCGGGCTTCCCCTATCATGCGCTGGATTCGTATCTGCCCAAACTCATCCGGGCAGGCAAGCGTGTGGCCATCTGCGACCAACTGGAGGACCCGAAACTGACGAAGAAGTTGGTGAAGCGCGGTATCACGGAGTTGGTGACCCCAGGTGTGGCGCTGACTGACAACGTGCTGAACACCAAGGAGAACAACTTCCTGGCTTCCGTCCACTTTGGCAAGTCGGCCTGTGGTGTGGCATTGCTCGACATCTCGACGGGCGAATTTCTCTGTGCCGAGGGGACAACCGACTATGTGGACAAGCTCCTCACCAACTTCTCTCCCAAGGAGGTGCTCTTCGAGCGCGGCAAACGCCCCATGTTCGAAGGCAACTTCGGCAGCAAGTTCTTCACCTACGAACTGGACGACTGGATTTACACCGACGATGCGGCACGGAAGAAACTCTTGGCACACTTCGGCACCAAGAACCTGAAGGGATACGGTGTGGAGCATCTCAAAAATGGTGTTGTGGCCGCTGGAGCCGTGCTCTTCTATCTGGAACAGACCCTGCACACACACATCTCGCACATCCGCAACATCCGTCAGATAGAGGAAAACCGCTATGTGAGGATGGATAAGTTCACGGTGAGGAGCCTGGAACTCCTCGGCTCGATGAACGAAGGCGGCAACAGCCTCTTGTCAGTTCTCGACAAGACGATTAGCCCGATGGGCGCGCGTCTGCTGCGAAGATGGTTAGTGTTCCCCCTGAAGGAAATCAAGCCCATCGTGGAACGCCAAAACGTGGTGGAGCACTTCTTCCGCGAACCCGAACTGCGCGACGGCATCGAAGAATTGCTGCATCAGATAGGCGACTTGGAGCGCATCGCCAGCAAGGTGGCGGTGGGCAGAGTGAACCCCCGCGAGATGGTGCAGTTGATGTTGGCGCTGGATGCGATAGAACCCATCAAGAACCTCTGCCAGGCCACCGACAGCGAGAGCCTGCAGCGCCTGGGCGAGCAGTTGGATGCCTGCATCCCTCTGCGCGACCGCATCAGAAAGGAGTTGAACCCCTCGCCGCCTATTCTGGTGAACAAGGGCAACGTCATCGCCAACGGTGTGAATGCCGAACTCGATGAACTGCGGCAAATCGCCTATTCAGGCAAGGACTATCTCCTGCAAATCCAGCAACGTGAGGCAGAAGCCACGGGCATACAGAGCCTGAAAATCGGCTTCAACAACGTGTTTGGCTACTATATGGAAGTGCGCAACACCTACAAGGATATGGTGCCGCAAGATTGGATTCGCAAGCAGACCTTGACCCAGGCGGAGCGCTACATCACCCAAGAACTGAAGGAATACGAAGAGAAGATTCTGGGAGCGGAAGAGAAGATTCTTTCGCTGGAGATGAGGCTTTTCAGCGAGTTGGTGGTGGCGGCGGCCGACTACATCCCGCAGATACAGACAGATGCCGCATTGATTGGAAAGATAGATTGCCTCCTCTCATTCGCCATCGCCGCAAAGGAATACCGATACAACCGACCTGTGGTGGACGAGAGTATGGTCATCGACATCAAGCAGGGGCGTCACCCCGTGATTGAAAGGCAGATGCCGGTGGGCGAGGAGTATGTGGCCAATGACCTCTACCTCGACTCCGACAAGCAGCAAATCATCATCCTCACAGGTCCCAACATGGCGGGTAAGTCGGCATTGCTCCGACAGACGGCCCTCATCACCATTCTGGCGCAGATAGGAAGTTTCGTGCCTGCCGATAGCGCCCGCATCGGATTGACCGATAAGATTTTCACCCGTGTGGGAGCCTCCGATAACATCTCGGTGGGCGAATCCACTTTCATGGTGGAGATGAACGAGGCGGCCAGCATCCTGAACAACCTGAGCGCCCGCTCGTTGGTGCTCTTCGACGAACTGGGGCGAGGCACTTCCACCTACGACGGTATCTCCATCGCGTGGTCGATTGTGGAGTACATCCACGAGAACCCGAAGGCGCACGCAAGAACGCTCTTTGCCACCCACTATCACGAACTGAATGAGATGGAGAAGATGATGCCGAGGGTGAAGAACTTCAACGTAAGTGTGAAGGAAGTAGACGGGCGTGTCATCTTCATGCGCAAACTGGTGCCAGGAGGCAGCGAACATTCGTTCGGTATCCATGTGGCGAAGATTGCGGGAATGGTGCCAAGCGTGGTGAAACGCGCTGAGCAGGTGATGAAAGAACTCGAAGCCAACAACTCAGGCGATGGCATCAGCCGTCCGAAGACAGAAACCATCCAGACGGTGAGCAAGAGCGGCATGCAACTCAGTTTCTTCCAACTGGACGACCCTGTGCTGTGCCAGATTCGGGACGAAATACTCAATCTCGACATCAACAGCCTCACACCGCTGGAGGCTCTCAACAAACTCAACGAAATCAAACGCATTGTACGCGGCAAATAAATCTTCAACCACCTAATACCTATCATTTCATATGGCAAAGTCAAAGATTATACGTAATGAGACCCCCTTCTCTGCGGTGTCTGATGCCTTGGCGTCATTTTTCCAAATCTTCACAGGGGGTAGTGCCTTTAGTGTCGGCAACCTGAAGCATGCCGACATTTGTATTGGCAATGAGCACTACAAAGCCCGCGGAATCATGCTTCACGGTAGTCGGGTGAATGAGTGCTACCGCCTTTCGCTCGAAGATGAATCGGAGAACGAGAAGTCTCTCGTGCTCCGGCGCATGGTGAAAGACTTTGTCAAACAGCACCCTAACTGCGACAAGTTGCTGAAGCGGGAATGGGAACTCTTCCAGCAACTGAAGATGTATGAGTGCCCCTATCTGGTGAAACTGATTGACTATATCGAAGAGGAAGGCGCACTCATCAGCGAACTCATTCCTGGCCTTCCGCTCCACCTCTTCGTCAAGCAGGATCCGGAGTATTACTTCAAGCGTAAAACAACTTTGAGGATGCTGAAGCAACTGGTCAAATCTATCGGATTCCTCCACAGCAAAGGGATGTGCCATCTCGATATCACTCCCGCCTGCATTCTGGTGAAAGCAGATGCGGAGCACAACATCGTGCTCCTGAACAACGGTCTTGCAGCAGCCACTTACGACCATTTGCCGCTTGGCTGCTGCATCGACACAGACATGCCGCCAGAACTGAAGAACGGAACGGGCTATGACCCACGCACCGACATCTGGCAAATTGGCAAAATCATCCGCATGATTATTGAAGTGAGGAAGAAAGACCCCACACGCGCCAGCAACCACCTGAAATTGATTGCCTCCAAGTGCATGAAGTCTAAGATGGAAGACCGCTACAGCAATGTCAATGAGATTCTCCAAGACCTCGAGACGTGGGAGCATCTCTACGACCGCTTTAATTAACCTTTCAACTCCGCAAATCCCTCACCATACACTCCTTCTGCCTTTGTTTGTGAGATGAAGGCTGTGGGGTCGATAGCCTTAACCAATCGGAAGAGAGCCACCGACTGGTTTTTCTTAGCCACCACCATCAGCACACTGACAGGTTGTCCACTATAACATCCTGTACCAGGCAGCAGCGTGGCAGAACGATCCATCTCCTTGCTGATGGCCTCGTAGATTTCCTGCGGATGCTTGGTGATGATGAAGAACTGAACGGATTGCTGTACATAGTTCATCACGTAGTCGAGCACCATGTTGCACACAAACATGTCGACAAAGCCGAACGCCAAACGTTGCCAGTCGTGAAGGAGTGGATAAGAGGCACTGACGATGAATATGTCGAGGTAGAGCAACATGCGTCCAAGGCTGATGTGCTTGTATTTGTTCACCACAGCGGCGATGATGTCCACACCACCCGTGCTGCCCTGATGCAGAAAACATTGTGCCAAACCCATGCCACAAATCGAAGAGCCAAAGATAACCGCCATGAAGCCTTGATCTTCACCCAAGTAGCGAGGAAGTTTGGTCACACCTTCTCCTGCGTTGGTCAATAAGAAACGTTGTAACGCCCACAGAAAGAAGGTGAGCACCAACACGGCGTAGATGGTCTTGACACAGAACTTCAACCCCAATATCTTCAATGCGCCTATCAGCAGCAGCGCATTGGCAATGAGGTAGGACACCTGCATTTCCAGGCCTGTCGTGTAGTAGATCAAGGCCGAGATACCTGTCAATCCCCCCGAAGGAATTTCGTAGGGTAACAGAAAGACCGTCCACCCAATCGCATAGAGGAGCAGTCCGAAAGTGATGAAGAGATAATCCTCCACCTCATGTTTCCAGTCAATCCTCATTCTCTTCCGCTGTCGAAGATGGCACGAAGTCATTGCCAGAGATCTTGGCCAAGATTTTCTTCTCGATTTCTTCAGCCAGTTCGGGGTTATCAATCATCAGTTGCTTCGTGGCGTCGCGGCCCTGTGCCAGACGGGTGCCTTCGTAACTGAACCAACTGCCGCTCTTCTGGATGATGCCGGCATCCACACCAAGGTCGACGATTTCGCCGCTCTTGCTGATGCCCTCTCCATACATGATGTCGAACTCACAGCGGCGGAATGGAGGTGCCACCTTGTTCTTCACAATCTTCACTTTGGTGAGGTTGCCCAGTATCTCATCGCCGTTCTTGATAGGTGTGCTCTTGCGCACGTCGATGCGCACACTGGCGTAGAACTTCAGGGCATTGCCGCCTGTGGTGGTTTCGGGATTGCCGAACATCACACCAATCTTCTCGCGCAACTGGTTGATGAAGATGCACGTGGTGTTCGTCTTGTTGATGGTGCCTGTGAGTTTGCGCAGCGCCTGGCTCATCAGACGGGCATGCAAGCCCACCTTGCTGTCGCCCATGTCGCCCTCAATCTCTGCTTTGGGTGTCAGGGCTGCCACCGAGTCAATCACGATGATGTCCACCGCACTCGAACGGATGAGTTGGTCGGCAATCTCCAACGCCTGTTCGCCGTTGTCTGGCTGGCTGATGAGCAGGTTGTTGATGTCCACACCCAACTTCTCTGCATAGAAGCGGTCGAACGCGTGCTCTGCATCGATGAAGGCAGCCACACCGCCTCCCTTCTGGCACTCTGCGATGGCGTGAATGGCCAACGTGGTCTTACCTGACGACTCAGGGCCGAAAATCTCGATGATGCGTCCCTTGGGGTAGCCACCCACACCCAGTGCGGCGTTCAAGCCGATGGAACCCGATGGAATCACATCGATATGCTCAATGTTCTCATCGCCCATCTTCATGATAGCGCCCTTGCCAAAACTCTTCTCTATTTTTTCCATCGCAGCCTGCAATGCCTTCATTTTCTGCTGCTGTGGAGTCAAATTAGCGTCTTCTTTCAGTGTCTTTGCCATAAATTATATAAGTTTTAAGATTTTTCAATTTGCTCAGAGTTCCAAATCTCCGTCGAAGATTTCATGCCAGGGAAGTCCTTGCGTGTTCAACTGCTCCATGAATGGGTCGGGGTCGAACTCTTCCACGTTCCACACGCCCGCACGCTTCCAAATGCCCTGCATGAACAGTTTCGCGCCAATCATCGCGGGCACACCTGTCGTGTAGCTGACGCCCTGCATGCCCGTCTCTTCGTAGGCGGCACGGTGCGAGCAGTTGTTGTACACGTAGTAGGTGCGCTCCTTGCCGTCCTTGATGCCTCGGATGCGGCAGCCGATGGAGGTCTGACCTTCGTAGTTCTCGCCCAGTTCCTGCGGGTTGGGGAGCACCGCCTTGAGGAACTGCAAGGGCACAATCTTCACCTTCACAGGGCCGCTGCCGTCTGCCGCCTCTGCCGTGTATTCGATTTCGTCGATGCGCGACATGCCAATGTTCTGAATCACATCCAGATGCTTTAGGTATTGCTCGCCGAAGGTCATCCAGAAACGGGCACGCTTGATGGTCGGATAATTCTTCACCAGCGACTCAATCTCCTCGTGATGCAGCAGGTACGATTCCTTCGGGCCAATCTCGGGATAGGTGAGGGGCTTGTGAATCTCCAGCGGTTCCGTCTCCACCCACTGCCCGTTCTCCCAGTAGAGTCCCTTCTGGGTGATTTCGCGGATGTTGATTTCGGGGTTGAAGTTGGTGGCGAACGCCTTGTGGTGGTCACCTGCGTTGCAATCCACGATGTCGAGATACTGAATCTCGTCGAAGTGGTGCTTGGCAGCGTATGCTGTGTAGATGCTCGTCACACCTGGGTCGAAGCCGCAGCCGAGGATGGCGGTCAGCCCTGCCTGCTCAAACCGCTCCTTGAAGGCCCATTGCCAGGAGTATTCGAAGTGCGCCTCGTCCTTTGGCTCATAGTTCGCCGTGTCCAGATAGCTCACACCGCTCTGCAGGCAAGCCTCCATGATGGTCAAGTCCTGATAGGGCAGTGCCAAGTTCATCACGAGGTCGGGCTTGTAGCTGTTGAAGAGCGCCACCAGTTCGGGCACATTGTCGGCATCCACCTGCGCTGTCTTGATGCTTCCGGCAGGCACCAGCCCCTTGTCTTCAATCGCTTTTGCCAACGCCTTGCACTTCGATTCCGTGCGGCTGGCAATCATGATGTCCGTAAACACGTCGCTGTTCTGAGCGACCTTATGTGCAGCCACCGAGGCAACGCCTCCTGCACCAATAATCAAAACTTTTCCCATATTGCTTAGATGTATAGATTGATGGTGCAAAGATACGAAAATTTCGGAGAAGTGAACCATAAACCCCATTTATTTTGGCGATTTGTGTTTCTTTTCTGGTGTGGCCAAGGCTCGTAGGTCTTTTTTCTCTTTTGATGCAACCGACAGCATCAAAAGGTGAGCGGAGGAAGGATACGCAGAGCCACCCATACCTCGATGGCGTATCCTCCTTTTCGGTTGTTCCACTGCCTCAAAGACGGTGTGACTCACACCGACCACCCCGGTGTGACTCAGACCGCCACCCTCGGTGTGACTCACACCGTTTTGGAGGTGCTTCAGTAGCCTTGCATGTGGAATTGCAATAGAGTAAAAGGTGATACACGAAGTGCCGTTTCGCCATCACTTGCACAGGATTCGTTCCTTTGCCTCGTCGAGCAGGGCAAAGAGTTCCTCTTGCGTTTCGGCACGAAGAATCTTGATGCGGGTTTGGCGGAAATCGGGGATGCCCTTAAAGAGAGGGCTGTTGGCGAGATGACGGCGCACGTGCATGATGCCGCCGAGTTCTGTGCGCTTGCGCTCCTTCAGGGCATTGTCCTCGCGCAGGGAATATTCGACACTCTTCTGCACCTGGCGTTTGAGGACAGCCATCTTCCAGTCGAGGGTCATGGTGTCGTCGTGCCTGCCGGTGTCGAGATAGGTGCGCACATCCTTGAAGAGCCACGGTTGCCCGAACGTGGCACGACCAATCATGACGGCATCGACACCATAGTTTTCGAAGGCCTTGGCGGCCTGCTCGGCGGTGCAGATGTCGCCATTGCCGATGATGGGGATATGAATACGCGGTGAAACCTTCACCTGCCCGATGAGTGTCCAGTCGGCTTCACCCTGATACATCTGGCTGCGTGTGCGCCCGTGAATGGTGAGCGCCTCGATGCCGCAGTCTTGCAGCCTCTCGGCCAACTCTAAGATGAAGGGGGTCTTTTCTTCTGTGGCACGATGCCATTCGGATGGAAGTTCGTAAAGTGAAGGGACGTCCCATCCGAGGCGTGTCTTCACGGTGACGGGGATGGCGACAGCCTTGACCACCTCGCGGGTGATGTCGAGCATCAACTGCGGTGTCTTCAGCATGCCGGCGCCTGCTCCTTTGCCTGCCACCTTCTTCACGGGACAGCCAAAATTGATGTCGAGAATGTCGGGGTGCGCCTCGCTCTCCACAATCTTGGCGGCCTCCACCATGCTCGCCACATCGCGGCCGTAAATCTGGATGGCCACAGGGCGTTCGCGGTCGTCCACACGAATCTTTTCCAGCGAGCGGTTCACGTTGCGGATGAGGGCATCGGCACTCACAAATTCGGAATAGACCATGCTTGCCCCGAACTCTTTGCACAAAAGGCGAAAAGCCTGATCTGTCACGTCCTCCATGGGCGCCAACAGAACAGGCTTGTCACCTAGATTGATGTTTCTGATTTTCACAGGTTATGCCTCCGAAAATTCGCTTTTACCTACACCACAAAGTGGGCACTCGAAATCTTCAGGAAGGTCTTCAAATGCTGTACCTGGCTCAATGCCACCTTCTGGATAACCTACCTCTGGGTCATACTCCCATCCGCAGGTGTCGCATACATACTTCTTCATAATCATTTAAAGAATCTATTATACAATCCTTGGAAACCTGCACCGTGACGTGCTTCGTCCTTAGCCATCTCGTGCACCGTGTCGTGGATAGCGTCGAGGTTCAACTTCTTAGCCACCTTCGCAATTTCCAGTTTGCCAGCACAAGCACCTTCCTCGGCCTCCATGCGCTTCTTCAGGTTGGTCTTGGTGTCCCACACCATCTCACCGAGCAGTTCTGCAAAGCGAGAAGCGTGGTCAGCCTCCTCGAAAGCATAGCGACGGAACGCCTCTGCCACTTCTGGATAGCCTTCACGGTCGGCTTGGCGGCTCATGGCCAGATACATACCGACTTCAGAGCACTCACCTACGAAGTGGTCTTTCAAGCCCTGAAGCACGAAAGCACCTTCTTCGCCTTCTGGAATTGCCTTGGCAACACCGAGTTCGTGTTCACAAGCAAACTGCAAACCATCGGTCTCCTCCTTCAGTTTGAACTTAGATCCTGGAACTTTGCACTGAGGACATTTCTCTGGAGGGTTCTCGCCCTCATACACATACCCACATACGGGGCATACCCATTTTTTAGCCATAAATGTTAGAGTTTAAGGGTTAGTAATATATTTTATCGTAAAGCATCTCCCGTTTGTTTCCACCAATCATTGGATGGTGGCGGAAAATCTCAGAGTTGCAAAGGTAATGCAAATAGCCCATCTTCCAAAACTTTTTCTCGAAATTTTTCTTTTCCTCTCAAAAAAGTTCAGTTACAGCCCCTTTGCAACACTCCTTTTTCCAGAAAAGAGAGTTTTTGGCAATCGGAAAGAGGTGAATCAGTTGAGTGTGATGTGCTGGGCAGTGACCTCTTCGTGGAGGAAGAGGCTGGCAGATTCGCGGAACTTGGTGGCTGATTCGGTGGTGAAGTATTGGCAAGTGCCACCGCGAGTGAGCCGCTGGTCCATTTTGGAGTGGCGACGAAGATAGTCCTCAAGGCTGGTGGCGATGTATTGACCTTGGGGAATGATGGTGATGCCGCTGGGAAGGTAGCGACGGATTTTGTCGAGAAGCAGCGGATAGTGGGTGCATCCGAGGATGATGGTGTCGATGAGCGGATCCTGGGCAAGGAGTTTGTCGATGGAGTCCTTGACGAAGTAATCGGCACCAGGTTTGTCGAACTCGTTGTTCTCGACCAGAGGCACCCACATGGGGCAGGCTTGGCCCACGATGGTGCTTTCGGGATAGAGTTTCTCTATCTCCAGATTGTAGGAACGGGAAAGGATGGTTCCCTCGGTGGCCAGCACACCGATGTGGTGGGTGTGGGAAAGTTCTCCGACCACTTCGGCAGTCGGTCGGATGACACCGAGCACACGGCGGTCGGGTGCATGCTCGGGCAGGTAGTTCTGCTGGATGGAACGCAGGGCTTTGGCGGAGGCTGTGTTGCAGCCGAGGATGACGAGCGGACAACCAAACTCGAAAAGTTTTTGGACGGCTTGCAGGGTGAACTCATACACAACATCAAAAGAACGCGTACCATAAGGTGCGCGTGCGTTGTCGCCAAGATAGATGTAGTCGTATTGAGGCATGCGTTGGCGAATGCCATCAAGAATGGTCAAACCGCCATAGCCAGAATCGAAGACACCAATGGAACCCTGCTTCATGTTGTACGATGAATTTACTTGATGCCCAGTTGAATGAGCACCGCGTCGGTGCAGTTCTCAGCCTCGCCGTTGCTACTGATGTAGGGGTAGGCATTGGCATCAGTGTTGAGCACGTAGGCATAGTTGTGCTTTTTGCCCACGGCTTGAATGGCCTCGTTCAGCCGGTTGCGGACAGGTTCCATAAGTTCTGCCTCGGCTTTGGTGAGGAGTTCCTGCGCCTCTTGCTTGAACTGCATGCTTTGTTGCATGAGCAGTTGCAGTTCTTTCTGCCGCTTGAGCATGATGTTTTCGGGGAATGAGCGCTGTCCGTCAATATATTCGGCAAACTTTTTGGAGAAGTCCTGCTCTGCGCGTTGCATTTCCTGATCGTAACTCTTCTTGAGTTCAGTGAGGCTCTTCATGGCCTGAGCATATTCAGGCATGGCTTTCATCACGTCCTCATAGGAGAGATATCCGAAGTGCTGGGGCTTGATGACCACCTGCTGAGGGGCTGCGGTGGAAACAGTTGGCACTGTTTCTTGTGCCGGCAGGATGCTGGCGCAAGAAAACAGTGCTATCAATGTGAGAAGATTCTTCATAGATGATATTTGTTTCATTGTACGAAGAGTCAATCGGCCAGTTTAGGTGTTGTGGCCAATCGTTAGTGGAACCCTAAGTTATTTGCTGACCTTGGCCTTCACCTGATCGGTGAGGTCGTTGGCTCCAGCGCCTACATAAGCGATGCCGCTGATAGGGAGAACGTAGGTGTAAGAACCTGCTACAGCCACTTCCTTGATGGCATCAAGAATCTTGCCCATGATTTCGTTCTGCTTAGTGGAAGACACGCGCTGCAACTCCTGTGAGCAGGTCTGGTCAAACTGCTGCAGTGCCTCGTAGTCTTTCCGGAGTTCCTCTTCGCGGAAAGAGCGGAGAGCCTCAGAAAGACCATCCTTTTCCTTCTCATAGGCCTCGGCCTTGGTTTGGAAAGCACTCTTCTTGCGCTCCAATTCCTCGTCAAACTGTTTTTGAAGGTTTTGAATCTCTGTCTGGAGTGCAGTAACCTCAGGCATAACCTTGGCTACTTCGTCAATGTCTACGTGTCCAATTTTCTGTGCGAACATGGTCATTGGCAGCGCCAAGAGCATCGCAAAAATAAATTTCTTCATTGTTATTGTTCTTTTGTTTGTTAATAATTGGTTTTTCTATTTGGAGGATTAGTGGGCATACCCCAGTTTGGTAAGCACTTCTTCGCTAATGTCAATTTTGGGTGAGGCATAGATGATGCTTCCACCTGATGCGCGGTCAAGCACCAGTTGATAACCCTTCTGGTCGCAGATGTCTTTGACAGCGTTGTAAATCTCGTCTTGGATGGGAGCAAGAAGGCTCTGACGCTTCTTGTAGAGTTCGCCTTCGCTGCCGAAGTATTTCTTTTTCAGGTCGCTGGCCTCTTTCTCTTTAGCCATGATGGCCTCTTCCGCTTTGTTTTTCTGGGCATCGGAGAGAAAGACTGATTCTGACTGATACTTCTTGTATAGCGCTTCGGCTTCGCTGAGCAATGCTTCCACTTCACCTTCCCAACGTCTGGACACTTGGTTGAGTTGTTCGTTAGCACGCTCATAGGCCGGGATATTCTTCAGAATATACTCCATGTCGACGAGAGCATACTTTTGTGCGTTGGCAGCGATAGATGCCAAAAGCACGGTCATGGTCAATAAAAGCTTTTTCATATTTTGGAGTTTTAATAGGTTTAAACGGATGGGCTGAGGAGAATCTCGCTCAGCGCATGGCTGGTTAGAACTCTTGGCCGAGGATGAAGTGGAACTGTCCACCGCTGTAACTCTTGGAGCCGTTGATGTTATCGAAGCCGTATGCCCAGTCAATACCCATCAGGCCGACCATCGGGAGGAAGAGGCGCACACCGACACCGGCAGAACGCTTCATGTCGAAGGGGTTGAACTTCTTCATCTCCGTCCAGGCATTTCCTGCCTCAGCAAAGGCGAGGCCATAGATGTTGGTGGAGCCATTGAGCATGAGTGGGTAACGCAATTCGAGCGTCATGCGGTCGTAGGCATAGCCATAGTTGTATCCTTGGGTGAGGGCACCGTTGTCATAACCTCTCAAACCGATGGTTTCTGAGTAGTAGGTGGATGAGTATCCAGACATACCGTCACCACCGACATAGAAGGTCTCGAAAGGTGACTTTTTGTATTTGTTGTAATGACCGAGCAAACCGAAGTCAAAGCGGCTCATCAGCACAAAACATTTGCGGCTCTTGCCGAGTGGTATGTAGAAGCGTGAGTTGAACTTCCACTTGTGGTATTCAATCCATCTGTACTTTCGGCTCATGTCCCTTTGATAGTTGGCATCGTAGTAGTTGGTGGCCATGTGTTTGTAGTCCACTCCGTCGAAGAGAGAGTAGGGTGGAGTGAAGGAAACGGATGCGCTGATTTGTGAACCACTGCGTGGGAACATTCCGTTGTCGATAGATGTACGGGACAGGTTGAGTGTTAGGTTGATGTTGTTGCAGTTACCGTTCTGGATGATGAAGTATTCCCATTCCTTCATCATGTAGCGTGTATAACCCAGCGATGCCGTGAAACGGAAATTGTTGTCAGGCCAAGTGAGTCGCTTTCCGAAACCGATGTTGAGGCCGAGAAGTTCGATGTACTTGTCGGGGTCGTAGTAACTGGAGTAGTTGTTATAGTAACTGCTGTTGTAGTTGCCAGTGCCATAGAGCATGGAGTAGTAGTTGTTGTAGTAGGCACTGTTGTAGTAACTGCTGCTGATGTCGGTCTGACGCGAGAAGAACGCGCTGACGGAGAACTGGTTCGGGCGTTTGCGGCCAAACCAGGGGTCAAGGAATGAGATGCTGTATGACTGGTAGTACGTACCATTGGTGGAGGCACTGATTTCCAGTTCTTGTGCATCGCCTTGTGGGATGATGCCTCGGTGATTGCGGTTCTTGCCAAAGAGGTTGCGCATGGAGAAGTTCGTGAATTTCAAACCCACTTTACCGATGATACCTGTTTGACCCCAACCGAGTGAGAACTCAATCTGGTCGCTGGCCTTAGGCACAAGACCGAGGTTGAGATCGACCGTTCCGTTCACACGGTCGGGCACAGGCTTGAAGTCTATCTGCTCTGGGTCGAAGTGTCCCATCTGGGCAATCTCTTGATAAGACATCTTGTAGGCATCCATGTTGAAGAGGTCGCCAGGTTTGAGCAGCAGTTCGCGGCGGATAACTTCCTCATAAACACGGGTGTTACCGTAAATCTTTATTTTGTTGATGGTTGCCTGTATGCCTTCGTAGATACGAATCTCCAGGTCGATGGAATCGCCATCTACATCGACTTCCACGTCGTTGACTTGGTTGAACACGTATCCCTCGTTGAAGTAGAGGTTGCTCACGGCCATATCATCCTCGTGCAGACGTTTCTGGATGTGCTTCTTGTTATAGACATCACCTCGTTTCATCTGCAAAGTGTGGTTGAGCATGTCTGTGCTGTAGATGGAGTTACCCACCCAGTGGATGTCGCGCACATAGTATTTGATTCCTTCATCAATGTTGAGGTACACATCCACCATGTTGTTGCCGAGGTCAACCACGCTGTCAGAGGCAATGAAAGCATCGCGGTATCCCAGTTCGTTATACTTCTCAATCACGCGCTCCTTATCCTCCTCGTACTTCTCTTTGATGAATTTCTTGGCCTTGAAGAGACTCTTGAAACCTTTCTCGTTGGTCTTCTTCAACAGACCGCCCGAGAAGAAGCCACCATGGAATTTCTTGGTGGAAATGTGTTGGTTACCAGTGATATGAATCTTGTTCACCTTCACCTTCTCCTTCTTGTCGATGTTGACATCCACGATGAGTTGGTCATCATTGGCAGGGTCGTCGCGCTGCACAATCTCCACTTCTGCGTTCTTGAAACCTTTATCGTCGAAATATCTCTTGATGACAATCTTTGCTTGGTCAACTCTGTTAGGCGTGAGTTGGTTGCCCTTCACCAGTCCGATTTTCTCTTGCAAATCATCATGTTCCGACTTCTTCACGCCATTGATGTTCAGCTGTGACACACGTGGACGCATGGTGAGGAAGATTTTCAGGTACACCTTATCGTCTACAATGCTGTCCGCCTCAATTCTTACGGCTGAAAAGAGTCCATGTTTCCAATATCGTTTGATGGCCTCCGTAATCTCGTCGCCTGGCAGAGAGATGGTTTCTCCCACGCTGAGTCCGGAGAGGCCAATCAGTATGTAGTCTTCGTAGTTTCTGACACTTTCAACAGCGATTCCTCCAATCTCGTATTTCTGACTCTTGCCATACACGATGTTGGGCTTCTCTTGCACCTGTGCCCTTAAGCATGCCAGCGAAGAGAGAAGAAATGCGGCAGTGAATATGATGAATCTTAAAATCCTCATGTATATTATATATAATGTATTGCTTTACTTGTTCGCGTGTATTGCTTTACTTATTCTCGGTTACTTGTTCGCCAGTCTTGCCGAAACGGCGTTGACGATGCTGATAGTTCACGATGGCCTTGCAGAATTCTTCCTCGCCAAAGTCGGGCCAGTAGGTCGGGGTGAAGTAGAACTCAGAGTAGGCGCTTTGCCACAGCAGGTAGTTGCTCAGACGTTCTTCACCGCCCGTGCGAATCATCAGTTCTGGTTCAGGCATGAAGTTGGTGGTAAGATGCTCGCTGATAGTCTCCTCTGTGATGTCTTCAGCGTTCAGTTCTCCGTCTTTCACTTTTTGGGCTATTTGTCTGGTTGCCTCTGTGATTTCCCATTTTGAGGAGTAGCTCAGGGCAAGCACCATGCAGGTTTTTGTGCCTTTTTCTGTTTTCTTTTCCAACTGGCGACAGGCATCCTGCACAACGGGTGGCAGTCGCTTGATGTCGCCAATCACTTTGAAGCGGGCATCGTTCTTCAAAAAGATTTCTTCCTCCAGATTCTTGAGCAACAGCGTCATCAAGGCGGCTACTTCTGCCGCTGGACGATTCCAGTTCTCAGTGGAGAACGTATAAAGTGTCAAATAGTCGATGCCCAGTTGCACCGAGGCAGTCATGATGTCACGCACGCGTGCTACACCTTCTTGGTGGCCGAAAGTGCGTTCTTTATTGCGCGCTTGCGCCCAACGTCCGTTGCCGTCCATGATAATGGCCACATGGTGTGGCAGACGAGTCATGTCTATTTGTTCTTTATACATAGTGTTTCTTTTTTTGCTAAGTTTTTAGTGAGGCAAGATGCTCCTGTTTCAGTTGTTGCACTTGCGGTATTTGGGGCAGAGGTCGTAGGAGAGGAAAATCATCGTCCACGAGTAACTGTCCTTGTTCTTCAACAGGCCGCTCTTGACGCGGTAAGGATCCTCGATACCATCCAGTTTGTCACCCATGGTGAAGCGCATGGTCCAGTCTATTCCCACGTTGAGTCGGGGTTTGAGTTTATATTTGACCCCGAAGCCCAGCGGAATGTTCATGGTTAAAGCCTTGTTGCCGTAGGTGAATCCCAAGCCTGCCTGGATGTAAGGCGTTAGGCGTTTGTGCCCTTTGTAGCTGTTGCCCATTCCGTATCCCCAGAAGTTCATCTCATATTGGCAACCCACATCGACGAGTGAGTTGTTGAATTTCCATTTTTGCCCGTTGGTGGCTGGGTATCTGTTCTTTTGGGTCGCTGCATTTCCTTTCACGCTGCCGTAACCGATGTCGAATTTCAAGGCCATGCGCGGGTTCATGTTGTAGCGCCCCATCAAGCCACCTGCCATCGTCACGTTCTTGTAGAATCCGCCCAGATTGGCATCTCCCATGTAGAATCCGGGGCCTCCCATGGCGCCCAGTTCCAGCGCATACTCCAGTTCTTGGGCTTTTGTGCTTGATGTGCCTCCTAACCCAAAGAAGAAGGAGAAGAGGGCAACGCTTATTATTGTATAGAGCCTTGCCATACTTTGCCGTTTTCCTGAATAATCCAGAGTTCCTTGCCTACAGCAGCGATGCTTGCGGCTCCGTTGGCTGCATCAAGGTTGCTGGGCACGGGGTACATCTTCGTTTGCGGATGCCATGTGATGCCGTTGTCGTCTGAGCGGTACAGGTATTTGTAGTTGCCCGATTCTGCTCCGATGGCATATAATGCGCGTTTGTAGTAGGTCATGCTGAAGTTGGCGAGATGTGGCAATCCGTAGGGGTTGTCTGCAGTCACCTGTATGTAGGTCCAATCCTGGTTGGGGCTTTCTTCTTGAGATGACACTTTGTACCAAGAGACTCCATTCTTGTCGTTGTTGCTGGAGAGGCCAGCCATCACCGCCGTGCAGAGGCTGCTGTTGGTGTTGGAGGCGTAGAATGCCGAGTGGCAGTTGCTTTCAGGCAGCATGTCGAGGTCGGTCATTCCTTGTGGCTCCCATTCGCTGAGGTCGTTGGTCGCGATGATGGCGCCTCCGTCGTAGGCATAGAGATAATAGGCATCTGCGGCCAACAGACGTGTCACCGTCTGGTTGGATGCTTTCTCCCAAGTGGCGGCCAGTTGGGCAGGGGTGGAGGTGTAGATGTATCCATCGTCGCCAAGGCCGTAGAATTTGTTGTTGAAGTAGGTGATGGAGCCACCGTCGACAGGAATGGTGACGGGCACGCTCCATGTGGTTGCGTCATCATCGTTTGCGAATGTCACAACCGGTTCTCCTTCAGCGTTTTGAGAGAAGACGAACACTTTCTCGTCCGCATAGAACACCTTGCTTGAGCCTGCAATGGCGAGGTCGGACGTTTTCTCTGTCCATTTGAGCGTGTCGGTGCTGACTTGGTGCTTGTAGAGATCCACCGTGTAGGTTCTGGACGATAATCCGTTGGTTGACACGCACAGGAGTTCCACTGTCTTGCTGAAGTCGAGGGAGTCTCTGCCCGATGAGAGCGGGTAGTAAATATCGTCCTCCGCATTCTGTTTGGCATAGACATTGCCTTGACTGGTGAAGTAGGGCATCACACGCGTGATGTTGGCCCAGTCGGGCAGCGAGTCGACCACGTGGATGTATCCATTCAGTTGGTCGATGTTGAAGTAGATGTCGGAGCCCAGGATGGTTCTTGCCACGATGGTGTCGGTGGCATTTCCCTTGCTGTCGTATTTTTTGACGGTGACGTTGCTGGTGATGTTTCCCACCGAGAATGCCACGATGGCGCACTGTGGTGAGGAATCTGTATGGTCGTTGCTGCCTAAACAAGACGACATGAGCAACGTCAGCGCCAGTGCCATGCTTGTCCAGAGCGTATGTGTGATGGTCTTTTTCTTCATTGTTCGTAATGAGCCAATATACAAAACGGTGCAAAATTACGAACAATTTTTGCATCTACGAAGTGAAACGCCCGATTTTAACGGATTTTATGCTATATTGGGAGCTATTTAACAGCAATTTAGCATATTCTCACTCATTCTTCAGCATCTCGCACAGTTCTTTCATGCCTTCGCTGGCTCCTTTCATGATGTGGCGGATGCCCAGCGAGGGGTTGTAAGGCACGTCTTTGGGGTCGATGAGGTAAATCTTGCAGCGCTCGTTGGTGAAGTTCAGCAATCCGGCTGCCGGATAGACGTTGAGCGAGGTGCCGATGACCACCAGAATGTCTGCCTGACTCACTTTCTCAATGGCCGGCTCAATCATGGGCACACTTTCGCCAAACCACACGATGAAGGGACGCAACTGGCTGCCATCTTTGGCCTTGTCACCCATGCGGATGATGGGGTTGTCGGCGGGCAGGGTCACGATGCAGTTCGGGTCGTTGGGGTTGCGACTGGAGGTTGCCTTCATCAGTTCGCCATGCAGGTGGATGATGTGCTGAGAACCAGCACGTTCGTGCAGGTCGTCCACGTTCTGTGTGACGACCGTCACGTTGAACCTGTCCTCCAGGCTTGCCACCAGTTTGTGGCCCTCGTTGGGGACGGCGTTTTTGAGTTGCTGGCGACGCTCGTTGTAGAACTTCTGCACGAGTTCGGGGTCGCGCTCGTAGCCCTGAATGCTGGCCACTGCCTCTACGGGGTACTGTTCCCAAAGGCCGCCACTGTCGCGGAAGGTGCTGATGCCGCTTTCGGCCGACATGCCTGCACCGGTTAGAAATACTAAGTTCTTCATGTTCAACAGGTTTTATACAGGTTTGTTTGGATTGTTTCTCTCTTGCTGGTGGGCGGCTTCGTGTCGCCCTGTTGCCTCAGTGTCAATGCCGCTTTGATTCCTCTGCTTTTGTAACACTTGTAACAGTTCCAGTGTTACAAATGTTACACCGTCACTGTTACAAATGTTACACTGTGTGTGTTACAAGTGTTACATTTTGTAGGTCTCGCAAGTGGCAGTTCGTTAGTAGGCAACCTTGCATTGGATGCCGAGTTGCCGCACCCGTTCGCCGATGGCGTCCAGCACTTCAGGTTCGGCCTTTTTCAACTGGTGGGCAGGGGTCTCGCGGTCAATTGTGTAAATCATCACTTCGCGAGGCTGTATCTCGCCAACGGTCTTCAGCCAGGGCAGCACGAACGCCTCGCCCGTGTTGTCTGCCGACTGTCCTGCGTGCTCGCCTTTCATGAACATCGTCTGGATGATGCAGCGGTTGCCAAATTCCTTCAGCCGACCGATGATTTTCTCCACATCGTAGGTGCCGTTGGGGCGGTCGATGTGCTGAATATAGTCAGCCGAGATGGTGTCGAGTTTGCAGATGTTGTTGTCCACCCTGCAGAGGGCATCGAACACCGGTTGCCGCAAGATTTGGGTGGCGTTGGTCAAGACACTCACCTTGGCGTTGGGGAAATATTGGTCGCGCAGCGCCAGCGTGTCGTCGATGATTTCAGCGAAGTGGGGATGAAGGGTCGGCTCTCCGTTTCCGGCAAACGTGAACACGTCGGGTGTGGGGCCTTCAGCCTTCATCTTGACGAGTTGGGCCTCAAGGGCTTGGCGCACTTCCTCTCGTGTTGGCATCTTCTGCTTGGGCACGAAATCGTGGTTGAACCCGCACTCGCAGTAGATGCAGTCAAACGAGCAGCACTTGCCATCGCCAGGCAAGAGGTTGATGCCCAGCGACACGCCCAGACGGCGGCTATGAATGGGGCCAAAAATGGGAGATGGATAGATGACGGTCATGATGTTGAGATTTGATGCCCTCGTCTGTTGAAGGCACTCTTATTGAGGAGAATTGGATGTCTTGTGGATGCGGTTAAAGAGCCAACTCGTCAGCCCAAAAAAGAGCAGGGCGGTGAAGAAACCGCAAATGGAGTCGATGAGGTAGTGCGCCTGGATGTAAACCGTTGCACAACACAGCAGCAGGTAAAGCGGCATCATCACCCAGAAGAGCCACTTGTTGCGGGCTTTCCAAGCCAGCAGCATCGTCACCGTGCTCATGCCCACGTGGCTGCTTGGGAAGGCGGCTGTAGGACGTTCTCCCACTTCCTGTGCTCCCAACACGAGTTGACTGAAGATGCCCTTGATTTCAGGCATCAGCATCTCCGTGTGTGTCTGAAAATAATAGCCGACGGCAGGGAATACGCCTGTGTCGGCGGCTTCCACACCCACCGCCTTGAAATAATATTGAGGACCGGCCACAGGCAGAAACTCATAAATCAGATAGAAAAGGAAGAAGGAGGCGAGGAACACGAAACCCGCCTTGTCCGCCTGCGGATAGCGGCAGAGCAAGTAGAAGATAAGTGTGGCTCCCATCATGTAATAGTAGGCATAGTAGCCCATATTGAATGCCTCGCTCCAGAACGTGCTGGTCACGACCGTGTTGAACACCAATGCTGGTTGGCAACCGAAGAGCGTCTGGTCGATGCCGGCAAAGATGTGGTCGAGATAGGGGAGTTGGGAACAGAAATCATAGGTCTCTGGATACCAGAAGATGAGGCCAAGCAGCGGTGGAACAACGCGCAAGATGCGGAGGGCGCGGCAAGGATAAAGGCGGTAGACACCATACATGGCTCCCATCGCTCCCAACATGATGAGTCGGGTGACCATCATGCCCATCGGGTCGGCCAATCCGTTCCAATAGAAACCAATGAGGAGGGTGGTGAACGCCATGTAAATCAGCGTGATGCTCTCCATGCTCCACAGCCCCTTCTCGTAATCTTTCTTGAAATAATCTTGTAATGTCATTTGTCTGTTCTTGATTTGGGTCGGTGATTCTATATCCAACCGTTTTCTTTATACCAAGCGATGCACTCTTTCACTCCTCTTTCCAATGGCCATTTAGGCACATAGCCAAGGTCTTCCCTCAGTGGCGTGATGTCGCATTGCCAGTTGCGTTGGCGCATGATTCGGTATTTATCGCCATTCAGCGTGCTGGCCTTGTGGGTGAGATGCGAGAAAAATTCCGATACGGCACAAATCACATACAACAAGCCAATCGGTGCCGTGATGTGGAACACTTGCTTGACACCTAACTCCTTCTGGATGAGGTCGCTGAATGCACGGCTGGAGTAGTTCTGCCCGTCGCTCACCAGATAGGCTTTCCCATTCGCCACACCCCCTTTTCCGATAGCGGCAAAAATGGCGCTGACGAGGTCGCGTACATACACAAATGTGAGCACCTGCTTCTTGAAGCCTGCTCCGAAGTCGATATGTTGCTTGATGCTTTTGGCCATCATGAAATAGTCCTTCTCGCGTGGGCCATATACGCCAGTGGGACGGAAAATGGTGCAGGAAAGATTCTTTTTCTGTGAGAGGAACACCTCGCTCTTCACCTTGCTTTCCCCATACGCCGTGTTGGGTTGAGGCTTGTCGGTTGTGAGCATATCGTTGTAGGTTCCGTCAGCATTCTGTTCCTCGCGGATGGGGCCTAACACACTGAGGCTGCTCACATAGAGAAACTGTGCCGGCAGCATGTCGAGTTCATCCAGCGTGTTGACCAGATTCTGGGTGCAGATATAATTGTGCAGGTCGAAATCTTCCCGTTTCAGGCACTTCGTCGCTCCTCCGGCGTGGATAATGACATCCCATCGCCCCACTTCCTTCTTGTAGTCAGTGAGTTGCCCCTTCAGCCGTTCCGCATCGGTCATGTCGAGCGTGGCAAACTTCAGGCGTTCGTCTTTCAGCCATCGGCGGCTTGAATGTTCCCTCATGCCAGCCCATGTTTCCATGCCGCGTTTCAGTCCTTCCTCGCAAAGAAAACTGCCGATGAAACCGCTCGCGCCAGTCACTAAAATCTTCATGCTTTCGTTCAATTTGGCGGCAAAGTTACGACTTTTTACCCTATTTTCAACATTTTAACGGCTTTGTCTTGTTTTTATCCGAGAAAAAGGGCTAAATTTACACGGAAACTGAAAAACTCAAAAAATAGAAGGACTATGGGAAAGAAGAAAGACGGACTTCTGAAGTCAGGCATCAACAAGCGGGAATTGACAGAAATGCTGATGAACTACTTGCAGGAACATGCGGGTGAGGCATTTACCGTCAAGCGGCTTTTTAGAGTTCTCAACCTGACGAATCATCCTCTGAAGATGCTGTGCATGGAAGTGCTGAACGAAATGCTGGACAGTGGTTACATCACTCGCGACCACGATGGTAACATCGTGTTCAATCAACTGTCCCATACGGTGGAAGGGACGTTCAATCGTACCATAGGAGGACGTAATTATGTGGACACCGACGATGGAATGGGCATTTCCATCTATGATGAAGACACCCATCATGCTCTGCCGGGCGACCGTGTGCTGGTGGGCATCCATGCGAAGAAATACGGCAACCATAAGGTGCATGGTGAAGTGATAGAGATTGTGAAGCGGCGGGAGAAACCCTTCGTGGGCACATTGGACGTGCAGCATAGCGTAGCGTTTCTCATCATTCCATCGGGCATTTTGCAGAGAGACATCCTCATTCCGGTCGAAAAATTGAAAGGGGCAAAGAATGGACAGAAAGTGGTGGTGAAAGTGAACGATTGGCCGATGGAAGCGAGAAATCCAATCGGTGAGGTGATAGATGTGCTGGGTGAGGCGGGCGAAAACAACACGGAGATGCATGCCATTCTTGCAGAGTACGGCTTGCCATACAAGTATCCAGAGAATGTGGAGGCGGCTGCCAATAAAATATCCGATGGAATCACCGAGGAGGAAATTGCTCAGCGTGAAGATTTTCGAGAGACCTTCACCATCACCATCGACCCGCGCGATGCCAAGGACTTCGACGATGCGCTTTCCATCAAGAAAATCCGCGATGGAATTTGGGAAGTGGGTGTACACATCGCCGATGTGAGTCACTATGTGCTTGAGGGTTCCGTCATTGATGTGGAGGCACAACAGCGCGCCACGTCCATCTATCTGGTGGACAGAACCATCCCGATGCTGCCTGAACATTTGTGCAACAAACTTTGTTCCCTCCGTCCCAACGAGGAAAAGTTGACCTTCTCTGTCATATTCGAGATGAACGAGGAGGCGGAAGTGCTCGCGCACCGCATCAAGCACACGGTCATCAAGTCTTGTCGCCGCTACACCTACGAGGAGGTGCAGTATCTGCTTGAGCAGAATGGTGAGGCCGCTGAGTGTGAGATGATTAGAAAGGGTGAGGCGAAACCCACACAACCCATTCCGGCGCAGGAAGTGTTGCCAGACACCGAACTCAATGCCTTCCGCGACCAATTGCCGGCCATCGACCCTGCGAAGGTGCCTGTCACGCCAGTGCCAGAGGACCATCGCACAGGAGAGTATGCCGATGAACTCATCACGCTCAACCGCATGGCACATAAACTGCGTGAGGAAAGATTTGTGGAGGGTGCCATCAACTTCGACCGGGAAGAGCCTCGTTTCGAGATTGATGAGAAGGGGAAGCCCATTCGTGTATATTTCAAGAATGCCAAAGATGCAAACAAACTCATTGAGGAATTCATGCTTTTGGCCAACCGGACGGTGGCGGAAAGTGTCGGTGTGGTCAGGAAGGGTCAACACCCCAAGACCCTGCCTTATCGTATTCACGAACAGCCTGACATGAACAAATTGGAGAATCTTGCAGATATGGCCTCTCGTTTTGGTTTCCATGTCATTACGCAAGGTAAAAACTCCGATGTAGCGCATAGCATCAACAATTTGCTGCGTGATGTGCGTGGCAACCGCATTCAGAATCTCATTGAGATGGCCTCTCTCCGAGCCATGCAGAAGGCATGCTATTCCACTTACAACATTGGCCACTATGGTCTTGGCTTTGACTATTACACCCACTTCACCTCACCCATCCGTCGTTATCCCGACCTGATGGTGCACCGTTTGCTCACACGTTATGAGCGGGGAAGTGCTTCCGCCAGTCAAAAGAAGTATGAAAACCTCTGCCAACACTCTTCACAAATGGAGCAACTGGCTGCTACAGCAGAGCGTGCCAGCATCAAGTACAAGCAGGTGGAGTTCATGTCGGATAAATTGGGTGAGGAGTTTGATGCCCACATCAGCGGAGTGACTGAGTTTGGCATCTATGCCGAGATAGACGAGAATCATTGCGAAGGACTCATTGCTGTACGCTATCTCGGTGACGACACCTTCTACTTCGATGACAAGAACTATTGCTTGGTTGGTCGTCAGACGCATCAGGTCTATTCTCTTGGCGATGCCGTCCGTATCAAGGTTGTTCATGCCGACCTTCCCCGCAAGCAACTCAACTACGAACTGGTCAAACAGATGTCCTCTGCCACTTCCGACCGACCAACTCCCGTACCGTTCTATACCTCTTTCGTTGATAAAGACCACAAAAAAGAGCCTCGCAAAACAGGCAAGGCTCCTAAGTTGGACAGAAAGAAAGGAAAAAGGAGCAAGAGGCGTTGATGCCTCTTGCTCCTTTTTTTGTTTAATGACTTCTTTTTAAAGACGTGTGTTAGAACTTGAAGTCAACAGCAAAACGGATGCCGTTCTTCTTCAGTTTGTCACCTCCGTAGATGTCGGGCATGTCGTTGTAGGACAAGCGGCGAACATACTGTACCGTGATGACTTTGAAGATGTTGCTGATGCCGACAGAGAGTTCCATGTAAGGCTTGTTCCCCATCACGAAGGATGTCTGATGTCTGTCTCTGGTAGGGAAGACAAACAGGTCGTTATCTCCTGTCTGCTTGAAGGGGTTGTTACGGTCGGACAGGTGTCCGTAGAGCATCTTGAAGCCAATGTACTCACGCAGTTTCATCTTTTTCAACAGCGGGACGCGGTTGAGAAGCTTTCCGTCGAAACTCCAGTTGATGAACAGCGAGGCGTAACTGTCGTTAAGGAACTCCATGTTACGCAGCATGTTGAACGACCAACTGTCGAACTGCACGAAGTAGGAGAGGTTTGACTGAGGTGTGAAGAGCATGGGGAAAGGCACCTTGTTCCACTGGTGACCACCCTTCAGATAAGCCTCAATGCTTCCGCAAGCGCCTGGCAACCAGAACTTCTTGAAGATAGTGGCTTCGGTGATGTTGTAGTTATATTGTCCATCCATGAAGCCGTCAATGCCTATTGTGTGTTCCAATGTGAAGATGGGGGCATCTTTGTTGATGGGGAGGCGTTGCTGCTTGCTGTTGATGAATGTCTCGCGTGGTGCATAGCGGAACCCCACTTTCACGTCGCTGGTTCTGATGTGGGGAATGATGGTCTCAATGCCGTTGTTGTAATCGCCATTGCGCAGGTAAACGAGTTTGCCAGTGGGGGTGAGTTTGGAGTGATCCAGTGCGGCTGACCAAGTGATGTTGTTATTGGTCTCATACTGGTACTTCAACTTCAGGTCGTTCACATACATCATCTGATCCACCTTGCTGGTCTTGAAGGAACTGTACATATTGTCCTTCGTGGTGCCTGAATATTTGTCCACAGGCGACATGTCATCGTACATGTAAGAGGCGATGATGCTACGACGAGGAAACTCGTGTGCCATGTATTTCTTCTTGTTGAAGGAGTATTCCACTTCTGCCTTATACTTCCACTTGCTGTCCTTGGCGCCGTAGGCTCCGTAACCGCGCAGGAAAAGGTGGGGTGAAAGATTACCCGTCGTCTGCAGACTTCCTTGGTAGCGCCAGCCGTCAATCTCGTTGTGAGAAACGATGGCATTGAGCGGGAGGAAGTCAATCTTGTTGGGTTTCGGGGTCAACTCGATAGAGTTCTCGACCACAGCCGTGAGGAGGAACTTCTTGAAGGCTCCGAGGTCATTGTTGATTTTATCCACACCATTGCTGAGGTGGCTTTCTGAGTTGGTCAGCTGAATGGGACGGATGGAGGCCCAATAGGTGGAGTCCTTGAACTCGGCATCGGCCATCACACGCTCCGTTTGCGGCGACTTGAAGGCCTTCTTGTCCGTGATGGGGTTGAAGTTGTAGTTGCTGTAGCTGGTGTAGCGTTGGCATTGGAACTTAATGGCTCCATAGAGACCGCTCAGTTCCACCACCATGTTGTCCACTTTCATCACGCGTTCTCCTGTGGGCAACGTCATGAAGTCTTGAATAACCATGAGGTTGTCCACGAAGTTTACACCTGAGTTGTTAGGAATGTTCAACACGGCGCGCTTCACTTGGTTTAGTTTGTCGTCGGTGATGAAGAGGTGACCGGAGAAACCGAAGTCCTGCGTGTTATTAGGCAAGAAGATTACGTCGATGCACCGCTCGTTGTCCACCATGATGGTGTCTTGGATGTAATAATGGTAGAAGCCAATGGCCTCGCTGGTGGAGATAGGACTGATGAACGGGTGTTGAAGCAGGCGCACATTGTCCTTGTAGATGTCCACGTCAGTGAAGATATCCTTGATGAGTGAGGTGATCATGTCGCCCGACGAGAGCATCGACTGGAAACCATCGCTGCGCTTGGCGTGGATGGTGGTTTTCACCGTCTTAGGATTCTTGCGGTAGTTCTCCTCTGAGGAGGTTTCCTCCACCATAATAGGCAGAATCAACTTACCTGTCTCAGGGCAGATTTCAGACAGCAGGGTGTCTTTCGTTCCCTTGATGTCATTGTAGGAGAAAGTCTTTTTCTCGTACTTGTCGAAGTGGTAGAAGTCTTTCTCCTTGATATCGCTCAACCGTTTGTTGGCGATGACCTTGCGCATGAGGTCAACGGCAGGGTTGTTCTTGCGTGAATAGTGAATCTTGGACTTCTTCACCACCACCTCGCCCAGCAAGATGTCATCGCTGTACATCTTGATGATCTGGCCACGGATCTCCTGCCTGCCGCGTGGCACCGTAACGGTGACGGGTTTGTAGCCGAGAGAGGTGATTTCGAACTTGCTGTAGTTGTTGAGGATGGGGAGAACGAAGTTACCGTCGATGTCAGTTGAACGTCCTTCCGATGTGCCAATATACTTTACGGCAGCAAAGGGGATGGGCTCGCCATTGGCGGCATCAATCACTTGGCCGTAGAACTGCGCTTTCACTGCCACGGCGAAGAGCACAAGCAGAAATGAAACGGATAACTTTTTCATATTTAGTCTTCAATCAGGCAGTTGCCGGTCATCTCCTTGGGCTGTTCCAAGCCCATGATGTGGAGGATGGAAGGAGCGACGTCGGCCAGCACACCGTTCTTCACGGCGGCGTTCTTGTTCTCCGTCACATAGATGAACGGAACGGCGTTGAGTGAGTGAGCGGTATTGGGGGTGCCATCAGCGTTGAGTGCGTTGTCAGCATTGCCGTGGTCGGCGATGATGATGGTTTCATAATCCATGCTCTTGGCAGTTTCCACCACTTCGTTCACACACTGGTCGATAGCCTTCACGGCAGCCTCGATGGCAGGATATACACCTGTGTGACCCACCATGTCACCATTGGCGAAGTTCACCACAATCCAGTCGTATTTGTTGGTCTTGAGAGCCTCTACCAACTTGTCTTTCACCTCGAAGGCCGACATTTCTGGCTTCAGGTCGTAGGTGGCAACCTTTGGAGAGTTCACGAGGATGCGGTCTTCTCCCTCAAATGGCTCTTCACGGCCACCGTTGAAGAAGAAGGTCACATGCGCATACTTCTCAGTTTCAGCTGTGTGCAACTGCTTCAGGCCCTTGCTGGCGATGTACTCGCCAAGCGTGTTCTCCACGTTCTCCTTGGGGAAGATGATGTGCACACCTGTGAAAGAAGCGTCGTATGGAGTCATGCAGTAGTATTGCAGACCTGGGATGGTCTTCATGCCCTGCTCTTCCATGTCCTTTTGTGTCAGCACGATGGTGAGTTCCTTCGCGCGGTCGTTGCGGTAGTTGTAGAAGATGACCACATCACCTTCTTTGATGCGACCGTCCACGTTGCAGTTGATGAGTGGCTCCATGAACTCGTCCGTGTTCTTGTGCTCTTCCGTGTGGCTGTCGTAACAAGACTGCACACCTTCCACCATGTCAGCCACCTCGCGGCCCTTGCCGTGAACGAGTTGGTCGTAAGCCACCTTGATGCGATCCCAGCGCTTGTCGCGGTCCATCGCATAGAAACGGCCAATGATAGAAGCAATGGCACCCACACCCACTTCGTCAATGTGCTTCTGCAAGTCAGCAATGAAGCCCTTGCCCGACTTCGGGTCGGTGTCGCGACCGTCCATGAAACAGTGTACATAGCAGTTCTCGATGCCATACACCTTGGCGATGTCGATGAGTTTCAGAATGTGGTTGAATGCTGAGTGAACGCCGCCCGTTGACGTCAAGCCCATGAGGTGAACGCTCTTGCCATTCTCCTTTGCATAACTGTAAGCAGACTTGATTTCAGGGTTCTCCAAGATGGAGTTGTCGGCACAGGCACGGTTAATCTTCACCAAGTCTTGATACACGATGCGTCCGGCACCGATGTTGAGGTGTCCCACTTCCGAGTTACCCATCTGTCCATCGGGCAGACCCACGTTCTCACCGCTTGCCTGCAACTCAGAGTGTGGATAATTTGCGTTCAGATAGTCCATGTAAGGTGTTGGTGTCTGATAAATCACGTCTCCCTTACTCTTGTCACCGATTCCCCAACCATCGAGAATCATCAAAAGTGCTTTCTTTGCCATAATAATCGTATATTTTAATGTGTTAAAATCAAGAACTCAAAGCGCAAACACACGCTTACAAGGTGCAAAGTTAGGAAAAAGGGATGAAATAAAAGCCTTATTCATAAAGATTAACCCTTTTTGAGGAGTAAATGCCGTGTTTACTGACTAAAAAGCAGTGTTTTGTCAATGGTTTACATTTTTTCTTTGTACCTTTGTGGCGTTAAAAGTGATACAAAAAAGAAGAGATAATGATTGCAGAGATTCTAATTACGTTAGGGGTGTTGGTTCTTGTGGCTGCCCCCATCGTTTGGTGGTTCGTCAAGACACAGAACGAACTGGTGAACCTGGACGAAAAGTGCAAAAACGCACTCAGTCAGATTGAGGTGCAACTCAACTCGCGTTGGGATGCCTTGATGGCCATGGCGCAGGCTGCTTCAGCCTATGCGAAGCATGAGAGTGAGACGCTTATTCAGGTCATTGCGAGTCGTCGGGGCGTCGAAGTGAGGACCGCTGCCGATGTGAACGAGCAGCAGGATGCCTTCTCGGAGGTGTTGAGCCGTCTGATGGCCGTGAACGAGGCCTATCCCGAGTTGCAGGCGTCGGGCTTGTACAAGCAGACCATGGACAGCATCGCAGAATATGAGGAGAACGTGCGCATGTCACGCATGATTTACAACGACACGGCCACCCGCTTCAACCGCTATGTGCGTCAGTGGCCATCCAGCATGGTGGCTGGTCAGCAGCACTTTGTGGTGCGCGACTATCTGATGGTGGACGATAAGGGCAAGCGAAAGATGCCGGAACTGTTTGCGGAAGAAAAGGCATGATGAAGAAAAAGATAATGAGATTGGCGGCTATGCCCTTCATGACTGTTCTCTTCATGCTCTTTTCCGCAGTCCCTCTGGCAGCACAGCATCAGTTAGACTCGGTGTTTGTGTTGGTGAGGTTGAAGGATGACGGCAGTGCACGTGTGACCGAGCGGCGTGATGCCCACATGAGTGAGCAAGGTACGGAAGGTTTTATCACCTTCAACAACATGGGTGACATCGAGGTGAAGGATTTGAGCGTGTATGACGAGGAGAACACGGAATTTGTGGTTGAGGAGAAGTGGGACGTGAATCGCAGCCGTGAACAGAAGACGGGCAGATGTGGTTATCACTACACCAACGAGGGTGTGGAAATCTGTTGGGGCATCGGTAAGGCAGGGAAGCGCAGTTACTATATCAGTTACACGCTCACCCATCTGGTGAAGGCTTATGACGATTATGATGGTTTCTGCCATTCCTTCTATGAGGCAGCCAACTCGCCAGCCACCTTTGGCATGGTGAGCATCATGATGGATGTGGACACGCTCACCAAGAAGGATGCCCGCATTTGGACGTTCGGCTACGATGGATGGAAGGGCCATGGTCGCAACTATGTGTGGGCACGAACGGAAGATGATAGTTTTATGCGCAATGGCGATGCCATCATCGTGCTCATGGAGATAGAGAAGGGTATGCTGCATCCCGACGTGCAGAAAGAAGGCACGTTCAAGGAATTGGTGAAACGTCCTGCTTTCGTCGATAGTGAATACGATATCGAAGTGGCCATGGGCGACACTTTGGAGGGTGGTGTTGCACGCAGTTCGCTGATGGGCGGCGAAGTGGGCTCAGGACATGAAGGAACGCCCCAATTTTCCTATTCTGCCGATAATGACGGCGGCGGATACAGTTGGGAACTGATTGGTGGATTCCTCGTGATCATAGGACTCATTGCTTGGGCTGCCAGAGACCCTATCCAGTCGAGCATTGCTGAGAAAAAGATGATGAAACAAAGAGCCAAGCACTTGATGCAACTGATGGGCGGCAAGAAGTGGAACGAACTGCCTTACTGGCGCGCATTGCCCATGCAAGGTAACCTGTTGGCATCGAGCAGTGTGTTGGCCTCTGTGCAGCATACCTTGCAGGCATCGGGCAACCCCATCAAAGGTGTTGAGTTCAGTGTGCAGCATCTCTACGAGGCGTTCATCCTCCGCATGTTCTACAAGGGCGGTATCACCCTCGACTACGACACCGACAAGCATGGAAAGACTCGTCAACTCTTCCGCATCAAGGAACCTGTTAAGCCTGAGAAGCGACCCGATCTCGATGTAACGAAGAATACCATCAGCATTCATTCCCTTTATGGTGTCCGACGCCGTGAGGTGGAATGGCAATACAAGGGCTTGATACATGATGAAGGCATCCAGTATATGTTGCATGATTTGCTTTATAAAGCGGCCAATGACGACCACCTCTTGCAGCCTGACGAGTTGAGGACTTATGTGAATAAGAACCTTGAACGGCTGCGGCCAATGGCGGATGCACTCTACATGGTTGCAGGAAGCCGCATGAACGATGCAACCCTTCAGGCAGATGAGGTGCAGCAGGTGGTGGGTTTTGTCCACTATCTCAAGGACTTCTCGCTTGTAGGAGAAAGGCATATCGGGGAGGTAAATCTCTGGAAGGAGTTCCTCGTTTTTGCATCCTTCTATGGTATTGCCGATCAGGTACGTAAGGACATGATGAGGGTGGCACCTGACACGACTAAGCTCGATCAGTTCCTCCCGCCGCATCAGGTGATGGAAGACTTCAAGCCTATCACGACGGCACTTGCCAGCACCCTCTACACTGCACGGATGTACGAGACAGCGTATGAACGTGAACAACGCCGTGCCTCTTCTTATAGTGACCATGATTACAGTTCACACAGTTACTCCAGCAGTAGTGGTGGCGGCGGACACAGCAGCCACTCTGGTGGTGGCGGTCACTCTGGCGGTGGCGGCAGTGGCTTCAGATAGAAAATAATAAGAATGACAATATGGATATACAAGAATTATCTGATGGCATCCTGAAAAAAAGCCTTGTCGGCCTGCTGATAGTGCTTGGTGTAGGTGTAGGATGTTTCGTCTTTACCCCTTCACCGCCTGATTCGGTGGTGATGCTTGACAACACCTCGGGTGACACTATTGCCACAGTGGCAGGCGTTGCCATGGGTTTGTGTTGTTGTCCGGGCTTCCTGTGCATCTTCATCAAGAAGCTGCGTTTCCCCATGCTCATCATCGTGAGTTTTATCCTGTTGCTCTTCCTTACGGCCGTGTGCCTCGACCATGCCTACATGAACCTGAACTATGCGTTGTCGAAGGATAAGTCGCCTGTGGAACGGACTTGTGTCATCACCCATCACAAGCACAACCGGAGCACGCACATCAACCGGCAGCACCGCAGGGGCAAGACCGTGTTTGGCGACGAGAAGGAGTATGTGACAGAGTCTGAAGAGACGACCGACGAGTTCATCCTGAAATTCCGGTTTCTCGACGAAGGTAAAAAAGCGACCGAACATGTCATCAGCCGCGACAACGCTTTTGAGTTCTATAACCGTGTTTACGAGGGTGACACCTGTGTTGCCTACATCCTGACGGGTGCCTTTGGCATCGACTACGTGGCCGATATGCGTGTGAAACGGCGTGGTCGCTAACTTTTAAATCCTAACTTCTAACTCCATGGAACTGATGACCCGTATAGACATTCCGCAGTCGGAATGGAAAATCGCTGCTGGCGCCAAGGTGTTGCTGGTCGGCTCTTGCTTTGCCGATGAGGTGGGGGAGAAGATGGTGCGTGGTGGCTTTCAGGCCATGGTCAACCCCTTCGGCACGCTCTACAATCCTTCCAGCATCGCGGCCAGTCTGCTTCGGAGCATCAGCGAGAAGGAATACACGGAGGAGTCGCCCGAACTGGTACGGGGCGAACAGGATGGTGTGTGGCATTCGTGGATGCACCACAGCCGTTTCTCCTCTGGGGAGCGGGCGGTGTTGGTGGACAACATCAACCAGACCATGCATGAGGTGGCTGATTTCCTCCGCGAAGCCGATGTGCTGATTGTCACACTCGGCACTGCCATCATCTACCGCTTGAGGGAATCAGGCATGTTGGTGGCCAATTGTCACAAGCAGCCTGACCGTTTGTTTGTCCGCGAGTGCTTGACGGCCTACGACATAGCCGACCAGTGGCAGATGCTCCTCCAGTTGCTGGAGAGTGTCAACCCCAAGTTGCGTGTCATCTTCACGGTCAGCCCCATCCGCCACAAGCGCGATGGCTACCACATGAACCAAATCTCGAAAGGGATTCTGCTGCAAGCGGTGGACTCCCTCAGTTATTACTTCCCCTCCTATGAAATCATGCTGGACGAACTGCGCGATTATCGCTTCTATGCCGACGACATGATACACCCGTCGGCACAGGCGGTTGAGTACATCTGGCAGCGGTTTCAGGACACTTATTTTGATAACAAGACCAAAGATGCGGTGGCGAAGGCTGAGAAAGCATGGCGGCAGAGCCAGCATCGTCACATTGTAAATTGAAAATTGCCAAATTGTTAACGACAAGATGTATACGATAGACGAGATTGCGCAAGTCATTGGCGCAAAGAGAAAAGGAATGGCAAAGGCAAAAATCAACTGGCTGCTCATCGACAGCCGAAGCCTTTGTTTTCCAGAAGAGACGCTCTTCTTCGCCCTGAGAACGGAGAAGAACGATGGACATAAGTATATAGAGGAGTTGTACCGAAGAGGAGTGCGCAACTTTGTGGTGGAGGAGTCCCACCTCTCACCCTTTTTGCAGGGAGGGAGCGATGTCTCTGCTTGCAACTTCCTCATGGTGAAGTCGCCTCTGAAGGCCTTGCAGGACTTGGCAGCCTACCATCGTGGTAAACTGGACATCCCCATCATTGCCATCACTGGTTCCAACGGTAAGACGACGGTGAAGGAGTGGCTGTATCAGTTACTCTCTCCCGACTTCAACGTGAGCCGTTCGCCCCGTAGTTACAACAGTCAGGTGGGTGTTCCTCTCAGCGTCTGGTTTATCGACCATCACAACGACCTTGCCATCATCGAGGCAGGTATCTCGCAACCAGGCGAGATGGTCAACCTTGAACGCATCATCAAGCCTACCATCGGTGTGATGACCAATCTGGGTGCAGCCCATCAGGAGAACTTCATGAGTTACGACATCAAGTGTGCCGAGAAGATGCTTCTTTTTAAGGACTGCCAGAAGGTGGTTATCAACTCGGATAACATCACGATTCGCCGTTGTATGGATGCCTTGCCCGACCGCATTGAACGCGTCGCGCTGAACGTGCGGCAGATAGAGAAGGAGGGCGACCAGGCCATCATTCACTTTGAGTACGAGGGCGTGGTAGGGAAATACACCATCCATTTCATCGACGATGCGGCCATCGAGAACTCCATCACTTGCTTTGCGACGGCAGCCCCCTTCTTCTTCCCCCAAGGGGGAATGAACCGTCTGGATGGAAACTCCTCCCCTTTTGGGGAGGCTGGGAAGGGGCTTCAAGTCCTCTGTGAACGCATGAGCCGTCTGGAGCAGGTGGCCATGCGTCTGGAGGTGAAGGACGGCAAGAACGGGTGCACGCTCATCAACGACTCGTACAATTCGGATGTGCAGTCGTTGGACATCGCGCTCGACTTCATGAACCGTCGTCCCGAGACGAGTCTTCAGTGTAGGACGTTGATACTCAGCGACATCCTACAGAGTGGGGAGTCACCCCGCAGTCTCTACTCGCGGGTGGCACAGATGGCGGCATCGCGTGGCATTGAGAAAGTCATCGGTGTGGGCAAAGAACTCTGTGCCTGTGCCGACTACTTCCCGATGGAGCACGAGATGTTCCGCACCACCGACGCACTGATTCGTAGCGAAGTCTTTGAGCGTCTGCACAATGAATTCATCCTCATCAAGGGAGCGCGTCAGTTCCGTTTCGACAAGTTGAGCGACCTCCTCACCTTGAAGGTGCACCAGACCATCCTGGAGGTGAACCTCAACGCCTTGGTCAACAACGTGCGCTACTATCGCCACTTCATGCAGCCCGAAACCAAGATGGTCTGCATGGTCAAGGCCAGTGGCTACGGTGTCGGCTCGTTAGAGACCAGCAAGACCCTTCAGGACAACGGTGTGGACTACTTGGCCGTGGCGGTGGCCGATGAAGGCGTTGACCTGCGTGAAGCCGGCATCACCGCCAACATCATGATTATGAATCCCGAAACCACCTCGTTCAAGATGCTCTTCGACTATCGTCTGGAGCCAGAGGTGTTCAGTTTCGACCTGCTCGATCAACTCATCCATGCGGCTGAGAAAGAGGGTATTACCAACTTCCCCATTCACATCAAGATAGACACAGGCATGCACCGTCTGGGCTTCGACCCTACTGCCGATATGCCACGTCTCATCGAGCGTTTGCGTCGTCAGACCGCCCTGGTGCCTTGTTCCGTCTTTAGCCACTTTGTCGGCAGCGATGGCGACGAGTTCGACACGTTCTCTCGTCAGCAGTTCAGGCTCTTCGACCAGGCCAGTCAGCAGTTGCAGGCGGCCTATCCCCACAAGATTATTCGTCACATCTGCAATTCCGCAGGCATCGAGCACTTCCCTGAGTACCACCTCGACATGGTGCGTCTTGGTCTCGGTCTCTACGGCATCAACGCCCGCAACAACCATATATTAAATAATGTGGCGACCCTCAAGACCACCATCCTCCAGATTCGCGAAGTGCCTGCTGGCGACTCCATCGGCTACTCGCGTCGCACCACTCTGGCACGCGACAGTCGCATTGCTGCCATCCCGATTGGTTATGCCGACGGTCTCAACCGCCACCTGGGCAACCGTGCCTGCTACTGCCTCGTCAATGGGCAGAAAGCCGACTATGTAGGCAACATCTGTATGGATGTCTGCATGATAGATGTGACCGATATCGACTGCAAGGAGGGTGACATCGTCGAAATCTTCGGCGACAATCTCCCTGTGACCGTCCTCAGCGATGCCCTCGACACCATCCCCTACGAAGTGCTCACCGGCATCAGCAACCGTGTCCAAAGAGTGTACATCCAAGAATAACCCATCAGCCCTATACGACCTATATGTCCTATAAGTCTGATAAGCCCCATTAAGCTCATGCAAAAAAAAGTCCTCTTCCTTCTCCTCCTTCTCACAGCCCATTCCATGATGGCGCAGCGGGCGATTCGTCGCAGCAGCACACTGTATGTGGAGGCGCAGCAACTGCCCGACCGTGTGGAGCCCATGCTCACCGACCGCTGGCACCAGTATGCCCCCTACAACAGCCTGTGCCCCCTCGATGAGAATGGAGAGCGCTGTGCGGTGGGTTGTGTGGCGACGGCCATGGCGGAAGTCATGTACTACTGGCGGTGGCCCGAGCAAGGAGTAGGGTACTATGAGTATAAAGATTCGCTGGGTTGCAAGCAGACGCTTTCTGCCCGCTTCTCCGACCACACCTACGATTGGGACAACATCCTCGATGTCTATGCCGCAGGGGCTTACCAACAGAATCAGGTGGATGCGGTGTCCTTGCTCTGCAGCGATTGTGGCATTGCCGTCAACATGCGCTATGGCAAGGACTCCAGTGGGGCCAAGAGTGTGCGTCAGCCCATTGCGCTGGCCGACTTCTTCTCCTACGACCGAGGGGTGCAGATGTACTACCGCGACTTCTACTCCCTTGCCGAAATCACCCTCATGCTCAAGCAGGAACTGGCGGCAGGGCGTCCTGTGCTCATCTCTGGCTACAACCTCAACGGAGGTCATGCCTACGTCATCGATGGCTACAATGAAGACGAGGAGTTCCATATCGCCTTGGGCATGGGCGACGGTTGGGGAGATGGCTGGACCGCGCTGCCCAACATGACCCCCGACCAGCCCGAGTGGTACGACCGCGACAGTCCTGAGAACGGCTACAATCTCTTTCAGATATTCGTCATGGGCATCATGCCCCAAACCCATCCGCTTGCCACGGGCATTGAGCGGCACCAGTTTGTCTTCCAGTACATCAGTGCCGTGCTTGACGCTCGGCAACCTAAGCCCGTTTATGGACGCAACCGTGTGGAGGTCAGCGTTGGCAACCTTGCCAATATTGGATGGAACCTCCATACCGACTCCGTGGCGCTGATGCTCATGCGTGATGGTGAGCGGGTGGCTCCTCTCCACGTCTATACCCACAACTTCTTGCTGGAGGAAGTGGAAGACACCGCCTACACCGACACCATCCGTGTCTCCATCCCGAACAACATCGCTGACGGCGTTTACACCATCGTGCCCATGTATCGCGACAATGGTCTCGACGGCATGCCCGAGTGGCGCGAGGCCCGCACCTCCACAGGAACGCCCAACTATCTGATTGCCAACATTAAGGGAAGGAATGTCACCCTGAGCAGCGACACCCTTTCCTATGCCTACCTCACCCTCGAAGACATCGACTTTCCCGATGTGCTCATGACCGAGAGCCGACCGGAGTACAGTTTCACCTTCCGAGGCCACAATGCCGAGATGGCTGGCCGTTTCTATCTCCTCATGGAGCCTCTCGATCCCGACAAGAAATCCTTCTTCCTCCATCGGCAGGGCATCACCATCGACAAGGACGAAGTCACCACACGCCGTTTTCATAAGAGTCGTGTCTATCCCCACCATGAAGGGCAGTACCGGCTCCATGTGTGTTATGAGGCTGACCTCTTCTCTGATTATCTGATAGAACTACCTTTGCCCGAAGAGAAAATCGTCACCATCTTGCCCGTCGGGGGCATCCAGATAGCCGACCGGCAGTAAAAAGAACCTGTGCGTATGAAGATACATGTAGTGAGTTTCCATGTGCCTTATCCTCCCAACTACGGAGGTGCTGTCGATGTCTTCTACAAGTTGAAGGCCTTGCAGCGGGCGGGCTATGCCATCGTGCTTCACACCTTCCTTTACGACGGTGAGGCGCACGAAGCCCTGGAGTCGCTCTGCGAACGTGTCTATTACTACCCTCGTCACACAGGGCTCCTGCGTCAGTTCTCCCTGCTTCCCTACAACGTGGTGAGCCGCCAGGACGACCAACTGCTGGCCCGTCTGCTCAGCGACGACAGTCCCATCCTCTTCGAGGGACTGCACACCTGCGGCTACCTGGCCGACCCGCGTTTGAAAGGACGGGTGAAGATGGTGCGTATGCACAACATCGAACATGACTACTATCGCCGTCTGGCTAAGCAGACCCGTGGATGGCGACAACTCTTCCTTCGGTTGGAAGCGGCACGTTTCGAGCGTTTCCAGCCCATCTTACGGCATGCCGATGTCATCTTTGCCATCTCCACTGCCGACCAAGCCTATCTGGCGCAACAATTTCCCCAACAGCAAGTCCGCCTTCTGCCTTGTTTCTTCGACGACACCTTCGTTGAGGCAGAAGGAGGCACAGAACCCTACCTGCTTTATCATGGCAACCTTGCCGTGGCCGAGAATGTGGCGGCTGTCCGCCACATCATTCAGTCCGTCTTGCCCCTCATGGCCTCCAGTGGCTCCGTTCGTCTGGTGGTGGCAGGCCGTAATCCCTCGCCAGCCATACGACGTTGGGCTCACGAGGTTAACGGCGTAAGGCTCATCGCCAATCCGACGCAGGAGGAACTGGACCAGTGGGTTGCCAAAGCGCGTGTCAACCTGCTCTTCACCTTCCAGCCCACAGGCATCAAGTTGAAGTTGCTTCACTCATTGGTGAAAAGCCGTGGCTACTGCGTGGCCAACGACACGATGTTGCAAGGAAACAATTTGGGCGAGTTGTGCCAGGTGGCCAACACGCCCAAAGAACAGGCCGACTTATTGATGCGGCTCCTGCAGTCCACTCCCTCTGCCGACGAGATTCGTGCCCGTCAGCAACGGTTGCAACAATTGGGCTACAACACCGTAAAACCTATATCAGAATGTTTTATATAAAAATCTTCCCAATCTTCCTAATCTACCGCGAAGCGGTGTAGTATAAAAGAAACTACGCCGACAAGTCGGCAGATTGGGGGGATTAGGAGGATTGCTACTTAATCACCAGAATCTTTGCCACAGCACCCTTCTTGCCGGCTTCGTCCGTACACAGTGCATAGTAGATGCCGGACGAGACGCGGCGGCCGTTTTGGTGGCAGCAGTTCCATGAGAACTCGCCGCCCACGCTGGTGCCTTCAGCCACGAGTTTGCCAGCAGCACTCACAATCTTCACGTTCGAGTTGTACATCAGTCCGGTGATGTGTACTGACCCTTCGTATTCGGGGCGCACAGGGTTGGGGAACACCTTCAGGTTGCTCGAACTCATCGAGGTGGCAGGGTCGGTCGCGTCGCCTTGGTAGGAGCACAACCCTGCATAGGTGGCGATGAACACCTCGCCCGTCTCGCCGTTGATGGCAATGTCGTTGATTTCGTTGCTGATGAGCGGGCTGTTCTCCTTCGTGAAGTGTTCCAGCGTCTCCATGCCGTCGGCACTCAGCAGATACACGCCACTCTCCCGTGTGCCCACCCATTTGCGGTTGCCGCCGTCGATGGTGATGCACTTGATAGGCACACCGCTCAGCAGGTAGTCGCCCAGGCCCGAGCCGTCGTTGCGGGGCACGATGGGTTGTGTGAAGGTGAAGTTGCTGTTGAACACCTCTTCAGGCGTGTCCGTCATGAAGATGCCATAATTATTTCCCATCCACATGGCGCCGTTCAGGTCCTCCGTCACGCAGAAGAACGTCTCGGGCGTGTACGTGTCGCCGTTCTGGTTCTTGAACTGGTAGAAGAACTTGGACTGGTCGTCCTTCTGATTCTCAAGGGTGCCATTGGTGTTCACCACCAGCACACCCGCCAGCGAGCTCGTACCCGTCACTGCGTTGTAGTTGGCCATGCGTCGGCTGGTAATCCAAGCCCAGCCACGCTTGTCGAACACTGTGTGGTCAAACGTCTCGTAGGCAGCGATGTCCTTATAGTAATGGGAAACCCATTTGCCGTCCTTCTTCAGGATGCGCACCACCGTGTCAGTCTGGTTGCACAGCATCCAGAGGTTGCCCTGCGGGTCAAACGACAGGCCCGTGGTCCAGATGTAGTGGTAGTAGTCGGAGGCGGATGGGATGATGCTCTTCAGCGGCGAGTTGTCGCTGTCGTAGTGCTTCACAAACTTCTTGTTGCGGAACTCGTAGAGGCCGCCCCTCACGGTGCCCACCCAGTGGTGCTGCTCGTCGGCAGGGTCTTGCACCACGTCCGTCACGTTGAGGTAGGTCCGTGGCTTCTCCGCCTCTACGGGACCCTCCTCGTCGAACGCGCTCCAACGACCGTTCTCATAACACATCACACAGCCTGTGTGGTTCTTGTTCGGGTAGTAGAAGTTGCCGCCTGCCACCAGCAGACGGTTGCCCGCCATGTGGAGTTGGTAGGCCCAGTTCTCCTTTGGAGAGTCAGGCACGATGTCCTTCACCTGCTCCAGCGCCTTTGTGGCCGCAGTCTGTTCCTCCTCGGTCGGTCCGAAAGAAACCTTTTGGCTGGACACCGACACCCAGTTGTTCTGGTCCTGCAGGTTCGACTTGCGGTCGCCCTGCTTCACGCCGCTGGCCAGTTTCACATAGATGTTCCCATCCACGATGGTCGCCTGTTTCACCGGCTCATTGAAGGTGAAGAAATTCACGAAGTAGCCTTTCTGCAGGTTCACCAGTGCCAGTCCGGCATTTGTGCTGATGAGTGCCTCGTCGCCCACCACTTTCAGTTCGTTCAGTGTACGGTCGCTGAGTGTCTTGTTTTTCAGGTCAGGCATATTCCACGACGAGTTGTTCAGTCCAATCAGGTCGATGTTGCCGTTCTCGTAGAGCGCCACCAGGCATTTCGCCGTCGTGGAGTAGGCAATGTCCTTGATGCCGAAGTCGCTCAGCGTGTTCGACTTGTCATAGCCCTCCAGGGTCTTGTCCTCCGTGTCGTAACTGTACAAGTTCCCCTTGGCCAGCACAAAGATACGTGCATCCGTCTTCACTGCCTTCGTGGCGTTGTGGTAGGAGGCATACACCTTCCAGTTGCCCACCTGTGCCTTGCTCATGCCCATCATCAGCCACAAGCCCAGCAACATCCATATTGTTCTATGTCTCGTCATGTCTTTCTTTTTCTATTATAACGAACTCATTCACGTGTTTATTGCCTTCACCATTCTGTCGTTCCCGAAAATGTCCTTGCGCAGTTCCACTTCCCGGTAGCCCAGTTGTTCCAGCAGCGCCACCACCTCGTGGCCGAAGCGGCGGTTCACCTCGAAGAAAAGCAGTCCGTCGGGTGCCAACAGCCCCTGACGACCTAACTCCGCAATGCGGCGGTAGAAGCGCAGCGGGTCGTTGTCGGGCACGAAGAGGGCAATGTCCGGCTCATGCTCCAGCACATGCGGCTCCATCTCCCGCGCCTCCTCCCGACAGATGTAAGGGGGATTGCTGATAACCACGGAGAAGGGAAGTCTCCCTGGAATACCCAGAATACCCGGAAAATCCAGAGAATCCGGAGAATCCAGAAAATCCGGAGAATCTGGGTTGCTCATCACATCCACTTGCTGAAAAGTGATGTCCACCTGTTGGCGTTGTGCGTTCTCGCGGGCGATGCCGAGCGCCTCCTCGCTGATGTCCCATGCCTCTACGTGGGTGTGGGGCAAGCATCGAGCTAAAGCGATGGCGATGCAGCCGCTCCCTGTGCCGACATCGAGGAGAGAGAGGGTCGGATGAATCGGGGTATTCTGATTATTCTGAGTACTTTGATTTCTCACCTCCTCCTCCACCCACTTCACCAACTCCTCAGTTTCCTTCCGTGGGATGAGCACTCCGGGCGCGACTTTCAGGGTCATGCTGCAGAAGTCGGCTTCGCCGAGGACGTACTGTACGGGTTCGCCTTGTGCCACTCGCTCAGCGAGGGCGAGGAGGGTGGTGCGGTGTTCTTCCGCAGGGGGAGCGTTGGTCAGTGCGTCGGTGGGGGAGAGTCCTGCTGCTTTCTCCATGAGGAGGAGGGTGACGGCTCGTGCCTCCCCTTCTTCCATGCCGCTGTTGGTCAGCAGGGCCTTGATGTCTCTGTACACGCTGTTCATGGTGCAAAGATACAAAATTTTTGTAAAAACATCGCCCTGCAGGCAGATTAAACGAATGGAACGGACTTCCTCTTTCTGTGTTTTCCGTGATTTCTGTGTGAGGTATAAATAAAAGATGAAAAAAGCAGCGGACCCCGTGTGGAGCCCGCCGCCGTATTGATGTGTGGGGTCGAGATTACTTGATAGCCTGACCAGCCACGTTGAACTTCTTACCGTTCTTGTAGATAACGATTTGACCCTTCTCGAAGATCTTGCCGAACTTCTTAGCACCAGCCTTCACGCCGTCGATGCCAACCAATTCGTCCATGCCACCTTCGTCATCACTAGGTTCGAAAGCACTTTTAGTACCGAAGTATTGGAGGTTGAAGTTATCGCACATGAACCAGCGGAATGGCATTGTACCCTTAGTCTGGAAGCCGATTGTTACGGTTTCGTTTTCTCCAACTTTGAAGATAACCATGTATTCATTGGCCTCAGTTGCACTACCAATATTAGGTTCAACTGGAACAGAAGCAACACCATTGGCAGTGTTAGCATAGAGGTATGCACGACCTTCTGCTGGATTTTCTCCGTACCAGAGGTCAACGTCACTCTGTACATCGTTAGAAGCGTTGGCAGCCATTGCAGAGAGACAGTATGTACCTTCTGGGAGGCCTGTGATTTCCTGAGCACACAAGAAATTGAGGTCAGCACCTACAGTACCAGACCATGCTTCGAGAGAGCGGCCGTCGATACCACCACCGTCCTTTACAGGACCGTTACCCTTGGCTTTCCAGAATTCCCAACCTGGGAAAGCACCATTCTCAATAGTTTCGAAGTTCCAGTTCTGGATGAAGAGTTCAGTGCAGTCCACTGGGTTGTCGTCGTCAGCAGTAGCCATCTCAGCCATCTTCTCCTCTCTGTCGAGTTCTGCAATCTTAGCGTTGATAGCCTCGGTAGCAGCATTCATTTCGGCGATGAGGTCCTTGATAGCGTCAGTAGTGGGCAGAGACTGCCATGCGTCGATTTTTGGAGAGAGATTGCTCTCGTAGTCGCTGTACTCTTCAGTCTCTGTACCTCCATTGTATTCAGACAGTGTTTCAGCAGCAGTTTCCAAAGCCTCTCTTGCAGTGGCGAAGTCTTCACCAACTACGATGTTTGCGTTACCGTCGGAGAGAGCAGCAACCACTTCCTGCAGAGCATTCCAAAGGTCGTCAGGAGAAGTGTTTCCTTCGTTCATGCCCTTAGTCTTGGACAAAGTTTCCTTAGCAGCGTTCTTATATCCTGTGGTGAGGGCAGCATCGTTATCAGTGATGAATTGATCAAGTTCTTCCCACTTGTCAGCCAGCACTGAAGAACAAGCAACTGGATCCTTGCCCATGAATGTGAGCTTGAAGCCTGCAAAGAGGAACCATTCGATGCTCTTACCATGAGTGGTGATACCAACTGTCATTGGTTCATCGTCGCCTACGAGACCGTAAGTGGTTACCTGATAGCGGCCTGCATTGAAAGCGTAGGAAGCACCAATCATACCGTTAGGAATCACAGCTGTGAGACCAGTTTCGCCGTTAGGAAGTTCACGAGAGATGGTGACGTCGGCATTGTTAGCCCACTGGAAGTTTGACCACCAGCCACCGTCAGCAGAATTCTTGGCAGTGAGGTAGCAGTTCTCGCCATCCACAGCCTTTACATGATCTTCTGGCAATTCATCTCCTTGGAACACAAGGTTCTCTACAGTGAGAAGGTTTGGAACGCGGCTTTCAAACTTGTTCATGTAGAGCCAGCAGTTCACTTCTTCTTTACCAGTAAGGTTGTCGTTGCCTGTTGGGCGAACGAATGCGTTGGTTTCAATCTTGTAGAGACCTGCAGGTGCACCTTCCACTGTCTGATAGAAGTCAACAGGAGTACCGAAGGTTTCTACACACATCTTCTGGTTGAGACCACCCACGTTGTTATTAGTGGTAGTAGTCCAGCCGTCCAGGTTATATACAGCGCTTTGTGACCATTTGCCAGTCTCTGCGTCATACTTCGAGTTCTGAGAACCGAATCCAGGGTTCTTGAGCAGAGAAGTCATGTCGTCGCCTGGCTGGGCACTGTTAGCCAAAACATTTGCCCAAAGTTCGTCAACGGTAGCGATGTACGTGTTCACTTCCTCCAGAGAAGCGAATGGATACTTCAAAGCTGGGTCATCGTTATACTGGCTGACGATAGCACCAGCAGCAGGTGTTGGATAGCCTTCCAGACCTGGATCTTCCTCTTCAGTCTCGAGGAATTCACCGAAGTCATCAACCAGTGGACCACTCATACCATTGAGTGTGGCCTCCTGATAAGTGTTAAACCAAGAGTCGAATTTAGAATAGAAAGTTTCGTGAGCCTTCACGTTCTCTTCGAGAGCAGCCTTGGCCTCGTCTGCAGCAGCGGCAGCAGTCTTGATGTCCTCTACAGCAGCAGCGTCGAATGCGTCAACAGCGTCGTTGTAATCCTGGATAACGGTTGGGTTGGCAGCCACGTTTGCTGGGTCAACCTTCTCGAAGTTGTAGATAGCCTTGGCAAGTTTAGCAGCGTTCTCCTCTACGTCCTTGTTACCGTAGTACTTCAAAGAAACGTTCTTGAATGCCAACCAGTTGAAGTTAGGTTGAGTGAACTCGAAACCGAATTCGATGTCACCAGCCTCTTTCACGATGGCGATGATGTTGAAGTAGTGAGGATTCCAAAGGAGGAACTTCGTGTCGTTAATCTTAGTCATAGGAGTCTCTTCCTGCATGTTGATGCGAGTCTCGCCGAAGAACATCTCGGCGCCCTTGAACTCATCGATAGCACCAGACTCGCTGTAGAGACGTGCGTCGATAGTGAGTTTGTAAAGACCAGGAGTTGCATTTTCGAGAGTCTGAGTAATCTTCATGTCAGAGAGGAGGCCACCGCCTGATGTCCAAGTCTCACGGAATGGATTGGTCATGTCGGTACCATCATCAGGTGCCTCGCCAGACCATGTGTTCCAAGTCTCAGAACCAACGTTTCCAGAGCCTGTGAAGGTACGTACCCATGGGCGGTATGATGCCTGGTTAGAACCGATAGACTCGCTGAGGTCGAATGGCTCGTCGAATGTAGCCAAAGTAGCGAGGTAGTCGTTGATGATGTCACCCACCTGTGCTTGAGCAGCAGCGAGTTCTTCAGTTGTAGATGTTGTAGTGTTGTAAACAGCCTCTTGAGCAGAGAAGTCAAGACTTGGGTACTTCTCCTTGGCTGCATCCAACGTGTTCTTCAGATTGAAAGCAGCGTTGTATAAAGTAATTTCCTCACCCTTATCATCCTCGTAACTGTCTACTGGAATGAACACCCATGTGTTGGCCTGTGTGCCAGAGAGTTTGTCGCCAGCATCGGAAGAGCCGAGCATGAAACAACGAGTGTTGCCTGCCACACCGTCCACGAGACCAGAAATACCGAAAGTGCTTCCTGATACGTGATCATTGCTTATGGTGTACACGTTGCTGTCTTCAGCCTTGCTCAATTTCCACTCTTCAGTGCCAGGATAGCCTCCATCGTTGAGCTTTCCGTCAATCCACATGCCGTCCCATGAGTTACAAGACATGTAGCGCCAGCCCATGTTGTCGCGCTGTGCGTACACACTGATTCGGTAGAAACCTGCTTCTGCTGCCTCTTCAATGATCACCGTGTCAGCGGCAGTCGTTAAGATAGAAGCACGGGTCTCCCAATCGTTGGCTCCTTTGAGGAAGCCACCAGCCCCAAGGTTGTAAAGGAAGTATTTTTCGCCAACAACCACCTCTTCACCATCAGCTGCGGTGATAGGAGAAGTCCATTGCGCGAAAGATGCCACGCTTACCAACAAAGAAGCCAAGAAAAGTAATCCTTTCTTCATAATGAGTTAGTAATTAAAGATTAGTTAAACAATAAAGTTATTTATAAAGTTTGTTTGTAAAGTTTCTGGTAGGGTTTCTTCTTTGCCTTCCTTGTGGGTCGGCGAGGTGTAAACTAATAGACCGACAATCTCTTGCCCTTTTTGTAGCGGTTTCGTAGTTTTCGGGGGCAAATTTAAGGAAGTGGAACATCATGGCAAAATTTTTTAACATAAAAATGCACGAAAAAGTAAAAAAGTAGGAAATAGGGAAGGGAAAAGGGGCTATAAAGGAAACGGAACTCTCAATTAATAGGCACTGGGGAAATGAATCAATTGGGAACGGAAGCGTCAATTGAGTGGCAACGACGCTTCCGTTTTGAGCATAACTTTGTTGTTTTCTTCTGTTGAGTTCTGTTATTCCCGTGCACGTTCCAGTGCCACGTTGATGTTCGGGCAGATGTTGTCGGGACCGACGAGTTCGTTGAAGCCGTTCTTGGTGAGCACTCCGTGTACATAGTCGTTCACGCCGGAGAGGATGACCTTGATGCCTTCCTTCTTCGACATCTCGATGAGGTTGGTGAGGTTGTGCATGCCGGTGGAGTCGATGAATGGCACACGGCGCATGCGGATGATGCGCACTTTGGGACGTCTCTTCATGCGCACCATCACCTCCTCGAACTTGTTGGCAATGCCGAAGAAGTAAGGGCCGTTGATTTCGTACACCTCCACGTGCTCGGGGATGGTGAGGTGCTCGATGTTGGGGTTCTCGGCCAGGTCGGTCTCGTTGGTCGGGTCGATGTCGTCGGCATCGGTGAGCACGCTGACCTGCGTAGTCTCGGCCATTCGGCGCATGCAGAGAAGGCAGGCGAGCATGAGGCCCACTTCGATGGCGATGGTGAGGTCGAAGATGACGGTGAGGCCGAAGGTGAGCCAGAGGACGAAGATGTCGCTCTTGGGGTTGTGCATCATCTCACGGATGGTGCGCCAGCCGCTCATGTTGTAACTGACCACCACGAGCACACCTGCGAGGCAGGCCATCGGGATGTACTTGGCATAGGGCATCAGGAAGAAGTAAATGAGGAGCAGCACGACGGCATGGATGATGCCGGCAATGGGGGTCTTGCCGCCGTTGTTGATGTTGGTCATCGTGCGGGCGATGGCGCCTGTGGCGGGTATGCCTCCGAAGATGGGGCTAAGCACGTTGGCGACTCCCTGCCCGATGAGTTCCTGGTTGGAGTCGTGCTTATGGCCGATGATACCGTCGGCCACGGTGGCGGAGAGGAGGCTCTCGATGGCACCCAGCACCGCGATGGTGATGGCGGGGGAGAGCAGCCCCTTGATGTTGTCCCAGTTGAGGACAGGAATGTCGGCTTCGGGCACGGAGGGGTTAATCTCGAAGCGGTCGCCGATGGTGTCGACATGGATGCCGAAGTAGTTGGTCATGATGATGCCTGCTACGGTCATCACGATGATGGCAACGAGCGACCCGGGCACTTTCTTGCTGAGCAAGGGGGTGCAGGCGATGATGACGACGGAGAGGATGCCGACACATGCGGTGGCGAGATCGGCGGTGGAGAAGTTCTGGATGTAGCAGATCCATTTTTCGATGAAATCGGCAGGAACGGAGCCTTCGATGCGGAGACCCAGCAGGTCCTTCACCTGGGTGGAGAAGATGGTCAGGGCGATACCGCTGGTGAAACCTACGATGATGGGGTAGGGTATGTAGCGGATGATGGTGCCGAGCCGCAAGACGCCGAGGAGGATGAGGAACAATCCTGCCAAAACGGTGGCGATGGCGAGTCCCGTGAGCCCGTACTGCTGGATGATGCCATAGATGATGACGATGAATGCACCGGTGGGGCCACCTATCTGCACGCGGCTGCCACCAAACGCGCTGATGGCAAAGCCGGCGATGATGGCGGTGAGGATTCCTTTCTCGGGCGACACGCCAGAGGCGATGCCGAAGGCGATGGCGAGCGGGAGGGCGACAATGCCCACGATGATGCCGGCCATGAGGTCGGCCGTGAATTTCTGCTTGTTGTAACCCTTGAGTGTCTGCAACAACTCAGGTTTGGAAGGACGAAACTTTTTCATTGTTTTTTTGTTTTGTCGGAATGTCCGGATATCCCGGAATTTCCGGAAGATCTGGATAATCCGGAGAATCCGGAATTCCCGGAGATTATCTCTTGATGATGGCTCTGAAGATGAACCAGATGTGCTGTGAGATGGTGGGAAGGAGCCCGTAGTGCTTGGCCATGATGCGGAAGCGCTCGCGGAGGGAGGCTTTATGGTTGGCGGTGGTCATGCCTTCGCTGAGGTAGTCGGCGAGTGGCTCCTTTATATATATATTGTGTAAGCCGCGCCGCTCGGCTTCTTTCAGGCAGCGGATGCACCAGTCGAAGTCGGCGGAGAAGCGGTAGGTGGTGTCGTAGGGGAGGGCAATGGAACGATGGATGTAGAAGGCCTGATGGCAGACGAGCATGCCTTGGCGGAAAGAACGCCAGGTGAGGTGCTCGGGTGGGGTGAGTCGCCGGTTGCGGAGGAAGGTGCCGTCGGGAGCGACGATATGGGTGTCGCCGTAGAGGACGGCGGGAAGCCCCCCTCCTGTCCCCCCAAGGGGGGAAGAGTTGCCATCCGGACGGGTCATCCCCCTCTGGGGGGACAGGAGGGGGGCTGCAATATGTGCCAATGTTTCGTTGCTGTGGAGGGTGTCGCCTGCGTTGAGGAAGCAGAGATAGTCGCCCGTGGCGAGGCGAAGCCCCTTGTTCATGGCGTCGTAGAGGCCGTTGTCAGGCTCGGAGATGAGCGTGAGGGGTGCTTGCGCCTGGTGTTCTTTGACGATTTCCACCGTTCGGTCGGTGGAGGCACCGTCGATGATGAGGTGCTCCACGTGGGGATAGGTCTGCCGAGCCACACTGTCGAGAGTACGGGCAATGGTGGCTTCAGCGTTATAGGTGACTGTTATGATGGAGAACTTCATACACATTTATATATTTATGGGCGACGGCGCTTTCGCTGTAGGTGGTCATCACCTTGTTGCGGGCAAGGCGGGTGAGGGTGTCGCGGTCAGCGTGCAGAGTCCATGCGATGCCGTCGGCAAAGTCTTGGGAGTCGCGGTAGCGGGCCACATAGCCGTTGGCCTGGTGGTCTATCATCTCGGGGATGCCGCCGATGCGGAATCCGACACAGGGGGTTCCGCAGGCGAGGGCTTCCATGATGGTGTTGGGAAGGTTGTCCTGCAGGGACGGCGTGACGTAGAGGTCGACAGCGTTGTAGAGTTGCACCATCTTCTCAGGGTTGCTGACGTAGGAGATGGGATGGATGTCGGTATCGACGAGGTGCCGCACTTTCTCTGCATCTTTCCCGACCACCACGATGCCGAGGCGTTGGGCGATGTCGGGATGTTGCAAGTTGATGATGCGGATGGCTTCGGCCAGCAAGGGGAAGCCTTTGCGCTTGTCGGTGATGCGCTGACTGGTGAAGAGGAGGAGGTGTTTGTCGAGCGGCAAGCCGAACTGCTTCCTTGCCTGCTTTTTGTCGAGCGGCTGGAAGAAGTCTGTGTCGATGGGGTTGGGAATGCTGAGGACGGGATGCCCCTGTGTGAGAAGGGATGTCCGTGCGAGGTCGGCCATCCATTGGCTGCATCCGACAAAGGTGATGGGTGCGTCGCGGTAGATGCGCTGCTTTTGCTGGAAGACCTTCCGGGCAATGTCGATAAAAGAGCCGCCACCGATGGCGGGACACTGCTGGCAGAGGGTGCGGTAGCGGGTGCAGTCGTCGGCATAGTGGCAGATGCCCGTGAAGTACCAGGTGTCGTGCATGGTGATGACGACGGGCTTGCCGGCATGGAACACCTTGTTGATGTCGGCCAAGGAGAGGAAACTCTGGTTGACCCAGTGGAGGTGGATGATGTCGGCCCGCTGGAACTCGCGGTGTTGTGTCACGTCGGTGCCAGTGTTGGCAATGTCGACGGTGAAAAGGTTTTTGCGGCTGAAGCGGTTGGTGAGGAAGATGCAGAGCCGTTCCCAAAGGAACTTGACAGGCTGAATCCAACTGCGTTCCACAGAGTGGACGGTGATGTGGTCGGTTTGCTTGTCGCGGACGAGCATCTTGGCGCTCACGCCGTTCTTCTTGAGCGCCTCCATCAGACGGTTGGCAGCAATGGCCGCACCCCCGATGCGCTCGGATGTATTAATGATGAGTACTCGCATGTGTTTGAAAATCGGGTGCAAAGGTACGGAAAAATGAAGAATTGAAGAATTGAAGAATTGAAAAATTGAAATATGGGGTGAAAAAACAGGTTATATTATAACTTCAATTCTTCAATTCTTCAATTCTTCAATTCTTTTTCCTACCTTTGCAACCAAAACAGAAAAATAATGAAAGAGTTTGTCATTACGGAGACGAAGGTGGAGACGGCTGTGGTGGTGGGTCTCATCACACCGCAGCAGAATGAGCGGAAGACAACGGAGTATCTGAATGAACTGGAGTTTCTGGCCGACACGGCGGGGGCGAAAGTGGTGAAGCGGTTCACACAGCGGGTGAACGGTCCCAGCAGCGTGACCTATATTGGTAGCGGAAAGTTGGAGGAGATTGCGGATTTCATCAAACGGAAAGAGGATGAGGAAGACCCTGTGGGTATGGTGATTTTCGACGATGAACTGTCAGCCAAGCAGATACGGAACATCGAGAAGGTGCTGCAGGTGAAGATTCTGGACCGGACGAGTCTGATTTTGGACATTTTTGCCATGCGCGCCCAGACCGCAGCGGCCAAGACGCAGGTGGAACTGGCGCAATACCGCTATATGTTGCCACGACTGACAAGGCTGTGGACACACTTGGAACGTCAGCGAGGCGGTAGCGTGGGACTTCGAGGTCCAGGTGAGACGCAGTTGGAGATGGACCAACGCATCATCCGCCACCGCATCTCGCTCTTGAAGCAGCGGCTGGTGGAGATTGACCAACAGAAGACGACGCAGCGGAAGAACCGAGGACGGCTCATCCGTGTGGCACTGGTGGGCTATACGAATGTGGGGAAGTCGACGCTGATGAACCTGCTCTCGAAGAGCGACATCTTCGCGGAGAACAAGTTGTTTGCCACGCTGGACACGACGGTGAGGAAGGTGATTATCGAGAACTTGCCTTTCCTGCTGTCGGATACGGTGGGTTTCATCCGTAAATTGCCGACAGACCTGGTGGAGTCGTTCAAGAGCACACTGGACGAGGTGAGGGAGGCGGACTTGCTGCTGCACGTGGTGGACATCAGCCATCCCGACTTCGAGGAACAGATACAGGTGGTGGAGAAGACGCTGGGAGAATTGGGCTGCGCGGAGAAGCCGCAGATGATTGTGTTCAACAAGATTGACGCCTACACATGGGTGGAGAAGGAGGCGGACGACTTGACGCCCCGCACGAGGGAGAACATCCCGCTGGAGGAGATGATGCGCACCTGGATGGCGAAACTGAATCCCGAGGACAAGCCATCGACGCCAGACAACAGGCTGGGCTGCTTCTTCATCTCGGCTGCCCAACGCCTGCACATTGATGAGTTCAGGGAACTGCTGTACAAGAAGGTGCGTGAACTGCATGTGCAGAAGTACCCCTACAATGACTTTCTGTATGACAACTACGACACAAACGGAGAAATCAAATAGCCATGAGAGAATTAACGGTAAACGAAATCGCTCAGTTGGAAGAGCGTGGATGTTGGGCTGAAGACTGGTCGGACATCCTGGTGGACGAGGCTTTCATGCCCTCGCAAATGGAAAATGTGCTGCTCTACGGACATGTGGAAGTGGGCAGCCTCAGTGGTTCGGTGGAACTGGAAGAGGGCTTCCGCCGCCTGTGCTGTGTGCGGAACGCCACGCTGAGGAATGTCATCATCGGCGACGGCTGTCTGGTGGAGAATGTACGCGGTTACATCTCCAACACACAGATTGGCGACCGCTGCTATGTGGCCAACGTCGGCATCATCACGAATCAGGAGGGCAACACGTTCGGCAACGGTACGGAGGTGTCGGTGCTGAACGAGGGCGGCGATGCCAACATCGTCATCTTTGAGGGACTGACGGCTCAGTTGGCATGGCTGATGGTGAACTTCCCTGAGGTGAAGAAGTTTGCGATGGAGGTGCCACCCACTGAGGAGGCGCTTGCCCCTCGAGGTATGGGCGGCTCAATCGGTGCTGGCAGCCGCGTGGTAGGAGTGAAGGAGATGAATAATGTGAAGATAGGCGAGGGGTGTGAGGTGCAAGGAAGTTGCAAACTGACGAACTGCACCATCATGAGCACGGAGAATGCTGGTACGCTCATCGGTTCGGATGTCATCATCGAGGACAGTATCGTGGCGGCTGGAGCGAGTGTCATCGACGGCGCCAAGGTGTACAGTTGCTTTGTGGGTGAGTCGGTTCACATCGGCAAAGGCTTTTCGGCAGAGGCGAGTGTGTTCTTTGCCAACAGTTATATGGACAACGGAGAATCGTGTGCCGCGTTCTGTGGCCCGTTTGCCACCAGCCACCACAAGAGCACGTTGTTGATTGGCGGCGCTTTCTCGTTCTACAATGCCGGTTCGGGCACGAACCAGAGCAACCACGCCTACAAGATGGGCCCCATCCACTGGGGTACGCTGGACAGGGGCAGCAAGACGGCATCGGGCAGCCACATCCTCTGGCCGGCTCACATCGGCTCGTTCTCGATGGTGATGGGCAAGGTGCAGAACCATCCGCAGGTGCAGAAACTACCCTTCAGTTACGTCATTGCCGAAGGTCGGGACACGTGGGTGGTGCCGGGCATCAACATCCGCACGGTGGGTACATGGCGCGACATCAACAAGTGGCCTAAGCGTGACGCGCGGCCGCTGGATTCGCGCAACGACATCATCAACTTCGCTTTCCCGAACCCCTACATCGTGCAGTCGGTGATGGACGGAAAGGGTGTGCTGGAAGACCTTGTGAAGAAGAACCCGGAGGGGACGGAAGTGTATGAGTATCGTGGCTGCAAAATCAAGCGGGCAGCGCTGCTGAAAGGTATCCAGTATTATGATTTGGTGCTGAAGTTGTTCCTCTATCGTTGTTTCCAGAACAACACGGTGGAAACGGACGAGGCTATCGGTGGAAGATGGGTGGACATGATGGGTCTGCTCGCCCCGAAGAGCGAACTGGACAGCGTGGTAAAGGATATCGCCAATGGCACCATCCGTACGGTGGATGAACTGAAGGGGATTCTCCTGCAGATTCATCAGAACTACAAGCAGTATGAACAGGCTTACGCGAACTTTGTGATGCAGGCCTGTGGCGGCAACCTCTTCATTGACCGCGACCGTTGGATGCAGGAGGCAGAAGAGGCTAACGCATTGTGGCTCAAGATGGTGAAGGATGATGCTGAAAAGGAGTTCCAGATGGGAGATGTGGATCCCGAACAACTCCGCGACTTCATCGGAACAATCAAATGAGACGAAACAAAAAAGGCGACGCTGTTGGCGTCGCCCTTTTTGTTGTATGAAAATGTAATTTATGGAACTTCTGAGATTTTAAACAACGAATTTTACGAATGAAACCAATAAACGAACTATGCAGACAGAGATGTATGACACGAATGCACCTTCTGTGCAACGAATGTAACGAATACCATCCGGGTAGCATTAGTGCCATTCGTCGCCGCTTGCGGCTTCGACCCATAGATTCCTGTCCGGATGGCAAAATTAGTATGATTCGAGATATTCGTTGTTAAAACTCAACATCCAGAATATTCATTGTTTTAGTTGTGCACCAAAGTGCCAATCTCTTCCCCTTCCATCACTTTTTTCAGGTTGCCGAGGATGTCCATGTTGAACACATAGATGGGCAGGTTGTTCTGCATGCACATGGCGGTGGCAGTGATGTCCATGACTTTCAGGCCTTGGGCAATCACGTCAGCATAGGTGATGTCGTGGTACTTGGTGGCTGTCGGGTCTTTCTCGGGGTCGGCGGTATAGACGCCGTCCACACGGGTGCCTTTCAGCATGACGTCGGCCTCAATCTCGATGCCCCGAAGGGAAGAACCCGTGTCGGTGGTGAAGTAGGGAGAGCCTGTGCCGGCACTCATGATGACCACTTCGCCTGCCTCCATGGCCTCGATGGCCTTCCACTTGCTGTAGAACTCGCCGATGGGTTCCATGCGGATAGCAGTGAGCACACGGTTCTTCTGACCAATCGCACCCAGTGCGCTGGAGAGAGCCAAAGAGTTGATGACGGTGGCGCACATGCCCATTTGGTCGCCCTTCACACGGTCGAAGCCCTTGCCCGCACCACTCAGTCCACGGAAGATGTTGCCGCCTCCGATGACAATGCCAATCTGTACCCCCATCTCTGCTATCTCCTTAATCTGCTGAGCATACTGGTTCAACCGTTCCACGTTAATGCCCTGCTTCTGTTCTCCTGCCAAACTCTCACCCGAGAGTTTCAGCAATATACGCTTGAATTTTGCCATAAAATGAAGTATTTTTAGTTTTCTGTGTGCAAAGGTACGTTTTTTTTTGTACCTTTGCAACAAACTAAGAACTAAAACATAAATGATTATGAAGACATTGGAGAAAATCTTTGCAGGGAAACTGCTGAACATCAAGGCCATTAAATTGCAGCCAGACAACCCATTTACTTGGGCAAGCGGATGGAAGTCACCCTTCTATTGTGACAACCGTAAAACACTGAGTTATCCTGATTTGCGCAACTTCGTGAAGTTGGAGATTTGCCGCATCATTGAGGAGAACTTTCAGCAGGTGGATGCCATTGCCGGTGTGGCAACGGGTGCCATCCCACAGGGTGCACTGGTGGCTGACGCGCTGTACAAGCCATTTGTGTATGTGCGCAGCAAACCCAAGGATCACGGACTGGAGAACCTCATCGAAGGTGAATTGAAGCCAGGCATGAAGGTGGTGGTGATTGAAGACCTCATCTCGACTGGCGGTTCGTCGCTGAAGGCTGTGGAGGCCATCCGCAACAATGGCTGTGAGGTGATTGGCATGGTGGCCAGTTACACCTACGGCTTCGACGTGGCCAAGAAAGCCTTTGACGATGCCAAGGTGAAACTCATCACGTTGACCAACTACGAGGCTGTGCTGGATGTGGCGCTGAAGACTGGCTACATCACGGAGGACCAGGTTCCTGTGCTGAACGAGTGGAGAAAGAATCCGAGTAATTGGAAAAATTGAAAAATTCAGGAATTGAAAAATTGAAGTTCTTTCCCAACAAACCGGATGGCAACTTCAATTTTTCAATCTTTCAATTCTTAAATTCTTAAGAACGTGGCAAAATACGAAAGTCAAATCAAGCAAGTTCCTTACACGCAGCATTCAGTCTATGCTAAAATCTCTGATTTGACGAACCTCGCGGTGATTAAGGAACGATTCGATGACCCGAACGTGCAGGCTAAGATTCCTGCCGACAAGGTGGAAGAAGTGAAGAGGGCGATTGAACAAATGGAGTTCACGGCTGACACGCTGACGGCTCCTGCTGGCCCTATCGGCGGCAACATCTCGGTGGAAATTGTGGAAAGGCAGCCGGATAAGTGCGTCAAGTTTGCTTCGGTTAAATCGCCTGTCAATTTCAAGGTGTGGATTCAGGTGCTCCCCATCAATGAGACAACCAGCAAGATGAAGGTGACGATTGATGCCGACCTCAACTTCTTCATGAAGCAGATGCTGGACGCTCATCTGCAAAAAGGGGTGGATAAGTTTGCGGATATGCTGGCAATGATACCGTATGAATGATGGAAAAACTATGGACTAAAAACGTCGCAATGACGGAAGAGATTGAGAAGTTCACCGTGGGCAGAGACCGCGAGATGGACTTGTATCTGGCTAAGTATGATGTGCTTGGCTCAATGGCGCATATCACGATGTTACAGTCGATTGACTTGCTGACGGCAGATGAGTTGAAGGTGCTCCTGAAGGAGTTAAAAGCCATCTACAAGCAGGCTGAGAAGGGTGAGTTTGTGATTGAAGAAGGGGTGGAAGACGTGCACTCGCAGGTGGAGATGCTGTTGACCAGGAAACTGGGCGACATCGGCAAGAAGATTCACTCGGGCAGAAGCCGAAACGACCAGGTGCTGGTGGACTTGAAACTCTTTATCCGTGACCAAATCAAAGAGATAGCAGGATTGGTGAAGAACCTCTTCGACGAACTCATTGTGCAGTCGGAGCGTTACAAGAACGTGCTCATGCCAGGCTACACCCACCTGCAAGTGGCGATGCCCAGTTCGTTCGGCTTGTGGTTTGGTGCCTACGCCGAAGGACTCGTGGACGACATGCAATATCTGCAAGCAGCATGGAAAATCACCAACCGCAATCCGCTGGGTTCTGCTGCGGGATATGGCAGTTCGTTTCCGCTCAACCGTCAGATGACCACAGACCTCTTGGGCTTCGACTCCATGGACTATAACGTGGTGTATGCGCAGATGGGACGTGGCAAGACAGAGCGAAACGTGGCGTTCTCAATGGCAAGCATCGCTGGCACGCTGGCAAAGCTGGCATTCGACGCCTGCATGTTCAACTCGCAGAACTTCGGCTTCGTGAAACTCCCAGCCGACTGCACCACAGGTTCCAGCATCATGCCGCACAAGAAGAACCCCGACGTGTTTGAGTTGACCCGTGCAAAATGCAACAAGCTCCAGTCGCTGCCCGTCACCGTGACGATGATCATGAATAATCTTCCCGTGGGCTACTTCCGCGACCTACAAATCATCAAGGAGGTGTTCCTCCCTGCCTTTGACGAACTGAAAGACTGCCTGCAGATGGCGGCATACATCATCAATAAGATGGAGGTGAATGAGCATATTCTTGACAACCCCATCTATGACCCGATGTTCTCCGTGGAAGAGGTGAACCGCTTGGCACGAGAAGGCATGCCTTTCCGCGACGCCTACAAGAAAGTGGGACTTGACATTGAGGCAGGCAACTTCACCCCCAACAAAGACATCCACCACACTCACGAAGGTTCCATCGGCAACCTCTGCAACGACAAGATTCAAGCCCTCATGGCCGACGTGGTGAGCGGCTTCAAGTTCGAGAAGATGGAAGAGGCTGTGAAGAAATTGTTAAACAACTGATTGAAATGAACTGATAGACATAACAACATAAAGAAGCGTTGACTTTTTGATTCTTGATTCAGAAATTTCGCCAAAAATAAACGTCCAAGATGATAAAGGTTGATGCTCGCGTTTTGGCGTGGGCTGATACTTTATCTGGACGAACGGCGTTTGGCGATGCCTCTGAATCGGATAGGGAATCAGACTCGCGCCATCTTTGTGCCCTGCGGTTAAGAAGATTTAACGCCCGGCAGCGTCATATTTCCGCGAAAACATCGTATATAATAATAAAAAGGTAACGCTTAATTAAAGATGAATATGAACAAGAAAAACATCATCACCATCCTGTTCTCCCTCGTCGCAATGGCGGGGCAGGCACAAATCAAATGCCACGTCATCGGGACTGTTGCCGACGGTGTGGAGCGCCAGACTTTCTACGTCGCACAGCAAGGTACAACAGACAATGATGATGCGAAATGGACGGAGGTAAACGTCAAGGACGGCCATTTCACCCTCGACATTGTAGCCGACACGACGGAAATGTACGAGATTATAGAAGACCGTTGGCAGGGCGGACATTTCGCTCTATTCCTGGTGGAGAACGACACGGTGCGCATAACTATCACGCCCGAGGATGATGATGCACGTCTGGAAGTTGCCTCTGGAGGATCCGAGCAAGAGAAGTGGCTGACGATGCAGCGTATGTCCAAAGAACTTTTCGGGCAAGAGGCAAAGGTGATAGAGTGCAAACTCGACTCCCTGTATGATGAAGACTGCGTCTATTCCGAGGCGTATAGACGCTTGATGGAGGAGCGCGATACGTATGACCGTGCTAATCCCGACCACGTCCACGCCCTTGAAACCATCTACGCTCGAATGAACTCTATGAAACTCGACAAGAGTGCCTATTCGCCCGAGGCCCGCAATTTGATGCTGGCGGATGACTCACTCCATGCACAGGTTGACGCTTGGACGAAAGCCTACAAAGCCGACCATCCGATGCTCTACGGTTTGCTCTACTTGGAGGCGAGAATGCTCTATGCATACGATGACGTCAACGAGGTGCAGCCTTATCTTGACGAATACCACCAGCTATATGAAAACCTCTTTCCAGAACATCCTGTTCACCAGCGCATTGCCTTGAAAGAACGTGGGCTTCGCCTGCAACCTGGACAGCCATACTTCGACGATTACGAAGCTGCAACTGCCGACGGAGAGACTGTCAGCGTCGGCTCACTCTATCGTGGAAGGGTAGCCATCATCAATATGTGGGGTTCTTGGTGTGGCCCGTGTCGTGCCCATGCCAAGGCACTCATTCCCATCTATGAAAAATACCACGATGCAGGACTGACTGTCGTAGCCATTGCCCGTGAGTGGGACATGGACTCCTTCCGCCGTGCCATGGAGCGCGACCAGTATCCGTGGACCAGCCTCGTGGACTACCAAGACCGCTACGGTGTATGGGAGAAACATGCCAACAAGAACGGCTCTGGCAAAATCCTGCTCATCGACCGCGACGGCACCATTCTTTCCACCTCCACCGATGCCGAGGAATTGGAGCCGCTCATCAAGAAAGCACTAAATATTGAATAAAATATGAACAAGCAAATCATCATCACCCTCTTGCTTGCGCTTGTCACGCTGACAGGATGGGCAAAGGAGAAAGCAAGAGTGTGGGAGCAGCCCACCACAGAATATGGAATCAGTTATGGCGATGGATTCTTCAACCTCGCCCTCGATGTGACGAAGGTGGAGTTGAAGGAGACGGAGACGGTGGTATATATCACGGCTATGCAGCGTTCGTCCTGCTCGACATCTGGGGCACATGGTGCGCTCCCTGCAAGGAAGCTCTCTCCCACTCTACCGAAGAATATGCAAGGCTGAAAGACTATGACATCGAGTTCCTCTATCTGGCCAACCAGAGTCCTCAAGAATCGTGGGAGAACGTCATCAAGGAATACAACGTAAGCGGTGACAACGTAGCTCACTACAACCTCCCTGCATTGCAGCAGAATGCCATCGAGCGACACCTCGACGTACACAGTTTCCCCACCTACAAGCTCTTCAACCGCGAAGGTAATCTGCTGGACCTGGAAATAGATGCCCGCGACCTTGAC
>JAEEGS010000039.1 GCA_016280445.1 Bacteroidaceae bacterium
CCGAAACTGGACTGGAACTTGATAGAACAGCAGCGAGCGCGATGGGTAATGAATCAGAATATCCGACAATTGGACCTTTTCGACACTCAGGAGGGGTTACTTTTGGAAACGAAGACTTAATTTGCCTGTTTAATGACATTACCTAACTAATATTAATCAATTCCTGTTTTTATCTGACAGCAATAATCTACTATATATGAACAAAAACCATTATCGTTTGTCAATAGTATACCCTTATTAATAAAAAACTGAACAGAATGAAATCGTCCCTTTGATTTGGGATTTTTTATAAATTTTGAATTGATTTTTAATGCTTCTAATAAAGAATCATCAATTTTAACAGCTTGACGAGAATAATAACTTATATATGGGGGATTACCAACTACAATATCAAACCCACCCTGTGAGAATACATCATAGAACCAAGTATGCCAAAGCATGAATTGGTTGTTGCCAGAGAGGTCGAGGTCACCAAAGTCAACATTGATACTTTGCTCGCGGAGTTGTTGCTTTACGTTCTCAACAATCTCTTTACGAAGGGATTGCTTCTCATGATGGTCTGTACAATCATAGTATTTGGCCAACATCTTGCGCAAGTCGAGACGATAAACATCCAGCATACTGTCGAAGATGGAAAGCATACCTGATTCATCGGCCTTCTTTTCTGTCATCGTTGAAAGGTCAACGCCCTTATACTGCTCCAACAGCGAGTTTCCTTGCATAATCTTGAAGTCAAGGTTTGGCAGAGCCTGCGGGGTTTCTTCATCAACAATCAGGGAGAGCCAAAAACGGAGGCGGGCAATATCAACGGCACCACGCTCAATATCTACACCATAGATATTCTGCTGAATGATGTGCTTTTTGATTTCAGCTGCCTGGTGTTGGCTGATTCCTTCAAGGGCTGTGCGGCATTGGAAAAGTTCTTTCAGCAGACCCATTGGGAATGCACCAGAACCAATAGCTGGGTCGCAGATTTTGACGTTCTTCAAGGCTTCATCCACTTGCTGACGGAACCTGTCGTTAGTACCAAGAGTATTGACATCGTGTGTGGTCACAAACTGACGGATGGCTTCTTTAGTGGCTTCGTCCTCTATGCCTGTTTGGAGATAGGCAATGAGGCTTTCGCGACACATATAGCTGACAATTTCCTTTGGTGTGTAGAAGGCACCCTTGTCTTTATTGTCCTCCAACAAGTTCTCAAAGATACGTCCAAGCATTTCAGGGTCAACACCTACTTCTGCATCATCAGGGTCATTTTCATCAATGGTAAAATTGTAAGAGGCAAAGAAGTCAAGCAAATTCTGCATATATTTGCCTGGCAAGGGGAATTGAGTTTCATCAGTTGCTTCACGCTCAAACAAACCGCCATTCAGATATGGAACTCGAATGTTACTACCCACAGCTGAGGACACAAGATTATTGGTACGTTCGGAGTTTAAATCATTGAATAGAGGTTCAAGCACCTCGTCTACAAAATGGTCTTTATCCGTAGTTTTCTCAAAGAGGTGCTGGATGAACTCATAATCACCTTCACCCCATTCTTTATTGATTGGCACACCCAGCCAACCTTTCTTCTGGAGGAACTGTAGGAACACAAGGCGGCCCATCAGTTTCTTCACATAATCACGGACAGCCTTTTCTGGATTTGAAAAGTGGGCAAACTCCTGCATGATTTCCTCGCAGGGGTCGTTCTTGATTTGCTCCTCCCATTTGTTAGCCACCTTCACCATTCGCTTTCCTGTGATATATTGGATGATGTCCTCGTACTGCTTTTTGTAGCCATCAAAGAACATATCGCTAACAGCATCCACAGAGAACGCTTTGGTCAAGTCTTTCAACGAAAGCGCACTTGCCTTCAACTTCTCGAATTGCTGAATGGCAGTACGGCTTCGATGTCCTTCACCCAAAAGATAAGTAAAACGCTTGGTGTCTGTGGATTCCTTGTTGTAACTACCATCTTCTGCGAATGTCCATGCTTCACTAACATAAGAAAACCTAAGCACGCTTTCGTTCTTCCTGTAACAAAACATGAAGGCTCCTGCACCATTGTTGCGCCATTCGGAAAGTAGCATATCACGAATGCCACGACGATTACGTTCGATATCAACAGAGTCAGACAATTCCACCTCATAAACGGAAATAGTTTCTCCATCTGACAATGTGATAGAGCCCAGCCATAAGGTCTGTTTAGACAAGGTGCTATTGGTGCTGATTTCGTAGGGACGACTCCAAAACTCGGCTTTGTTACCAAATATATCGTGAAGAAGCGATAGCCAGTTCTGGCGATTGTAGCGTGATTCTATGATTTCTTTGTAGTTCACCATAACATTTACAATTTGACGATGTACAATTTACGATTTATTGGAAACTCTCTGAAAGGATGATGGTGGCATCCGACTCTTCCTCTGCATGTTGAGTGTCTCGATAGTAGGCATTATATTTGTTTGCCATCGCTTGAATTTCAGCTTTGGCTTCTTCTGCTGTGATTTTAACTTTACCACCAGTACGTTGCAAATCTTTCTGAATGCGTTGCAGACGTTTGGCTATATCTGTAATGGTGCCTCGTTCCACCAAAGCTTTCAGTTGATTCACTTTCACTTGCAGATCGGGGTCATCTGCAAATAAAGGCATTATCCTATTCAGCAAGCTTACGGCTGTCGTCACTTGCGCACCAAAATTGTTGCGCTGCCTCTGTGTGACTTCCTCTTCCTGAATCTCCTGCACTTTGTCATTATGGAACCTGTTGACGGCTCTTTCCACATGATCGTGATGCTGTTTGATACGTGGTACAGCCTCTTCTTCTGGTAATGCCTTGAAATAGTTCAAAGCATCGAGCACAGAAAGGTCTCGCACTTGTTCATCTGACACCAGATAGAAGATTTTACGGAAATTGGTTTTGAGGAACACCATTGTGTCGGCAGACAAAGTCACGCCCTCAATGGTTCGTTTTTCTCTTCCTGTGCGGCTACGCAAGGAAAGTTTCTCAATACGTCTGTACTCTTTCCTGTTCTGCTGGTATAGGGCACGAAGTTCCTCATAGAATGGGAGTTCCAGATTTCTATCCTCCTCTTCTTCCTTCATTCCTTGTTTGAAGAGTTTGTCGAGGTCACGATCAATGATTTCTTCTGTAGAGTAAATCTGGTTGTCCTCACCAAAGGTGGTGTGGAAGGTCTGAATCTTGCTGAGGGCAATTTGATTCAGTTTGATTTGTTCATTACCCTGACGAGAGGGATAGAACACATAATTATAAATGGTGTTTGATTTCGAACCGATACGATTCACACGTCCAATGCGCTGCATCAGTCGAGTAGAGTTCCAAGGCGTGTCGTAATTAATGATGATGTTGGAGCGATGCAAGTTGACACCTTCTGCCAGCACATCTGAAGCCAAGATGATGTTATAGTCATTCTTCTTGGTCTTCCAATTAGCATCGAAGTTCTCACGGATGGTCTTGAATTCCTGATTGCGATTGCGTGCTGAAATCACCATCACATCAGGACGATTGATGCGACGGGCAAGATAATCTATCGTGTCAACAGATTCTGAGAAAATGACCAGCTTTCCCTCAGGATTACGCTCTTTCTTGAACAGCTCATGTTTCAACAAATCTTCGAACTTGGCAAACTTGGAATCATCATTGTCATCGATGCATTCCCATTCCAACCACATTTCATCAAGAAGTTGTTGGTCTTGACGGAGCATATCAATGTATTCAGGTTTGAAATCATCGCAACAGAAAACAGCATTCTTTGGATTAATTTCAGCTTTTTCATTTAGTTTCTCCTCAATCTCATCATCTGTATAGCCTTGTGCATAGAGCAGATTGATGTCCATGTCTGGAGCAATGAAAATCTTGTCATTCTCCCACATGTTAATCATGTTTTCGTTAGCCTGTCGGAAGTTCTCCACCGAAATCTTAAAAGCATGAAAACTGCTCTCCAATCGTTTGACGAGACCGTTCTTTCGGATGCCTGCCAAACTGCGGCTGATGGTTTCCGCATTGTCGTAGAGACCATTTGAGGATTCTGGCTTCAGATAGGCGATTGCTTGATAACGTGCATAGGATAGTTTCTTATCGAGTGTGTTCATGGCTTCGACAAAGAGGTTTGCCATGTGGTCATTCAGTTCATATTCTTTCTTGATGGGATCAGCCACTTTGGGGAAACCTTGCACATCCTTGTTGTATCGTTCCACGCTTTCAATGTCTGAACGCGTGCGTCGGACGGTAATCGGTTTGATGATGCTTTCACGTACTCTTTCTGAAAGTTTCTTGAATCTTGCCACATCAAAATCCTTGTCTTTCTTCAGTTTCTTGAACATCGCTTCAAGAGGAGCAAAAAAACTGGTCAGATTGGGCACACCATCAATCGTGCATTGACGTGGGTCTTGGAACATCGTGATTTGGTAGTAGATGTCGGAAAGTGAGTTGTTCATGGGGGTGGCTGAAATCAGCATCACCTTTTTCTTGTAGCCAGGAATGTACCCCGTTTCCACACGAGGCATCTTACAGATTTGCTGCAAATCCTTGAAGGCTCCTGTGGTGTGATTGCGGAATTTGTGCGCTTCATCCACCAGCACGAGATCAAAGTCATCAGCATTCCAATAGTTGTAGTTGTCTGTGTCGAGAATCTTGCTCAAGCTGCCATTGGATACGAATTGTGCGTATTTATCAATACCAAAATCTCTGAATGTGGCTTTCCAGTTCTGTTCAACGGCAGGAGGATAAACCACCAGAATCTTCGTGTTGTCACGTCCATTTTCTATGAGGAACTTTTTGGCAATCATCGTTGCAATGACTGTCTTGCCAAGACCTACCACGTCAGCAAGGAAGAAACCATCATAGCGTATCAGTTTTTGATAGCCTTCAATCACAGCGTCCATCTGGTACTCGTATTTATCGTAGCCTTCTGGCATATCGAATGGATCATCCATATCTATGGCCATCACACGGTCGCTGAAAAATTCCATCAGCATTTTGATATAGAGTTCGTATGGGGTCACATCGCCTTTCAAGTAGGTGTTATCCATTGTCTGCTTGAAATCGACAGCTGTTATGGGCACATCCTTTGCCTCTTCCCATAACAAATCAAATTCGTTCTTGGCAAATTGAACATCATCATAGCGAGTGAGTTTCACATTGAACTCATATTGTTTCTCTTTTGTGATACCCAATCCGTTGCCACTCAGGTTGCTGCTACCAGTAATGGCTGCACCAAAAGTGTGTTGATTGAAGTTGTCTGGATAGAGGATATAGAATTTGGCATGAATCTTCTTGGAAGGATGGGCACGAAGTTCCAGCTTGCCATCGAGCAAGTCTTGAAACATCTGCAACATTCCATCTTCCACCTGCTTGGTATAATCGGAGCTCTCAATATCTTTGCGAAATTGGTTCATGCAGTCTTCCTTCACCTTCTCTTCCTCACCCATGAAAAGTACACCACGCTGTGTGGCTTTGGCAATATACTTGTCCACATTGATGCCAATCAACACACGTACTTTGTTGATACTGTCGAGAAAAGGCCGCAAGGAGAAATAGCCTGATGCACGAAGAAATCCTACAACTGCATCAAGGTTCGTCACTTGAGGGTTGTTATTTAAGATTCCCTCAAATTCCTTCATCAACGTGTTCCCTTCTCGGTTAGTAAAGAATTGGGAAGAGACAGGAATGGTTTGCTGACTCATAGGTATACGATAGGTTTTGGGCATCGCACTCGTCGGTAGTTGATAGACAATGAAAGCGAAACCTCTGTATACGAAAAAGCGTGAACGCTTATCGATACGGAGGCTCTCGCATTGCCTAACTGATTGATAAGTAACGCCCACGCCAAAGCGTAGGCATTAAACACTTATTCTTTAATCAGTAGATTTTAGAAATTTGCGAGATTCCCGTATCACCGAATAACTGCTAATGCTGTTATTATATTACTATGTCATACCGCCACCCTGCGCTCAGGGATTCTTGCCTATCAGCAAGTGCCGTTTACGACGAATCGGCGATAGTTGATGGCAAAAATACAAAGATTATTTGTTACCACAAAGCTTTTTCTGATTAAATCTCAAAAATTGTTTTGATGAGTGGGAAAAAGGGGATGGAAGCTAACTGAAAAACACAAAAAGGAGAATGTGTCAAAGTAGGCACATCCTCCTTTTTTCGTTAGGGAAATATTTTGATGTGTTTGTGCGTTCTTTAGATGAGGGGCATGCCTGCTGCGGCACATTCCTTGCGCATCTCTTCTGGCCAAATGGAGGCTTGGATTTCGCCTACGTGGGCCTTGTGGAGGAGCACCATGCAGAGGCGGCTCTGACCGATTCCACCACCAATGGAGAGTGGCATTTCGTCGTTGAGTAACGCTTTGTGGAAGAAGAGGTTGGTGCGTTCCATCATCAGGCGAGCACCCATAGTTTTGAACGCTTGACCTGCGGTCGAAATTTCTCACGCTCGGCAAAGTTCAAACCAGTTTGGCTTTGCTCTCGCTTAATCGAAATTTTCATTTACTCAGTTGCTTGACAGGGAAGGTAAAATAGGTATCTGGAAAGGGCTCGTCCTTCAAGGTAAAGTGCCACCACTCCGTGTCGAAAGGTTTGAAGCCGTGGCGCATCATAGCCTGACGCAAGATCATACGGTTCTGGAATTGCTCGGGGGTGATACTGCGACCCTTAGGCGATTTGCTATTGTCACCTGTGTATTCGCCCGTCTCTGGATTACCGCAGAAGTCGGGATGACTCTCGGGACCGAACCAGTCGAAGGTGCCACCCATATCCACCTCTTTCTCCGTCGTCATGTCAAACAGCGTCAGGTCAAGGGTGGAGCCACGCGTATGACCGCTTTTCAGACAGATGTAGTCCTGCGGAAAGAGCACGCTCTTGTCAAGGTCAGGATAGAAGTAGGCCTTCATCAGCGTGTCGGTGATGTCCTCGGCCCAGCGAACAAAATGGTCAACACCCTTCTGCGGACGGTAGGCATCGTAGATTTTCAGGCGATAGCCCTGCTTGATCACATCGTCACTCACTGCCTTCAAACTGTCAGCAGCCTGCCTGGTGAGCAGTGCTGTCGGTTCCTCGTAGCCGTCGATGCGGGTTCCCACGAAATTGTACGTGCCGAAGTAACGTATTTCCAATATAACGTCGGGCACAACATCGGTAATGGTCACAAACTGGCTGGCATCATCAGTCACATTGACTGCTGTGCTCTTCTTCGTGTCCGAAAAACAGGACACCATCGTCATGCCGCAGATTGCAAAGATGGCGGCCAGCATCCATAGTTTAAACTTATTCATACAACTTTCGGAAGTTACCGCTTCGCTCAGGAGTTAAAGGAGTTATAGGAGTTAAAGCCTATACTCTGTCAACTGTGGAGAGGAGTTTTCACGCCAGCATTACAATCGGCTTTAACTCCTCTAACTCCTTTAACTTCTTTAACTCCAAGAAAGTGGAGCTTGCGAAACTTAAATTATTCATATATTCATTCGACTGATATTACTTTCGTAGTCTAATTTGAGCAGGTAAAACTTTAATTTCTGAAATATCAGTTGCAAAGATACGGATATTTAAGGAATTATCGCTATGATACCAACCCAAAATGAAGTAAAGCACTCAATACTCCGTCATCGTCGACGGAAGTCGTCGTGTAGTTTGCTTCATTCTTGAGGGATTCAAGAGCATTCCCCATCGCCACACCAATGCCAGCAGCCTTGATCATGGGACTGTCATTGCCGCCATCTCCAAAGGCTATCGTATATTGGGGATCTAATCCGAAATGAGTTGCCATCGTGATGATACCTTCCCCTTTGTCAGCTCCTTTTGCTGTAATGTCCGTAAAGTCCGGATGCCATCGACCAGAGGTGCAATCTGGAATACGCTTCATCAGGTCGTGTTCATACGCTTCAGGAAAGAACGGCGTCAGTTGAAGGATTTTCTGTTCAAGTACCACGTCCAATGGCTTGGCTTGGTCAAAATTCTCCACACCTAACCCTCCACGGAATATCCTGTCAACATCTCCTTGCGGATCAAACACCGCCACATCGTTCTCTCCCACAACTATCAGTCCGTAACGCTTGTCTAAAGCATCCTTTACCACCAACTGTACGGCCTCTTTGGGAATGTCTTTGCATCTTACCACCTCATCACCCACAAAGCACAAGGCTCCATTGATGGTCACATAACCATCAATCAGGTGTTCGATGGCTCCGAGGTTGGTGATGATCAGCGGTGGACGACCTGTAGCAATAAAGACCTTATGACCGTTAGCTTTGGCTTGGGTAAGGGCGAATATCGTTGAGGACGGGATTTCGTGTGTCTGAAAGCTCACCAACGTCCCATCTATATCAAAAAACAGAGCATACTTATCCCCTTCTGTCATAACTGTCATCATCCATTTCATTAACTTCTGCAAAGGTACTAACATTCGACCAAACTGCCAAAGAAACACGGAGAAAGTTTTAGTCCTGTCGCCTCTATGTGATTTCTTGCTGCCTCAACGCACAACATGGATGTGTCGCCGGTTCTCTGTTGCGTCTGCGGGAAACACAGAGAGAATGAAATAGAGGAGCAACATTGGTTTACCCATATAGCTGTCTTATCTTTTTATTGCACATGCAAATGTGCAACATTATTTTCACACAACAATCAAGGTGAGGATTTTTTTCCTCACCTTGATTGTGTGGTGCATGAGAGAACCTTGCTGTCACGCTCTCTGCTGGGTAAGTGTAATATGCTCTGTTGGATTGGTGTAATATGCTCTGCCTGATGACTGAAATGTCCTCGACGGGGTTAGTGTAACAACCTCCAGTGACTCAGTGTAAGAGTCTCCATCAGGGGAGTGTAAGTGATAAACTCGATTCCTTGTTGGAATTGATCAATTCGTAGAAGGAATTGATGAATAAGTAGAAGGAATTGATCAATTCATAGAAGGAATTGATGGATACCCTCTCTTATGTGAGTAATGAGTGTATGTCCGGAGAGGGTATCGTTTCAACTGCAAAGATACAACTTTTTTTCGACTTTTGCAACACGTTGTGTTAGTAAAAAAAGAGAAACTGTGTGACAAAAAAACACCCGTCATGATGACGAGTGTTTGATGCGGATCAATATGGAATTGTGTTGTATTCAGTTTAGATGAGGGGCATGCCTGCTGCGGCACATTCCTTGCGCATCTCTTCTGGCCAGATGGAGGCTTGGATTTCGCCTACATGGGCTTTGTGGAGGAGCACCATGCAGAGGCGGCTCTGACCGATTCCGCCACCAATGGAGAGTGGCATTTCGTCGTTAAGTAATGCCTTGTGGAAGAAGAGGTTGATGCGTTCCATCTTATTTTCCAGTTCAAGTTGACGGAGCAGGGATTTTTTGTCCACACGGATGCCCATTGAACTGAGTTCGATGCTGCGGCCGAGAACGGGATACCAGATGAGGATGTCGCCATTGAGACCGAGATAACCGTCTTCGTTGGGAGTGCTCCAGTCGTCGTAGTCGGGTGCTCGTCCGTCGTGCTTTTTGCCATCTGAGAGTTTGCCTCCGATGCCCATGATGAAGACGGCTCCGTACTTCTTGCTGATGGCGTCTTCACGCTCTTTTGCGGTCATGTCGGGATACATCTGCAGGAGTTCCTCTGAGTGGATGAAGTGGATGTCTTCGGGCAGGAAGGGCTTGATTTGCGGATAGGATTCGCAAACCAGGTATTCTGTGCGGAGAATGGCGGCATAGATGTCCTTCACGATTTTCTTCAGGAAGGCAAGATTGCGGTTCTCGGGCAGGATGGTGCGCTCCCAATCCCACTGGTCGACGTAGAGTGAGTGGGTGTTGTCGAGTTCTTCGTCACCACGAATGGCATTCATGTCGGTGTAGAGGCCGTAACCGGGCTGTATGCCGTATTCGGCCAGCATGAGACGCTTCCATTTGGCAAGCGAGTGAACCACTTCGGCCACGTGGTCGCCCATGTCCTTGATAGGGAACGAAACAGGACGCTCCACGCCGTTGAGGTCGTCGTTGATGCCCAGTCCTCGCAACACGAAAAGCGGTGCCGTCACTCTTCTCAAACGCAGCGCTGTGGACAGATTGGCTTGGAAGAAGTCCTTGATCTGCTTGATGCCGAGTTCCGTTTGTGTAGGGTCGAGGAGTTGTTTGTAGCCCTCCACCCTGATGAGTTTGCTCATATCTTTGATTCTTTTTTAAGTCTTGGTTGATGTGTTCGTTGGCCTTGTTGGTCAAAAAGCGCTGCAAAGTTACGATTTATTTTAATAACAAAACGAAATTTCTAAGAAAATAATTGCAAAATGTAAGAAAAACGGTGAGATTTTCTTACACTATTATATAAAATTAGGCAATTTTGCTAACTATATATTCTTTTCGGGGCCTTTTCCCCGAAATGAGGGTTGGTTTGTTTTCTCCATCTTTTCAGAATGTTTCACAATTTATATTACGCACGTGTGAAAGTTTTTTCGTACCTTTGCACCCGATTTTACATCTTATTCTTAGAATCACAACACATGACAGACTTTAATTTTGACGAAATCATAGACGGAGGACACGTAGAGAGCAAGATTAGCTTCATCACCAGCATCGACAACATAGCCAAGGGAGATTTGGAGCAACACATCTCGCCTGATGACTTCATTCCTGTACTGCCATTGCGGGGAGTGATGCTTTTCCCTGAGACGATGGTGCCTATCAGCATTGGGCGTGACTCATCGCTCAAACTGCTGAAGGATGCCCAGAAGAAGGATGCTCCCGTGGCCGTATTCACGCAGGTGGATGATGCGACGGACGAACCTGACTTTGACCAACTTTACCACACGGGTGTGTTGGGCAAGGTGCAGAAAATCATCAAATTGCCCGACGGAAGCCGCACCGCTCTCATTCAAGGCTATGGCCGCATCCGCCTGATTGAATTGGATTGGAACGGAAGTTACAACATCGGCCGTGTGGAGAGTTATCCGGAGGAAGTGCCTGCACGTGGCGACCGCGAGTTCATCGCTGTGGCTGATGCTTGCCGCGAGACAGCGCTCAAACTGATGCGCACCAGCGAGCAAACCATCGGTTCCGCCTTTGCATTGGGCAACATCAGCGACCGTCCGTTTGCCGTCAACTTCATTTGTGCCAACCTCAACATCTCCAACAGCGAGCGCATCATGCTGCTGGAGCAGACGAACCTGTACGACCGCGCCTACCGCCTGTTGGGCATTCTGCAAAGGGAATATCAGTATGTGACCCTGAAACTGAACTTGCAGATGCGCACCCGTGAGGAACTGGACAAGCAGCAGAAGGAATACTTCCTGCGCCAAGAGATGGAGAACATTCAGGAGGAACTGGGCGAGAAGGGAACCGACGAGATTGCCAAGATGCGCGAGGCTGCACAGAAAAAGAAGTGGAGCGAGGCGACAGCAAAAGTGTTCAATGATGCGCTCGACAAGATGAGCCACATGAGCAGCCACTCGCCCGACTATCAAACGGAATACACATGGGCACAAACCATGCTCGAACTGCCTTGGGGAGAATATACCAAGGACAACCTCAATCTGACCAATGCTGAGCGAGTGCTCAACAAGGACCACTACGGTATGGAGAAGGTGAAGGAGCGCATCATCGAGCATCTGGCGGTGCTGAAGATGAGAGGCGACTTCAAGAGCCCCATCCTCTGTTTGTATGGTCCTCCTGGAGTCGGCAAGACTTCGCTGGGCAAGAGCATTGCGAAGGCCATGAAGAGGAAGTACGTGCGTATGTCGCTGGGCGGCTTGCACGACGAGGCTGAGATTCGCGGTCATCGCCGCACCTATGTGGGTGCGATGGCTGGACAAATCATCAAGAACATCAAGAAGGCTGGCTCAAGCAACCCCGTGTTCATTCTCGACGAGATTGACAAGGTGACGCAGCAAACCAATAACGGCGACCCTGCATCGGCCTTGCTCGAAGTGCTCGACCCTGAACAGAACGTGGCCTTCCACGACAACTATCTCGACACCGATTACGACCTCTCGAAAGTGATGTTCATCGCGACGGCCAACAACATCTCGACCATCCCTGCCCCACTCCTCGACCGTATGGAGTTGATTGAGGTGAGCGGCTATCTGACGGAAGAAAAGATTGAGATTGCCAAACGCCATCTCGTGCCGAAGGAACTCGACAACCTGGGCATGAAGGACAGCGGCGTGAAGATTTCGAAGCCCGCCATCGAGAAGATCATTGAGAATTACACCAGAGAATCGGGTGTGCGTGACCTCGACAAGAAAATCAACAAGGTGCTCCGCAAGGTGACACTCAAATATGCCAAAGAAAACGTGCTGCCAGAAAGCGAGTTGAAGGTGGAGGACATCAAGGAATATCTGGGCACAGAACCGTTCAGCCGCGACAAGTATCAGGGCAACGACTACTTTGGTGTGGTGACAGGCTTGGCTTGGACCAGTGTGGGCGGCGAAATCCTGTTCATCGAAACGTCCATCGATAACGGCAAGGGCGGCAAACTCGGCTTGACGGGTAATTTGGGCGACGTGATGAAGGAATCGGCCACGATTGCCTTGCAGTATCTGAAAGAGCATTGCGACCTCATCGGCATCACGCCTGAGTATTTCGAGAACCACAATATTCATATTCACGTGCCAGAAGGTGCCACACCTAAGGATGGGCCATCGGCTGGCATCACGATTGCCACCTCGCTGGCCAGTGCCATCACCAAACGGAAGGTTCGCAAGAATCTGGCCATGACCGGCGAAATCACCCTGCGCGGCAAGGTGCTTCCTGTGGGTGGCATCAAGGAGAAGATTCTGGCTGCCAAACGTGCCGGCATCACCGACATCCTCATCTGTCACGAGAACCAGAAGAACATTGAGGAGATACCAGCGAAGTATGTGAAGGGAGTGAAGTTCCACTATGTGGAGAATGTGAAAGATGTACTTGATTTTGCTTTGATATGACATTCACCCTCGAACATAACGACTCGAAAACGAACGCCCGTGCCGGTGTCATCCATACAGATCATGGCGACATACAAACGCCCATCTTCATGCCTGTAGGCACACAAGCCTCTGTGAAGGCGGTGCATCTGCATGAACTGAAGGACGACATCAAGGCACAAATCATCCTCGGCAACACGTATCACCTCTATCTGCGTCCAGGACTCAAAGTGCTGGAAGCGGCTGGCGGCTTGCACAAGTTCAACGGTTTCGACCGTCCGATGCTGACCGACAGCGGCGGCTTTCAGGTATTCTCGCTGGCCGGCATCCGCAAAATCAAGGAGGAAGGCGTGGAGTTTCGCAGCCACATCGACGGCAGCAAGCACTTCTTCACACCTGAGGGAGTGATGGACATTGAACGTTCGATTGGTGCCGACATCATGATGGCATTCGACGAGTGTCCTCCTGGCACCAGCGACTACAACTACTCCAAGAACTCGCTCGAACTGACGGAACGCTGGCTCGACCGCTGCATCAAGCGGTTCAACGAGACAGAACCCAAATACGGTTATCAGCAGAGCCTCTTCCCTATCGTTCAGGGATGCACCTTTCGGGATTTGCGCGAACGTGCAGCCGAGAATGTGGCATCGAAAGGGGCTGACGGCAATGCCATCGGCGGTTTGGCCGTGGGAGAACCCACAGAAGTGATGTATGAAATGATAGAGGTGGTGAATGCCATCCTGCCCAAAGACAAGCCGCGCTATCTGATGGGTGTGGGTACCCCCATCAACCTCTTGGAAGCCATCGAGCGGGGTGTGGACATGTTTGACTGCGTGATGCCCACCCGCAATGGACGCAATGCCCAAATCTTCACGAAGCACGGCACCATCAACCTGCGCAACCAGAAGTGGGACTTCGACTTCTCCCCTCTCGACCCTGAAGGGACATCGTATGTGGACACCGCATACACGAAAGCCTACGTGCACCACCTCTTCAAAGCACAGGAAATTCTTGCCCTGCAAATCGCCTCCATCCACAACCTCGCCTTCTACCTCTGGCTGGTGGGAGAAGCACGGCAGCACATCGTGGCTGGCGACTTCTGCGTGTGGAAAGCCAAAATGGTGGAAGAACTGGGCCGAAGGCTCTGAAAAGCCTGAGAAGTGAGAATCTTGAGATTATACATTATATATAATAAAAAGGTAAAAAGTTGGTTACATTTGAAGAAGTAAACGGGAAACTTGTTCCGCGAGGCAGCGAAGAAGAAATCAAGGCTTATCTTGAGTACCAGAAAGGGAAAAAGAGCACTTCGCGCCGCTCTTCTCTACGCGAGAGACTGGCGAGGAAAGCATCTGTCTCCAGATGGCTCACCGACCATATGCCCTTCTCGCGCCTTGACCGCTACATCATCGGCAAGTTCCTGGGCACCTACTTCTTCTCCCTCGTGCTCATCATCAGCATCGCTGTGGTGTTCGACTTCAACGAGAATATCGACAAGTTCCTGCAACACGATGCACCAGCCGAGGAAATCGCCTTCGACTACTACCTCAACTTCGTTCCCTTCTACTCGAATCTCTTCAGCCAACTTTTCGTCTTCATCGCGGTCATCTTCTTCACGACGAAACTGGCCGACAACTCTGAAATCATCGCCATGCTCTCTACGGGCACCAGTTTTGCCCAACTCATGCGCCCTTACATGATAGCCGCTGCCATCATCGCCGTCATCAACTACAGTTTGGGTTCATACGTCATTCCAAAAGGTAATGTGAAACGCGTGAGGTTTGAGAACAAATACAAGAACAGAGGCCGTCAAGACTTCACATCGAACGTGCAACTGGAGGTGGAGCCGGGTGTCATCGCATACTTTGGACGGTATGAAGAAGGCATGAAAACGGCTTTTGAGTTCACCCTCGACAAGTTTGAAAACAAAAAACTCGTCAAGCATCTCCAATCCATGACCATCCAATACGACACCCTCTCTTACGAGCCTTATCATTGGGTGCTCACCAACTATCAGACACGCGACCTGCAAGGCATGAGAGAAATCATCCAAAACGGCAGCAAGATGGACACCATCATCAAGATTCTGCCGCAAGACCTGATGGCTTCGCGCGACATGGAGATGACGCTCACCACACCCGAACTGCGTGAACACATCGACCGGCAGAAAGCCCGCGGATTTGCAAACATACAGCAATTTGAAGTGGAATATTACAAACGAGGGGCTTCGTCGTTTGCCATCTTCATCCTCACCATCATCGGTGTGTCCATCTCCGCCCGCAAACGGAAAAACGGTATGGGTATCGCGCTGGGCATCGGCTTGGCGTTGATTCTCGCATACATCATGTTCCAGACGGTGGCTTCCAGTATGGCCATCAACGCCAACTTCCCTGCAGCCATCGCGGTTTGGATTCCCAACACGCTCTTTGCCATCGTGGCTTTATACTATTACCGCAAAGCACCCCGATGACTCAAACATAACGATAAATTTCATAAACAATATAACAACGCCATGTATTTTGACGAACTTGACATATCAGATGAACTCCTCGATGCGCTTGATGCCATGAACTTCGAGCAATGCACCCCCATTCAGGAGCAAGCCATTCCAAAGATATTGGAAGGCCACGACCTCATGGGCATCGCACAGACAGGAACAGGAAAAACGGCAGCATATCTGTTGCCTGTGCTTGACGAACTGAGTCACGGCAACTACCCCAAGGATTCTGTCAATTGTATCATCATGTCGCCAACACGAGAACTGGCACAACAGATTGACCAGCAAGTGGAGGGATTCGGATATTATCTCAACGGAGTCTCCTCTGTGGCTGTCTATGGCGGCAACGACGGACTTCGGTTTGAACAGGAACGACGTGGGCTTGAACTTGGTGCCGACATCATCATCGCCACTCCAGGACGACTGATCAGCCATCTGAACGGTGGACACATCGACTTGAAGAAGGTGTCTTTCTTCATTCTTGACGAGGCTGACCGCATGCTGGACATGGGCTTCTACGACGACATCATGAAGATTGCCAGTTATCTGTCGGAAGAACGCCAAACCATCATGTTCTCGGCCACCATGCCTGACAACATCCAGAAGTTGGCACAGAACATTCTTCACAACCCTGTGGAAGTGAAGATTGCCGTGTCGAAGCCCGCTGAGAAAATACAACAGACGGCTTATCTGTGCTATGATGGCATGAAAGACCGCATTGTGGAGAAAGTGCTCAGCCAAGACGATTTGGACCGTGTCATCCTCTTTGCCTCTTCCAAGATGAAAGTCAAGGAACTCAGCATCATTCTCAAACGCAAGGGGTTCAATGTAGGTGCCATGCACAGCGACTTGGAGCAACGGGAACGGGAAGACATCATGCTTGCCTTCAAGAATCGGCACATCAACATCCTCATCGCTACCGACATCGTGAGCCGAGGCATTGACATCGACGACATTCAGATGGTCATCAACTATGATGCACCACGTGACCCAGAGGATTACGTGCACCGCATTGGCCGTACAGCCCGTGCAAATCGTGAAGGTCAAGCCATCACGCTCGTGACACCCAAAGATTGGCCTCACTTGCTCAAGATTGAGAAACTGATTGAGAAAGAGATTCCAAAGCCCGATCTGCCAGAAGGATGTGGTGAAAAGCCAGACATGAAGCAGGCTGCTAAAACCCAAAGAAGACATACCCCCGGCCGACATGGCGGAAAGGGACGCTATAACAAAAGAGGCGGCGGAAAACATCATGGGAAATCAAAAAACAAGCCCTCAAACACCGCTCAATAATAGGCAATACGCTCTACAACCGAGGACTTTCAGTTTTTTTAACTCGCTTAGAAAACATTTTTTTTGAAGAACTCCACAAAAAGGCTTAATTTTGCACTCAAATTCCATACTACTACAAAAAAAGACAATGAACAAGATAACACTTGCCATCCTATCGGCACTCTTCGCTACCACTCTCCATGCACAAAACGGCATCAACACGCCCTACTCTCGCTACGGATTTGGTATTCAATCGGAACGTGCCATGGGTTTCAACAAAGGCATGGGCGGAGTGGCACAAGGTTTCCGCAACGGGCAACAAATCAACATCGCCAATCCTGCATCCTACTCTGCCATCGATTCCCTCACCGCTCTCTTCGACATAGGAATCTCGCTACAAAATGGCAACTACAAGATGGAGAATCTGCAGCAGAACATCCGCAACAGCAGTTTTGACTATTTCGCTTTCCAGTTCCGTGCTGCCAAGAATGTCGGCATGACATTGGGTCTGATGCCCATCACCAACATCAAATACAATTTTGCCTCTTCGAGCGAAAACCTGCAAGGAACTGAAAACATCACCTCTGCATATAGTTTTAATGGCGACGGAGGATTGCGCGAAGTGATTCTTGGCATCGGATGGCGCCCCTTCAAGCCCATCAGCATTGGTGTCAACGCCAGTTATCTGTGGGGTGAATATACCCACAACATGACGATGTCGTTCAATCAAACCACTGCTTTCAGCGTGGCACGTACCTACAACGCAGACATCAGCACATACAATGTACAGGCAGGTCTCCAATATGTACAACCACTCAACAAAAAGGACAGACTTGTTCTCGGAGCCACCTATACGCTGGGACATTATGTGGACAACAACAAGGCCTTTCGCACCACAAGAACCATGAATGGCAGTGCGGTGGAAACAGAAACCATTGACACGATTCAGAATGCGTTCCAATTGCCACAGAGCATCGCAGCCGGTGTAACTTATTATCATTCAAACAAACTCCGAGTGGGTGTTGACTTTGAACTTCAGAAATGGGCTGACTGCAAATTTCCCAACCAGCAGACCAATATCTCCACCAACACAACCGACAGGTTTGTATCGACAAAAGGGCAACTGAACGACCGCAAAAAGATTGCGGCAGGATTGGATTGGACACCCTCATCAATATCAACCAGCAGTTATTTCAGCCGATGCACCTATAAAGTCGGAGGTTACTACTCACAGACATACGCAAAAGCTGATCTCACCGGAGCCGTCACAGACAAGCCATACGAATTTGGCGTTTCGGCAGGACTCACTCTGCCCATCTCCAACAACAACACATGGCGAATCACCCCTAAAATCAACATGGCAGTACAATGGGTTCACACCAATATTCCCTATTTGAACGCTGCCACTAATCGGCAAAGCACACTCAAGGAGAATTACTTGCGATTCTGCCTGGGAGTGACTTTCAGCGAACGTTGGTTCTATAAGTCACGCATCAAATAAGCACTACTTTGATGCCTCAGGAGGTTTTTTCCCGTACAACAATAGGACTTTCCCCCTGAAATAGACGGAAAAACCTGAGCAGACGTGAAATCAACGCCCTACTTTTGCAACATCAAAACGATAAAATCGTTATAACAAGAAAAAGAAAAAATATTCACGAAAAAATAAACTAATTATGAAAAAGATTCTGTTTGTTTGCAGCCTTGCCATCACAAGCATGGCAGCCTATGCACAAGACCTCAGCGGCACTTCAATCAATGACCGCTTGGCCAACAACCCTGACAGCGCTGAGGTGCTTCAGAGCATCAGCCTCTACCGCGATGCTTTTAAGAACAACAACTATGAAGAAGCCGTAGAACCTTGGGAGTTTGTGTTCACAAAGGCACCACTTGCACAAATCCGTGTCTATACAGACGGTGCTTGGATGTTTGAAACACTCATCCAGAAAACCACTGATGCTGCCAAGAAGAAGGAGTATTTTGACAAACTCATGAACATCTACGACCAACGCGAGAAGAACCTTGACGCGCTGAACTCGTTCGCCACTCCTAAGACCACTTCCACGAGAGGTAACATCATCTGCCGCAAGGCTTATGACTACTACTATTTCTGCCCACAGATGGACAACAATGTGGCTTACAAGATGTTCAAGGAAGGTATTGACGACATGGGTCCCAACACTGAGGGTTTTGTCCTCTTTGGATTCATCGAGTGCTCGTACAATCGTTTCCTCCACAACAAGGACAACATTGACATCCGCCAGGACTTCATTCAGGACTACATGAACACCAACGACATCTGCGACCGTCTGCTTGATCAGGCCAAGGAATATCCATCAGAGACCATTCCTGCTGACCCAGATTCTGAAGACTCCACCAAATGGGTAGATCAGGTGGTGCTCTCTCCTGAAGCACAGAAGATTGTGGACAACTACCAGCCAGTACAGAATAAAGCAAACGAACTCTTCGTTTCCTCTGGAGCTGCTGACTGTGATGCCCTTGAAAAGATTTATGGTGCACAAGTGGAGGCTAACAAGACCAACCTTCAGTATCTTAACTCTGTGCTTGCCATCCTCAACAATTTCGAGTGCGACAAGTCTAACATCTACTATGTGGCTGCTGATTATGCCTACCAAATCAACAAGACTCCACAGGCTGCCATCGGTAAGGCATCCAAGCTTCTCAAGGAAGGTGATGTCAACGGTGCCATCAAATACTTCGATGAGGCAATCAGCCTTGAATCTGACAATGCAAAGAAGGCTAAATACTCTTATGTCATAGCAGCTCTGATGTACAAGAAAGGCAATCTCAGCCAGTGCCGTGCATATTGCCGCAAGACCCTCTCTTACAACCCATCCAACGGTGGTGCCTATCTGCTTCAGGCAAGTTGTATCGCACGTTCTGCATCGGGAGACATGCTGGAGAAGAGTAAATACTACTGCCTCGCTTATGACTATTGCAACAAGGCAAAATCTGTGGATCCAGCATCTGCAGCCAAGGCCAATCGCGCCGCTGCAGGTTACGCTGCCCACTTCTATCCAAAGTCTGAGGCATTCTTCCAGGGCGTGAAGGCTGGTCCTGTGACTGTAGCAGGTGAAACAACTACACTCCGCCTCCGCTAAACAGAGCCATGAGGTATAGAATCACACAACCCGTGAAATCTATCACACACATATTCAGCGTTGCAGCAGTCGTCATGGCTGCTGCAACGTTGTCACTCCAATCGTGCGACGATAGCGACAAGAAAATCGGCCCCACCATTGGAGTACGTGATTCTTTACCTGTTTTGCAATCCGTTGGTGTCAGCACCCTCATCAGCGACTCTGGCATCATCCGTTATAAGATGATTGCGGAAGAATGGTACATCTACGACAAAAAAGAACCACAATACTGGTCTTTCGAAAAGGGACTTTTCTTGGAGCGGTTCAATGAATCTTATCAAGTAGATGCCTACATCTCATGCGACACTGCTTATTTTTACAACCAAAAGCATTTGTGGGAACTTCGAGGCCGTGTTCTCGTTAAGAATCTGAAGGGAGAAACGTTCAAGACATCCCTGCTCTTTTGGGATCAATATGCCCACCGCATCTATTCTTCCGCATACATGGAGATTGATGGAGAAACCCGTAAACTATCAGGGTACAACTTCAGCAGTAACGAGCAGATGACCGACTACATCATCCACTCGTCGAAAGGACAATTCCCGCTTGAAGACCACACACCCACACCTCAACCCGACCCTGCCATCATGGCTCAACAAGACAGTGTCGTGACACAATGATGTTTACAACACACTTAAATGCATAACAAACAAAAAGTACGTCCAACGATATTGGGCGTACTTTTTGTTTGGAAGGCTCCATTTATGAAAGAAAATGGCGATGATATGCCGAAAATAGAATGTGAATGTGAAAAAATCCACGTGAACATCATGTTCGGGTGATATTTTTTTCGTAATTTTGCATGATTTTGCGATTTGGCGAAGGGGGAAGCCCTGAAGTCATACGTATGACAAAGAAAACATAATCAATAAAAACAATAAAAAATGGCAGCATTACAAAAAATCAGAAGCAAGGGCGTGCTCCTTGTGACCATCATCGCCGTGGCGTTGTTCCTCTTCGTTGCCGGCGACTTATTTAGAGGGCTTGAAAGTCTTTTCCAGAGTTCAAGCCAGCAAGTGGGAGAAGTAGATGGAAAGTCATTGTCCATTCAGGATTTCCAGAAAATGGTGGACGAATACCAAACCTTCTACGAAGTTGTCGCTCAGCAAAGTTCCTTTAGCGAAAGCGAGATGAATCAACTGAGAGATCAAGCATGGAACGACTATGTACAGTCACAACTCATTCAGAAAGAATGTGAAGAACTTGGCATCGGCGTGACAGATGAAGAAATTGCAGAAGTGGTGAAGAATGGTACCAGCCAACTGCTGCAGGCTCCTGTTTTCATGAACCAGCAAACTGGTCGTTATGACTATGCAACAGTGAACGGCTTCCTCACTGAATACAAGAAACTGAAAGACGCTGGCACACAAATTCCTGAAGCATATGAAAAGATCTACAAATACTATCTTTTCGTTCAGCGCCAAATTCGCAATCAGTTGCTTACACAGAAATATCAAGTTCTCCTCTATCAGAGCATCCTGTCCAACCCTGCAGAAGCAAAACTTGCATTCAACAGCCGTTCGGAGGAGTCTGAAATTTTGTTGGCATCACTGCCTCTTTCTTCTGTACAAGACAATGACATAAAGGTTTCGGACGAAGAGATTAAGGCAAAGTATGAAGAGAAGAAAGAAATTTTTGCTTTGGATAACGAAACACGCGACCTCAAGGTCATCGACATTCAGGTAGTTGCCAGCGACGCTGACAAGAAAGCCGCTGAAACAGAGATGGCAGAAGCCGCCACAAAACTGGCTGATGCTGCAACCAACACCGTTGCTGGCAATGTGGTTCGCCAAGCAGCATCACAACTTCCCTACTCTGACGTGTACAAAATGAAGGAAGCCTTCCCTAACATGATTTCCATCCAGCTCGACTCAACAGCTGTTGGTACTGTCAAGGCTCCTGCATACGATCCAATGACCAATACGTATTACACCTATAAGGTTCTTGGTAAAGCCACGATGGCCGACTCTATCCTGTTCCGCCAGATTGGTGTAATCGGTAAGGGTGAAGAAGATATCGCAAAGAAGGCTGACAGCATCATGACTGCATTGACTGCCGGAGCGCAGTTCAAAGACCTTGCCAAGAAGTATAACCAGACAGGTGACTCTACATGGATTACAACAGCACAGTTCCAAGCAGCCTCTTTGGACGCAGACAACACCCTCTTCATCAACACACTTTACAGCATGAATGCGGGAGAAAGCAAGAAACTGAAACTTGAAAACGGCTCCACTGTGATTCTCCAGGTGATGAAGACGGCTAACCCTGTAACGAAATACAATGTTGCAGCCATCGTGAAAGAACTGAGATTCTCTGATGAAACTTACAGCAAGGAATACAACAAGTTCTCTTCTTTCATTGCAGAAAACACCACATTGGAGAAGATTGAAGCAAACGCATCTAAAAACGGTTACGTTGTTCGTCCAATGGAGAATGTTCCTTCCACAGCTCATGGTATAGCAGGCATCCGTGCTACACGTGATGCACTCAAGTGGGCATTCGATAATGCAAAAGTGGGTGACATCTCTCAACTCTACGAATGTGGCAATAACGACCACCTCCTCTTGGTCGCTTTGACTGGCATCAACCCTGTTGGTTACTATTCCGTTGAGAAAGCCAAGGATTTCCTGACAGAAGAAGTAAAGAAAGACAAGAAGATTGAGAAACTTTACGATTCTGCCAAGAATGTGAAGAACATCGCTGATGCACAGAAACTGAAGAATGTGGTTGTTGATACAGTGAAGCATGTTTCCTTTGCCCAGAACACATTCGTACCTTCCATCAACGCATCAGAGTCTCTCATCGGTGCTACCGCATCAAAGACTGCCAAAGGTGCTTTTGCCGGTCCAGTGAAGGGTAACTACGGCGTGTACATGTTCCAAGTTCTCGACAAGACCAAGACTGCAGAGAAATTTGACGCAAAAGCAGAAGAAGCATCAACTGCCGAGCAGAACTCACGTGTTGCCTTGTTTGGCAACACATTCATCCAGTCGCTGACGAAGAAGGCTTCTGTCATAGACAATCGTTACAAGTTCTTCTAAGAAATACTGCACGTATAGAGGCGAGAGCTTTCGCCTTCATACACACAGAAATAAGTATTACAAGAGAATTGTTGGGTATTCACTAACGTGTTTTGTTAGTGAATACCTTTTTTTTGATTTCCATCCCATTAAAAATCACATATTTTAGGTATTGCACGAACTTCAAAAAGGCCGTAACTTTGCAGCGTGAATTTAGAATTACGTAAACCATAAAATGTTAGAGACAACAAAAGACCTTCTTTCCTATTCGCGATGAATCGGGAAGAAGGTCTCTCTATTTCTGGAAAATGCGTCACAAGCATCAAGTCATATACCTCTGTCTGTAACTCTGTCTGTAAGGGGACTTGACCAGAACACTTTTCAATAAAGGATGTCTCTGATAGAGTGCCTGCCCACAAATCTGCTCATGTCAACATTTCCTCTAATACCACGCACAGAACCCGTTGATGAATACTGCCACATTACATAGTCTGAATTGTCAGATAAAGAAGGTTCGATGGGCGAATAGGCTGCTATAAAATACTTGTAGCCACGCAAACGCGGATTGCTATGAATATAATTGTTATAAAAATTCCTACCCGTATATATCAACGGCTTTTTCCCGTATTCCTTCTCCAACAATTCGCACAATTCAATCAATCGAGCCTGCATGAGTTCTACGGATGCACCTTTTATCACTTCCACATCCACCATCGGCAAAAGATCCTGCTTCTTTGTGTCAACACGTGAGACAAACAAATCAAATTGTGCCTTTGCTGGCAAGTTAGGACGGAAAAACAGGTAACTGCCCACCTTCAATCCCATCCGTTTGCACTCTTGGAAATTATATTGATAGGTGTCATCCACCATAGCCACTCCTTCGGTGGCCTTCAAATAAACGTATGTAACCTGTGGGTCTCTTGACACCTCGTTCCAGTTAATTCTTCCTTGATAATGGCTAACATCTATACCTTGTGCTCCCCTTACACCTGTAACATGTCGCACCCCTGCCAGCATGGGCATCTCTATTGCTTTTGGATGACGGTCTGGCCTTGATTTTCTTGCAACAGGATCAGGTTCGAGATCAACTGTGTTATATTCATGCTTTACTTTCTTCTCCTTCTTATCAGCCCATACTGGCTCAACACAAAGCATTGTAGCCATTACTAATAATAAATATATGTACGCGCGATGTACGTGTGTCATGTGCAAATGAAATTTTGAGTACAAATGTAGCCTTTTTCAGCCAATTTCACAACTAATTAGGCAACTCTTAACTTTTTTAATGATTTTAAATACAAAAAATGGAGATAATCCCACAATTTATAACTAATTTTGGCCCGAAAAATGAGATTGACACATGAAAAAACAGCCTTCATACTGGTTTGTATTCATCAGCAACACTCTACTGTTACAACATGACAGTATGGGATACCATGTGCCCTGCTCGGAGGAACCTCCCTTCCCCTTGAAAGAATGGACTTCTGTACAAGAATTATCTATCCTGGAGGGGAAGCCATGTATGGCTTACAGCCTTACCACACCGCCCAATGACATGGACGGGTATGTGACGATAGGGCTACGAGAGTCGTGGAATGTGTTGCCTCTCCCATTCTATAATATGGCCAGTAAGGCTTCAGAACTCCTCTATTGGGACACCAACACCCATTATTGTGGCGTATGTGGCGCTCCCATGAAACGAGTAACCCCCATCAGCAAACAATGCACTCATTGTGGCAAAGAGGTGTGGCCTCAGGTAAGTCCTGCCATCATCGTGCGTATCCGTCGGGGAGATGAGATATTGCTTGTTCATGCCAAGAATTTCCGTCGCAATGAGATGTATGGTCTGGTAGCGGGATTTGTCGAAACTGGTGAAACATTGGAGGATTGCGTTGTAAGAGAGGTGGAAGAAGAAGTAGGATTGAAAATCTGTAACATCCGATATTTTGGAAGTCAGGCTTGGCCCTATCCTTGTGGCATCATGATTGGTTTCACCGCTGATTATGTAAGTGGAGAACTACATTTGCAAGAAGAGGAACTGAGCAGTGCTGGATGGTTTGACAGGAAACATTTGCCACCAATTCCAAACAAAATGTCGATAGCACGAAAACTGATTGACGATTATATAGCAGAAAGGGATAATCAACAAGACAAAATTGTTTAACCCTTAACACGATAGAAAGATGAATACTACTAAATTCACATGCTTAGCTCTAGCCACAGCCATACTGGTTAGCAGTTGCAGCAGTTCATACCAAGCAGCGAGTGGCGCCACTGGCGCAATGATTGGCAGTCATGTTGGTGGAGCCATTGGTTTCTTATCAGGCCGTGGTCATTTCCGCGGAGAGAATGCAGCACTCGGCAGCCTCATCGGCATGGGTGTTGGCGCAATGCTCGGAGTGGGCATAGCCAGCCAAAATGAACAACGAGAAAGGGAAGCCCGCCAACGTAATGTATATTCAAGCGGAGAAGTTCCAACGACACCGGAATATGACAACACCGCAGGAGGCCCCGACTATCAAACTGGTGGAGGGGCATACCAGGGAAGCCTTCCTTCTTCAGTCAGCATCTCCCCACTTACCTATATGGATGCTGATGGAGACGGATATCTCTCGAAAGGTGAAACCATTGAAGTGGAAGGTTACATCACCAATACTTCCAGTACTGTGCTCCATGACATCGTCATTTGCTTAACAGTTGATAACCAACGCCATATCCGCTTGTCACCGTCATTGACCACCACTTTGCAACCAGGGCAAAAAATACGCTATACAGGACGCGTACATTGTGAGAAATCATTACGCGGACGACCAGTTGGCATCAATCTCTGCACCGATCATAATGGCAAAAAGCATACAAGCACGACCCTGTTTATTGAGACAAAATAGAACGATACAGAAAACTAACAAAACGGATGCACATGACTACTTGTGCATCCGTTTTGTGATTGATTATACATCAATCGTTGGCAAGTCTAGAAATGACACTCTGCCATGACTGATAGGAAATGTTATATCAATGCGTCCTTTCACTTTCTTTTTCCCTAATGTGGCTGGTTTGAAACGCATTTTTCCACATACCCTTTTCGCTTCCTCGTCCAATGCCCTTGTGAGAGAACGAACCACGTGTGTCTCAACGGGTTTGCCCTTGGCATCAACAATCACCGCGATGATAATACGGCCCTCCACACGCTCATTTTCAGCGGGTTGCCTGAAGTTCTTACGGATAAATTCTTCCACCCCAGCATCCCCTTTCTTATAGGAAGGCGGCGTGTATTTTTCCCGTTTCTGTTCCATCTGCTGATACGGAAAATCAAAGAAGAACTGTGCCCGACCTGAGACAGCAAAAAAGAGGAAAGCCACAAAGATAATATGTCGCATTTTATGAACAATTTTGATGTTTACGGGTCAAATTTAGCACAAAGTTTTGGTTCCCACAAGAATTTTCACCATAAAGATAGAAAAAAATCAAAATCTTTAATTTCGTGTCAGAAGAAATGCCTAACTTTGCAGTTCGTTAGGAAGAACGTAAGCACATGGATGTGTGCGCACACAGCGACTACAAAGATCTATCATATTTTCGTATATACACAAAATTAAAAATCGGAGAAATGGCTGACGTAAAGAAAATCAAAACGGCGCTCGTTTCCGTATTCCACAAAGACGGGTTGGACGAGCTTCTTGCAGAACTGAACAAAAATGGCGTAAAGTTCCTTTCAACAGGCGGAACACAAGCATTTATCGAAAGTCTTGGCTACCCATGCCAAAAGGTTGAGGATTTGACTACATACCCTTCCATTTTAGGTGGACGTGTAAAGACACTCCATCCAAAAGTGTTTGGCGGCATTTTGGGTCGACGTGAACTGGCAAGCGACCAGCAAGAAATGGCAAAGTATGAAATTCCTGAGATTGACCTTGTCATCGTTGATCTTTATCCTTTTGAGGAAACAGTGGCCAGCACCAACGAGGAGGCAGCCATCATAGAAAAAATCGACATTGGCGGTATCTCACTCATTCGTGCAGCAGCCAAAAACTTCAATGATGTAGTTATTGTGCCCAGCAAGGCTGAGTACAAACCTCTGCTTGACATTGTCAAGGCACAAGGTGCCGAAACAACAAAGCAGCAGCGCAAGCAGTTTGCAGAACGCGCTTTTGCCACATCCAGCCATTACGACACAGCCATTCATACATATTTTGCAAAATAGTCTCCGCCCCACGTCTGGCGGGTGGACAAAATTGAGAAGTTGAGGATTAAAAAGATTGTAATATAGTAAATCATAAAGAAATATGGGATTTTTCTCTTTGACACAAGATATAGCGATGGACCTTGGCACTGCCAACACCATCATTACATCCAATGGTAAGATTGTCGTAGATGAACCTTCAGTGGTTGCCCTTGACAGAAAGACAAATAAGATGATTGCTGTGGGGACACAGGCCAAAATGATGTATGGAAAAGAGCATGAGGGCATCCGTACTTGTCGTCCATTGCGTGATGGTGTGATTGCCGATTTCTTTGCCTGCGAGCAGATGATGCGCGGACTCATCAAAATGGTTAAAACAGGCCACCACCTCTTCACTCCCTCACTCCGCATGGTCATCGGTGTTCCCTCCGGCTCAACCGAAGTGGAGCTTCGTGCCGTTCGCGACAGCGCCGAACACTCTGGAGGTCGTGATGTCTACCTGATTTATGAGCCAATGGCTGCAGCTATTGGATGTGGAATTGACGTGGAGGCTGCTGAAGGTCAAATGATTGTCGATATAGGTGGCGGCTCTACTGAAATTGCCATCATTTCATTGGGCGGTATCGTTAGCAACAACTCTATTCGAGTGGCCGGCGATGAATTGACTGCAGACATTCAGGAATATATGGCTCGCCAACACAATATTAGAGTGGGCGAACGTATGGCTGAGCGCATCAAGATTCATGTGGGTTCAGCATTGACAGACCTTGGCGAAGAGGCTCCTGACGATTATATCGTTCATGGTCCAGACCGTGTAACAGCTCTGCCAAAGGAAGTTGCCGTATGTTATCAAGAAATTTCCCATTGTATAGACAAGACCATCGCCAAGATTGAGACAGCTGTACTTCAGGCCTTGGAGGCAACCCCACCAGAACTCTATGCAGATATTGTGCATAACGGCATCTGGCTGACAGGTGGTGGTGCTCTTTTACGTGGTTTGGACAAGCGTCTGACTGACAAAATCCAGATTCCATTCCATGTAGATGACGACCCGTTGCATTCCGTAGCAAAGGGTACAGGCATCGCACTGAAGAATGTAAATAATTTCCAGTTCTTGATGAGATAAGCGTGCAATGCGTGCACTGATTGATTTAATCATAAAAAATCAACACTGGTTTGTTTTCCTGTTGCTGGAAACAATAAGCCTCGCCTTTCTTTTCAGTTACAACGGATATCAAAAGAGTGTATATTTCACAACCGCTAATGACGTGGTAGGTCTGACCTACGACGTCATTAGCGGCATTACATCGCATCTGCATCTGGAAGAAGAAAACCGGGAACTGGAAGCCACAAACGAAAATTTACGAAAGCAGTTGCACGCCATACAGCAGCAGATGATTGCCATGCAGCAAGACAGCACGAAACGTCTGCCTGCCCTTTCCCCACAATATGATGTTGTGTCAGCCCAAGTGGTCAACATGACAATCCACAGGCCCAACAACCTGATTACCATCAACAAGGGAGAAGCTGACGGCATTCATCCCGAAATGGGTGTTGTCTGCTCTCGTGGTGTTGTAGGCATTGTCTATATGACAAGCCGCCATTACAGCATTGTGATGCCCATACTCAACACCAACAGCAAAATCAGTTGTAGGCTGCACAACTCTGAGCATTTCGGTTCTCTTGTATGGCAACGTGGAGATGCCGACATTGCTTATGTGACGAACATTCCACGCCACGCACCTGTCAAAGTGAAAGAGATTGTAGAAACCAATGGATTTTCTGACATTTTCCCGGCAGGTCTCCCCATTGGAATTGTCCAAAAAATTGAAGATTCCAGTGACGGTATGGCATATATGCTTCGTGTGAAACTGTTTGCTAACTTTTCCACGCTCCGCGAGGTGTCGGTCATCACCAACTATAGTTCACCAGAACGAAGAGTCTTGGAGATGATGTCTGAAAATCCGGAGAAACAAGACAGCGTGCTCAACAGCCAAGAGAAACGTTCCGACAGCATACATGTCTCTACAACTGGTACAAATGAGAAATCTGTAAAAAACGACACGGTAAGATGAGTTCTACATTTCTCATACGTCTGATAAGACTCTTCACCACATTAATCTTTCAAGTGTTAGTGTTCAACAACATACACTTGTTTGGCTATATCACACCTTTAGTGATAGGCTACATGTTGGTGTGTTTCCATCACAACACATCCCGTACTGGCTTATTGGTGTGGGGATTCGTGACCGGCATACTCTTCGACATTTTCTCCAATACTGCAGGAATGGCATCAGCCGCATGCACACTTATGGCCATGCTGCAACCCACCATACTCAATTTGTTTGCGCCACGTGATGCTTCAGAGGATTTCACGCCATCGTTTCTCTCGATGGGTTTCTTCAACTATCTCACCTACGTGTTGATACTCATGTTTTTATTGCATGGTGTATTCTACTTGCTGGATGCATTCACATTGGTTGAATGGTCGTTAACCATCATGGCCATTTTCGGTGGAACCATCCTCACTACTCTCATTATCATCTTTATCGAATTGCTTGTTCGTTCGAAGAAAAGAAAAAAGTAACAATTGTAGGGAAAGACTATGAAGAGTCAGTTCTATGAATATCGTAAGTATGTTCTTGCCGGCATAGCCCTCATTGTTGTCATAAGCTACATTATTCGTTTGGCCTTCCTGCAACTTTCGGGCGAAGAATACAAAAGCAGAGCCGACGACAATGCCTTTTTCCACAATGTCATCTTCCCTGCCCGTGGCGTCATCTATGACCGCAATGGTGAACTTCTTGTTTATAACCAGCCGGCATACGACATCATGGTCATCATGCGTGAAGTGAACAACCTCGACACGCTCGACTTCTGTCAAACACTTGATATCACCAAAGAGCAGTTTGACGAGCGCATGGCCATCATCAAAGACAAGAACAAGAATCCTGGCTATTCAACCTATACTCCTCAACTTTTCCAAGCCCAAATTGCTGCGGCTGAATTTGGCGTGTTTCAAGAGAAACTATTCCGTTTTCACGGCTTTTACATCCGCGAGCGCACCATTCGTCGCTACGCCACCAATAATTGTGCTCATATTTTGGGCGATGTAGCCGAGGTTTCTTCTGCTGAAGTGGAACGTGACGACTACTATTCCCCTGGTGACTATATTGGAAAGCAGGGAGTGGAGCGCAGTTACGAGAAGGAATTGAGGGGTGTAAAGGGCATACAGATTCTTTTGCGAGATGCCCGTGGGCGCATACAAGGTCATTACCGCAATGGTGAGCTCGACCGCAAACCCATACCTGGCAAAAACTTGACACTCTCCATCGACGCAAAATTGCAAGCCCTTGGCGAACGCCTGATGGAAGGCAAGATGGGGGCCATTGTGGCCATCGAACCCAAAACAGGCGAAATTCTCTGTATGGTCAGCGCACCCAGTTATGACCCCCATCGCATGGAAGGAAAGCAACGTGGCAAACAAATGATGGAGATGCAGCGCGACCCCATGAAGCCGATGCTCAACCGTGCTATTTCCGGAACGTATCCCCCAGGCTCCACCTTCAAGACATCGCAGGGTCTGACGTTTCTGCAAGAAGGAATCATCACTTCAGCCACCGCCTATCCCTGCCGCCGCGGTTTCTACTGCGGAGGTATGAAGGTCGGTTGTCACGGACACGGTGCTCCCCTCCCCCTCATCCCAGCCATTGCCACCTCATGCAACGGTTATTTCTGTTGGGGTCTCTACCACATGCTCGGCAACAAGAAGTATCAGAGGATTCAGAATGCCATGAACACATGGAAAGACTACATGGTTTCTATGGGATTTGGCTATAAACTCGGTGTGGACCTTCCTGGTGAAGCACGTGGCATGATACCCAATGCAGAATACTACGACCGCAGGCTCGGCAAGTGGAATGGATTGAGTGTCATCTCCATCGCCATCGGACAGGGAGAGGTGACGCTGACCCCTCTGCAAATAGCTAACCTTGGCGCCACCATTGCCAACCGCGGTTATTATATCACGCCACACATCGTCAAGAAAGTGGAAGGTGGGAAAGTGGCTGACAGTTTGCTGGTCAAGCATAAAACCAAAGTGGATCAACAGTATTACGAGATGGTGGCAGAGGGCATGCGCAGGGCTGTCACAGGTGGTACATGCCGAAGTGCCAACACCTCTCAATACGAAGTGTGTGGAAAGACCGGTACAGCACAAAACCGCGGACAGGACCACTCTGCCTTCATGGGCTTTGCTCCTAAAGATGACCCCAAGATTGCCATTGCCGTCTATGTGGAGAATGGTGGTTTCGGTGCCCATTACGGTGTGCCTATCGGTGCACTGATGATGGAACAATACATCAACGGGCAACTTTCGCCAGCGAGCGAAGCCAAAGCGGCATCCTTCCAAAGCAGACACATCAACTATGGAACAAGAGAACGATAGCAAAGGCATATTTCTAAGCATTGACTGGATTACCATCACGCTGTATGTCATCCTCATCATTTGGGGATGGTTCAGCGTGTGTGGTGCGTGTTATGATTTCAACCATCCTGACCTTTTCAGTTGGGAGACCAATTCCGGCAAGCAGATTGTTTGGGGTGGCACATCGCTGATTCTGGCAGCCATTCTCATGCTCATTGAGAAACGCCTTTACGACACGGCGGCCTACGTCATCTACGTTGGCCTCATGCTCCTGTTGGCTGTCACCATTGTCATTGCGCCCGACACCAAAGGTTCCCGTTCTTGGCTGCCACTCGGCTCCTCTGTCAAGATTCAGCCTGCAGAGTTTGCCAAGTTTGCAGTCGCTTTGGCGTTAGGGAAATTCATGGACCAATATGGCGTCAACATCAAAAAGTCTAAAGACATCCTCATTGCCATTGGCATCATCATACTCCCCATGCTTCTCATCATTGGCCAGAAAGAAACAGGCTCCGCGCTGGTGTATTTGGCTTTCTTTCTCATGCTCTATCGCGAAGGGATGACCGGTTCCCTGCTTTTCAGCGGTTTTGCATGCGTGGTCTATTTTGTGGTTGGCATGAAATTCCGGGAAGATTATATCGAAAACATGCCTGTTTCCATCGGTGAGTTTACGGTGCTTCTTTTAGCCATCACCTTCACCATCGGACTGGTATGGGTCTATTGCCGCAACATGAAAGCGGTCCGTATCATGGCCATTGCTTGTTACGGCACTATTTTACTGGCCATGCTGTTTTCCATTTATGTTATTCCATTCGATGTCTGCTACGTGATGTTGGGGCTATGTATTCTCCTCATTCTCTATTTGATAGGATTGGCCTTCTACACACAACTCTACCGCTATATTTTCATTGCATTCTTTGCTGTCGTTTCCACATCGCTTTTCTATCTGAGCAGCACCATCTTCAACCACTTGGCCGACCACCAGCGAACTCGTATCGAGGTGCTTCTTGGTATCAAAGACGACCCGCGAGGCGCTGGCTACAACGTCAATCAGGCAAAGATTGCCATTGGCTCTGGAGGACTGTTTGGAAAGGGATTCCTCAATGGCACCCAGACAAAACTGAGATATGTGCCCGAGCAGCATACCGACTTCATCTTCTGCACGGTAGGTGAAGAAGAAGGTTTTGTAGGTGCAGCCGGAGTGCTCATTGTGTATCTGTTCTTCATTTGGCGACTCATCGCCCTGTCCGAACGACAACCCGACACCATGGGACGCGTCTATGGTTATAGCGTCGTCTGCATTTTCCTTTTTCACCTGTTCATCAACGTGGGAATGGTGATAGGCCTCACTCCCGTCATTGGCATTCCCCTGCCTTTCTTCTCTTATGGCGGTTCGTCTCTATGGGGCTTCACGTTGCTGCTCTTCATTTTCCTCCGCATGGATGCGGAACGAAATCTCAAACGCCAATAGTGGCGTCGTTTTTCCATTATTATTAACTTCAAAATGAACATCAAATCAAGATTCAGAAAGCCGGAATCGGTGGTTTGGACACACTTCACACGTCACGGTGATGCCATCTTCCTCAGTTTGCGGAGAGAGGTGCTCATTGGTGTGCTCAGTGTGGCCACATTGTCTGTTGCCTGCCCCGATTCTGCTGCGGCCATCATGGCCTTCAGTCAGCCTTCTGCTCCAACCGACGACAAGGAGGAGATAGAACTGACGCTGGATAGTGCCGAGGTGGTGGGCACACTCGCCCCCCTGCCTGCCGACAAGGCGGTGCGCCTCGTGCAAGTGATTAACCGACAGGACATCGAGGCGTCGAGTGCCAACTCCGTCAACGACCTGCTGAAACTCGCTGCTGGCGTGGATGTGCGGCAACGCGGAGGCTTCGGCATCCAGACGGACATCGGTGTGAACGGAGGCACCGAAGACCAGCTCACCGTTCTGCTGAACGGCATCAACATTTCCAATCCTCACACAGGTCACCTCACAGTCGATTTGCCTGTCAATGTGGATGACATCGAACGAATCGAGGTGATTGAAGGCGGTGCAAGCCGCATCTATGGCAGTCAGGCCTTTGCGGGAGCCATCAACATCGTCACCCGCACGGACAAGGAAAACACACTCGGAGCGCACATGCAGGGTGGTTCCTACGGAACTTTTGGAACCAATGCCCATCTATCCCTCCAAACCACACACTTCAACAACCGGCTGAGCGGCAGTTACACGCGCAGCGATGGCGGCACGTACAACGACGATTTCAACAAAGCCAGCGCCTACTGGAACGGCAAATACCAGAGCCAGCACTTCGATGCCACTTTGCAGGCAGGCTTGAGCACCATGAACTATGGCGCGAACACTTTCTACGGCACAGGTTCCGATTCTCAATATGAGCAGGACCGACGCTTCCTCTTCGCAGCCAAAGCCGAATACAAAGGCCGAGTGCGCGTGCCCATTCAAGTCTATTGGAACCGTTCCCTCGACCACTACGTCTGGAAGCGCGCCAATCCTGCAGCCTATCAGAACTTCCATCAGACGAACGTCTATGGAGCCAATGCCAACGCCTACACCACATGGGCGCTCGGCAAAACGGCCATCGGTTTCGAGTTCCGTCGGGAGAACATTCTCTCCACCCGTCTCGGCAAAGAAATTCCAGAGGCGGAACAGCACAAATACAAAGTGCCCGGACACCACGAGCACTACAAATACAAGGACGGACGCAGCAATGTCGGCATCTATCTGGAGCATGACATCTTGTTGAATCACATCACCATCTCACTCGGCACATTGGCCAACCACAATACCTCCGTCGGCAGCGGCATGCACCTCTATCCCGGCATCGACGTAGCGTGGAGACCTGCCGACCGATGGAAGTTCTTCATTTCCTTCAACAAGAGCCTTCGAACTCCCACATACACAGATATTTATTATAACGGTCCAGGCCTTCAAGGGAACACATGCTTGAAGCCCGAAAAGAGCACCGACTGGCACGTTGGAACCACCTATACAGGCACTTGGTTCACCGCACAGGCAAAGGGATTCTACCGCCACGGAACCGACATGATTGACTGGGTGAAATACCCCGATGCCACCTTCTACACGACTGCCAACAGCGACATCGACAACATCGGGGCAGAGGCACTTCTTCACCTCAACTTCTCCCGCCTGTTGGGAGAGAAAGCCCTACCCCAGCGGCTCACCCTCGGCTACTGCTATAACTACAAATATCGGGTGCACAAGGAGCAGGCTGCCAACTACGTCTCGCGCATGACCTTCCTGCGCCATAAGTTCGTCGCGTCCCTCAATCACCGCATCGTCAGTCATCTTTCCGCCCAATGGGACTTCACGCTGAAAAGCCGTGAAGGAGAGTTCGAGAATGCCGAGACGGGCGAACGCCAAACCTTCGGCACTTTCGCCACGCTCGACCTCAAGGTGCAATGGGAGAAGCCCCGCTACACCCTCTACGTGCAAGCCAACAACCTCACCAACCACAAATACTACGATTTCGCCAATGTGCAGCAACCCGGCATCTGGCTCATGGGTGGTGCCAAAATGAAACTTGGCCTGTGAAAACTGCTCCTTCAACACCACGAAGGAGAGCACGAAACTGACAAAACTGCAATACAGAAAATGTAACATTTTTCACACCAAAACTGTTACACTTGTAACACACCCAGTGTTACACTTGTAACAGTGGCGGTGTAACATGTGTAACACTGGAACTGTTACAAATGTTACACTGGCGCTGAAAAACATGCCAAAATCAAGGTCAGCAATCAGCGAAAAGACGGGCCAGCAGGCCTATGAGTGCCATGTGGACCGGATAATAATAGTAGAAGAATTTGCCGAGCCACGAGCAGCGGCCTCGCTGCCCGTTATACATAGCCAGCACCGGCACTGCCAACCAGCAGGCCAAGTGAACCATACCGTAGATTTGGCTATGGAAAATGAAGAAGGCAACGGCGTAGAGCGATATAATCAGCATCAGCCACAGCATCTGCTTGTGGAAATTGCCCCGGTTTCGCCCCACCATAAGTATGGCCAACGGGGCTGCACAACTCCAGTCGGATGTGCAGGTGAGCAGGCACGCCACCAGCGTGACAGCCACCTTCTGCCACCGGGACAGCCGCTTCATGTCCCACACCTTCAGCAGTATCAATCCCCACAGGAGTGGCCAGGCGATGCTCGTGGCATTGAAGAGCAAGTTGTCCAGCGGATTGAAGCCCGACATGTTGAAATAGCAGAAAGCGAAGTGACTCACCACAGCCAGCATGAGCAGACGGAACAGGTAGCGGCGGTAGTTGTGCGTATGGTGATAACCCTCAGCCACGAAGAATATCATCATCGGAGCCGTCAGCCGTCCAATGCAGTGCAAAATAATTTGCACGGGCGTTTCTGCCTGCTCATAGGTCTCGATGCCTACCCACGCCAGATGGTCAATCGTCATGGCGACAATGGCAATGACTTTCAGGGCATTACCGTTCATTTTGCGAATCATTTGAAACTCCAAAATCCCGTACCCGTCTCAGGGTCAAACGTTCTCCCGATTGAGCCTCCGACAGTAGGCCGCAACTCTATCTCGGCAGTATAGAGCACCGTGGTCGAATGAAGGTGACCTCCCGCCATTCCGTGCTGTCCCTCCTTCTTGAACGAGAACAAAGCATGCGTATGATGAAAGAGCTGGCCATCGTCAGCAGACACAACATTACCGTTGAGAGACACCAGTTCCAGCATTCCCTCAATCTTCTCTGTCTCAAAGCAACCACTCTCAGGGATGAACACCTGCAATTCGGCACTACTGCACCCACCGATGCCCGAAAAAATGGCCGACGGAATGGACTCCTTACGGCAAATCTCGAGGATATTGCCGATGATTTCATCACCTCTATCCATCCTGACATAGTACGTCTCACCAATCTTTTTGTATTCCATACTTTAGCATTAAGTTAATCTGTTTGATGCTTCGTTCCTCATCCGTTCTGAAAAACTTAGCAAAGGCAAAGCTACAAAAAATCTGACAAACATCTTCCATCAGCCACACGAAAAAATGTGACAGCGCCACCTTTTGCACCCTTGTTCTCTCAAAATGCCACCTCCACGCTTCCTTTTCCTGTCATGTTTCCTTCGGGAGCACACCCGCAAAGCCCACAGAGGATGTGGAAGGGTGAAAAACGGAGATGCTTAAGGGTGAATCAGAGAGTTTTTCTCCACTTTTCTTTGGATGTATCAAGAAAAGAATCTATCTTTGCAAGTGAAAACAAATAAGAAACATGAGATTTCCATCACGAATCGGATTATCTGACGAAGACGGGAGAAGATGAGGAGTTGAGCCGGGTACCGAAGAAGAATAAAATCTTGATTAAACCAAAAACTCATGCCTATGGGATAAAAAAGGACTGATACAACAAAGGACATATAGGATGAACATCCACTTTTGGATTCTTGTATTCTGACAATTGGGGAATTGAAAGACAACATTCAAGAACGAAAGTAGATAGTTCACGCTATCTGGCGTGGGCTTTTACTCGTTTAAGAATGTCATTCTTCAATCTTATTTTCTCCCCTCATCAAATGACGCAGGGCACTGAGGAGTTCTTGAGATTCTTGGACAACATTTAGGAATACGGTCATGGCTTCGATGTTGAGTTGTTTGGTCTGGATGTCATGAATGATGC
>JAEEGS010000040.1 GCA_016280445.1 Bacteroidaceae bacterium
AAAATAAATTAGGAGGACAAAACTATGATGCCTACAGTTTATTCAACACGTAATCAGGGATGGATCCCTTCATTGTTTAACGATTTCTTCGATGACAACTGGATGCCAACCATTAAATATCAGGGAACGACTCCAGCCATCAATGTATCGGAGGACAAAACAGCGTACAAAGTAGAAGTGGCTGCTCCTGGCATGACCAAGGATGACTTCAAGATCCAGCTCACCACTGACGGTGATATCGTCATCAGCATGGAGAAAAAGGCTGAGAACAAAGAGGGTGGCGACAAGAAGACTTACCTGCGTAGGGAGTTCAGCTACAGCAAGTTTGAACAGAGGTTCTCACTGCCAGACAATGTGGAGAAGTCGAAAATTGCCGCAGGCATGGCAGACGGTGTGCTGACCATCGACATTCCGAAGAAGACGGAAGAGGAAAAAGCAAAGGAGACTTTGAACATCGAAATCAAGTAAACACAAAGGTTTTTTCTTAAAAACCACAGATTGAACAGATTAAAAAGGATTTAAGTAGAGGATGCGCTTCGGTGCATCCTTTTTTGTGCGCAAAGGGAGAAATGGATGCGGATAAGGATGTCGACCTCCGGTGAGTTTCGCCTATTTTTTCACTTTTCACTTTTCTTTTTTTCACTTTTCACTAAAATTTCCTACCTTCGCACTTTCAAATCTGCGAATTGTATGACAATGACAAGACATTCTCTCTGCGTGGGGTTGGCTTTCATGGGCGGTATAGTGTACCGCCTCATGGTGGGTTTGCAGGGGTTCGATGCCATCGACATGGGGTTCAGCATGACGTTCTACCAGAATTTCTTTCAGCATCCCGATGCCATTCCGTTCTACTTCAATTTCTATCTGACTGGACTGCTGGGCGGTCTGTGGCAGTGGGGACTGGGCGAGTGGGGGCTGGCGGGTTTCCGGGTGCTGGAGACGCTGATGGGTGCGCTGGCCATTGCAGCGCTGTATGGCGCGTTTCGTCCGCAGCCAGGGAGGACGGGCGTGGAGGTGGTGGCGATTCTGGTGAGTTTCCTATTTCCCACAGTGTTCATCACGTTCTACTACAACACGGTTTCGTTCGTGCTGATGGCGGCATCGGTGTGGACGATGCGACGCTGGTTGCGGAATGAGAAACTCCTGCGATGGCTCTGGCTGGCTGGAGTGTGGGTGGGTGTGAGTTTCTGGGCTCGGACAGTGAATGGCACGTGGGGTGTCTTGGCGGTGGTGCCGTTTGTGGCAGGTTGCCATGCGTCGTGGCAGCAGGGATGGAGAAACGCCTTTACCTACGTGGGAGGCATCGCCTGTGGAGCGGGGGCAGTGGCTGTGCTCATGGTGTGCATGGGGCATCTGCCTTACTTCGTGGAGGGACTGAATGAGGCGATGGGCACATTGGAACACGACGAGGCGACACATTCGTCGGGGAACCTCCTGGTGGTGTATCTGAAGAGCGCACTCAACGTGGGAACTCTCGCCTTGGCAATGATGGCTATCAGTTGGCTTTACGCATACGGACAAAAGTTCCCGGCAATGGGAAGAAAGGCTTGGTCGGCGCTGCTGATAGCTGGTTTGGGTGTGTTGGTGTTGACGAACAGACCTTACGCCTCGGCACTGGCTGGCTGCATAGTGTTGCTGCTAGCAACAGGGATTCCTTCCTTGGGACGGGTGGTGTATGCCCAACGGCCTCCGAGGGAGTTTGTGGTGATGGCGGCCTATGCACTGGTGGCGGCTTATGTGCTCCCCTTGGGCAGCGACACAGGCATTGAGAGCATCTTCAACAAGTGTGGCGGTCTGCTGATTGTGCCTGCGGCTTGTTGCTGGCAGTGGCTGCGTGGAAGATGGCAACGGCAGGTGACTGGATGGCTATGCGTCTTTGTGTGCATCGGCATGCTGACGAAGACGATGAAAAGGGCGTATGGAGAGATTTATGGCCGTCTGGACACTACGACCGTGGCATTGCCCGGCACGTTGAATGTGATGGTTCACGAGGAGAAGGCAGCACGCTACCAGAATGTGGTGGCTCGTGTGGCCGAATATGGCGAGGGGTATCCGTGCCTGTTTGTCGGCAACCAGATGGCTGAGTTGTATTATGCCACAGGGAAATGGCCGTTCACGGGCAACACCATGCTCAACTCGTTCAAGGGAGAGAAACTTATCCATCGTTTGGATGAGCGGGTGGCGAAGCATGGAATGCTGCCGTTGATTGTGTATGTGAGATACGGGAAAGAGGCTGAAGACCAACACATCAGCGACGCACAGGAGGCGAGAGCCACGATTACTCCGTGGATGGAGATGCATCACTATCGTTGTGTATACAAAGATGGCGATGTGGAAATCTTCATTCCCAAATTGAAAAGTGAAAATTGAAAGTTGAAAGTTTAGAGAGATATATGAAGATTTCGGTTGTTTCTCCCATTTACAGGGGAGAGAAGATGCTGGATGAACTCGTGGAGCGCATCGAGAAGGCGGTGGAGGGAATTACCTCCGACTACGAGATTGTGCTGGTGAACGATTGTTCGCCCGACAACTCGTGGGAGTGCATCGAACGGCGGTGCAAGGCCGACAGGCGTGTGAAGGGGGTGAACCTCAGCAGGAACTTCGGACAGCATTATGCCATCACGGCTGGTCTGTCGAAGGCCCAAGGTGAATGGGTGGTGGTGATGGACTGCGACCTGCAAGACCGCCCTGAAGAGATTCCCAACCTGTACAGGAAGGCGCAGGAGGGATATGACAGCGTGTTTGCTCAGCGTATGGAACGTCAAGACTCGTGGGCAAAGCGGATGTCAAGCACGCTTTTCTATGGGGTCTTCTCCTTCCTGACAGACTCTCGTCAGGACAAATCGGTGGCTAATTTCGGCATCTACCACAGAAAGGTGGTGGAGGCCATTCTGTCGATGAACGACAGCATACGGTATTTCCCCATCATGGCGCAGTGGGTGGGATTCAGAAAAGGATACCTGCCTGTACAACACGCCGAGAGCGAAAGGGGAAAGTCGAGTTACAGCCTCTTCAAACTGTTCCGACTGGCCAGCGACAACATGATTGGCTTCTCGGACAAACCCCTCCGCCTGATGCTGAAGATTGGTTTCTACATCACACTCCTCTCGCTGCTTGTGGCACTCTACTATTTCGTGAAATGGGCAATGGGCTGGATTGAAGTGGACGGCTTCACCACGCTGGTCATTTCGGTATGGTTTGCCTTGGGCACCATTGCCATGATGCTGGGCGTGACGGGCATCTACATAGGAAAGATTTACGACCGAGTGAAGGGAAGACCCACCTTCATCATCAGCGAGACGCTGAACATGGACAAAGACGATGATGATACAACTGGCTAAATGGGATACCGACCACTTTGGACTCAAGGTGGGACACCTTCTCTGGCAAGGGGAGGTGGACATGACACGTGTGAAAGAGATGGTGGCTGAGGCACAGAAGGATGGCTACAAATTGCTCTATCTGAAAGGAGTGGCGCTGCCGAAGGAGGAACTGGACAAGCGATTTGTACTGGCCGACCGAAGGGCAATGTATGAGTTGAGAACGAAGAAGAAGGTGTCTCCATGTGACGGACACGTGAAGAGCATGCTGCACCACGAACTGACGAAGGAACTGCTGGAACTGGCATGGGAAAGTGGACTGTACTCGCGCTACAACAGGGACGAGCGGTTCCCCAAGGAGGCTTTCCGCACGTTATACCGCATTTGGATGGAAAACTCACTGAATGGGACGATGGCAACGGATGTGTTGGCATATGTGGAGGAAGGTGTGCCTGTAGGCATCATCACATACAAGACAGAAGAGGATGCTGTGGTGATTGGACTGGTGGCCGTGAACGGGAGAATGGCGAACAGAGGTATCGGCACACGGCTGATGCAGGCGTTCCTCTCAAGTTTTGACCAGGGAACGTGTGTGAGGGTAGCGACACAGATGGATAACCTTGGAGCGTGTCACTTCTATGAGAAGAACGGGTTTGTGTTGAAGGAAGAGACACCCATCTATCACATATGGACTACAGAAGAGACGAAACAATGACTTATACACATAAAACGATATGACTATGGAAGGATCTGGAATTCCGTTCAACCAACCGCACCTTACGGGAAAGGAAGCGCACTACATGTATCAGGCGGTGTACACAGGTAAGTTGTCAGGTAATGGACTCTTCACCAAGAAGTGCCAAAAGTTTTTCGAACAGAAGTACGGGTTCAAGAAAACGCTGCTGACCACTTCGTGTACGGATGCACTGGAGATGTGTGCCATTCTCTGCAACGTTGGTGAGGGTGACGAGGTGATTGTTCCTTCGTACACGTTTGTGTCGACGGCACTGGCGTTTGTAAGACAGGGATGCAAGATTGTGTTTGCCGACTCAATGGAGAGCAATCCAAACATAGACGCGGAGAAACTGGAGGCGCTGATTACACCACGTACAAAGGTGATTGTACCCGTGCACTATGCAGGAGTGGCTTGCGACATGGACCGCATCATGGAGATTGCCAACCGCCACGGGTTGTTGGTGGTGGAGGATGCAGCACAGGCCATTGACTCCTACTACAAAGGGCGTCCACTGGGCACCATCGGACATCTGTCGGCATTCTCGTTCCATGAGACCAAGAACATCATTGCTGGCGAAGGAGGCCTCATCGGCATCAATGACGAACGGTTTGTGCGCCGTGCGGAAATCATCTGGGAGAAAGGCACGAACAGGTCAGAGTTCTTCAGAGGAGAGGTGAACAAGTATGGATGGGTGGATACAGGCAGTTCTTTCCTTCCGTCAGAAGTGATTTCGGCATTTTTGTGGGCTCAGTTGGAGAACATGGAGGACATCCAGCAAAAGCGGAAAACACTCTGGAAGGCCTACCATCAGGGACTTGAAGGACTGGCTCAAGAGGGATTCTTCCTACTGCCAGAAGTGCCCGACTATGCAACCAACAATGCCCATATGTTCTACATCGTTTGCCGTAATTTGGAGGAACGAAGTGCACTCATCAGCACACTGAAGGCACAGGGGATTCTAGCGGTATTCCACTACCTCTCCCTTCACAAGAGCGACTACTATGTCAGCCACTACTCCGACATTCCCGACCTGCCACAATGTGACAGATATGCCGATTGTCTGGTTCGTCTGCCCCTGTTCTACGAACTGACATTGGAACAAGTGGACAAGATTGTCAACTGCATCAAGGACTTCTTCACGAAGCCAATAAAATGAAATAGGCCATTTCATTTTGTAATGTGCTCACTTAATCGTACCGTTCGCTCCGCGCAAGGTACTAGCGTTCGACAATAAAAATGAAATAGGCCATTTCATTTTGTAATGTGCTCACTTAATCGTACCTTTGCACCCAAAATAAAAAAGAATAGTGCTTAACAATATGGAATTCAAGAGAAACATTGTCATCACGGGCGGTGCTGGCTTCATCGGCAGCCACGTGGTTCGTCTTTTTGTGAACAAGTATCCCGAGTACAAAATCATCAACCTCGACAAGTTGACTTATGCTGGCAACCTCGCCAACCTGAAGGATGTGGAGGATAAGCCGAACTACAAGTTCGTGAAGATGGACATCTGCGACTTCGACGCGTTCTACCAGTTGATGCAGGACGAGAAGATAGACGGCATCATCCACTTGGCAGCAGAAAGTCATGTGGACAGAAGCATCAAGGATCCCTTCACCTTTGCCCGCACCAACGTGATGGGCACACTCTCATTGTTGCAGGCCGCCAAACTCTATTGGGAGAGTCTGCCTGAGAAATATGAGGGCAAGCGGTTCTATCACATCTCAACGGACGAGGTGTATGGTGCGCTGAAACTGACGAACCCTGAAGGTGTGGAGAGCCCGTTCACCACTACAGCATCAAGCGCGGAACATCATGCTGCCTATGGTACTGATTTCTTCTTGGAAACCACGAAATACAACCCCCACTCTCCCTATAGTGCCTCGAAGGCAAGCAGCGACCACTTTGTACGTGCCTATCACGACACTTATGGCATGCCGACCATTGTGACAAACTGCTCGAACAACTACGGGCCTTATCAGTTCCCCGAGAAACTGATTCCATTGTTCATCAACAACATCCGTCACCGCAAGCCGTTGCCTGTGTATGGCAAGGGTGAGAATGTGCGCGACTGGCTCTATGTGGTGGATCATGCCCGTGCTATCGACACCATTTTCCATAACGGCAAAGTGGCTGAGACCTACAACATCGGCGGTTTCAACGAGTGGAAGAACATCGACATCATCAAGGTGGTCATCAAAACGGTTGACCGTCTGTTGGGTCGTCCTGAAGGGGCAGACCTCGACCTCATCACGTATGTGACCGACCGCCTCGGACACGATGCCCGCTATGCCATCGACTCGCGCAAACTCCAGGCAGAATTGGGTTGGGAGCCAAGTCTCCAGTTTGAGGAGGGCATCGAAAAGACCGTGAAGTGGTATCTCGAGAACGAAGCATGGATGGACAATATCACCAGCGGCGACTACGAGAAATACTACGACGATATGTACAAAGGGAGATAAAGTTGAAAGTTGAGAGATAATGACAACGGAAGAACGAGTAGCAAAGGGTGTGGCCTTTTTCAAGCAAGGTTATAACTGTGCCCAATCCGTGGTGTTGGCGTTTGCCGACTATTACGGGTTAGACGAGGCATTTGCGGCTCACATCTCCGGCTCTTTCGGAGGCGGCATCGGCAGGATGCGTGAAACTTGCGGAACAGCGTGTGGCATGTTCATGTTGGCAGGATTGGAGGTGAAGGGTGACTATCCCGACCAGGAACTGAAGAAGAAGAACTATGAGGTGGTGCAACGTCTCGCTGCCGACTTCAAAGCAGAAACAGGTTCCATCATCTGCAAGGAACTGCTTGGACTCAACAAGCAACGTGCTGACGGCACCATCCCCGAAATAAAGATTGTTGCCACTCCTGAAGCCCGAACGGACGAGTATTACAAGAAACGTCCCTGCATCCGCATGGTGGAGACGGCTATCCGCATCTACTGCAATTATCTGAACGAAAAAGCAACACTCTAATCTTCGTTATATCCCATAAAAAAGGCAGGCCTGCATCGTTTTGATACAGGCCTGCCTTTTTTATTCTCCCATGATGGTTGCCACCACCTTCCTTGCTCCACCATAATCACGGAACTCGCAGAGGTAGATGCCTTGCCACGTGCCGAGATTGAGCCGCCCCTGCGTGATGGGAATGGTCAAATCGGGACCGATGAGGCTGCATTTGGCGTGGGCAGGCATATCGTCACTCCCTTCGAGCGTATGCTGGTAGTATGGCTCATTCTCACGCACCAGACGGTTCATGATTTGTTCCATATCGCGACGCACGTCGGGGTCGGCATTCTCGTTGATGGAGAGGGCACAGGAGGTGTGCTTGATGAAGAGATGCAGCACACCTGTGTCGGGCAAAGGCTGAGGGAGGTGACGCATCACCTCCCCCGTTATGAGATGGAAGCCGCGACTCCGTGCTTCCAACGTGAATTCTTTCTGTTGCACCATGCTGTGGGGATTATTTCACCTCCCAAATATCGTTGGTTTCGAGCAGTTCGGCGAAGTTGTGATACTTCTTCTGACCCTTCACCTCTTCAATCTGAGCAGTGACACAATCATCGTAAGTAGGAGCATCCACATCGCGAATGACACCGAGTGCCACTGGGAAGCCGTCGCCATTGCCCATGAGGGCGAGTTTCAACTGAAGGGTGTTGTCCTCGCAATGAGCATCATGCACGAGGATGTCCTTCTCCGTGATGCCGTTCTCGCCTATCTTCACCACCTTCAAGCCGAAGCCCTCCTGCATGAGACCATACTCGTTGTTCTCGCCGAAGATGAGGGGTTTGCCGTGCTGCACGTAGATGGCATTCTTGGCACGTCCTTCCTTGCTGTAGACAGCGTCGTGGGTACCGTTGTTGAAGATGACGCAGTTCTGCAGAATCTCACACACGGCTGCACCCTTGTGGTTGTAGGCCGCCTTGAGGATTTCCACCGTACCGGGAGCATCTGTCGCAACGGCGCGGGCAAAGAAGTGGCCACGTGCGCCGAAGCAGAGTTCTGCCGGACGGAAGGGGTCTTCCACAGTTCCGTAAGGACTGGACTTCGACACGAATCCGCGTGGAGAGGTGGGTGAATACTGCCCCTTCGTCAAACCGTAGATGCGGTTGTTGAGCAGAATCATGTTGAGGTTGATGTTGCGGCGGTTCGCATGGATGAAGTGGTTACCACCGATGGCGAGTCCGTCGCCATCACCGCTGACCTGCCATACGGTCAAATCGGGATTTGCCACCTTGCAACCGGTTGCGATGGCTGCTGCACGTCCGTGGATGGTGTTCATGCCGTAGGTTGCCATGTAGTGAGGCAGACGCGATGAACAACCAATACCAGAAATCACGGCTGTGTTCCATGGGTCCACACCAATCTCAGCCATCGCCTTGTGGAGCGATGCGAGGAAGAAGTGGTCGCCACATCCAGGACACCATCTTGGCTGTCCCTTCTTATAATCATTTGCAGTGTAATTACTCATAACTCTTATCTTTTTAAACAACGAATATGTCTAATTTTGCGAATAGTTCTTCTAAATGTCGTGAACGACAACTAATAAAAACGAATGTTGATGTTACATCAGAACCGGAAGCCTCTCAGCAACCAGACGAGTTTCGCCAAAGTTGATGAGAAGAGCCAAATTAGAGCCTGCAACTTTAGCATAGTTCAAAGCTTGGGCACGATGCATATCATCAAGTTCTGTAACAGCTTTTAGTTCAACTATTATCTTGTCGTAACAGATAAAGTCTGGGATGAACGTTGCTGAAAGGGTATTTCCTTTATAAACAGCATGGATTTCTACTTCACGCTGAAAGGGTATCCCCTTTTCTTGAAACTCAATTGCCAGAGCCTCTTGATACACCTTCTCCGTGAATCCACGACCAAGAGCATTATGCACATTCATTGCTGCTCCGATAATCTCGTAAGATTCCTGGGGACATATCAAATCTTTCCGTTGAGTTTCCATTGCCATTCGATTCTATTCATCGCCGCATGCGGCATTACACCAACTATTCGACTGATTCGAGAAATTCGTTGTTGTTAAAACTACTTGTTGATTATCTCTGTAAATGCCTCCACAAGTTCGCTGACCACGAAGGGCTGGCCCTTCACCTGGTTGAACTGCTCGGGTACGAAGTTGTCGACTTTCATGCGGAGCCAGCCGGCGAGTTGACCCATGTTCTGTTCGGCGACAACCACCTTCTTGTACTTCTTCAGCACCTCAGCCGTGTTGGCAGGCAGCGGGTTGATGTACTTGAAGTGAGCGAGTGCCACCTTCTTGCCAGCAGCACGGAGTTCGTCCATCGCTGCGTGGAGGTGTCCGTAAGTGCCGCCAAAGCCTACGATGAGGAGGTCGGCATCGTCCTTGTCGCCCAGCACCTCAAGGTCTGGCACCTGGATTTTGTTGATTTTCTCCTGACGCAGACGAGTCATCAAGTCGTGATTCTCAGGGTCGGTGGAGATAGCACCCGTCTTGTTGTCCTTCTCCAATCCGCCGAGGATGTGCTGGAAGCCTTCGCGACCAGGTACTGCCCAGTAGCGCACGCCTGTCTCTGGATTGCGGAGATAGGGTGCCCAAGAGCCCTTCAGTTCTTCTGGAACGTATGGTGGGTTGATGGCTGGATAGTTGGCCAGGTTTGGCAATTTGAAGGCTGCAGAGCCGTTGGCAACGTAGGCATCAGTCATGAGGATGACGGGGGTCATGTGTTCCAGCGCCATCTTGGCTGCGGCGTATGCAGCATCGAAGCAATCGGTGGGCGAGGTGGCCGCAATCACCGGCATCGGGCTTTCACCGTTACGGCCGAAGAGTGCCTGCAAGAGGTCTGTCTGCTCCGACTTCGTGGGAAGACCCGTAGCAGGGCCACCACGCTGCACGTCGAGCACGACGAGCGGCAACTCCATGATGACCGCGAGGTTCATCGCCTCACTCTTCAGACAGATGCCGGGGCCAGATGTGGAGGTCACACCCAATGCGCCCGCAAATGATGCGCCTACTGCCGAGGCACATCCGGCAATCTCGTCCTCACACTGAACGGTAGTGACGCCCAGCGACTTATGCTTGGAGAGTTCGTGCAGCACGTCGGTGGCAGGAGTGATGGGATAAGAGCCGAGATAGAGTTTCAGGCCTGCCTTCTCAGCGGCAGCGATGAAACCGTATGCGGTGGCCTTGTTGCCCGTGATGTCCATATAGCGTCCAGGCACCTTGTTTTTCGTCTCGATGCGATAGACGTTTGCCACGCTGCTGTGCGTGTTGTGTCCGTAGTCGTAACCTGCCTGAATCACCTTGATGTTGGCCTCAGCCACACCTGCCTTCTTGGCAAATTTCTCCTTGAGGAAGTTGAAGGCGATGTTCAGGTCGCGGTCGAAGAGCCAGCACACGAGGCCGAGGGCGAACATGTTGCGGCACTTCAGCATCGCCTTAACGTCCATACCCGAATCGGCCAAGCAGTCCTTCACCATCTGCGTGATAGGACAGGCAATCACCCGGTCGGGGTCGATGCCCATCTCGCCGAGGTAGTCCTCTGTGGCGAAGGCCGCCTTCTTCAGGTCGGCAGGGCCGAACGAGTCGGTATCGATGATGATGGCAGCGCCTGGTTTGGCATACTTGTACTGTGTCTTCAGCGCAGCTGCGTTCATAGCCACGAGCACATCGCACTTGTCGCCGGGTGTGTACACCATGTCGGCACCGATGTGCACCTGAAAACCGCTCACGCCCGTCAGCGAGCCTTGGGGGGCGCGGATGTCGGCTGGATAATCTGGAAAAGTACTGATACTGTTGCCCACGGTGGCTGACACCGTGGAGAAGATGTTTCCGGCCAACTGCATGCCGTCGCCAGAATCACCTGAGAATCGAACCGCCACTTCGGCCAGTTCCTTCACTTCCAATTTTTCTGCCATAAGCTTTATATTTTAATGATAACTTTATCTATTTTTGCTCCTGCGACACATTCTGTGTCTTGGAAAAACGATAATTGCCGATAATTAACGATAATTTGTTCCGATAATTTTTTAGTTTTGTACGTAGTGGTGGAGATTCTCTTTGGAGAGTAGGACATAGCGATTCCCCTCTTCATCATACACGTAACGCTCCGCATGAAAATGGTCTTCTCCATAATTGACCAATATCCCATATTTCAATTTCGTGATGCGCAAGTAGTTAAAGAGTTGAGCACGATGTTCTGATGTCAGTTGACTAACAGACTTGAACTCCACAATCATCTCCTGGCTATAGAAATCTGCCACATAGGTCTTTTGCATCTTTTTACCTTTGTAATAAGTGTGAAGCACCTTTTCTCGGTAATAGGGAATGCCGCGTTCCTCCAATTCCATTGCCATCGCCTCCTGGTAGAGCGGTTCTTCCATCCCAAACCCCAACTCATTGTACACCTCCATCGCGGCACCAACAAGTTCGTACATCCGCATATACTCTTCTTTGGTCATCTCTACTATCAAAATTATCGGAACAAATTATCGTTAATTATCGGCAATTATCGTTTTTCCGAGCCACCAAAGGTGGCAAAGGAGTCACTTTTTATTAGTGAAAACTGCAATTTGCTGACACTTTGCGACTGCAAAGTTACGTTTTCTTTTCATTTTGACCAAATTAGAAGGAGTGTTTTTGCCTTTCACCCACATATTTGACACGAAACGGCGCGTGGAGCCTACAGCCAAAGGGCAGAGAGGACATTCCACAGCCTCGAAACCCCTCCTTCCACTGCCGCCCTTACGGCACTTCCACTACCGCTCCGTCATTCCTTCCACAGCCTCAACGGCGGTGTGACTCACACCGGTAGGGTCGGTGTGACTCAGACCGAGGGGGTCGGTGTGACTCACACCGTTTTCGAGGTAGTGGAAGGGGCGTGAGGGAGGTGGTGGAAGTGCCGTAAGGGTGGCAGTGGAAGAAGTAAATTGGAGGCTGTTGAAGAAGAGAGCAAGGGGAACCTCCATCGGATGCGCTGCGGAAAACTGACACAAAAGTCCATAAACGTGACTTTATTGTCCAATTGTTTTTGGCTTTCATTTTATTTTCATACCTTTGCAATGACATTCTCGACCAACGATACCAACTAACATAAAACTTATATATTAATGAGAAGACTTATTCTGTTGTCGATGGCCGCCATGATGGCCGTCGGAGCGGTAGCCCAAGACAAGAACGGTGGCTACCCCATCACCCAAGTGCCTTTCACCAAGGTTAAAGTAGCCCAGAAAACCTTCTGGGGACAGCGTCTGCAAGCCAGTCAGGATGTGACCATTCCGCTCGCCTTCTCGAAGAGCGAGGAGACCGGCCGCTACACCAACTTCAGCAATGCCGCTGCACACCTGAAGGACCCCAGCAAGGTGTTTGACATCAAGAAGGGCACCTACTCCTTCGACGACACCGACCCCTACAAGACCATTGAGGGTGCCAGCTATCTGCTGCAGACCTACCCCAACGCCAAGTTCAAGGGCGGACGTCTGGACAAGTATGTGGACAGCGTGATTGCCGTCATCGCCGCCGGTCAAGAGCCCGATGGCTATCTCTACACCTCGCGCACCCAGAACCCCCAGCATCCCCACGAATGGGCAGGTGCCAAACGTTGGGAACGTGTGGAAGACCTGAGCCATGAGTTCTACAACCTCGGCCACCTCTGCGAAGCCGCCGTGGCCCACTACTATGCCACAGGCAAGAAGAACTTCCTCAACGTCGCCATCAAGTATGCCGACTGCGTGTGCCGCGAAGTGGGCGACAAGCCCGGTCAGGCCAGCGTTGTGCCCGGTCACCAGATTGCCGAGATGGGCCTTGCCAAACTTTATATCGCAACGGGCGACAAGAAATATCTGGAGCAAGCCAAATTCTTCCTCGACAAGCGCGGCAAGCGCGATGCCGCTTGGAAAGAGACACGACGCGGACTCTACGACAACGACGGCTATTTCCACTCTCTGAGCGACTATAGCCAGAGCCACAAGCCTGTGGTGGAGCAGGATGAGGCCGTCGGTCATGCTGTCCGTGCCGGTTATATGTATGCTGGTATGGCCGACATAGCAGCCCTCACAGGCGACAGAAGTTACATCGACGCCATCGACCGCATCTGGGAAAACATCGTGGGCAAGAAGTTCTACATCACAGGTGGTGTAGGCGCTACCGCCTCGGGCGAAGCATTCGGAAAGAACTACGAACTGCCCAACATGAGCGCCTACTGCGAGACCTGCGCTGCCATCGCTCAGGTGTATCTCAACTACCGCCTCTTCCTCCTGCATGGTGACAGCAAATATTACGATGCGCTTGAGCGTTCGCTCTACAACGGTGTCATCTCGGGCATCAGCATCGACGGCGGCAACTTCTTCTACCCCAACCCTCTGCAGAGCATGGGTCAGCACCAGCGTCAGGCTTGGTTCGGCTGTGCCTGCTGTCCATCCAACGCCGCTCGTTTCATTCCTTCGCTGCCTCAGTACATCTATGCAGTCAAGGACAACAGCCTCTACATCAACCTCTTCAACTCCAATACCGTGAACGTGAAGGTGGGCAAGACCCCCGTGACCCTCTCACAGCAGACAAACTACCCTTGGAACGGCGACGTGACCCTGAAGATAGACAACGGTGCCGGCAAGTACGCGCTCAACATCCGCATCCCCGGATGGGTGAAGGGTGAGGTGGTGCCCAGCAACCTCTACACCTACGCCGACGGCAAGCGCCTCGACTACACCATCAAGGTGAATGGTCAGGAGGTGAAGAGCGACCTGCAACAGGGCTACTTCGTCATCGACCGTGCCTGGAAGAAGGGCGACAAAGTGGAGATTCACTTCGACATGGAACCCCGCATCGTGCGTGCCAACGGACAGGTGGCAGCCGATAAGGGACGTGTGGCTATCGAGCGCGGTCCTATCGTCTATTGCGCCGAATGGCCCGACAACCAATGCGATGTGCTCTCTGTGCTCATCAACCAGGAACCTACCTTCCAGATGGGTACCAAGGACATCATGAACACGACCGTGCAGACCCTCACCACCGACGCCCAAACCCTCAACTTCGACCAACAGGGCAAACTACAGACGAAGGACGAGCGTCTGGTGCTCATCCCTTACTATGCATGGGCACACCGCGGTCCTGGCAAGATGACTGTGTGGATTCCACAAGACCTCAACGCCACCACCCCTGCTCTTCCTGCCTCCATCGCTTCTGAGAGCAAGGTGACAGGCTCCAAACGCAACCTCCCTGCCCTCTCCGCCATCAACGACCGTCTGGTGCCTGCCGACGGAAACGACCGTTCGGTGCCCTACACCCACTGGTGGCCAGCCAAGAACTCAACCGAGTGGCTGCAATACGACTTCAAGCAGGAGGAGACCGTCAGCACCTCCACCGTCTACTGGTTCGACGATGGTCCTTGGGGCGGTTGCCGCGTGCCCGACAGTTGGAAACTCTACTATAAAACCGCATCAGGCGATTGGGCAGAAGTGAAGAACCCCACCCAATACGGAACCGTGAAGGGTGCCGCCAACATCGTCAACTTCGACCCCGTGAAGACCTCCGCCATGAAACTCGAAATCGTCCAAGGCGACTACAGCGCCGGCGTGTTCGAGTGGAGCCTGAAATAAAAAAGACTGAGTGTCATTTTCGCTTCAAGCTGGGATGGAAGTAGCTTTCTGGGAGGCAAGGAACGAAGGCGGAAAGCGAACGGACATCGGGGGAAAGTGAAGTACACCATAAGAATCATAAAGGGGGAGCCTCATCCGACACATTGGATAAGGCTCCCCCTTTGTTTTTCTTTCTGTTCAATTACAATTTTACACTTACACGTTTGCCCTTGTAGGTCACTTCCTGCTTCTTTCCATCCTTCACAACCACAAAGACTCGCGTTGCAGGCATACCGTCAAATGCGCCCTTCCGCTTCTCAATGGTCAGCGTCTGCGCGGCTTCGTTCCAATTCATCACGATACGGCTGCACTTGCCCTGCTCGTAGGCATGGGTGACTCCATCGTCCTCGTAGAGTGTGAACGTGGCATCAGCACCTGGGTAGATACGCAGTTCCATCGGGGCATCAGCCTTATCGGCAGCATATTGCTTGTCGGCTCCCACAGGCATGATGCTTCCGCCCTTCACGAACACAGGAATATTGGTACGATTGACTGCTGTCTCCACACTCTGTCCTCCTGTATAATGCTGACCTGTGCGGAAATCATACCAACCCGCCTTGTTGATGGGCAGATAGGTGCGCCAAGAGGTCACTCCAGGCTCTGTAATAGGATTCACCAAAAGTGACTTGCCGAACATGTACTCATGCTTCTGTGCCAACGCCTCCGTGTCGCCCACAAAATCGAAAACAAGCGGACGCATGAGTGTCGAACCATCAAAGGAAACACCTGCCGCATGGCTATAGATATAAGGCAGAAGACGATAACGCTCCTTCAGACAGCCAGCAATGATGTCCTGCGCCTCTTTTCCATAGTTCCAAGGCTCAGTGTTGCTGATGTAGCCATGCACACGCATCAAAGGCAGATACACCGATGTCTCTATCCAGCGCAACATACGCTCGATGTATGCCGCATCCTGATATTGATTGCCCGGACGGAAGAAGCCGCCTGCATCGTAAGTCCACCAAGGGATGCCTGCCGCCTGCATGCCCAAGCCTGCCGTGATTTGTCGACGGAAAGTTTCCCAATCATTGCCCACATCGCCCGACCACATAGCCGAACCATAACGCTGGATACCAGGGAACCCGCAACGGGTGAGAATCATCGGCCGCTTCTCGGGTGCATCCTGACGCAGACCTTCATACACCGTCTTGTTCACCATCAGCGGATAGACATTGCGGAACAACTCGCCCGGGTATTTTCCATCCACCAAACGGCGACCCACCAAGTCGTCATTCTCCGGCTCTGTGGCATCTTGCCACCACGCATCGATGCCCAAAGGCAACAGACGACTGCTGAAGTTCTTCCAATAGGCTTTAGCGGCTGCAGGATTGAAGAAGTCTATCCAATCCGTGCCAGGAATATAGTAGCCCTCGCGCAACATCTGCTTGCCCACCTCTGAACTCTTGTCAATCTTTGACCACACAGACACCATTAGCCGCATGTTCATCGCATGAAGGCTATCAGTCATCTGCTTCGGGTCAGGATAGTTGGCCTCGTCAAAGCGCATGGCGTTCCAGCCATACTTGCCCCAATACTGCCAATCCTGCACCATCACATCGGCAGGAAGTCCTTCGCTGCGGAAACGCTGGGCAACACCCAGCAACTCGGCTTGTGAATGGAAACGTTCGCGGCAATGGATGTAGCCCAATGCCCACTGAGGCATCAGCGGTGCCTTGCCTGTCAGTTCCCGATAGGTGGCGATGACCTCGTCGGCACTACCCACAAACACGGTGTAATCAACTGCCTGAGCCACAGGCGAACGGAACACCGTCTCGTTCTTCACCTTGCCATAAAACACCACCGGTTTGTCACCGTTGGATAGTTCTGCCGTCAGCGTGTGTGTGCCTTTGCTCAAATGCACAAGGGTGGAAGCCGTTGGAGGAAGCCAAAGGTTTTGCATCTCAATGACGGGCTTGCCATCGATGACCAAATTATGCCGACGCGCCATCTGCTGACCCACATCGAGCAGCAGCGAATAGTCGCCCTCTTCAGCCACATCAATCGTTGCCTCATACAGATTGCGTTCTCTCACCTCCTGTTTGCCGCCTTCGGTTGAAGTGACATTCACCACCTCTTTGCTCCCAACTCCCGCACGCTTGGTCAGAGCCACTTGACTATCCATCGGATTAAAGTCCGTCAGACCATAGTTGTTCCAAAGGAGACCATAACCTCGGCTTGACAGCATCATGGGAATGGATATCTGGGTGTTCACCTGTGTGAGTCGGCGTGAAAGGCCACGAATGTTGGTGTAGCCATCCTGAAACTGCCCCAAACCATAGAGGAACTCCCCTTCGGGCGAAGCGAACGCCAGACGAGCCTCATAAGTGGACAAACCTGCCACGGTGGCGGCCTTCAGTTCGTGTTCAGTAGCAGAAAAGACTACTTTCCCAGTCTTGTCCAACACCTCCACACGTTTGCTGTCAGCATCCACCTTCACAGAGATGTCGCTGCCCTTCACCTCACTATCCTTCACATAAATCCATTCGGGCAATGGCTCGTCAGCCTTTTGTTCCACATATTGGATGCGCACGGCATTCGGAGCCAGCATCTTCACGATTAAAGTACCCTTACCATAGGGAAACTCTTCCGCAAAGATCCATTGACAGCACACCAGCGCGCACAGCACGAATAAAATCTTTCTCATATCAATTCCTTTTGTTAATGACTTTTTCTCAGTTCACCTTCCAAGACAACTTCTTCAAGTCCTTGTCTTGTGAACTTGTACCATACAATATCTCAAAATCGCCCTGCTTCTCATGCACCGTGTTGGTTTCAGGGTCGAAGAACTCAAACGACTTCGATGTCAGTTCCAACACAGCCTCAACCGTCTGACCTGCCTTCACGTCCACACGCTGGAAAGCACGGAGCGACTTCAGTGGTCCATCTGGGTCGGAAAGGTCACGAATGTACACCTGAACCACCTCGGTACCATCCATCTTGCCCGTATTGGTGACAGGCACCGTCAGTTTGTAGCCCTTGCCCTGCTTGCTCATCTTCCCTTCGCCAATTGTGAACTGCGTGTAACTCTGTCCATAACCAAAAGCAAAGAGCGGGTCGTTGAAGTAGCGGTAGGTACGTCCCTTCATGGAATAATCTTCGTAGTCGGGCAATTGAGCAGAGGTCTTGTAGAAGGTGATAGGCAACTTGCCACCAGGGTTATAGTCGCCAAAGAGCACATCAGCCACAGCCTGTCCACCTTCCTGACCTGGATACCATGCTTGCAGAATGGCATCACAAGTTTCCGTTTCTGGCAACAAGGCAATGGCAGAACCAGAGCAGTTGACGAAGATGACCGTCTTGCCAGCCTCTTTCAATGCCTTCAGGAAGTCGCGCTGCACTTTCGGCAGTTCGATGTGGGTACGGTCACCACCCTTGAAACCATCGATGTTCACAGGCATCTCCTCACCTTCGAGAGCGGCTGCAATACCACCGACAAAGATGACCTTGTCAATACCTTTCAACTGGGCAATCGCTGCCGCATAGTCGATAGGCAGTTCCTTATCCACACTCAGTTTCATGTTGGCATCCCATGTCTTCACATGCTTGAAACGCACCTCAATCCGATAGGACTTGCCAGCCTCGGCATTGATGGCGGTGCGAGTGGGTGTAGTGCGCCAGGTGTGATGACGAACCTTGCGTTCTCCGTCGATATACAGTTCGAAGTCTCCACAACTTTCCATGTTCACCACATATTCACCCGACTCTTTCGGAGTGAAGACGGTCTCATACTTGGCCGAGAAGTCCTCAAGATTCACATTAGGAGCAAAGTTATGCATACCTGCAGTAGTGACTGCCACAGGAGTGGTGTAGAACTGTGTCGTGACAGGCTTTCCTTCCATCGCCGTATTGTTCCAGAAAGTGCCTTTCAAGCCCTTTTTTCCATCTACTTGGCAATTAGTGGCCAAGAGGCAATCCATCACCTTGTCGTAAGTGCGGTCGCAACCGGCCATATAGACCAAGTTCTTCTGTTTCGTCTTGATGCCATTGAGGATGGAGATGGTGCGGTTTGGAGTACCATTGTAGTTACCCCACATCAATCGCTCGTCATCAGCATTAGGACCAATCACGGCTATCTTCTCCTTATTCTTCTGAAGAGGCAGCACAGCACCCTTGTTCTGCAAGAGCACCAACGACTGACGTGCCATATCGAGTGAAATCTGGCGATGCTCCTTCGAATCCATCTTCGAGTAAGGAATCTTCGACCACTCCACCAAAGAAGGATCGTCCATCTCACCCAAGTCGAAACGGCCTTCCAACAGACGTATCACATGCTTATCCACCTCTGCCTCGGTGATGAAACCACGTTTCACTGCATCGGGGATGCTCTTATAAGCATAACCATAACCACATTCCACATCGGTGCCTGCCAATGTTGCCTTTGCCGAGGCGTGAGTGGCATCCGAAGAGGACTTGTGCGAGGTATAGAAGTCGCTGATGGCACCGCAGTCGCTCACCACCAAATACTCAAATCCCCATTCATCTCTCAAAATCTGCTGCAACAGACGGGTGCTTCCGCAGCATGGGTCATCGTCCAAACGCTGATAAGCGCACATCACCTCTCTCACCTTTGCATCCTGCACCAATGTCTTGAAGGCGGGCATGTAGGTTTCCCACATGTCGCGTGGAGACACATCCACCAGATTCGCTGAGTGGCGCGTGTATTCAGGGCCACTGTGCACTGCATAATGCTTGGCACAAGCCCACAATTTCCTGTACTTCGCTGTCTCAGGTCCCTGCAAACCCTTCACCACCTGTACACCCATCACACTGGTCAGATAAGGGTCTTCACCGTAGGTTTCCTGCCCACGTCCCCAACGGGGGTCACGGAAGATGTTCACATTCGGAGTCCAAACCGAGAGACTATGGAACTTCTCGTCCTCTCCACCATTCAACATACGGTGGTTATACTGTGCACGGAACTCCGTACTCGTGGCATCAAACACCTTAAAAAGCAATGCAGGGTTCCACGATGAAGCCATCGCTATTGGCTCTGGAAACACGGTCACATTGCCCATGTTTGCCGCACCGTGCAATGCTTCACTCCACCAGAAGAACTTCTTGATGCCCAGCCTTGGGATGGCAGGACTCTCGTCCAGCATCAGCATCGCTTTCTCTTCCAGCGTCAAACGTCCACAAAGGTCAGTGGCGCGTTCTTTAGGACTCAATTTCGGATTTTGATACGGTAGTGTTTGTGCATTTGCTCCCAATGCCATCATGCAGCACAGGAACAGCGTTGATAAAGGTTTTCTCATATTGCAAAAAGATTTTTGATTTTATCTGGTTAATAGAAATAGGTGATTTTTCTTGAGTGTCTTTGAAAGCAGAAAAACCCATGCTCGTACAGATTCCCATGAATCCGCACGGGCATGAGTTTTATCCAATTACTTTAGCACATCATTGCACTAAGATCTTCTTCGTCTCCACGGTTCCGTCGCTGTAGGTCTTCTTGATGATGTTAATTCCCTTCTCAGGACGAGCGAGGCGACGTCCATCCAGCGTGGAAATCTCTGTAGAAACACCCATCACCTCCTCGGGCAACTCAATTCCCTCAATGTCCGTTGCGATGGGATTCGTACCATCCATGGAGAGGAACACATCATCGATATAGATGGAAGAACTACCATTCGTCCAGAAACCAGCGATGTAGATGTGTGATGGGTCAATCACCTTACCGTTGGATGCCTTCATATCATGCAGGTCAATCTTGATTTTCTTCGATGAACCGAAATCCTTGATGTAGGCATCACCCCAGTAGTTGTTAGCGTCGAAGAGACGGAACGAAGGTGCACAACTGGTTGCTGTGTACTTAAGTTTCACTACCAAGTAGTTGTAAGCCGAGAGGTCGAGGCCAGCCGAATAAGTCCATCCTCCGAATCCGTTCTGACCAGCCTTGAACGTCTTCTTGCTCTCATCGAACGTTCCCGTCGCAAAGATAGAAGGATTGAAGTTCTCTTTGGTGAGAGGGAATGGAGACACAGACACCTTGATGCTCACCGACTGCGAGTTCTGCATGATGTCGAAGTAAGTGGCGGTGATGGTGGCCTCACCATCTTGCAGGGCCACAATGCGTCCACTCTTCACTGTGGCAACCTCTGGATTGCTGCTCACATAAGAGCAAGAAGAGGTCACATCGTTCTGCAGACCCGATTTCGCCGTGCTGATGACGTGGAACGTCTTGGCAGAGCCAGGCATGAGGCTCACCTTCGACACATCGGCTTTCAGCGACTCCGTGATGAGGTCATCCTCCGTGAAGGTCTGCAATGTGCCAGGAGCATAGTACATCTCCTCCGTGTATTCAGGTTCGGTGGAGAACCAGTCGATATCCACATATCCACCCAGTTCCTGCGTAGCGAAGTTGAAGAGGTAGAATCGCTGACCGACAAAGAAGTCAAGCGTATAGTTCATGGTCATCGTCACACCCCACTGTATCCACTGGGCATTATCAAAACTATAGTAGTATTTGCACGACTTGGTTGCAAAATTGACAATTGCACGCAGGTAGATGACATCGGCATTCACCTCATCACCATTCAGTGTTTCAGCCACTGCATGATTCTTTCCGTCGAAGGTACAACGCTGGCTGTAGAGATGCTTCTTGCCATTCTCCATCTTCACAGCAATGAAGGAATAAGGATTCTGGAACACGGACAGACCAGCCACATCGCCCTCCTCCATGTGGGAAATGTCCATCTTGATGGTGCCGTAAGAGTTCATGTACTTAATCTGCGAAGTACCTTCAGGCGAGGTGCCGAAGATGCGCTGTGAGAGCGAGTTGCGAGCCCATACAAGGTAGTCGGTCACGTTGGCTGTGTACAGACGCAAATTGCCCGGATTGGCCATCAGCGACCATGCCCCATCGTCGGGATTGTGGTTCCATTGCCACTGCATGCCCAGTCGTGGGCTGGTGAAGGTTTCGTTGGTGGGCAGATAGGTACGCTCATAGAAAGCACCCACATCAGGCTTCTTGTAATAGGACAGTTTGGTGCTGCTTTTCGCCTTCGAGACATCCACACCATTATTGCCGATGACAGGCCAGCCGTTTTCCCATACGACAGGCTCCAGATACGGGATGCGGCCAACGGCACCAGCATCCTTAAAGAGCATCGTCCACCATTCGCCCGTCTGTGTCTGCACCAAGGCACCCTGATGAATGGCACTGTCGTAGAACACACGGTAAGGGCACTCCTCATAAGGTCCCATCGGGTTCGTCGAGCGGAAGATGGTTTGCGAACTGGTGAAATAATCCACATAATCCCCATGATTGTAAGTGCAATAGAGGTAGTAATAATCCCCTATGTGATACATGTGAGTGCCCTCAAGACCTGCATCGTTCTTAGAAATGACCGTTTTCCTCTCAATCTCCTTGAAGGTCTTTGGATTCATCTTGATGACATCAATGTTGTTGATGCCAAAAGCCACATAGAGGTTTCCATCACCATTCTCGCCATCGTCGAAGAGCCACCCTGGGTCGTGATAGATGCCCGACAAACGCGTATCCTCCCACTGTCCCTCAGGATTGGTGGCCGTCAGCAGAATGCTTTGACGGTCGTTTTCCCATGTGGAGCATGGGAAATAGAGATAGAACTTGCCGTCATGATAACTGAGCGACGAAGCCCACATGCCCTGTGCATAGTGATGCTTACCATTCAGCAGGCTATAGTCATCGTTGTCAAGAATCTTTTCCAGCGGATTAGCGCAATACTCCCAGTTCACCAAGTCCTTCGACTTCAGGATGGTGGCACCGGGGAAGTGATACATCGTCGTGCTGACCATGTAGTAAGTGTCTTCCACACGAATCACGTCCACATCGGGGAAGTCCGCATTGATGATGGGGTTGATGTAGGTTCCGTTGCCCTGGTCTGCTGTCCAGGCACGTGTGTAGGACGGACAGGGATAATCCTGATGGTAATACTCCTTGTACCACTCGAAGCAAGCCACACCGCAAGCCTCATAGGGGTCAACGCCATTGGCCTCCATCGCCTTCTTGAAGGCAGGCACCACCTTCCTGTTGTTGATGTATTCATCAATGTCGATGAAGTCGCCCGTGCCGGTGAGCGTCATGGAGATGTTACCATAGTAATCAAGGATGGCCTTGTAAGCCTTACCCCACTTGCTGGTGGAAGCCGTAGCCCACGTGCCATAGTTGGGAATCACCCAATTTCCATGCTCATCATAGTGCCCCTGAGCCGACGGCTTGTGAGGACTCCAGTCCACCTCGGTAATCACGATAGGATTCGTGCTCAACACTGGCACAGACTCACCAAACTTTTTGATGGCATTATTAACATCGCAATGATCATCACTATTGTCGTACCACCCAGCGTAGTTGTGCACCGCATAGCCGATGTTGTAACCCTCGATGGGGTAGGTGGCATAGTCACGATAGTTGCTCTGCCAACCCGTGCCAGGTACCAAGATGATACCTGTAAACCCGTTGGCACGAATCTTGTCCACGATGGGTTGGAAGAAATCGTGCAGCGCCTTTGACGACGACGAGCCATCATTCATGTACAGGTTCACAGGCTCATTGGCCAGCTCAATGCTGATCTGACCGCTATACTTCAAGATGGAGTCATTCTTCGTCACACGATCCCACACATCAAGCAGAAAATTCTGATAGCTGCCACCCACATAAATGTTGTGAGGACAAACGCCCGGCGGGCGCATGATGACATAAAGTCCATGCTGCATAGCACTTCGGGCGATCGGGAAATAGAGGGACTTCAAGTATGAGTCCAATTTCGTTCCTGTATAATGGCTGATGTCAGCCTCGCCAGTACCAGACTCCCTCGAATCCTGCGTCCATGCACCTGCATTTCCGTTCGTCCATGCAGGGTCGAGGTGCAGACGGAACAGGTTGCAGTATGCTCCCTGCGTCGTGTCAGTGATGGCGGTGAAGAGTTTGGTGAAATACGATTTACAGTTGGCTACACCTGTAGAAGTATAGCCTCCCGACCATCTACCACCGTTAAAATACTCACTCGGGGTATCCATCACACCATGCAGCACAACCTTGTTGCCATGCTGGTCTTTGAAATACTTCCCGTCCACATGTAGTGGCGACAAGCGTCCATAGGTAACCTGGGCCATCGCCATCAGCGACAGGCTCCATGTCGTTAAAACAAGTAGTAATTTCTTCATTTTCTATCAGTAATTTGGTACATTATTTATTTTAGGGGCAAAATTACTGATGATTCTCCTACCCCACTTTTCTCTACATTACATTTATTTGCGGATAGGTTACACAAGGCGTGAAAGAAGCCGTGCAGCAAGGGCTTTCGGGCTGTCAACAATGATTCGGGCACCACATTCTTTGAGCCAGTCCTTGTCGCGAAATCCCCAACTGACAGCAATGCACGGAAGCCCCGCGTTTTGAGCCGTCATCAAGTCCACCTCGCTGTCTCCCACATAGACACACTCCCTCTTCCTTATCTCCCGTCCGTGCAGCAGGGAGAGTTGTCGGATGGCCTCATTCACCATGTCGGGAGCAGGTTTCCGCTTCACGGCGGGAGTCTCTCCGATGGCAACATCGATGCAGTCGGCAAAAAACGCCCTGTGGAGGTCCTTCACGGCAGCATCCGGTTTGTTGCTCACGATGGCGGTGAAGAGGCCTCTCCGCTTGCATTCGCGGAGCAAGGCAGGAATGCCCTCGTAGGGAGCAGTCCTGTCCATCGAGTGCGCCACATAGTGGGCACGGAACGCATCCAGCACACGCTCCTTCAGCACCTCGTCAGCATCGGGACAAGCCCGTTCCACACTCTGCCACACCAGACGCCTCACGCCATTGCCCAGAAAGCGGCGCGTGTCCTCCTTCGTGTTAGGCGGCAGCCCACCCGCCTCGCGCAAAGCATAAGACACACTCTCGTGCAAATCGTCGAGCGTGTTCATCAGGGTGCCGTCCAAATCAAACAGAAGGGTCGTCAGCATACACGTGTTTCCTCCAAGAATCTCAACTCCGCCTCCAGCATCTCCAGTTTCTCCATGCGGTAACCCGCCTTGCGCGCCTCCTCGATGGGACGGGTGTAGAGATACTCAATCTCCATCCGACGCTTGAACTCGAAGTCCAGTTTCATGCTAGGCGAATAAGGAGTCATGTGCACCGTGTTGTATATCATCTTGTCGGCAAACGTCTCGTCGATGTTCTTCACCCCACATGCCTGTGCCGCCTCAATCACCTCCATCATCTGGTCTTTGATGAGCTGCAAGGTGCTGGGATGCTGCAGCAGGATGTCTGTCTGCGTGTTCAGCGCCACCGTCATGCCATTGAAGGGCATGTTCCACACAGCCTTCTTCCATCGTGCCTCCAGATACTCCACCTCATTGGCATCGATACCAGCGGCACGGAAGTCGTTCACCACCTCATCAATCCGCGCCTGATTCTTGCACGAATAGTTGCCGATGTTGATGTAACCATAACACTGATGATTCACCCTTCCTGGCTCTGTCTTCGCACTACAAATGAATGCCAAACCAGCCGCCAACTGCACTTCTGGGAACATCTTCTGCACATCCTCCTCCACACCGATGCCATTCTGAATCAACACCACCAGCGTGTCTTCCTTCAGCAATGGAGGCAGCAAGTTAGGCAGCAAATGGTTGTTCACCGTCTTCAAGCCAATCAGCACAACGTCACACTTCGGCATGTCTGCAGCATCACCATAAGCATTCACATGTGCAAGGTGGAAACTGCCATCGCAGGAGTCCACCTGAAAGCCACGCTCCTTCACATATTGATAATCACTATGGGAAAGGAAATGCACCTCCTTACCCGAATGTGCCAACTTGGCTCCATAATAGCCGCCAATGGCACCTGCTCCAATCACTCCGTATCTCATGTCGTCAATCAATTTATGCGTGCAAAGGTAGTGAAAAAAAAGAATTCAGCCATCCCTTTCGGAGTAAAAATCAAAAAGGGGGAAGGGAGAGAGGTGATAAGTCAACAAAGGGAAAGGAAGAATTGCCACAACCTCTTTACCGGTTCTTACAGTGCCTCTAAACCGACGTCGTCGATGTCGGTTAACCGATGTCGTCGATGTCGACCAACCGATGTCGACGACGTCGATTCAGAGGCTACGACGTAGAGGAAATCAGAACAACGACGTAGAGGAAATGGAGGATGTGACGTAAAGGAAATGGAGGATGTGGAAGAGAATCAGCGGAGGTGGTGGAAGATAGTCACCCTTCCACCTTCGTGCATTTGAGCAACACATCACCCATTCCCCTCACTTTGGCACCAAAGAGGTAGATGTCGCCACCATCCTTGATGCGCGTGCGTTGACGCAGTTGGTCGGCTGTCATGATGAAGTTTCGGGTGGCAATGTTGGCTTGGGGAATCGCTCGCTGGAGCAGTTTGAGCGTCTTGGAGGAGAAAGGAATTTGTTCGCCGACGATGAAGGTTCGGCCAGGAAAATCAGGAATCAGGTCATCGGAGGTCATCAGATGCGTTTCAAAGTCCAGTTGGCACACAGGGAAACGCTGACAGAGAGAACCAAACGCCTGTGCTTTCATGAGCGTGACATCAGGCTCATAAAGGAACCTCCCCACCCCCTCCGATGCAACAAGAACTTCCATCTCATCGGACAAATGGAAAGAATATGCTATTTTCCCTGAAGAAAGGAAATCCACACAATGCACTACACACTCCGCATGGGCACCTCCCCCTTCCTCAACAGGGAGGGTCGGGGTGGGTCTCTGTTTCACCAAAACCTCCTTGCACTCGTTCTTCACCCCCACCACATACACATCCGTCACCCCTTTCAACTTCCGCAAGACATCGGTCAAATCAACCATCGGCGAGAGTTTCACCAGCACCATCCCGGCGTGGCTCAGCAGTTCGTCCTGCCACTCCACGATGTTGGGTTCACAATCCTCCATCGCATACACACGACTCCCATCACCCGCACGACGGGCAGGGTCGAGATAGATGACATCCACCGATGGAATGGGCATTTCCCGTCCATCGCCGCACCTCACTTCCACCTCTGGATGCCGACCGTCGGCCAGCACTCCGAAGTTGTGTCTTGCCATCTCACAAAGCGCCTCGCCCCGTTCCGTATAGACGGCACGTTCCATCCCCTCCGACATATACCAGAAATCGATGCCCATGCCGCCAGTCATGTCGCAAAGGCTCCTCCCCTCAATGATGCTCCGCTTATATCGGGCTGTCACCTCCGAACTGCATTGTTCGGCAGGCACTTTGCCACCCATCACCAGATTGGCATTTCCATACCATTCCGGCAACTTCCCCTTTAACCGCCTCCGAGCCTCAATTTGCTCCACAACAAACGGAACATCCACCCCCTGATAACGTCGAGCCGCCAACAGCAACTCAGCCGTATCATCGTTCAGATGCTCCTGTATGAAATCACGAAGTTCTAGAGTCCAGTTCATTCCAACTCCTACCAATTGTCGTCGTCATTCCCCACAAGCCCGTTCTTCACAGCCTCCTCCACCTTATCCATCACAGCGTTTGAATAGGCATGAGTCATCACGAGGGCCTTGGCACAGGTGCGCTTCTGGGGGTCTTTCTCCACAAAGGGGTAGTGACGGGCAATCTCCCACTGCTCATCGTAGAGGTTGGCGTTCGTCTTGTCATCCTTTTTCCGTTTCGAGTCACCATACGTCTGCCGACTGTTGTCGGTGGGGCTCAGCCATCCGCCACTGATGTCGGCCAGGATGTCATAACTCTGCACCGTGTATGTCACACGAATGCGCCCGTCCTTGATGTCAAGTCTGATGACAGGCGTGATGCTGACAGAATACTTGTTGAGGGTGCCCATGTGCTCCGCGATGTTCTGGATGGTGGAAGAAATGATGATACAACCCGCCTCCTTATCGTTCAACGTAATGGCCTGCTTGTCCTTGAAAGTGGCGGTTGCCCAATAGTTCAGGGCAAGATACAGTTGCTGCTTGCTCTTGCCTGGTGCTTCTATCACCTGCTGATAAGTCAAAGACTCGTTCTTGTCGAACCTCAATCCGCTGGCCAAGTTGGCAGCAGCATCAAGCCATTTCTCGCCATAGCGTTGCTTGGCATACTTCTCAAGGTCGGCAGCCTTCACCATTTGTGCCTGAACTTTCATGGTGCCGCAGAAAAGAAGGATGGCGGCAAACATCCAAGAAAAAAACTTTTTCATCGATATTGTTTTTGATAGTCAATCACGTTTTGTGTCACGAACCAAAGGTTCAATCCTCTTCATCACCAACGCGCCTTCTGTCGCGTTCTCTGAAGTTGTTTACACTGTAACCCAACAAGTGGGTTCGTGGCCAAACAGCCTCTGGCACCTTCTTTTTTCTTGGTTGTTTTTCATCATCGGTAATTGGTTTTTTGTCATGTTTATGTTTTGTTTTTGGCAGTGGGATTATTAGTAATGGGCAAATGTATGACATTCTTTCAAATATACAAAAAAATTAACAAAATTATTTTCATAAAATGTCATTAGCAGGCCAGTTCTCGGTACAAACACTTGTTTATGTCCTTCTTTTTTTATATCTTTGTCGCGAAATAAGAAGTTCATCAGACTCATAAATTGGTACAAGGAATTCATCAATTCCTTGTACTTACTCATCAATCGGTTCTTTCAATTCATCAATTCTAAGAACCGATTTATTTTTGTACTTACGTTACCATTATGGAGGTTATTACACAGAGTCGGTGGAGGTTGCTACACCGACGCAGAAGAGGTTGTTACACAATGGAAGTGGAGGCAATGGGATTTCGAGGATTTCACGTTAAAAATCAATGATTTATTTTGTACTGTGCTCACTTAATCGTACCTTTGCAACTCAATTACGCGTAAAACAAATGATTTTCAACTATGATGTAGTTGTGGTGGGAGCAGGTCACGCTGGATGTGAGGCTGCTGCCGCCGCTGCTAATTTGGGTGTCAAGACGTGTCTCATCACGATGGACATGAACAAGATTGCACAGATGTCGTGCAATCCCGCCATTGGTGGCATTGCTAAAGGACAGATTGTGAGGGAGATAGACGCACTTGGAGGCTACACAGGCATCGTGACAGACCGTTGTAGCCTGCAATTCAGGATGCTGAACCTCTCAAAAGGGCCAGCGGTGTGGAGCCCCCGTTCGCAATGCGACCGTGCCAAGTTCATCTGGACATGGAGAGAGATTCTGGAGAACACGCCCAATCTGCAAATCTGGCAAGACCAAGCGAGAGAATTAATCGTTGAAAATCAAATCGTTAAAGGAGTAAAAACCTATTACGGAGCAGAGTTCCGTGCCCAATGTGTTATCATCACCGCAGGTACCTTCCTGAACGGATTGATGCACATCGGCAGAGTGAAGATACAAGGTGGCAGATGTGCCGAAGCGGCTTCGCTCGAACTGACCGAATCCATCACCAAGCACGGCATCCGTTCCGGCAGAATGAAGACGGGCACCCCTGTGCGCATTGACAAGAGAAGCGTGGACTTCTCGCTAATGGAAAAGCAGGATGGCGACCACGACTTCCACAAGTTCTCTTATCTGCCTACAGAAAACACTTCTGTGACGGAACGCAACAACCAGCCCTGCTGGATTTGCTATACCAACACAGAAGTGCACGAGGTGCTGCGTTCAGGTCTCCCCGACTCTCCTCTCTACAACGGACAAATTCAGAGCATCGGTCCCCGCTATTGTCCGAGCATCGAGACGAAACTCCACACCTTCCCCGACAAGGACGAGCACATGCTCTTCCTCGAACCTGAAGGAGAGACGACCAACGAGATGTACCTGAACGGCTTCTCCTCCTCCCTCCCCTTAGACATCCAACTGACGGCTCTGCGCAAGATTCCCGCCTTCAAGAATCTGGAGGTGTATCGACCGGGCTATGCCATCGAATATGACTTCTTTGACCCCACACAACTGAAGCATTCGCTGGAGTCGAAGGTGGTGAAAAACCTCTTCTTTGCAGGACAGGTGAACGGCACAACGGGCTATGAGGAAGCGGCCGGACAAGGTGTGATTGCAGGCATCAATGCAGCCATCAACAGCCGCCCCACCCTCAACGAGGGAGAACCTTTCACTTTGGGACGCAACGAAGCCTATATCGGTGTGCTGATTGACGACCTCGTGACGAAGGGTGTGGACGAGCCTTACCGCATGTTCACTTCCCGTGCCGAATACCGCATTCTGCTGCGTCAGGACGATGCCGACATGCGCCTCACAGAACGCAGTTATCAGTTAGGACTGGCCTCAGAGGAACGCTATCAACTGATGAAGACCAAGAAAGAGAAGATAGAGGCCATCACCCACTTCATTGAGAACTTCTCCTTGAAGCCGTCACTCATCAACCCATTGCTCGAAACCCTGGGCACCACCCCACTCCGCCAAGGTTGCAAGTTGGAGGAACTGCTGGGACGCCCACAAGTCCACATCAGTAACACCGCCCCACACATTAAACCCTTCCGCGAGATGCTGGAGCAACTGCTGGCCGACGAAGACCTTCGACGCGAAGAAATCATTGAGGCGGCAGAGATACGAGTCAAATACAAGGGATACATCTATCGCGAACAGCAAATGGCCGACAAGATGATTCGTCTGGAGAACATCAAGATTCTGGGCAAGTTCGACTATCCCAACATGACCCAAATCTCCATCGAGGCACGCCAGAAACTACAAGCCATCCAGCCCGTCACGCTGGCACAGGCCTCACGCATCCCGGGGGTGTCTCCATCCGACATCAACATCATGTTGGTGCTGATGGGAAGATAAGACGATTGTTCCACGTGAAACAATTAGTGCATATCAAATGCAAAATCAACGGGTTAGAAGATTACATCAAACAAAACATATAATCACAACAGAACAACCATGAACAATCAGTATCTATTAGACCATTTACGTTGCATTCCTGACTTTCCACAGAAGGGCATCAACTTCCGCGACGTCACTACTCTCTTCAAAGATGCAAAAGCACTTGAAATCATGGAAGAGGAGCTTTACGAACTCTACAAGGACAAGGGCATCACGAAAGTGGTGGGGCTTGAAACACGCGGCTATATCATGGGGGCAGTTCTGGCACGCCGTCTGAATGCAGGTTTCGTGATGGCTCGCAAACCAGGAAAACTCCCCGCTACAACAGTAAGGGAAAGTTTCACGAAAGAATATGGTACCGACGCCATCGAAATACACCAGGATGCGATTGAACCCAGCGATGTGGTTCTCCTGCACGATGACTTGCTTGCCACAGGAGGCACCATCAAGGCTGCATGGAATTTGGTGAGGAAACTCAACCCCAAGAAATGCTACATGAACTTCTTGGTGGAAATACGCGATGAGGGCTTACACGGAAGGGAGTCGATTGGCGACGGGATAGAGATCACCACGCTTCTTAAGGTTTAACAGAACATGCAACACGAGTTTGTTTCATGCTGATTTTGCATCAGTTAGGAGTGAATTGTTTCACGTGGAACATTAACAGTAGTGAAAGTAACACTTGAAGTGGAATGACGCGCGAGGAAGAACGTCTACAACGGTTGAAGGTGATTGTCAACAGTCTCACCGAAGAACCTGGATGCTATCAATACTTGGATAAGGATGGCAAGGTGATTTATGTGGGTAAGGCAAAGAACCTGAAACGTCGTGTCGCCTCCTACTTCAACAATTCCTTCAAAAACCGCAAGACACAGATACTGGTCAGCAAAATACAGGACATCAAATATGTGGTGGTTCCTACTGATGAGGATGCGCTGATTCAGGAAAACAACCTCATCAAAGCACACCAGCCTTTTTACAACATTCTGCTGAAGGATGGAAAGACTTACCCGTCCGTCTGCATCACTAACGAGTACTTTCCTCGGGTGATTAAGACACGAAACATCGATAAGAAGACGGGCACTTACTTCGGCCCCTTTAGCCACATTGGTACGCTGAATGCGATGATGGAACTGATTGGCAAAATCTACCAAGTGCGGCTGTGCCACACACCTATCACCCCTGAAAAGATAAGCCAAGGAAAGTTGAAGAAATGCCTTTATTACGACATTGGTAAGTGTAAAGCGCCCTGTATTGGCCTCCAATCGCACGAGGAATACATGCGACAGATTGAAGAAGTGAAGCAGATTCTCAGCGGAAACACAGGAAATCTTTGCCAGAAATTGCTGGAAGAGATGCGGGATTTGGCGGAAAAAGAATTGTTCCTGGAGGCGGAAGCGGTGAAAAAGAAGTATCTGCTGGCCCAAGAATTTGATAGCAAGAGCCGTGTCATCACCAGCACGAACCAAAATATCGATGTTTTCAGCATTGAAGACGATGAAAACAAGGCGTATGTCAACTATATGCACGTGGTAAACGGTTGCATCACCCGCGTATTTACCAACGAATACAAGAAAAGGTTAGACGAAACAGCCGAGGAGATTCTCTCGCTGGCCATCGTCAGTATGCGCGAGCAGTATGGCAACGAATCGAAAGAGATTGTGGTGCCATTTGAACTGGATTTCACGCTGAAGGACGCCCAATTCATCGTGCCCAAAGCGGGTGACAAGAAGAAACTGCTGTTTCTGTCGGAAGCAAATGTGCGTCAATACCGCATCGACGCGCTGAAACAGGCGGAACGACTGAATCCTGACCAGCGAAACGTGAACATCCTCAAGGAACTGCAACGGAAGCTGAAATTACCCAAAATCCCAATGCGCATAGAGTGCTTCGACAACTCCAACATCATGGGGCAGGATGCTGTGGCAGGTTGTGTGGTGTTCATCGGTGGAAGGAAATCGAAGAATGACTACCGTAAATATAACATCAAAACGGTGATTGGCCCTGATGATTACGCATCGATGAGCGAGGTGGTGTTCCGTAAATACAGCCGCGCCATCGAGGAAGAAACTCCCCTACCCGACCTCATCATTACCGATGGTGGCAAGGGACAAATGGAAGTGGTGAGAAAGGTGATAGAGGATCAACTGCACCTCAACATCCCCATCGCAGGACTCGCCAAAGACAGCCATCACCGAACGAACGAATTGCTGTTCGGATCCCCTGCTCAAGTGGTGGGCATCGAGATGGACAGCCCCCTCTTCAAACTGCTCACTCAAATCCAAGATGAGGTGCACCGCTTTGCCATCACGTTCCACAAGCAGAAACGTGCCAAGCATAACACGGAATCGGAACTGGATGGCATCAAAGGAATCGGCCCAGCCACTAAGACCTTGTTACTCAAAGAGTTCAAGAGTTTAAGGCGTATTAAAGAGGCTGATTATGAAACACTTAAAAAGATTATAGGGGCTTCGAAGGCACAACTGCTGAAAGAAGCATTCAACGAAGAATAAAACACATATAGGAATGAGAACAGTCATACAACGAGTAACACACGCATCCGTCAATATCAATGGTGAGAAAACGGTGACAATCGGCAAGGGCTATTTGGTTCTTCTCGGTTGCGAGAATGCTGACAACGAGGAAGATATACAATGGTTGGCGAAGAAAATCTGCAACTTGCGGGTGTTCGACGACGAGAATGGCGTGATGAACAAGTCCGTCCTGGATGTGGGTGGCGAGATTCTGGTGGTGAGCCAGTTCACCTTATGGGCCAGTTACAAGAAAGGCAACCGCCCCTCCTATCTGAGGGCAGGCAGCCACGAAGTAACCATCCCGCTTTACGAGCGCTTTTGTGCGGTTTTATCGGAACAATTGGGAAAACCGATTGCAACGGGAGAATTTGGTGCCGACATGAAAGTGGAGTTGTTGAACGATGGCCCTGTGACCATCTGCATGGACACGAAAAACAGAGAATAAAACAATAGAAGAAAATGGACGAAAACAAGTATTTTGAGGTTCTGAAACAGTATGATTTAGAACTCGACGACGAGCAGGTGAAGCGACAGGTGGAAATCCTCCTGAAGGAGCACTTGCAAGAGAACAACACACGGGAGGTGAAGCAGTTTCTGCTGAACAGCGTGGAACTCACCACCCTCAAGACAACAGACAGCGAGGATAGTGTGCTGAAGTTTGTGGAAAAGGTGAACAAATTCGACGATGTGTACCCTGAATTGGGACATGTGGCAACGGTGTGCGTGTATCCCTGTTATGCCAAAATCTGTCACGACGCACTGGAGAACGAAGAGGTGGAAATCGCCTGCGTATCAGCCAGTTTCCCCTCAGCACAAACCTTTGTGGAGGTGAAGATTGCAGAGACGGCGCTGGCATTGAAAGATGGCGCTACGGAGATTGACATCGTCATTCCTGTGGGTAAGTTTCTGGCAGGTGACTATGAGGGGATGTGCGATGAAATCGCTGAAATCAAGGCTGTGTGTGGCGAGAAAAAACTGAAGACCATTCTCGAAACAGGGTGTCTCAAGACATCCACAAACATCAAGACGGCCAGCCTTCTGGCGATGTATGCAGGTGCTGACTACATCAAGACCTCGACGGGCAAACTGGAACCTGCTGCCACCCCCGAAGCGGCCTTCGTGATGTGCCAAGCCATCAAGGAATACTACGACAAAACAGGCGTTCAGATTGGCTTCAAACCGGCTGGAGGCATGAAGACTGTGGAGGATGCACTCACCTACTACACCATCGTGAAGGAGGTGCTGGGCGAGAAATGGCTGACGAACCAATGGTTGCGTCTGGGTACCAGTTCGCTCGCCAACAAACTCCTTTCGGACATAGAAGGAAAGGAAGTGAAGTTCTTCTAAACGTAGATTTTCTGCAAAGAAATTGTAACATTTGCCGTACACCCGGTGTTACATTTGTAACAGTGCTCTCTGTTACAAACATACAATGACAATACAAAATCAGGGATTACAGCGTACGGTCGATCACGTAATCGACGTATGCCATCATGGCTTGCTTGACATCGGAATCAGGGAACGATGCAAGCAGGTCTTTTGCTTTTTGGGCATAGTCATCCATCTGCTGGATGGCGTATTCGATGCCGCCATTTTTCTTGGTGAAATCGACCAAAACATCGATTTCATCCTGCGACACACTACGATGTTTCACCTTGCTGGCCAAGGCCATCATTTCGGAATTCTGAGTGGAAAGGAGGGCATGGATGACGGGCAGAGTGAGTTTGCCTTCCTTCATGTCGTTGCCCGTCGGCTTGCCAATTTGTTTGTCGTGATGATAGTCGAAAATATCGTCACGAATCTGGAAACAAATGCCGATGTTCTCGCCGAATTGCTTTAAGAGTTGGCGGGTGTTTTCGTTCGATGAAACCGACAAAGCACCTGCCTCGGCACAAGCAGCGAAGAGGGCAGCCGTCTTGTTACGGATGATGTTGAAATAGACCTCTTCGGTGATGGCTTCATTGGCCACATTGTTGAGTTGCAGCAGTTCGCCATCCGCCAGGTCTTGGGCAGCACGGGAAACAATCTCTATCAACTGCGTCTGTCCCGTGCGTGAGGCACAAAGCAGAGCGTTTGCGAGGATGAAATCGCCCACCAAAACGGCCACTTTGTTGCCATAGGCATTGTTCACGGAATCTTGCCCACGCCTTTCTTCACTCTCGTCCACAATGTCATCGTGAATCAGGCTGGCCGTATGGAAAAACTCGAAAGTGGCTGCTGTATAGATGGATTTCTCGTTGATTTCGCCACCATTGGCCAACTTAGCCACCAAAAGCGTGAGAATGGGACGCATCATCTTGCCCCTCCTGTTGCCTATGGTACGGAGCACCATGTTGAGCAACGGATTGGTATGCACGAGGAAAGAGTCAAACACCTCTTTGTATTTGTCCATCTCCATGCCAATTGGCTTTCTTATTTGGGTTAATGCATCCATCTTTTTCGAAAAACAGCTGCAAAGTTAGTGTTTTTTCAAATATTATTCGTAAGTTTACACGCAAAATAAAAAAAGACATGTCAAAATTGTTCCTTCTCGATGCTTATGCATTGATTTATAGAGCTTATTATGGCTTCATCAAAAACCCGCGCATCAACAGCAAAGGGGAAAACACGTCGGCCGTTCTTGGCTTTGTCAATACGCTCGAAGAGATTCTCACAAAGGAGAATCCCGATTATATCGGCGTGGCTTTCGACCCCCACGGACCCACCTTCCGCCATGAGGCTTTTGCCGACTACAAGGCACAACGGGAAGAGACTCCTGAGGGCATCCGCTTTGCCGTCCCCATTATAAAGGATGTGCTGAAGGCCTACCGCATCCCCGTGCTTGAGGTGACTGGCTTCGAAGCCGACGACGTGATTGGCACTTTGGCCAAACAGAGCGAATCCATCGATGGAATCGAAACCTACATGATGACCCCCGACAAGGACTATGGGCAGTTGGTGGCAAAGAACGTGAAGATGTACAAACCCCGATTTGACGGTGGTTTCGACATTTTGGGCGAGGAGGAAGTAAAAGCGAAATACGGCATCAACGACGTGAAGCAAGTCATTGACCTTTTGGGGCTGATGGGCGACTCGTCGGATAACTATCCCGGATGTCCTGGTGTGGGCGAAAAGACCGCTGTGAAACTCATCAACGAGTTCGGTAGCATCGAAGAACTTCTGGCCAACACGGAACAATTGAAGGGTGCCATGAAGAAGAAGGTGGAAGAGCATGTGGAAGACATCAAGATGTCGAAGTTCCTGGCAACCATCAAAACCGATGTGCCCATCACCCTCGACCTCAACAGCCTGAAACGGGAACCGGTCGATGAAATGGCACTCAAAGAGATTTTCGAACGATTGGAGTTCCGCACTTTGAGCAAACGCAAGTTTGGCGGTACTGAAAATGGAGCACCCTCTCTCACCCTTTCAAGTCCAACAAGCGGAAAGAAGGCAAAGCCTCAACAAGGCGACCTTTTCAGCGGCGACCTCTTCGGCGAACCTGTTTCACCCACTCCAAACCCCTCTTCTCAAGCCCCTGAGAAGCCCGAATTTGCGGACACGGGGCAAGGTGACTTATTTTTCTCGAATCTCAACGACTTGAGCAACACACCCCACAATTATCAACTCGTTGATTCGGAGGAAGGAATAAAGAAATTATCTGCAAAATTATTGACTTTCGACTTTATCAGTTTAGACACGGAAACGACTTCTGTGGATGCGATGTCAGCAAAATTGGTCGGATTGAGCTTCTCCGTGCTTGAAGGCGAGGCATTTTATGTGCCTGTGCCAAATCATGAGGAGTGGTCGGGCAATGATTTCGAAAAAGCCTTAAAAATTGTTAACGCATTCAAGGAGGTGTATGAATCGGAAAAAATTGTGAAGGTGGGACAAAACATCAAGTACGACATGATGGTGTTGGCCAACTACGGCATCCACCTTGCCGGCAAAATGTTCGACACGATGATTGCACATTATATTATTGCACCAGAGTTGCGTCACGGCATGGATTATCTGGCCGAGGTGTACTTGAAGTACCTCACCATCCACATTGACTCCCTCATCGGGTCGGGCAAGAAACAACGGTCGATGCGGGAACTCTCCCCAAAAGAGGTGTATGAATACGCAGCCGAGGATGCCGATGTGACGCTGAAACTGAAGAATCTCCTCGAGAAAGAACTGCACGAAAAAGGACTTTTCCATCTTTTCGACGAAGTGGAAATGCCGTTGGTGCCTGTGTTGGCAAGGATGGAGATGAATGGTGCCAAAATCGACGAAGCATCATTGGCTGAGACCTCCCGCGTGTTCACAGAGCGCATGGAAGCCATCGAAAGAGACATCCGCGAAGTGGCAGGACAGGAACTCAACATCAGTTCCCCAAAACAGATTGGCGAACTCCTCTTCGACCAACTCAAGATTGACTCAAAACCGAAGAAGACAAAGAAAGGGCAATATGTGACTGACGAAGCCACCCTGCTCTCTCTGAAAAGCAAGCATCCGGTGGTGGAGCAAATCCTCGAATACCGTGGGTACAAGAAGTTGTTGAGCACCTACATTGATGCCCTACCCCAACTCGTCAATCCACGGACGGGACACATACACACATCTTACAATCAGGCGGTTACAGCAACTGGAAGACTCTCCAGCAGCAACCCTAATTTGCAAAACATCCCTATCCGCGACGAGAACGGCAAGGAGGTGCGCAAAGCCTTCATTCCCGACGATGGAGACCTCTTCTTCTCTGCCGACTACAGCCAGATAGAACTGCGTCTCATGGCCCATCTGAGCCAAGATAAAAACATGCTCGAAGACTTCAACTCCGGGCACGACATCCACCAAGCCACAGCGGCTAAAATCTTCAAGGTGGACATCCACGATGTGACCAGCACCATGAGAAGAAAAGCCAAAACCGCCAACTTCGGCATCATCTACGGCATCTCCGCCTTCGGCCTCGCCGAACGCATGGAGGTGAGCCGAGGGGAAGCCCGACAACTCATTGACGACTATTTTGCCACCTATCCGGGTGTGAAACAATACATGGACAAGAGCATCGAAAAGGCTCGTGAACTGGGCTACACAGAGACACTTTTAGGCCGCCGATGCCAACTGCCCGACATCAACTCCAGAAACGCCGTCGTGCGCGGCTATGCCGAACGAAACGCCATCAACGCACCCATCCAAGGAACGGCTGCCGACATCATCAAAGTGGCCATGATTAACATCGACCGACGGATGCGTGAAGAAGGGCTCCGCTCGAAGATGATTCTGCAAGTGCACGACGAACTCAACTTCTCCGTAGTTCCCGAGGAGAAAGAGCAGTTGCAGGCATTGGTTATCAATGAGATGCAAAATGCCATCAAACTATCTGTTCCCCTCGTGGCCGACTGCGGATGGGGAACCAACTGGCTGGAGGCACACTAAGATTCTTTGATTCTTTCAGAACCACAGATTACACCGATTTAACGGATTTTTGTATGCATCGAAAGGCTGTCATAGGTCTGATTTTATTGACTATGTACGCGCATGCAGCGCAGGCGCAAGAGGTTTTCACTTGCATGTCCTACAATATCGAAAACGCCTTCGACACCATTCACGACGAAGGGAAAAACGACTATGAGTATTGTGCTGGTGGCGAACGGAAATGGAGCAAATTCCGTCTCTTCAAGAAGTTAAAGGGCATCAGCAAGGTGATTGCGGCTGCCGATGAGAAACGACCCGTTGACCTTGTGGGACTTTGCGAAGTGGAGAACGACACCGTGATGAGATACCTCACCCAAAACACCCCCTTGAAACAATTAGGTTACCAATATGTGATGACCCATTCCGAGGATGACCGAGGCATTGATGTCGCCCTACTCTACTCTCCTTTCACCTTCCATCCCGTAGAAATTCAGAGCGTTAAGCCATCCATTCAGAAACAAAAGACAAGAGATATCCTGCATGTGGCCGGCACCATCAAGGGAGGCGACACCCTTGATGTCTATGTGCTTCATCTCCCCTCGAAACGAGGCGGCGGAGAGGCACAGAAACTGAGCATGCGCATCTGTCAGCAAGTACAAGCCCACGTGGATTCTGTACGCGCGGTGAGACATCACCCCAACCTCATCCTCATGGGCGATTTCAATGCCGAAACCAACTCTCCTCAACTCAAATTGCTCACCCGCAGCCATCATCTCGTCGACCGCACAGCACGCTTACAACCAGGTACTTACAAATATCAAGGCGAATGGTCCACCCTTGACCATATTCTCACCCACACCACCACCCTTTCTCACCAAGAAACGCGCATCCTCGCCCTACCCTTCCTCACAGAACCAGATGCCACCAACGGAGGAAACAAACCACATCGCACCTATCTCGGCCCCATCTATCAGGGTGGCCTCAGCGACCATCTTCCTGTTTTCTCTATTTTACAACTCAAACAATAGACCTTCCACAGCCTCGTTGGCGGTGTGACTCAGACCGAGGGGGTCGGTGTGACTCAGACCGGGGGTGGCGGTGTGACTCACACCGTTTTTGAGGCTGTGGAAGGGAGTGTTTTGTGTGAGTGTCGGTTTCGTATCGGTGGCAACGGCGTAAAAGATGGCTTGATGGGCTATGAGTAGCAGATTATAGCGTGCATAAGCCGTAAAAATCGTTAATATTAAGCCGCAGGAGTGTGAAGAAAGCGGAAAAAGTTGTATCTTTGCCAAAAATTTTGTGAACTCATGGTAACAATTAAGAAGGTTGAGACGAAAAAGGAACTGAAGAAGTTCATCCGCTTCAACTATGAACTCTATAAGGATAACCCGTATTCTGTGCCTGACCTCTATGAGGATATGCTCAACACGTTCTCTGAGAAGAATGCAGCAATGGAGTTTTGCGAGGCAGCTTATTTTCTTGCTTATAAGGAAGATAAGTTGGTGGGGCGCGTGGCAGCCATCATCAACAAGAAGGCCAACAAGACGTGGAACCTGAAGAATGTGCGCTTCGGATGGATTGACTTTGTGGATGATGAGGAAGTGAGCGAGGCGTTGCTGAAGACGGTGGAAGAGTGGGGTAGAGAGCGTGGCATGGACACGATTCAGGGACCCTTGGGCTTCACCGATATGGATGCCGAGGGCATGCTGATTGAGGGCTTCGATGAGTTGTCGACGATGGCGACCATTTACAATTATCCTTACTACCAGAGGCATGTGGAAAGACTTGGTTTTGAGAAGGATGCTGACTGGATTGAGATGAAGATGGTGGTGCCGAAGGAGCAGGGGTTGCCTGACAGGTTGAAGCGTGTGGCGGAGATTGTGATGAAGAAGTACGACCTGCGCATCAAGAAGTACACATCGGCGAAGAAGATTGCGAACGATTATGGGCAGGAGATTTTCAGCGTGATCAATGAGGCATTCAAGCCGCTGTTCGGATATAGCGAACTGAGCCAGAAGCAGATAGACCAATATGTGAAGATGTACCTGCCTGTGTTGGATTTGAAGATGGTGAGCCTCATCACGGAGGCAAACGGCAGATTGGTTGCGGTGGGCATCTCTATGCCATCGATGTCGGAGGCGCTGCAAAAGGCGAAAGGAAAGTTGACTCCTTTCGGATGGTGGCATCTGTTGAAGGCTTTGAAATTCTGTAGGCCTAAGATTCTGGATTTGATGCTGGTGGGCGTTCTGCCTGAATATCAGGGGAAGGGAGTCAACTCGCTGCTGTTCTACGACCTTGTTCCCATCTACATCAGCGAGGGTTATGATTATGTGGAGACGAATCCTGAACTGGAATCGAACGACAAGGTGCAGCAGCAGTGGATTTATTTTGAAAGGCGGCAGCACAAACGGAGAAGGTGCTATAAGAAAAGCATTGGCAGTGGAAAGGGAACTGAGAAAAGTGATAAGTGATCAATAGGCTATCGCAGGAAACAATGGAAGAGCTGAACCTGAATTACAATACCCCAGAAAATAATTATGATGATGCTAACATCATCACGCTGACGGGTGTAGAACACATCCGCCTGCGCCCTGGTATGTACATCGGCCGACTGGGTGATGGAAGCCATGCGGAGGACGGCATTTATGTGCTGCTGAAGGAAATCATCGACAACAGTATCGACGAGTTTAAGATGCAGGCGGGAAAGCGCATCGAGGTGGAGGTGAAAGACAATCTGTGCGTGACGGTGCGCGACTATGGGCGCGGCATCCCTCAAGGCAAGATGATTGAAGCGGTGAGCATCCTGAATACGGGTGGCAAATATGACTCGAAGGCGTTCCAGAAGTCCATCGGCTTGAATGGTGTGGGTACAAAAGCCGTAAATGCATTGTCGAACCATTTTGAGGTGAGAAGTTACCGCGATGGGGTAGTGCGCAAGGCTGTGTTTGAGAAAGGAAAACTGGTGGACGACCAGACGGAGGACACTACCGAGGAGAATGGTACCTACATCTTCTTCCAGCCCGATGACTCGCTGTTCCTCAACTACAAGTTCCAGGACGAGTTTGTGAGCAACATGCTGCGCAACTACACTTATCTGAATACAGGCCTGGAGATTTACTATAACGGAAGCCGCATTGTGAGCCGCAACGGTCTTAAAGACCTCTTGAAGGACACGATGGATGCCACACCGCTCTACGACATCGTCCATCTGAAGGGTGACGATATCGAGATTGCGTTCACCCACACGAATCAGCAGTATGGCGAAGAGTACCACTCGTTCGTGAATGGTCAGCACACCATCCAAGGCGGTACACATCAGAGCGCATTCAAGGAGCACATCGCCCGCACCATCAAAGAGTTCTACGGGAAGAACTATGAGTACAGCGACATCCGTTCGGGCATCATCGCGGCGATTGCCATCAACGTGCAGGAGCCGCAGTTTGAATCGCAGACAAAGATTAAGTTGGGTTCTCTCACGATGGAGCCAAACGGCGGCATCAGCGTGAACAAGTTCGTGGGAGACTTCATCAAGACCGAAGTGGACAACTTCCTGCATAAGAACCTGGATGTGGCCGAAATCATTGAGGAGAAAATCAAAGACAACGAACGGGACAGGAAAGCGATTGCAGGTGTGACGAAACTGGCACGCGAACGTGCGAAGAAAGCCAACCTGCACAACCGCAAACTGCGCGATTGCAAAATACACCTCAACGATGTCAAGGGCAACCTGAAGGAAGATAGTTCCATCTTCATCACCGAGGGTGACTCCGCCAGCGGAAGCATCACGAAGAGCCGCGATGTGATGACCCAAGCCGTCTTCTCATTGCGAGGAAAGCCGCTGAACTCGTATGGATTGACGAAAAAGGTGGTGTATGAAAACGAGGAGTTCAACCTGCTGCAAGCCGCCCTTAACATAGAGGATGGCATTGACGGATTGCGATACAACAAAGTCATCGTGGCCACCGATGCCGATGTGGACGGCATGCACATCCGACTGCTGATGATCACCTTCTTTCTCCAGTTCTTCCCCGAACTGGTCAGGACAGGACACGTTTATATCCTCCAGACGCCGCTCTTCCGTGTGAGAAACCGAAAGAAACGCATCAAGAAAGCGGTGCTCGAAAAATACATGGAAGAGCATCCCGACAACAAGAGCGACTTCATCACCATGTATTGCTACAGCGATGAAGAACGCCAGAAAGCCATCGAGATGTTGGGTCCTGACCCAGAAATCACACGATTCAAAGGACTGGGCGAGATTTCCCCCGACGAATTCAAGAACTTCATCGGCCCTGACATGCGGCTGGAATCTGTCACGCTGCGCAAGACCGACCAAGTGAAGGAACTGCTCGAATACTACATGGGCAAAAACACCATGCAGCGCCAGAACTTCATCATCAACAATCTGGTCATCGAGGAAGACAAGCCCGAGGAAGAAGAAGAGAGCCTCTCCTCACCCTCTACGGAGGGAGAGAGTGGTATCTCCGAAACGGAATAAAGAAATATGAACAAAGTAAATGCTCCCTCCATTCAGGGAGGGCAGGGGAAGGGTCTTAAAATTGCCTTATTTGCCGGTAGTTTCGACCCATTCACCATTGGACATCAGAACATTGTCGACCGCGCGCTCGAAAGCGTGGCCGATGAAGTGATTGTGGCCATCGGCATCAACCACGAGAAGAAGTACATGTTCTCGCTCGAAGAACGGCAAGAAGCCATCCGGAAAATCTATCAAAACGAGCCACGAGTACGTGTGGAGACCTACACTGGATTGACCACCGACTTCGCCAAGAGGGTAGGGGCAAGTTTCCTGTTGAGAGGAGTGAGAAGCGTGAAAGACTTCGAGTTTGAAAGAGATATAGCTGAAGTGAACCACCGCCTCACAGGCATAGAGACCGTACTGCTCTTCACCGATCCAAAATACTCATGTGTCAGTTCAAGCATCGTGCGTGAACTGATCACTTATCATCAAGACGTAAAAGATTTTCTCCCATGAAGATAAAAATGACAACACATCACACAAAGACACTCGCCACTGCACTGATGCTCTTGGTATCGGTGCCACTCCTGGCGCAGCAGAAGAACAACGCACTGGACATGCAGATTCGCAAGATGGTATTCGCCCAAGGCACCATCAGCCAACTCTATGTGGACGAAGTGGACATGGAAAAGATGACAGAAGATGCCATACGCGGCATGCTGAAAGAACTTGACCCACACTCCACCTACACACCCGCCAAAGAGGTGCAGGCACTGAACGAACCACTCACAGGCTCTTTCGAAGGCATTGGTGTACAGTTCAACATGAACGAAGACACGTTGGTCGTCATACAACCCGTCAGCGGCGGTCCTTCCGAAAAGGTCGGCATTCTGGCAGGCGACATGATTGTGTCGGTGAACGACTCTGCCATCGCAGGTGTGAAGATGTCGAAAGAAGATATCATGAAGCGGCTCCGCGGCCCCAAGGGAACCAAAGTGAACCTTGGCATCATCCGTCGAGGCGTGAAAGGGATACAAAAGTTCACGGTCACACGTGATAAGATTCCTGTCTATACCATCGACGCTGCCTACATGGTCGATCCCACCACTGGATACGTCCGCATCAGCAGTTTTGGCGCCACCACCAACGCCGAGTTCATCAAGGCGGTGACTCGACTGTTGCCGGAAGGCATGAAAGACCTTATTATCGACCTGCAGGGCAATGGTGGCGGCTACCTGCAAGCAGCGGTGGACTTGTCCAATGAGTTCCTCGACAATGGCGAGATGATTGTCTATACCGAGGGGCGCAAAGTGGGAAGACACGAATACCACGCAGAAAAGGGCAAGATGAACATCAACAAGGTGGTCATCCTTGTCGATGGCTACACCGCCTCAGCCGCTGAAATCCTCTCAGGAGCCTTGCAAGACAACGACCGAGGCATCATCGTAGGTCGACGTACCTTTGCAAAAGGTCTTGTGCAACGACCTATCGACCTGCCCGACGGCTCTCTCATCCGCCTGACTGTGGCACATTACTACAGCCCTGTAGGACGTTGTTTCCAGAAGCCCTACGTGAAAGGCGACAGAAAGAGTTACGACATGGATATGCTTGACCGCCTGAACAGCGGTGAACTGACCAGCGCCGACAGCATCCATTTCCCCGATTCACTCAAATACACCACCGTGGGAGGACGTACCGTCTATGGCGGCGGAGGCATCATGCCCGATGTCTATGTGCCACTCGACACAACCCGCTACACCCGTCTGCATCGCGAGATGGCTGCCAAAAGTTGCATCAACACTTCCGTCCTCACATGGATTGACCGCCATCGCAAACAGCTCGACAAAACATACGACGTGGCGACTTATCGCAAGGCCAAAACACGCCAAATCGACAACAAGATGTATAACCCTGCAGACTTGCGCACGGGTTTCGAACGCTTCAGAAACGAGTTCACGGTGCCGCAAGACCTAATTGACATCCTTGTAGCCAAGGCCAAAGAGCAGAAAATCGAGTACACCGACTCCGACTTCCAGGCTTCAATGCCTATGCTGCAGGTACAACTCAAGGCACTCATCGCCCGCGACCTCTTCGACATGTCCGAATATTTCGAAATCATCAACCCGACGAACGAAATCTATGTAAAAGGACTCGAGGCACTCAAGGACGAAAACCTCTTCCAAGGCATCCATTCCAACTAAGTTCCGATCAACTCATGATTACATATACCACCGATGGCGTCAAGATGCCTTCTATCCGACGCCGCGACACCAATGCATGGATTAAGGCCGTAGCCGCCACCTATGGTAAAAGGGTGGGGGATATCGGTTACATCTTCTGCAATGACGAGAAAATTCTGGAAGTGAACCGTCAGTATCTCCAACACGATTACTATACTGACATCATCACTTTCGACTATTGCGATGATGAATTTCTCACTGGCCGCAAGGACACCATCTCCGGCGACCTCTTCATCAGCCTCGACACTGTACGCAGCAACGCTGAACAACAAGGCACCGCTTATGAGGAGGAACTCCACCGTGTCATCATCCACGGCATTCTCCACCTCTGCGGCATCAACGACAAAGGCCCGGGTGAACGTGAAATCATGGAAAGGGAAGAGAATAAAGCACTAGAAGACCCCCTCTGTCCTATCGGACATCTCCCCCTCTATGGGGAGAACCATGCGGGGTGTTAAGCAATAGTACAAAAACAATAGTACAAAAAGTAATAGTATTAACATAAAAAGCAAGTTACCCCCACTTGACAAACAAGCCGGACGGCTCTCCCCATAGAGGGGGAGATGCCTGCAAGGCAGAAGGGGTCTTTTATTATGAGAATTTTCCAGCACGTATCAGACATTGGCGACCTTCGCAAGGCTCTTGACGAGGCTTTCGAAATCAAGGCCGACCGCTATAAGTACCAATCGCTTGGCAAGAACAAAACTGCCATGCTCATTTTCTTCAACAATTCCCTCCGCACCCGTCTATCCACACAGAAGGCAGCCCTCAACCTCGGCATGAACGTCATTGTGCTCGATGTGAACCAAGGTGCCTGGAAACTGGAAACCGAACGTGGTGTTATCATGGAAGGCGACAAGAGTGAGCATCTCTTGGAAGCCATTCCCGTGATGGGATGCTACTGCGACATCATCGGTGTGCGTTCCTTTGCCCGTTTCGAATCTCGCAAGGATGACTACGAAGAGAAGATTCTCCAGCAGTTCATCCAATATAGCGGCCGACCTGTCTTCTTCATGGAGAGTGCCACAGTACACCCCTTGCAGGCATTTGCCGACCTCATCACCATCGAGGAGTACAAGGACAGGACGCTCATTGAGCCAAACCCACTCTTTGGCGGCAAAGCCATCCAGCGCACTCCCAACCGTCGTCCGAAGGTGGTGCTCTCATGGGCTCCACATCCCAGAGCACTCCCGCAGGCAGTGCCCAACTCCTTTGCCGAGTGGATGAATGCTGCCGATGTTGATTTCGTGGTCACACATCCTGAGGGATATGAACTCGACCCGCAGTTTGTGGGCGATGCCAAGGTGGAGTATGACCAGATGAAAGCCTTCGAGGGTGCCGACTTCATCTATGCCAAGAATTGGAGTTGCCCCGGTGTGACGCGTCCTGAAGATTACGGAAAAGTGCTGGGCGACTATCACGATTATGCTGATTGGACCGTTTCTGACCGTCAGATGGCAGCGACCAACAACGCATTCTTCATGCATTGCCTGCCCGTTCGCCGCAACATGATTGTGACGGATGATGTGATTGAGGCTCCCACCTCCATCGTCATCCCTGAAGCCGCCAACCGCGAGATTTCGGCTACGGTGGTGCTGAAGCGGATGCTGGAGGCGTTATAAGGCTAGATGAACTAGATAGGATAGGGTGACTAGAATAACTCGATAAAGGTGACTAGAATAACTCAACAAAAAGAAAGGCGGCAATCAATTTGCCGCCTTTTTCTTTGCCCGTATCATGCACCATGTTCCCAATATCACGAACGGGATGCTGAGGAGTTGTCCCATGTCTAAAGGCATCCCCTGCTCAAAATCCACTTGTTCTTTCTTCAGAAACTCGATGAAGAAACGGAAGGTGAAGATGGTGGCGAGGCAGAAACCGAAATAAAAGCCCGTTCCGACCGCTGTGGGCGACTTTTCGTCGGCACCCTTGCCCTTGTACCACCGCCAGTAAATCGTCGCTCCTGCAACGAAAAATATCAGGTAGGCGATGGCTTCGTAGAGTTGTGCCGGGTGGCGAGGCACGTTCACGCCGTCCACCAACGACTCGCCGCTGTGGAAGATGAATGCCCAAGGCACATCCGTCACATTGCCCAGAATCTCCGAGTTCATCAAGTTGCCCAGACGGATGCAGCAAGCAGCAATGGGCGTGGCCAACGCAAGCACATCCAGCACGAACCAGGGGCTTAACTTCACTTTTTTCCAATAAAGCACCATCGCGATGATGAGGCCTATGGTGCCGCCGTGAGAAGCCAAACCCTCATATCCAGTGAATTTCCACGACCCATCGGCCATCTGGTGAAAGGGGATGAGCATCTCGATGAAACCCTTCCCGCTGGTCAGGTAGTAACTGGGTTCGTAGAAGATGCAATGACCCAATCGCGCGCCTATGAGGATGCCGATGAAGCAATAGAAGAACATCGGCTCAAACTTCTCGTCAGCGACCTTCATCTGCTTGAAGATGCGCTGAGCCACCAGATAGGAAAACAACAGGCCAATGCACCACAGCAGCGAGTACCACCGCACGCTGAAAGACCCCAGCGAGAAAGCCTCCACAGAAGGCTGCCAATCAATAAATAAAGCAGTCATGTTTATACATTAAACCTAAAGTGCATGATGTCGCCGTCCTGCACCACATAATCCTTACCTTCCACACCCAATTTGCCGGCTTCTCTCACGGCTGCTTCGCTGCCATACTTGATGTAGTCCTCATACTTGATGACCTCGGCGCGGATAAAGCCTTTCTCGAAGTCGGTGTGAATGACGCCTGCGCATTGCGGAGCCTTCCATCCCTTGCGGAATGTCCACGCCTTCACCTCCATCTCGCCTGCGGTGATGAAGGTCTGCAGGTTCAGCAGCGCGTAAATCGCCTTAATCAGTCGGTTGCAGCCGCTTTCCTCAAGGCCCATGTCCTCGAGGAACATCTGCTTCTCCTCGTAACTCTCCAGTTCGGCGATGTCCGCTTCGGTTTGGGCGCTGATGATGATGAGTTCCGCCTCCTCACCCTTGATGGCTTCGCGCACGCTGTCCACGTAGGCATTGCCCGTCTTCGCGCTTGCATCGTCCACATTGCACACATACAGCACGGGCTTGGTGGTGAGCAGGAACATGTTCTTGGCCGCCTGCACTTCTTCCTCATTTTCAGGCACTACGGTGCGGGCCGAGAGCCCCTTCTCCAGAGCCTCCTTATAGCGCAGCAGCAAGCCGTATTCCACTTTGGCGTTCTTGTCGTGACCGACGTTGGCCAACTTCTCCGTCTTCTTGATGCGGGCCTCCACCGTTTCGAGGTCTTTCAACTGCAACTCCGTGTCGATGATTTCCTTATCCCTCACAGGGTCAACCGAGCCATCCACATGCACAATGTTTCCGTTGTCGAAGCAGCGCAGCACGTGAATGATGGCATCGCATTCGCGGATGTTGCCCAAGAACTGATTGCCAAGACCTTCGCCCTGGCTGGCTCCCTTCACCAGACCTGCTATATCGACAATGTCGCACACGGCCGGCACAATCCTGCCCGGATGCACCAGTTCAGCCAGTTTCGTCAGTCGCTCGTCAGGCACACTCACCTGTCCGAGTTGCGCGTCAATCGTACAAAAAGGAAAGTTTGCCGCCTGCGCCTTTGCGCTCGACAAACAATTGAAAAGTGTTGACTTGCCCACGTTTGGCAAACCCACAATACCTGCTTTCAAAGCCATAAAGACCCTTCCCCCGCCTCCCCTGAAACGGGAGGAGTAGAATGTTTGTGGGGGAGAATTCTACTTGGTAACATGATAAAATCGGCTGCAAAGGTACGGAATATTTTGGAAAGAATGGGAAAACACACCCACAAAATCACTTTTTCGCCTATCGGGAGGGGGAAAGAAACACCTCCTCCGCACCTCCACTTCCACTGCCACCCTTTCCTCTGTTGCAGAACCACCTGGACGATGCTTCCACTGCCTCTTTGGCGGTGTGACTCAGACCGAGGGGGTCGGTGTGACTCAGACCGGGGGTGGCGGTGTGAGTCACACCGTTTTTGAGGCTGTGGAAGCATCGAAAAAGAGGCAGTGGAAGTGTCGAAAGGGTGGCAGTGGAAGTGTCGAAATAACAAATGAGGAAGGGTAAGCGTGTTTTTTCGCGAAATAATGTAAGTTCACAGGGTTTTGTGGTGGGTTTTCGAAGAAAAAGTCGTACCTTTGCAGGAAATTTTACATTCGTAACTTTATGATTTACTTTTTCAGAACACCAGCCCAGAGTGTGATTGCCACGCAGGTGAATCACGAGCTCTCAGCTGATGAAACCAAGGAGCTTTGCTGGCTGTATGGCGAAGCCCAACCCGAAGACGAGAACAATTTACAGGGATTTTTTGTCGGCCCACGCCGAGAGATGATTACGCCTTGGAGCACCAACGCTGTGGAGATTACACAGAACATGGCCATCACGGGTGTGCAGCGCATCGAGGAATATTTCCCGGTGGACAACGAGGATGCCGAACACGACCCCATGCTGCAACGCATGTACAAGGGGCTGAACCAGGACATCTTCACGGTGAACATCGAGCCTGCACCCATTCTGCATATTGAGAACCTGGAGGAGTATAACGAGCAGGAAGGCCTTGCACTCTCTCCTGAGGAAATCGAATATCTGCACAAGGTGGAAGGCCAGTTGGGCAGAAAGTTGACCGACTCTGAGGTGTTCGGTTTCGCGCAGATTAACTCCGAGCACTGCCGCCACAAGATTTTCGGCGGCACCTTCATCATCGACGGCAAGGAGAAGGAGAGTTCGCTCTTCCAGATGATTAAGAAGACCACACAGGAGAACCCCAACAAGATTCTCTCAGCATACAAGGACAATGTGGCGTTCAGCCAAGGCCCCGTGGTGGAGCAGTTCGCTCCTGCCGACCACTCGACGAGCGATTACTTTGAGGTGAAGGACATCGAGTCGGTCATCTCGCTGAAGGCCGAAACGCACAACTTCCCAACGACTGTGGAGCCATTCAACGGCGCCGCAACGGGTACCGGCGGTGAAATCCGCGACCGTATGGGCGGTGGTGTCGGCTCTTGGCCGATTGCAGGTACTGCTGTGTATATGACCAGCTACCCACGCAACGGTGTTGCACCCAGCCAGCCACACAGTTATCCGAAGTGGACAAAGTCGGACAAAGCGGGCGACATCCGTCCCTGGGAAGAGATTCTTCCTATCCGTCAGTGGCTGTATCAGACACCAGAACAAATTCTCATCAAGGCATCGAACGGTGCTTCTGACTTTGGCAATAAGTTCGGCCAACCGCTCATCTGCGGTTCTGTGCTGACATTCGAGCATGCCGAACAGCAGGGCGACACCACCGAAGAATACGGCTACGACAAAGTCATCATGCTGGCAGGCGGTGTGGGTTACGGCACCAAGCGCGACTGCCTGAAAGGTACGCCTGAAAAGGGCAACAAGATTGTGGTGGTCGGTGGCGACAACTACCGCATCGGTCTTGGTGGCGGTTCCGTCTCTTCTGTGGACACGGGTCGCTACTCGTCGGGCATCGAGTTGAACGCCGTTCAGCGTGCCAACCCAGAGATGCAGAAACGTGCCAACAACCTCGTTCGCGCCTTGTGCGAAGAGGATGTCAACCCTGTGGTGAGCATCCACGATCACGGCTCAGCCGGACACGTCAACTGTCTCTCTGAATTGGTGGAAGAATGTGGTGGCCTCATCGACATGACGAAGTTGCCCATTGGCGACCAAACCTTGTCTTCCAAAGAGATTATCGCCAACGAGAGCCAGGAGCGCATGGGCTTGCTGATTGACGAAAAGCATATCGAACACGTGCGTCAGATTGCCGAACGCGAACGTGCGCCGCTGTATGTGGTGGGTGAAACCACCGGCGACGCTCACTTTGCCTTCCAGCAGGGTGACGGTGTGCGTCCGTTCGACTTGGATGTGGCGCAGATGTTCGGCCACTCGCCCAAGACCTACATGCGTGATGAAACCGTGGTGAGGAAGTATGAGGATGTGACTTATTCCTACAAAGAGATAGAATCTTATCTGGAGAACGTGCTGCAACTGGAGGCTGTGGCTTGCAAGGACTGGTTGACCAACAAGGTGGACCGCTCCGTGACCGGTAAGATTGCCCGCCAGCAATGTCAGGGCGAGATTCAGTTGCCATTGAGCGACTGCGGCGTTGTGGCATTGGATTATCGCGGCGAGAAGGGTATCGCTACAGCCATCGGACATGCTCCACAGGCAGGTCTGGCTGACCCGAAAGCGGGTTCTGTGCTCTCCGTCGCCGAATCATTGACCAACCTTGTTTGGGCACCTCTGGCAGAAGGTCTTGACTCTGTGAGCCTGTCTGCCAACTGGATGTGGCCTTGCCGCTCGCAGAAGGGTGAGGATGCACGTCTCTACGAGGGAGTGCAGGCATTGAGCGACTTCTGCTGTGCCTTGCAGGTGAATGTTCCAACGGGTAAGGACTCTCTCTCCATGACCCAGAAGTATCCCGATGGAAGCAAGATTATCTCTCCGGGAACGGTGATTGTGTCATCGGGCGGTGAGGTGTCTGACGTGAAGAAAGTGGTCAGCCCTGTGCTGGTCAACGATAAGGAAACAACCCTCTATCACATCGACTTCTCATTCGACACCCTCAAGTTGGGCGGTTCCGCTTTTGCACAGAGCCTCGGCAAAGTGGGCAGCGATGTGCCAACGGTGAAGAATCCTGAGTATTTCCGCGATGCCTTCCTGGCTGTGCAGGAACTGGTGAAGGAGGGACTTCTCCTGGCTGGTCACGACATCAGCGCCGGCGGTTTGATTACGACACTCCTGGAGATGACGTTCGCCAACCAGAAGGGCGGCATCAAGGTCAATCTCAACGGCATCGTGGAGAACGACCCTGTGAAACTGCTGTTCGCCGAGAACCCCGGCGTCATCATTCAGGTGAAGAACGCTGACAAACGTGAGGTGGAGTTCTTGCTGAACAAGGCAGGTGTGGGCTTCGTCGAAATCGGTCAGCCCATTGAAGAACGACAGATTGTGGTGAAGAAAGGTGGACGCAACCGCTACTTCGACATCGACAAACTGCGCGACATCTGGTACAGCACTTCTTACCGTCTCGACACCAAGCAGTCGTTCAACGGTACGGCCAAGGAGCGTTTCGAGAACTATAAGAACCAACCCATCGAACATCAATTCCCCGCTTCCTTCACAGGTAAGATGGAACAGTACGGCATCAGCGCCGACCGCCGTGAGCGTACAGGCATCAAGGCGGCCATCATCCGCGAGAAGGGCACGAACGGCGAGCGCGAAATGGCTTACTCGCTCTATCTGGCAGGCTTCGACGTGAAGGACGTGATGATGACCGACCTCGTAAGCGGTCGCGAGACGCTGGAAGACGTCAACATGATTGTGTTCTGCGGCGGTTTCTCCAACTCCGACGTGCTCGGCAGTGCGAAGGGATGGGCAGGCGCCTTCCTCTTCAACCCCAAAGCCAAGGCTGCACTCGACGCATTCTATGCTCGTGAGGACACGCTTTCACTGGGCATCTGCAACGGTTGCCAGTTGATGGTGGAACTCGGTCTCCTCAATCATAACCACGCTGTGACCGATGCAAAGGATTATGCACAGATGCTGCACAACATCAGCCACAAGTTCGAGAGTGAGTTCGTCACCTTGCAGATTCCTGAGAACAAATCCGTGATGTTCGGCTCGTTGAGCGGCAGCAAACTCGGTTTGTGGGTGGCTCACGGAGAGGGCAACTTCCGTCTGCCAAAGGCTGAGAAGGACTACAACATCGTGGCTAAATACAACTACTCTGGCTATCCAGGCAACCCGAACGGCTCCACATACGATGTGGCTGGCATCGCCTCGGCTGATGGTCGTCATCTGGCCATGATGCCACACTTGGAGCGCGCCATCTTCCCTTGGCAGCAGGCCAACTATCCTGCCGACAGGAAGGGTGACGAAGTGACTCCATGGGTGGAAGCCTTTGTGAATGCACGAAAGTGGGTGGAAGCAAAGAAGAAGTGAAAAACTGGTGAGACGAGTGCCACTGGTAAAACTAGAATAACAAACGACGCATGGGCATCTACACAGACATCTTTCTCACGTTTGCCAAGATTGGTAGTTTCACCTTAGGGGGAGGCTATGCGATGGTGCAAATCATGGAGAAGGAAGTGGTGGACAAGAAACACTGGCTGGACAAAGAGGAATTTATGGACACGCTGGTGGTGGCACAGAGCACTCCTGGCCTCTTTGCCATCGACATGGCCTCGCACATCGGTCTGAAACTGAAAGGTGTGAGGGGTGGCATCGTCGGGGCATTAGCCACTGCATTGCCGTCCATCATTGCCATCTTGCTCATTGCCATCTTCTTCCAGGCATTCAAAGACAACGTGTACGTGGAGAAAATCTTCATGGGTGTACGTCCCTGCGTTGTGGCACTTATCCTCGCCCCTTGCTTCGGCATGGCGAAAAAGGCGAAACTCAATAAGTTCAACTGGTGGATTCCCTTGGTGACTGTCGTGTTGATTGCAGCGTTTGGGGTGTCGCCTATATGGTGCATCCTGGCTGCTGGCATCGGTGGATTCATTTATGGGAGATTGAAGAAGTGAAGAGTTGAAGAATTGAAAAATTGAAGTTTTTGAAGCGATGATATTCTTAGAATTGTTCTACGTTTTTTCCAAAATAGGCATCTTCAATTTTGGGGGTGGCTATGCGATGCTATCACTTATTCAGGACGAAGTGGTGAACAAGCATCATTGGATGACCATCAACGAATTCACGGATATCGTGGCCATCAGCCAATCAACACCCGGTCCTATCGGCATCAACTGCGCCACCTATACGGGCTACACGGCGGTGCTTCACGCTGGCTATCCCACATGGGCAGCCATCTTAGGTGCTGTGCTGGCTTCGCTGAGCGTGATTTGGCTTCCCTTCATCCTGATGGTGAGCATCAGCCAATACCTCATCAAGCACCACAACTCAAAGGCGGTGACAAACATCTTTGGCACCCTGAAGCCCGTCATTGTGGGACTTCTGGCGGCAGCAGCCATCATGTTGATGTCGAAAGAAAACTTTGGCAACCCGTCTGAATCTCCGTTTGTGTTTGTGTTGAGTGTGGCGATTTTCCTGTTGGCATTTGTGGGAACAAGACTTTATAAGGTGCATCCCATCATCATGATTCTTTTGTGCGGATTGGCTGGGTTGCTCATTTATTGACGAAAGAGGGATGAAACCACAAAGAATGATGGGCGAGGAGGTGAAGACATACCAGTTTGAGAATGGTTTGCGGTTGATACAAATACCTTCTCCAACCAACGTGGCGTACTGCGGCATCAGCATCGATGCGGGAACACGCGATGAGAAAGCAGGTGAGGAGGGAATGGCGCACTTCTGCGAACACATGATGTTCAAAGGAACGAACAACCGAAAAGCGTGGCACATCATCAACAGGATGGAAGCAGTAGGGGGAGACCTTAACGCCTACACGAACAAGGAAGAGACGGTGATGTATGCTGCCTTCATGAAAGAGCACTTCCAGCGGGCAGCGGAACTCATCTTCGACATCGTGTTTCACAGCACCTATCCACAGCACGAGATTGACAAAGAGCGTGAAGTGATTGTGGACGAAATAGAGAGTTACAACGATACTCCTGCCGACCTCATCTTCGACCGCTTCGAGGATATCATCTACGAAGGCAACAGCCTCGGACATGACATTCTTGGCACAGCAGAGAACATACGAGGGTTTGTGTCGGCCGATGCATTGAAGTTTACCAAACGGCTTTATCGCCCTGAGAAGATGGTGTTCTTCCTCTTCGGCAATGTGGCATTTGAACAGGTGAAGAAAGTGGTGCGGAAATGCCTCAAGAGTATCCAGATGCCAACGGAACCGACACACGCTGAATGTGCCGAAACAAGTGAGCCATTCACACCACACCCCGGCATCTTCACAGAAGAGCGTGGCACCCACCAAGCCCACGTGATGATAGGCAGGGCTGCCTACGGCTCGAAGAACGATAAGCGCATCGCCCTCTATTTCCTCAACAACATCCTCGGTGGGCCAGGCATGAACTCACGGCTGAATGTTGCACTGAGAGAACAAAAAGGATTGGTTTACACCGTAGAGAGCACACTGACCAACTACACCGACACCTCCACATGGGCCATCTACTTTGGATGCGATGCAGAGGACGTACAGAAGTGCCTGAAGACCGTGCGGAAGGAGTTGGACAAACTGATGAACGAGCCACTCACCGAACGCTCCTTCCGTGCAGCGCTGAAGCAGTTGAAAGGGCAAATCGGTGTGGCATGCGACAACTTCGAGAACTATGCCCTCGATATGGCCAAAGCGTACCTCCACTACAACAAGTTCGAGGGACAGAAAGATACCATCGAGCATCTGGAGAAAGTGACACCACAACTCCTGCAGGAAGTGGCACGCGAGATATTCGACGAAAAAAATTTAACAACCCTGATTTTCAGATAACAAATGAGAAAAATAATTGGAATCGGAGAAACCATTCTCGACATCATTTTCAAGGACGAACAACCCACCGTCGCCGTGCCGGGAGGCTCCACATTCAACGGCCTCATCTCCCTGGGACGCATGGGGTTGCCCACCACCATGATTACCGAGACAGGAAATGACCGCGTCGGTCGAACCATCAAGCAATTCATGGAAGAAAATGGTGTTGACAGCACCCACGTCTGCATGTACGAAGACGGACGCACCGCCATCTCGCTCGCCTATCTGAACGAGCGTAACGATGCCGAATACACCTTCTACAAAGACTATCCCAAGGCAAGGCTCGACGTGGCATGGCCAGCAGTGAACAAAGACGACCTGGTGATGATGGGCTCCTATTTCGTGCTCAACCCCGCATTGAGAACCAAGGTGAAAGAATTTCTCGACTATGCCACCCAGCAAGGTGCACTCATCTACTACGACATCAACTTCCGTTCCTCTCACGCATCCGAGGCCATCAAACTCTACTCCACCATCTTGGAGAACTTCGATTGCGCCAGCATCGTGCGAGGCTCCACCGAGGATTTTCAGAACATGTTCCGTCTCACCGACCCCGAAAAGGTGTACAAGCAAGAGGTGAAGTACCATTGCCAGCAGATGCTCTGCACCGATGCAGATGGCGAGATAAGCCTTTTCTCACCCAGCGTGACCAAACAGTATAAAGTCAACAAAATACAAACCGTCTCCACTATTGGAGCAGGCGACAACTTCAACGCAGGCATCATTTTCGGTTTGATGACCGAAAACGTACACCGTGATGACCTTCCCACCCTCAGCGAGGCACAATGGGATCGTATCATTGCCCACGGCACCGCCTTTGCCGCTGAAGTGTGTCAAAGTTTCAACAACTCTATCAGTAAAGAATTTGCAAAGAATTATGGAAGAAAACAATGAAATGTTACAAGAAATTGTAGAAAACCCGGAAAATCTGAATAGTCAGGAAAATCCCGCAGAGAACCCACAACAACCCATAGAGGATGCCTTCACCAAGACAGGCACAACTTTCGAAGAACTGGGTGTTTCGGGCGAAATACTCCAGGCCATCCAAGAGATGGGCTACGTGGCCCCCATGCCCGTACAGGAAAAAGTGATACCTTACCTCCTCGGCCACAACAACGACGTAGTGGCACTGGCTCAGACGGGAACAGGCAAGACTGCCGCATACGGTTTACCCGTACTGCAAAAGATTGACACCAGTCGCACCGACACCCAAGCCATCATCATGGCACCCACTCGCGAACTCTGTCTTCAAATCACCGACGATTTGAAAGACTATTCCAAGTATATCAAAGGGCTCCACGTGCTGGCCGTGTATGGCGGTGCCAGCATTGAGCCACAAATCCGTGCCCTGAAAAAAGGAGTACAAGTGATTGTTGCCACCCCCGGACGACTGGTCGATTTGATGGAACGCAAGGTAGCGAAACTTGGAACTGTGGAAAATGTCGTGCTCGACGAGGCCGACGAGATGCTCAACATGGGCTTCTCTGAGAGCATCGACACCATCCTGGCAGGCGTGCCAGCCGAGCGAAACACGCTCCTTTTCTCTGCCACCATGAGCAAAGAGATAGAGCGCATCTCGAAGAATTACCTGCACGATGCCAAGGAAATCGTGGTGGGTAGCCGCAACGAAGGTGCAGAACACGTGAATCACATCTACTATATGGTCAGTGCCCGCGATAAGTACAATGCCCTGAAACGTGTGGCCGACTACTATCCAGAGATATACGCCATCATCTTCTGTCGCACCCGCATGGAGACACAGGAGATTGCCGACAAACTCATCAAGGACGGCTACAACGCCGAATCCCTGCACGGTGAACTCTCACAGGCACAACGTGACCTCACCATGCAGAAGTTCCGCCAGCACCGTGTGCAACTGCTCGTTGCCACCGACGTGGCTGCCCGTGGTTTGGATGTGGATGAACTCACCCACGTGATTAACTACGGTTTGCCCGACGACATCGAGAGTTACACCCACCGTTCGGGACGTACAGGCCGTGCAGGTCGTTCCGGCACCTCCATCTCCATCATCCACGTGAAGGAGAAGGGAAAGGTGCGTGCCATCGAACAGCAGATACAGAAGAAATTTGTGCCTGGCATCCTGCCGACAGGTCAGGAAATCTGCGCCAAGCAACTCTATAAGGTCATCGACGACATCGAGAAGGTGGAAGTGGACGAAGAAGAAATCGCTCCGTTCCTTCCTGAGGTGTACCGCAAGTTCGACATGATGGAGAAGGAAGACCTCATCAAGCGCATGGTGTCGATGGAGTTCAACACCTTCCTCAACTACTACAAGAATGCTCCTGAAATCATCCAGCCATCGGAGAAGGGCGACCGTCATAGCGACAAGGCCAACGGGATGGGAGAGAAGCGGAGCCGAAGCGACCGCCGTAGTCGTGGTGGCGAACGTTCCCGCATGGCCGAGGCAGGCTATACGCGCCTCTTCATCAATCTGGGCAAGAAAGACGGCATCAATCCTAAAGTCTTCATGGGCTTCATCAACCGCGTGGCACAGGGCACACATATTGACCTCGGACGCATCGACCTCATGCAGAACTTCTCGTTCTTCGAAGTGCCGGAAGGGCAGACAAAGACCGTTCTGAATGTGCTTCAAGGCAGCGATTTCGATGGTCGCAGAGTGAATGTGGAAGTGACCGACCAAGCCGAAGGCCAGCGCGCCCCCAAGAAGGGTGGAAATGGGCGACAGGAAGAAGGTTTCCGTTCCGTAAGAGGCGCACGCACCAATCGTGGAGAAAGAGGTGGCAGGAAAGGCGACAGCCATCGTGGCCGTAACGACTTCCAGCATGATGAGAAGAAGTCGAAGAAGGGTAGTGGAGTCATTCGTGGTGCGGCTGCCAAACCCTCGCGGGAGGAACGTGGCTACACGGCAGAACGCGGTCCTAAAGGCGCAGCCGAATGGGCAAAGTTCTTTGAAGGACAGGTGGAGTCACAACCCTTCTATGAGAATTTCAAGAAAAAGAAGAAAAAATAAAATAGATTATGGACAGTTACAATTGGCTTGACACCTATCAGCGCATCAACAGCGACTTTCCCACCAAGGATGCACGTCCCATCATTGGCATCACAGGCAACTACGACAAGGAGACCTGCACATTGGCTGAAGGTTACTACCAGTCGGTGCTGAAGGCAGGAGGCATCCCCTTCATCATCCCTCCTTTCTTCGAGACAGATCGCCTTGGCGAACTACTCGACCGTCTGGATGGCATCCTCTTCAGCGGTGGTGGCGACATCAATCCGCTGCTGTTGGGTGAGGAGCCAATCAAGGAACTCCATAGCATCACTCCTGAGCGCGACCAGCAGGAACTGTTGTTGGCCCGTTTGGCGTATGACCGTCAAATCCCCATACTGGGCATCTGCAAGGGCATCCAAATCATCAATGCAGCCCTTGGCGGAACGCTCTATCAGGACATCCACACACAGATGGAGGGCACGCGCATCAAGCACAGCCAAGACGAAGACAGGCGTTATCCGTCGCATCAGGTGAGCCTCACGAAAGGCTCCATCCTCGCGAAACTCTTTGGCACGGAACTGGCTGTCAATTCCTTCCATCATCAGGCCTGCAAAGAGGCTGCTCCAGGGCTGAAAGTGACAGCCATGAGTGCTGATGGTGTGATTGAAGCCATCGAAAGCAACGAGTTCAAGTCCATCATGGGCGTGCAATGGCACCCCGAGACCTACATACTGCGCGGTTGCACCGACATGCTGCCCATCTTCGAGTGGCTTGTGGGCGAAAGTGCCGACTTCAAACGCGCCAAGAAACTGCACGCCAAGATACTCACGCTCGACAGCCATTGCGACACACCCATGTTCTTCCATCAGGGCATCAACTTCGCATCGCGCGACTCCAAGATTCTGGTGGATCTCCACAAGATGACTGAGGGGCACCTCGATGCCACCATCATGGTAGCCTATCTGGAGCAGCAGGAGCGTGACGAAGCATCGCTGGAGAACGCAACCGCCAAAGCCAACCAAATCCTCACCCAAATCGAGGAACTGACGGCACAGAACTGCACGGCTGTCGATATCGCTTACACACCCGACGATCTCTGGCGACTGAAGCGAGAGGGCAAACGCGCCATCATGCTCGGCATCGAGAACGGCTATGCCATCGGTAAGGACATCCGCAACGTCGAGGCATTCCGCAAGCGCGGCGTGGTGTACATGACCCTCTGCCACAATGGTGACAACGACCTCTGCGACTCCGCACGCGGCAACCACGAACATGGCGGTGTGAGCCCCTTTGGCGCACAAGTCATCGGCGAGATGAACCGTGTGGGCATGATGGTCGACCTCAGCCATGCAGCCGAAGAGAGTTTCTACGATGCCCTCAGCATCAGCAAGACCCCCATCGTGTGCAGCCACTCCTCTGCCCGTGCCCTGTGCGACCATCCACGCAATCTGACCGATGCCCAGATGCGCGCACTCGCCAATGCTGGCGGTGTGGCACAGGTGACGCTTTATCACGGGTTCCTGGTCAAGGATTCGGTCGATTACAATCCACAAAACGTGCTTCGTTCTTTCGAATCGCCCACCAACGGTGTAACCGAAGCCACCATCCTCGATGCCATCGAGCATCTCAACCACATGGTGAACGTGATGGGCATCGAGCACGTGGGCATCGGCACCGATTTCGACGGCGACGGAGGCATTCGTGGCTGTGCATCGGCCAGCGAACTCATCAACTTCACCCGTCGCCTGCTCCGCGAACGCTACAGCGAAGAGCAGATACAGATGATTTGGGGCGGCAACTTCCTCCGTGTGATGAGAGAGGTACAAGGCTTCCCAGCATCATCCAACTGAAGAAAGCCCATTTGCTTTCGTTTCATTGCCTCTGAATCGGTGTGAGTCACACCGAGGTAGGCGGTCTGAGTCACACCGACCCCCTCGGTGTGACTCAGACCGTTTTTGAGGTTGTGGAAGTATCGTCGATGCGGTTGTTACACGAACGTACTTTTATCAGTTCCACTCCTTCTGTTCAACCTGCAACGACCTCTGCCAACCGATCAGTGGATAATCACCTCACTTCGACAACAGTTTTATATTTCAAATGTCATAAATATTGTTCATTTTCCACCTTTTCGGAACAAAAAGCAAAAAAAAAACATATTTAAGGAAACAGAAAATACCCGATATATGAAACATATGGTTAATTTTGCAACTGAGAATGAAAAAAGGACTGCATATGAAAAACTGGTTTGACAACATCCGAATCTATCATCTGCTGATTGACAGATTCAACGGAAACTGGCAGACACTGCCAAAGAGCGAGAACGTTTTCTGCGGGGGAACCCTGCAGGGAGTGATTGAGAAACTTGATTACATCAAGAGCCTCGGCTTCACGGCCATCATGCACTCGCCCATCTTCACGTCGGCTAACTATCACGGGTATCACACCCTGAATTTCGACGAAGTTGACCCCCATTTCGGCACGTGGGAAGACTACCAGCAGTTGCTCGACCAGGCACACGAGAAGGGGCTGCGGATTATCTGCGACTTTGTGCCCAACCATTGCTGGTATCAGGCACCCATCTTTGCACAGTCGCTGCTCGCAAACGGCGGAAAGCATCGCGACTGGTTCTTCTATCCCAAGGAAGACAGCGACGAATTTGTCTCGTTCTTAGGCTTTGGCGACCTGCCCAAATTCAATCTGACAAACCCAGAAGTGGTCAGTTTCATGATTGAAAAAGCGGAAAAACTGGCTCGAATGGGAGTGGATGCATTCCGCATCGACCACGCTTTGGGACAGCCGTTCCCTTTCCTGCAAACCCTTCGTGAGCACTTACAGGCCATCCGTAGCGACATCGTCGTGTTCGGCGAAGTATGGGCGTTCGGCATCGGTCCCCAACTGGCTAGCCAACTGTACTTCAAGACAACGGACAGACGGAACGAGTTCCTTGCGCAAGACACCGTGCCCTTCAGTCAAGACGACCTGCAAGCCGACTACGTAGGCACACTGGATGGTGTCCTCGACTTTGCCTATCGCGATATCCTCTTGGAAGAAATACGGGCAGGAAGAGGCATCCGCGGCAATCAGACCCTGCGCAGCAAGGTAGAGGCACATTTCGCCAAATATCCAGCCGACTTCAAACTCGTCCTGTTCCTGGATAATCACGACACCGACAGAATCCTGTTCGACTGCCACGACAACGTGAACCTCATGCAAGAAGCCATTGAGTTCACGAAAGAACTGTCCAAACCCTTCTCTTTCCTCTATGGAACAGAGCAGTTGATGACCATTAAGTCCACTATCTTCAATGCCGAACCGTACGCCGACCTTCGTGTGCGCTGTTGCATGGATTGGTCGCGTTAAACATCGTTCGCAAGATTCAATAACCTAAAACCAATAAGCAATATACGATGAACATAGAAAGTTACAAATTAGGGGAAAGGCTGGACTCATTCAACTACCAAGAAGTGCGAAATGACATTCTGGCCATTCTGGAGAAAGGATGTAGTGCTGTGCTTGATATGACCGCCTGCAATTACATTTCCAGTACGGGCTTGCGTGTGTTGCTCTATTCCAAAAAGATGGCAGCATCGAAAGAACTGAAACTCTATCTGGTGGGCTTGAATGCCGATGTCAAAGACATTATGAATGTGACAGGCTTCGACCTATTCTTTGATTCTTTCTGCACGATGGATGAATGCCTGCAGGCCATTAAAAATTGATAAAATATGCATAGAGTCGATTTATTTCCCACCCATGAATACCAAGGGCTGAAACTACGTCAGGGCAGACCTTATCCGTTTGGCGCAACGGTCGTTGGTAACATGGTCAACTTCTCGGTTTATTCCCGCTATGCCACCGACTGCACATTGGTGCTCTTCCACAATCGTGAAGAGAAACCATTTGTCGAGATTCCTTTCTTCAAGGAGTTCCGGCTGGGCAATGTGTTCTCAATGATTATCTTCGACTTGGATTATGAGAACATAGAATACGGTTTCCGCATGGACGGCCCCTTCCAACCGGAAGAAGGCCATCGCTTCGATAAGTCGAAAATCCTGCTCGACCCCTATGCAAAGTTGATTGTTGGGCGTGATGTGTGGGGACAGCAACCCAACTGGGACAGTCTTTACCAGTATCGTGCCCGTGTGGTGTTCGGCGACTTCGACTGGGAAGACGACCTGCCGTTGGAAACACCTGTCAACGACCTCGTCGTTTATGAAATGCACGTGCGCAACTTTACATGCGGTTCTGCTGCCAACGTGAAACATCCAGGAACGTTTGCAGGCATCGTCGAAAAAATACCCTACCTCCTTGAATTGGGGGTCAACTGTGTGGAACTGATGCCTATCCATGAGTTCGACGAGTTTGAGAACCACCGTATCTCGCCCGTTGACGGACGAGAACTCTACAATCTGTGGGGCTATAGCAACGTGGGATTTTTCGCCCCCAAGGCAGCCTACGCCTCGTCGGGCAGATTCGCCATGCAGGTGGATGAACTGAAGAATCTAGTGAAGCGGCTGCATGCCAACGGCATTGCGGTGATACTCGACGTGGTGTTCAACCGCACCGCCGAAGGCAACGAACAAGGCCCCTACATCTCCTATCGCGGCATCGACAACAAGACCTACTACATGCTGACCCCCGATGGTTATTACTATAACTTCAGCGGCTGTGGCAATACGCTGAACTGCAATAATCCCAATGTGCGCGAGATGATTGTGGAAAGCCTGCGCTATTGGGTCACCGACTATCACATTGACGGCTTCCGCTTCGACTTGGCCGCTATTCTCGGACGCGACCAGAACGGCAATCCCATGTCGAATCCGCCACTGCTCGAATCGTTGGCACACGACCCCATTCTCGGCAAAACAAAACTCATCGCCGAGGCTTGGGATGCGGGTGGACTCTATCAGGTGGGCTCGTTCCCGTCATGGGGACGATGGGCCGAGTGGAACGGGAAGTTCCGCGACAGCATGCGTCGTTTCCTGAAAAGCGACGAACAGGTGCTGGCCGACGTGAAAGAGCGCATCATCGGCTCGCCAGACCTCTATGCCTCACAAAAACGGGGCATCAAGGCCAGCGTCAACTTCATCACGGCACACGACGGCTTCACGATGATGGACCTTGTGTCGTATAATGGCAAGCACAACGAAGCCAACGGCGAGGACAACCGCGACGGCGAGAACCACAACAACAGCTGGAACTGCGGCTGCGAAGGGGAGACGGATGACCCCGAAATCAACCGTCTGCGCCATCAACAAGTGAAGAATGCCATCACGATGCTCATGGTAAGTCAAGGCATACCGATGGTGCTGTCGGGCGACGAGATGGGCAACTCCCAACAGGGCAACAACAACGCCTATTGCCAAGACAACGAAATTGCTTGGCTCGACTGGAACAATCTCGAGAAGAACGCCGACATCTTCCGCTACTTCAAGCAAATCATCAAATTCCGCCGTCAGCACAAAGTGCTCCGCTACGAGGATCACCTCCAACAATGCGACTATCTGGGTCTTGGCTACCCCGACTTCTCGTGGCATGGGATGAAGGCTTGGCAACCTGAAAGCGGTTGCAACAATCTCACAGTAGCATTCATGCTGGACGGACAATATGCCGCGACCGACGGAGTGCCCGACGACTTCATCTATGTGGCCATAAACATGCATTGGGAGACGCACTGCTTCGAACCGCCTCAACTGCCAGAATCTATGGCTTGGCACGTATTCGCCAATACCGGAATGCCGTCTCCCGACGACATCTTCGAGCCTGGTAAGGAACCAATCATCGAGAACCAGCACGAGGTGCTTGTCGGCCCGCGGTCCATCATCATTTTAGTAGGAAGGGCAGCGTTATGAGCAAATTTCATTTTCAACCCATCAAAGGACAGGCTCACCAGATACTCAAAGCCATCCTGAAGTCGCCAGAGGTCTCCTCTTGCCATCTGAAAGCGACCTTGACGCTGCGGCTGGCTTGCGAAGAAATTATCATGAATGTGACCTCATACGCCTATCCCGAAGGTTCCGAGGGCTTTATGGATGTGGAAATCCAGAAAACCGACCGCATCGTCATCCGTTTCGAAGATGGTGGTGCGCCATTCAACCCCTTGGAGCAGGAAAATCCCGACACCCGCCTGTCGTGGAACAAACGTCGCATAGGTGGACTTGGCATTTTCCTTCTCTGCCGTAAAATGGATGATGTCCGCTATGCCTATGAAAATGGCAAGAATGTATTGACTATCGAAAAAATAATATGACAAAGAGTAAGCTGTCACGCCGTATCACTTGGCGCGTTATCGGAATCATATCGTTCTTCAATGTGCTAATCATTGGAGCAATATTGGGGTTTGTCTTCGAAATTTCACTCGATACCAGCAGTACGCGTGGGCAGTACGTGACCGATGGGATTGTCGGCAATATTGAGACCATGCTGCATGTGGCAAAGGCTGTTACATTCAACAACCGTGCCGAAGTGGAGGCTAATCTGGACAGTCCTGAGCATGTGTTCGACGCTATGGAGCACATCCTGCAGATCAACAAGGGGCTTGCAGGCTGTTTCGTTGCTTTTGAGCCTAACTATTTCAATGGTCAAGGGTCGGCCGATGGCCGATGGTTTGAGGCCTACGCCTATCACACCGACAGTACACACATCGAGCGCCGGCAGATAGGCTCTGCACAGCACGACTATTTCAATGGACCATGGTATCAGCAGGCACTTTCCTTAGGCAGATACGACGACGGTTACCTGTCAGACATGTACTACGACGACACTGTCAACAGCGGTATGTTCTGCAGTTACGCCGTGCCCATCTTCGACCCTCAGGGGAACAAAGTTGGCGTATACGGCGTGGACCTGAGTATGGAATGGGTTGACAATGCCATCGAGGAAACGATGGGAAGCGTCAAGAAGGAATTCCTCGGCAACATTGAAGGAAACAATTATACGGCTGATAAGATCTATTTCTCCATCCAGATCCTCGACAGCAAGGGCAACAGGATTACAGGTTCTGACTCCATCGACATCTCTATTCTCAAAGGGGAGCAAGTGGATGTGAACGACGAACTTGAGATGAAAGACTTGAAGGGTACACCTTATTATATTAATTCCAAGCAAATAGGCCATACGGGCTGGACATTGGTTGTGCTCCAGCATCGCGAATTGGTGTTCTGGTGGGGAATCCTGTTCGCCGCCGCCATCTTGTTATTCATGGGCGTTGGTTGCCTGGCCATCTTCTTTTTCACGAGCCACAGCATCCGCCACGCCACAAAGCCGCTGAGATTCCTGTCTGAGGTGGCTCAAGAGGTGGCAACGGGTAACTTCGACACACCGCTGCCCACGTTTAAGGACAACGATGAAGTGGCTCAGATGCGCGACTCGTTCGGCACCATGCAACAGTCGCTGAAGCTGTATGTGGAGGAACTGAAGGCATCGACCGCAGCCAAGGCTTCTATCGAGAGTGAGTTGAATGTGGCGCACAGCATCCAGATGTCCATGCTACCCAAGACTTTCCCCGCCTTCCCCGATCGCAAGGACATAGAGCTTTATGCTTCGCTGACACCAGCCAAAGCTGTTGGCGGCGACCTCTATGACTTCTTCATCCACAATGAGAAACTGTTCTTCTGCATTGGCGACGTATCGGGCAAGGGCGTACCGGCCTCGTTAGTTATGGCAGTCAGCCGCACGCTCTTCCGCAATATCTCGGCCCATACCGATAAGCCAAGCCATATCGTGAAAACGATGAACGTAAACATCTGCGAGGGCAACGACAACTGTATGTTCGTCACGTTGTTCGTTGGTGTGCTTGACTTACAGACCGGCCATCTGCGCTACTGTAACGCTGGGCATGAATCGCCATACATCCAGGGCACCATGCTTCCGTGTGACTCCAATATGCCTGTTGGTATCATGTCAGACCTTGAATACTCTGAGCAAGAAACAGACATCAATCCCGGAATGACTGTTTTCCTATATACTGATGGTCTGACCGAGGCCGAAAACGCCAAGCGTGATTTGTTTGGAAGGCAGCGTATCAACAATGTTATCACCACTTTTTCTGGTTCCCCTCAGCAGCTTATCGAAACCATGACTGCCGCCGTCCACCAGTATGTCGGTGACACCGAGCAGAGCGACGACCTCACGATGCTGGCTTTTAAGTATAAGGGATAATATTGCTGGCTTATATTCACCCACATTTACGCCTCATCAAGGTATCGGCTACAAGACAACAATAAAAAAAGAGAAATATACGTTATATGATTACAAACATCAAAACATTACAAGTATGAGCAGGATTAAAACTATTGGTATTTTGACGTCGGGCGGCGACTCCCCCGGCATGAACGCAGCTATCCGTGCCGTGACGCGTGCTGGTATTTACAACTGTTTTAAGATCAAGGGTATCTATCGTGGCTACGATGGTCTCATCAATGGTGAGATAAAGGAGCTGACTACCGAGGATGTCAGTGGAATCATCACCCGTGGCGGCACCATTCTGAAGAGTGCCCGCAGCAAGGAGTTCATGACGCCCGAAGGTAGGCAGAAGGCTTACGAAACATGCCAAAGGGAAGGGATTGACGCACTGGTGGTCATTGGAGGCAACGGCTCGCTGACGGGTGCCCGTGACTTTGCTATGGAGCATGACTTCACCTGCATCGGACTGCCTGGCACCATTGACAACGACCTCTACGGCACGGACGCCACCATCGGCTATGATACCACGATGAACACCATCATGGAGTGTGTAGACCGTATCCGCGACACCGCCAACTCGCACGAACGCATCTTCTTCATCGAGGTGATGGGACGTGATGCCGGTTTCCTGGCACAGAACTGTGCCATCGCCTGTGGTGCCGAGGCTGCCATCGTACCTGAGGAAACAACCGACGTTGACCAACTAGCAGCATTCATGGGTCGTGGAATCCGTAAGTCAAAGAAGTCGTGCATCGTTATCGTCTCGGAGAGTCCGAAGTGCGGCGCCCTCTATTATGCCGACCGTGTAAAGAATGAGTTCCCCGAGTTCGACGTGCGCGTGTCCATCCTCGGTCACCTGCAGCGTGGCGGCACTCCGTCGGCCCGCGACCGCATCCTGGCCAGCTGTACAGGCGTTGGCGCCATCGAGGCCATTATACAGGGACAGCGCAACGTGATGGTTGGCATACGCAACAATGATATCGTCTATGTGCCCTTCTCTGAGTGCATCCGCACCGATAAGCGTTTTGACAAACGCCTGATTAATGTGCTCGACGAGTTGAGCATCTAAAAGAAACATTGATGATTCAAATAAGTCAAACACATAAACACCTTTGAAATATGAAACATTTTATACTGATTCTGATGACGTTGTTGGTGGGACTGACAGCCTCAGCCCAAAGCAAACGTGAAGCGATGCGCGAACGAATGGACAACGTGTTGCGCAAGAACTATGAGAAGGTATCCTATGACACCCTCTACATGAAACGTCCTGACTACAAACTGACAGTGAGAATGAGAGGCAACCTGTCTGGCTACTACCAGGACTCCAAGTTCAACGAAAATGGCTACCGCTACAACGCCAAAGTCAACACCGAAACCCGTGGAACCATCAGTGCAGCAGCCACCTACTATGGAGTGACTGCAGGCTTGGCACTCAATCCCGCCCGTCTGGCTGGTAAGAACAAAGATCTGGAGCTCAACATCAACGCCTATGGCAACCGTTTCGGTCTGGAAGCCAACTACCAAGATTCCAAGACACTCTCCGGCCACATCGACGGTGACAGAAGATACCACATCAGCAAGGGCGACTTGAAGTTGTCACTTCTCACCATCACAGGATACTATGCCTTCAACTACCATCACTTCTCCTATCCCGCTGCCTTCACGCAGTCCTACATCCAGAAGCGTTCGGCAGGCTCATGGGTCGTAGGCCTCACCTATCAGGGCGGCAGACTCAAAACCACCGACGATGCCCCTGCCGATATGGTCAAGACACGCGTCACCATGAATTCTATTGCCGTCGGTGGTGGCTACGCCTACAACCTCGTGGCAGGCAAATGGCTCTTCCATGCTTCAGCAATGCCCAGCCTGATTGTCTTCAACGACATCAACATCAAAGAAAACGGCGTGAAGCACGACGGAAAAACTCACTTCCCCGAGGTGATTACCAACACCCGCGCTGCCATCGTCTATAACTTCAGCCAGAAATACTTTGCCGGCTCCACCTTCTTCTTCAACACCACTCTCTTGGGCGACAACGACGAATACAGCCATCAGACCAAATGGCGTGCTCGTGCCTTCTTTGGTTTCCGCCTGTAATGACAGTCAAGGAGAAATAGGAAATGGCACAGAAACCCAAGAATTTCCACCGTCACTTTGCGACGAAAGGTACAGACCTTTATTGGATTATTATTGCTTACATCATCGTTGGCTGGTTCTATCCGGTCGTGGGACTCCTTGCCTTCATCTGCATGATTGGTCCTGTGCTTACATCGATATGGAAAGGTCGCTACTGGTGCGGCAATGCCTGTCCGCGAGGCAATATGTATGACCGTCTGCTGTCGAAATATTCACCTCACAAACCGATTCCAAAGTTTGTCCGCACGTTTGGTTTCCGTCTGTTCATGGTGCTCTTCATCTTCAGCATGTTTGGCGTGCAACTGACATTCACCGTTCCTTGGAGCGAAGGAGGACTGCCCATGTGGAGTGCTGTCGGACGTGTGTTCTGGAACATTATCGTGGTGACCACCATTGTCGGCATCATTCTCTCATTCATCTATGCACCACGCACCTGGTGTTCCTTCTGTCCTATGGGGACGCTGTCTGCATGGGTGGCTCCCAAGAAAGAGCCAATGCCCAAACCCTACACAAGTGTCCGCGTGTCGAGTGACTGCCAGATGAAATGCAAGATGTGTGCCCGCGTTTGCCCTATGCAACTCACACCCTACGACAGTAGAGGCAACAAGGCAGGCTACCTTCATCCTGATTGCTTGAAATGCGGCAAATGCACTTTCGCTTGTCCTACAAAAATCATGAACCTACATTAAACGGAATGTGTCTTACACTGCCTCAAAGGCGGTGTGAGTCACACCGATAGTAACGGTCTGAGTCACACCGAGGGGGTCGGTGTGACTCAGACCGTTTTTGAGGTAGTGGAACTGTGTTTTGAGTGCTTGTTACGTTACAGTACCTTGATTAACTCCACATCAAAGATGAGGGTGGCGAATGGTGGAATCATGGCACCAGCACCGCCTTCTCCGTATGCGAGCATGTAGGGGATGTAGAAACGGAACTTGGAGCCTTCTGCCATCAACTGTACACCTTCTGTCCAACCTGCGATGACTTGCTGGAGACCGAAGTCGGCAGGGGAGTTGCGCTTGTAACTGCTGTCGAACACGGTACCATCCAACAGACGACCTTCGTAGTGACAACGCACGGTGTCGGTGGCAGTTGGCTTCTTGCCTGTGCCTTCTGTCAACACTTCGTACTGAAGTCCACTCTTGGTGACGATGATTCCTTCCTTTTTGGCATTCTCGGCCAAGAATTTGGCACCTTCCTCTTTGGCTGCCTTACCAGCTTCTGCCTTTTCAGCATTCTTTTTCTGTTCCAACTGCTGGAAGAAGGTGTTGACAATCTGCTGACCTTCCTGATGACTTACCTTTAAAGGATTCTCTTCGAGCACATCGGTGATGGATGCTGCGAAATCTTCCACTACGAGACTGTCTTTGAGTCCCATTTGCTTGAGTTGCTGGCCAATGCCTAGGCCTAATGCATAACTTAATTTATCCATAATTATATTTATGATTTTACAATTGATTTGTAAAGTTTAAAGTTGAGAGATTAGAGTTTACAGAGGACTGACGCTATGCAAGCTACATGGTCTTTAACCCTTAAACTTTAAACGCTAAACTTTATTCGGCTGCAAAGGTACGGAAAAAATGCTAATTTTTCACATACTTAGTGAGTTGATGTCCGAAAATGGTGTGAACTTCTTCTTGCAGGGCTGCAGATAGGGTAGGGGCTTTCACTTTCCCGTGGATGTTTTCTGTACCTGTCTCCACATAACATTCATCCCAAAGACCGCTGTTGATGAATGACTGATGGAGTTCTGCTCCTCCTTCGACCAAGAGTGTCTGAATGCCTTCTTCGTAAAGACGATGAAGAATGTTATCAACATCTGTTGACTGAATGAGATGATAACCTTCTGGGAGTTTCAACGATTGTGAGGAAACAACATATCTGCGAGGTGAATCACCTACCCATTCACGTGTGGTTAATGTGGGATTGTCTATCTCGAAAGTTTTTCTGCCTACGAGAATGGCTTGATGTTCTGAACGAAGTTTGTGACAATGCATCTGGGTGTAAGTGTTGGATATGTGTCCATCCATATAGCCATCAGCCGATTCTGCCCACTTCAAGGTGACAAATGGACGATGCTTGCCATGAAAGGTCATAAAACGCTTGTTCAATGCCTTACATTCTTTCTCCAACACTCCCACAGTCACTTCCATACCAGCATCTCTCAGTTTTTGGATACCCCGACCTTGCACCTTTGCAAAGGGATCTTGACAACCTATGACACAACGTTTGAAACCCTTACTTATCAACAGGTCGGCACATGGAGGTGTCTTACCATAATGACTGCATGGTTCCAAACTCACATAGATGGTGCTTTCTGGCAACCACTTCTCATCTTCTGGTCGTACAGATGCACAAGCATTCACCTCTGCATGACCTTCGCCACAACGTATATGATATCCTTCTCCTATGATTCGTCCGTTGTGAACAATCACGGCACCCACCATAGGATTAGGCTGTGCATTCTTTCTGCCATTCGCTGCCAACTGCAGACAACGACGCATATACATCTCATCAGTTATTGACACATCTTTCATCAGTTATTGTCAACTTTATTAACACCTGCAAAATTAGTAATTAACACCCAAAAACAAAAGAATCATCAGTATTTTCATTATCAAAACTTTGGAAACCAAAACGGATTCACTAAATTTGCAACTTATTAACCACTTATCAACAGATTATCAACAAGTATATCAACTGTCTTATTCACATATTTATCCACAACAATTATGAGTGACGGCAACTTCAACAGACAACTACTTCCCAAGACTGATTTGAGTTCAGGTCTTCGTGCCGGAAAGGCTCAAATGAAGATGAAAGCACAGCAAGCCTTTGAACAGGTTATCAACACCTACTTTCCCGATGAGTCGGAAGAACGTAAGGCGGCTATGAAACAATCTTTTATGGAGTTGTTAAGAAGGAGTTAAGGAGGTAAAAAATAAGGATTATCAACAAAAAACTATTGATAACCCTATTCATAAACTATTCACAATTTTATCATAACTTATCATAACTTTTTTTGCTTTTTTTCAGCCAATTTTTATACCTGCATCTGCTTGAATTATCCAAAAAAAGTTATTCTTTTTTTTCAACTTTTTTTCAATAGGAAATGTGGTACTTTTCTACAATGTAAATGATTGATAAACAAAGCAATCATGGTAATTATCAACATATTCAACACACTATAAATATCATCATATTTGTTTTTAATAAATAAAAAATAAATACAATATATATATTACTTAAGTTTCGGAAGGTCCACTTTCTTGGAGTTAAAGAAGTTAAAGGAGTTAGAGGAGATAAAGCCGAATGTAATGCTGGCGTGAAAGCTCCTCCCCACAGTTGACAGAGTATAGGCTGTAACTTCTTTAACTCCTGAGCGCCATCGCGTAGCGCTTTGTTCGCAAAGAACCGGTAACTTCCGACAGTTGAATATATTATATATGGTGGAGAGTTGAGGAGCAAGAGAAATCAATCGAAAAGACTGCGCATGCCGCTCTGGTCGTTGGGATTGACCCAAGGATTGCGTCCTAGATGCTTGTATGCGAGTTCCGTCACTTCTCGTCCACGTGGTGTGCGTTTGATGAAACCTTCTTTGATGAGGAAAGGTTCATAGACCTCTTCTACTGTTCCAGTGTCTTCTCCGATGGCTGTTGCAATAGTGCCCAAACCTACAGGACCACCTTTGAACTTGTCGATGATAGTGGTGAGAATCTTGTTGTCTATCTCGTCGAGTCCAAATCGGTCGATATTGAGGGCTTCCAGCGCCATGTGAGCGATGGGGAGGTCGATAGTGCCATTTCCCTTCACCTGTGCAAAATCGCGCACTCTGCGAAGAAGTGCATTGGCTATACGTGGTGTGCCACGTGAACGGCTTGCTATTTCTCCTGCAGCATCGAAATCGCAAGGGATGCCTAACAGATGAGCGGAACGAAGGATGATTTTTGTGAGCACCTCGGCATCGTAGTACTCCAGGTGGAGATTGATGCCAAAACGGGCGCGGAGAGGTGCTGTAAGAAGACCGCTACGAGTGGTGGCTCCTACCAGCGTGAAAGGACTCAGATCTATCTGGATGGAACGTGCAGAAGGGCCCTTGTCAATCATGATGTCGATACGGTAGTCTTCCATTGCAGAATAAAGATATTCTTCCACAACAGGAGAGAGACGATGTATCTCATCAATAAAGAGCACATCATTTTCTTCCAGAGATGTGAGGATGCCTGCCAAATCGCCTGGTTTGTCGAGCACAGGTCCTGAGGTGACTTTGAATCCCACTCCCAGTTCATTGGCAATAATGTTGGAGAGGGTGGTCTTGCCGAGTCCTGGAGGTCCGTGCAGCAGCGTGTGGTCGAGTGGTTCGCCACGATATCGTGCTGCCTCTACAAACACACACAGATTCTCCACCACTTTCGTTTGTCCGCTGAAATCTTCAAACCTAAGTGGGCGAAGTGCATTTTCAAAGTCTTTGTCCTTGATGGTACGTTGTTCCCTTATGTCAAAATTGTCTTCTGTCATCTGTTTATCTGTTCTCTTGATATGCTATGAAAGTGAAATATATCTTACTCATTCACCATGAACTTTCCTTCGGCGTTGATGCCTTCGCAGGAGATGTACATTTCATGGCAGGAAGAGTTGTTAAAGAACTCGATGGTGGCTTTTCCCTCAGCATCGGTCTTCACATCAGGTTCCCACCAGAGTGTACGACGGAAATCTTCGATAGGTGGCAACGTGTTGTAGTCGTCTGTCTCGAAGGTGGAAGGCTTGTTATATCCTTGGAAATGGGTGTTGCGCAAACCCTTCTGTTTGACTTGAAACTTATGATGCGTATAGACAAACACCGTCACCGCATTGGGAATGGAAGGTATCGTTCTGATGTAGCGCATGTAAGCATTGGCATTTTCGGTTACATAGACAGACTTCACCTCATCAATTTCAGTTCTCATGAGATTGCCTGCAGGGTCATCATCTGCTTGAGCCACTGCACTTCCTTGTAGGATGTCGAATTCATCAAATTTGGTAGAACCCAACGAAGTGATGGCATGATATGCGTTATCCACAATCCAGACGATGGGGCGATTCTTGTAAGAGAGTCCTGAAAAACGGTAGATGCTTCCTGTCTCATTCCCCTCCAGTTCCAAAGATTCTCCTTGGGTCACATCCTCCCCCTCGCTCATATCCCCTTCTTCTGTGTTTTCTTCGTTCAGCGTGAAGTCGCTCGTGCTATTGTCAGCGTTGATGGCCGCCTCCGCATCGAAGGCACTCATATTTTTGCCAGAACCTCCAAAGTAAGGATTGCGCATGTGGAGCCAACTGCTGAGAGTAGGCAAGTCCATTCCCTTGTCGGCAAACATATCAGCATCCCTGTCCGTGTTATAATACATCGTGGCATAATGCTGTGCTTCTGTTTCCGACTCCCATGCGGCACGGGCATTGTCGTAGATGCGTGTACGCTTGGCCTTCACCGTCACCGTAGGCAACACATGTTCACGTTTTTGTATGGGGATATATTCATGATTTTCTTCCGCCGCCTTTTTCGATTCCTCGTTGGCAAAGACATTAGGTCGCATCAGATTGATGGTCTTCGTCTCCTCGGTAGAGAGCCAACGGCGGGCAGGAGAGAAATGGCGGTCGATGCCCACAAAATAATTGGCATCCTTGTCATCCTTCTGAGTGTTGATGATGAGTTTCCATTCCCCGTCCATATTAGGTAAGGCAAACGCGTATGCACCTAAAGAGTCGGTCACGGTAGTACCTTCCAGATGCTCACCTAGTTGATTGTAGAACGTCATGGTGAGGTTGACACCATCTATCGTGTTTTTCTTCCTCTTTTGTCCTAACTTTCCAAACACATACAGTTTATCCTCGATAGGTTGGGTGAAGACGGCCGTACTGTCATTGAAGAGCGTATATCCCTCATTTTGTTCAATCGCACTTGCCATGAGCGCCCAGTCATATCGTCGCCATCCCTGCACCATCATCAGCAAGTCCGCCGCCAGGCGATGTTCCTCATCATCTGCTTCGAAATAGTAGCCAGGGTCGGAAATGTAGCCCTTGATGTCGCTCGAGAGCAGGAGCCAAGTCATGGCATTCCCCTCACGTCCATTGGTCATCGTGGCAGCGTCGATGGCCGAAAATGACAGGTTGCTGTTGGGTTGCGCCTGCACATTGATGGTCACCTTCTTGCAAGGCCTTGGGAAAGCTTGTTCAGGACGAATGCGGATGGTGTCACCCTCTTGGCTTTTCGGCACGATGAAGAACTGGCGTTCCGTCTGAATGTGACCATCGGCAGTGAAAAACGTCAGCTGGTTCACACCTTCAGGCATCGACGCCCTTTCGAACGGAATCATCATCGCCCGTTCGGCATACACCGTGTCAGCCTGAATCACCCTACCGTTATGCATCAGCGTATAACCCAGCAATTTCCCCACCATCGAGGGAGACGCATACACTGTTGCCTCTATGGCCTCCTCCTTCAGCATGTTCATCTGCATGGCCAGACCCTCCTCCTCCGCATCAGGCAACTTGAAGTCGTGCATCCTTCCCCTTCTGTCGGCCAACCGCAGATAGAGCGCCCTCCCGTCGGGAATAACCTTGAACGCACCCCTCCCCTCGCGCACCGTGGCAACCAGCGTCTGTTCCTGTTTCCTGTCGTCCAACAGGCTACCCTTCGTGTCGAGAAACGCCCCCGTCTTGTCAGTCACATAAAACGCCACGCGGTTAGGCAAACCCCTCACCAGTTTTCCACCCTCAGGGTAGAACCGCACCTTCAACCCGTTCTCCTTGTCGTTCAGGTCGTCGTTCGTCCTCACACTGGGCAAACGTTTCCGATACCCCAAGTTGTCCATCACCATTTTGGAGTAGTCGCCACTCCTCTTGGGCGCATTAAACACCGGGAACACCCGTGAGAAGATGCCGCCATTCCCCCAGTTCGTCATGTAGCGCGTGTAGGCACGCACCTCATAAAATCCCGTCGTGTAAAGGCTGTCCAACGTGATGTCGCCATGCGCCGTACCCTCCTGAATAGGCAATTTACGTGTCTCCACCACATCGCCCGATGGGTTCACCAGCTCCACATACAGCACCGCACTCATGTCCGTAGGCCTCCCATTGTCAGCCCTCACCACGTACGCCTTAAACCAAATTGTTTCGCCCTTGAAGTATCCCGTATTGTCGAAGTGCAGATACACCTTTTCCTGTGGCATCGTTTGTCCAAACATCATGGCGCGTTTCATGTAGGAGAGCACCCCCACAAGTTCGTTGTCCACTTGAGCCCTACATACATAAAAAGGCAGGAAAAATAGAGATAGGATGGTAAGAATCTTTTTCATTGTTCGGAAAAATAAGGAGAGGTTTGTTGTTGGGTTAATCTGTCGGCAGGTTGAAGCACATACAGGCGGTCATTCACCCGTACTCGGTCATTCACCTTGATGCTGATGTTTTGTCCTCGAGTGGCTGTGTTCACAGGTTGCAAGTCGAAACGTATCTCTTCGCAAGATTGAATGAGCGCACCTGTTGTGGTGCCTGTCACCAATATCTTGTCACCCACATGCAAGTCCTCATTTTCAATCAGAAACTCTGCTACTCCTATTTTTGAGAAGTATTTGACGCATTTGCCCACATACACTTTCTTCTCCGTCGCCTTGCTGCCATACACTTCACACCATTCACCCAGTTTCTGACCCTGATAATATCCATCCCAGAAACCGCGATTGAAGACAGTAGACAGTTCTTTGTCCCACTTGTCTTTTTTCTCTTCAGTAAAACATCCGTCAAGCACCGCATGGATGGCTTCATTGTAGGCTTTCACCACTGTGTACACATATTCAGGACCTCGTGCACGACCCTCTATCTTGAACACCCTCACACCAGCATTCATCATCACATCCAAGAACCGAATGGTCTTGAGGTCACGTGGCGACATGATGTATTTATTGTCAACGTTCAGTTGGGTGCCTGTCTCCAAATCCGTCACTTCATATCCTCTCCGGCATATTTGCACACATTCACCACGATTGGCACTTCTGCCTGCATTTTGTAGAGACAGGTAGCATTTTCCGCTGATGGCCATGCATAGCGCACCGTGACAGAACATCTCTATCCTGATGAGGTCGCCTTTGGGGCCACGTATGTCTTGTTGAACAATTTCTTGGTGAATGTTCCTCACTTGCCACATGTTCAATTCTCTTGCCAGCACCACTACATCGGCAAACTGCGCATAGAATTTCAAAGCCTCTATGTTGGAAATATTCAACTGTGTGCTGAGATGTACCTCCTGATTGACCTGGCGGCAATAAGTCATCACAGCCACATCGCTGGCAATGACTGCCGAAATCTGAGCCTCCTTTGCCGCATCCACAATCTCATGCATCGTGGGAATGTCTTCTTCGTAGATGATGGTGTTCACCGTCAAGTAAGACTGCACACCATGCTCATGACAAATAGCGGCAATCTCCTTCAAGTCATCTATTGTAAAGGCATTCGCGCTATGACTCCGCATGTTCAATTTGCCAATGCCAAAATAGATGGAATTGGCACCAGCCTTGATGGCAGCCGCTAAACTCTCACGGCTTCCCACTGGCGCCATGATTTCAAAATCAGAACGTTTCATGTGTGCAAAGGTACGACTATGCAAGGGAAAATCCAAATAAATTTGGTATTTCTCTCACTTAATCGTACCTTTGCAAGTGCAAAGAAAGAAACAAAAGAAGATTATGGCTAACTACATCTTTGAATTGAAAGACAAAGTTCGCGACTACGAATGCGACTTGCAAGGCATCGTCAACAATGCGAACTATCAACATTACCTCGAACATTGCCGTCATGAGTTTTTATTGGCAAACAACATCAGTTTTGCTGAACTTCACGATCAAGGCACCGATGCTGTGGTGGCACGTCTCACCATGCAGTTTAAGGTGCCGTTGAAAAGTCGTGACGAATATGTGACGAAACTGTGGATAAAGAAGGATGGTGTGCGTTACATTTTCATGCAAGACATTTTCCGTTTACCCGATATGAAACTGTGCATCCGTGCACAAGTGGATTCTGTCTGCCTTGTCGACGGAAAACTGGCCGAAAGTCCTGAACTCAACCAAAAATTCGCCCCATTTCTGCAAGCTTGAACACACAGGAAATCATCTATTCCATCGCCCTCACCAAACTGAAAGGGCTGAATCTGTTGAATGCCCGAACCCTGCTCGACACGATGGGTTCGGCCACAGAAGTGTTTCTCCACAGGAACGAAATCTTGGATGTTCTTCCTCACGCAAGCCAACGGCTCAGGGATGCTCTTCATCATGTGGATGATGCTCTTCGGGTGGCGGAGAAAGAGATGGAGTTTATTGAGCAGAAACATCTGCGTGTGTTTACGCTGAATGATGAAAATTATCCCCAGCGTCTGAAGGAGTGTGAAGACGCTCCCTTGGTGTTGTATCAATGTGGAACAGCCAACCTGAACAGTCCTCACATCATCAGCGTTGTAGGCACACGCAAATGCTCTACCTATGGTCGTGAAATATGCGCTAACTTCATTGCCGACCTCAAGAGGTATTATCCAGACACCGTCATTGTGAGCGGATTGGCTTATGGGATTGATATATGTGCCCATCGTGCCGCCTTGGAGAATGGAATGAGCACAGTGGGTGTGTTGGCTCATGGATTAGACAACATCTATCCTTCCATGCATCGGAAAACTGCTATCGACATGATACATCAGGGAGGTGGATTGTTGACAGAATATACGACCCAAACTCAACCTGAAAAAATGAATTTCGTGAGCAGAAACCGTATTGTGGCGGGTTTGTGCGATGCTTGTGTGGTGGTGGAGAGTTCGGAAAGGGGCGGGTCACTCATCACAGCCGAGTTGGCATTGAATTATAATCGTGAAGTTTTTGCTTTCCCGGGACGTGTGTATGATGACATTAGCAGGGGATGTAACAATCTCATTCGTCGGCAGCAGGCCACATTGCTGACGGATGCTGCAGATTTGTTGGAGGTGATGGGATGGGCAAATCCGCTGAGTGCTTCCACCAAAAACAAAGTGGTGCAGCAAGACCTTTTTCCTGATTTGTCCGATGAAGAAAAAATGCTTGTCAACACACTCAAAGGAGTGGATGACAAGCATGTGAATCAGATGGCGATTGAGGCTGAGATGCCTTATGCGCGGGCAAGCATGTTGCTTTTCGATCTCGAAATAAGGGGTATCGTTCAGGCATTGGGCGGTGCCAGATACCGTTTGGCGAGAAAAGGGATTGTGTGAGGGGTTTGTATTGATGAGGAAAATGCAAACACTCCTGACACCCGCTTATTCGTCGTCGGCCAAGATGATCTTGGCTTTTCCTCCCTTTTGAATCTTTTCTTCCGGTTTGTCGGTCACACAGATGGGCACTTCTTTCTTGATGCTCTGGTCGAGCGAGATGAGGGTCTCTGTGGAGTCAACGCCCGTGATGCCCTGAATCTTGCGGTTGAGCAAGTCCATGAGTTGTTCGTTGTCACGCGCATAGAGTTTCACCAGCATGGTGTAGGGGCCAGTGGTGTAGTGACATTCCACTATCTCAGGAATTTTGTTGAGTTCGCTCACCACGCGCTCGTACATGGAACCTTTTTCCAGTCGGATGCCTACATAGGTGCAGGTTTTGTAGCCGAGGCTTTTTGGGTTGATGACATAACCGGAACCAACTATCACGTTGGTATCGATGAGTCGCTGCACACGCTGATGGATGGCGGCACGGGAAACACCGCAAACAGCGGCCACATCTTTGAACGGGATGCGGGCGTTGGCGGAGATGATTTCCATGATTTGTTTATCAAGTTTGTCTATCTTTTCCATTGTTCGTAAAGATGTTATTTGATTGCTTAAATCAGATGAGTTGAAACAATTTGTAAACAAAAGTAGGTCATTTTTTTCTATTTGTCAAACAAAATCGAAAAAATTTAGTCTTTTAGGCAAAAAAACTTAGAAAAGTGACATCAAAGACGAAATAAATGTGCTAATTTTACATATTCATATGAACGAATCCATTTTATTTTAACGTGTAATCAAAATGAAAACTTTGGTTTTTGCAAGCAACAATGCGCACAAGTTGGAGGAGATACGTGCCATCCTGAGTGGCTGTTTCGACGTGAAAAGTTTGAAGGACATCGGTTGTGAGGTGGACATCCCCGAAACGGGCTTCACCTTCAGGGAAAATGCCTTGCAGAAGGCAACCTATGTGAAGGAGCATTTTGGGTTGGATTGCTTTGCCGACGATTCCGGGCTTCAGGTGGAAGCGTTGGGAGGTGAACCTGGCGTGTTTTCCGCACGCTATGCCACCAAGTGTGGTTATCCGGTGGAGGGAAACCGTGATGATGCCAACATGAATGTGCTGTTGGAGAAACTGGCAGGCGAGACGAACAGAAAGGCGAAATTCTCCACTTGTGTGGCGCTCATCTACGAAGGGGAGACATATTTCTTCGAGGGTGAGGTGAAGGGAAAAATCATCGACGAGAAGCGTGGCGATGGCGGTTTCGGCTATGACCCCATCTTCGTGCCTGAGGGTCACGATAAGACATTTGCGGAGTTGGGAAACGAGGTGAAGAATGGCATGAGCCATCGTGCCCGTGCTGTAGCGAAGTTGGCTGCGTTTTTGAAGAACTGACGGCTCTTCCACAACCTCCGTTTCCTTTCTTCCATTTCCTCCACTTCCCCCCTTCCACTACCTCCAAATCGACGTCGTCGACATCGGTTAACCGACGTCGACGACATCGGTTAAGTGGCTGTGGAAGGAAGGTTGAGGAGGTAGTGGAAGGGTGGAAGTGGCGACTGTGGAAGGAAGGGTGAAGAGGAAAAAGGGGGAAAGAATCGGAAGGAAAAGCGTTGACGAAGTCAATAACAATGAAAATAGGCTTTTTCATTTGGTATTTCTCTCACTTAGTCGTACCTTTGCACCCGCTAAATGGTTAGAAATGAAAAAACTACTCTATATGGCCTTTTTACCCCTCCTTTTTGGGGGGTGTAAAGGTGAGAAAGGTGGGGAGGTGACGGATTATGTGTCACCAGCACCCGTCTTTTGTGAAGACTCTGCCTATCAGTATGTGGCTGAGCAATGTGCGTTTGGTCCTCGTGTGATGAACTCAGCGGCTCACGACTCTTGTGGCGAGTACATTGCCCGAAAATTCAAGAGTTTCGGGGCAGTGGTGTATGACCAATATGCCGATTCCAAACTCTACGACGGCACACCTGTCAAGATGCGCAACATCATTGCCTCCTACAACCCTGAGGCACCTGTGCGCATCCTCATTGCAGGGCATTGGGACAGTCGTCAATGGGCCGACAACGACCCTGACGAGCGGAATCATAACACCCCGATTGATGGTGCCAACGATGGCGGCAGTTCCATTGGTGTGCTGCTGGAGATTGCCCGTCAGTTGCAGTTGGCCAACGATTCCAATCAGGTGAAGATAGGGGTGGATTTGATATGCTGGGATGCAGAAGACAGCGGCGAGTCGGGCGGAGGCAACGAGAGCAGTTGGTGTCTGGGCAGTCAATACTGGGCAGGAGTGCGCCACGTGGAAGGCTACACCGCTCGTTATGGCATCAACCTTGATATGGTGGGCGGCAACAACACGGTCTTCTATCGGGAACGCATCTCGATGGCTTATGCACCGATGGTGGTGGATAAGGTGTGGGCGGCAGCCAACCGCATCGGATACGGGAAGTTTTTCAGTTATGCCGATGAGGGAGGAGGGGTGACAGACGACCACCTGCAAGTGAATCAGGGAGGCATCCCCTGCATCGACGTGATTGGCTCAGACACAGAGGATGGTGGATTCCCAGCCACTTGGCACACCTTGAATGATAACATCAGGAATATCAACAAAGAAACGCTGAAGGCGGTGGGACAAACCATGCTGGAGGTGATATGGACAGAAAAATGACAATAGAAGAAATACAGCAAGAAGTCATCGAAGAGTTTGAAGGTTTCGATGATTGGATGGACAAGTATCAGATGCTCATCGACTTAGGCAGCGAACAGGAACCACTTCCTGAGCAGTACAAGGTGGAGAGCAACCTCATCGATGGTTGCCAAAGCCGTGTGTGGCTGCAGGCAGACCTCACACCAGAGGGGAAGATACATTTTCAGGCAGAGAGCGATGCACTCATCGTGAAGGGCATCGTCACCCTGCTTATCCGTGTGCTCGACAACCACACTCCTGACGAGATTCTGGAGGCGGACCTGCACTTTATTGAAGATATCGGTTTGAAGGAGCATCTTTCTCCCACTCGCAGCAATGGATTGCTGGCGATGGTGAAGCAGATGAGGCTTTACGCTTTTGCTTTCAAAACTACCCAATCCAAATGAAGGAATTTTTCACCCAAATGGGCAAGTATTTTGCCCGCTACAAAGGATATATTGCCGGCACGTTCATCTTGAACATTCTGGCAGCGTTGTTCAATGTGTTCTCATTCTCTGTGCTGCTGCCCATCTTGCAGATTCTCTTCAAGGTGAACACAGAGCACTATGAGTTCATCGAGTGGGGAACAGGTGGATTGAACAACCTGGTGGAGGTGATGAAAAACAACGGGTACTATTATTCGCAGCTGATGGTGGAGAGGTATGGCCCTGCAAACACGCTGCTGCTGCTGGGCATTGTGCTGGCGGCTCTCACGCTGCTGAAGACGGCGACTTACTTTGCAGGTTCTGCCTGTCTGATGCCTCTGCGAACGGGCATCGTGCGCGACATCCGTGCTGACATTTACAAGAAGATTCTTTCTTTGCCGCTTTCTTTCTTCTCTGATGAACGAAAGGGTGACATCTTGGCAAGAGTGAGTACAGATGTGAATGAGGTGGACGGAAGCATCACCTCGTCGCTCGACATGATGATCAAGAATCCTATCTTCATCCTGGTGTATATTGGCACGATGTTTGCGATGAGTTGGCAACTCACGTTGTTCACACTCTTGGTGGTGCCTTTGTTGGCTGGAGGAATCGGACGCATCGGCAAGAAACTGAAGCATCGTTCGCTTTATGCCCAGTCGAAATGGAGCGATGGCATCAGTCAGATTGAGGAGACGTTGGGAGGATTGCGCATCATCAAAGCGTTCATTGCTGAGAAGAAGATGGAAGACAGGTTCACGCGCATCAACAACGAATATCGCAAGGCAGCCATGAAGGTGGCCATCCGTCAGTCGGCTGCCCATCCTGTGAGCGAGTTTCTGGGCACTTGCATGATTGTGATTGTTTTGTGGTTTGGCGGCTATCTGATTTTTGCTGGCAACAGCCCGATTGATGCCAGCGGCTTCATCTATTATTTGGTCATTCTCTACACCACGTTGCAACCCATCAAGGATCTCTCGAGGGCGGGATACAGCATCCAGAAGGGTCTTGCTTCGTTGGAGCGCATCAACAAGATTCTGAAGGCTGAAAACCACATCAAAGAGGTGGAGCATCCCAAGAAGATTGAGACGCTGAAGGACAGCATCGAACTGGATCATGTGCGTTTTGCCTACAATGAGGGTCATGAGATTCTGCACGACATCAATCTGACTATCAAGAGGGGTCAGACAATCGCGCTCGTGGGACAGTCGGGTTCAGGAAAGAGCACGTTGGTGGATTTGATTCCCCGCTACCACGATGTGACGGGCGGTGCCATCAGGATTGATGGGGAGGATGTGCGCAACCTGTCCATTCATTCGTTGAGGAGTTTGATTGGCAACGTGAATCAGGAGGCGATTCTCTTTAACGACACTATTTTCAACAACATTGCTTTTGGTGTGGACAACGCTACGCAGGAGCAGGTGGAGGCGGCTGCAAGGATTGCCAATGCACACGAGTTCATCATGGAGATGGAGGAGGGTTACGAAACGAATGTGGGTGACCGCGGTGGAAGGTTGTCGGGGGGTCAGCGACAAAGAATCTCCATTGCCCGTGCCATCTTGAAGAATCCTCCCATCCTCATTCTTGACGAGGCGACGTCGGCGCTCGACACTGAGAGCGAACGACTGGTGCAGGATGCGCTGGAGAAGTTGATGAAGTCGCGCACGACTATCGCGATTGCACACCGGCTCTCCACCATCAAGAATGCGGACACGATTTATGTGCTCCATGAGGGCAACATCGTGGAGAGGGGGTCGCACGAGGAGTTGATTGCTCTGAACGGCTATTACAAGAAACTGAACGACATGCAGGCGCTGTGATGCCTTGGGGTTTCTTGGGGTGCGGCTTGCTGCTGCTACTGCTGGTCTGCTTTTTCCTTATTTCAGACGGCGGGAGTGCTGCAGGTTCTCGTCGAATACCTTAAAGGCATAACCTTCCTTTTGCAACCATTCGATGCAGCGGGGCAAGGCTGTTTTCAGCTTGTCGATGCTGCGCAGGGAATCGTGGAAGGTGATGATGGAACCATTACGCGTATATTTTTTTACATTCTCAACCACATCGTCGGCAGTGAGTCGACGGGAGTAGTCGCGGGTGACCAAGTCCCACATGATGATGGTGTAATGGCGGCGGATATGGATGTACTGCTGGTTGCGCATCCAGCCGCGTGGCGGACGGAAGAGGTTGGAACCTATCAATCGGTCGGCCTTGTTGGCGTTGCGAAGGAAGTGGCTGCTCGACACGGTGAGTCCGCCAATGTGATTGAAGGTGTGATTGCCCAACCGATGCCCATGCGAACGGATGAGTTCGAACAACTCAGGATATTTGCGCACGTTGTCGCCCACCATGAAGAAGGTGGCTTTCACGCCGTAGCGGTCGAGCGTCTCGATGAGCCAAGGGGTCGATTCGGGAATGGGGCCATCGTCGAAAGTCAGATAAACGGCTTTCTCTGTCGGGTCCATTCGCCATATCGCACTGGGATAAAGCCAACGTAGCCACTTGGTGGGTTGTTCGATAATCATTGTTTGCTATTTTGGGGAAGTGAGAAGAAGTGAGAGCAGACTTCTCTCACTTCTTCCCATATTTATTGGAGTTGTATGCCTGCATTGTCACACTTCGAGACGAAAGCGCCATAGAAACTCTGCAGGTTTTTGTCCATCTGCTCCGTCTTCTTGGTGTACTGGGCAGCGTTGGGGGAGTTGCTTTCTGACAACTTATTGTAGATGTCTTGAATCGTTGCCAGGGCATAGAGTTCTTGGTGGCAATCGCGGACACTATGAGCAAAGTATGTGTTGTTGAGCGACAAATACCACTTGAGATACTCTGATGAACGCTTCTCCAGTTGCTCAAGGATAGGTGTGGCCTTTTCAGGCTTTCCACAGGCAATGTAGGCATTCACGATATCAAGCGATGCACTGCCCACATCATGAGGAACATTGTAGGATGGTATCTCCTTCTCACACTTCTCCAATGCCTTCAATGCCTTGTCCATCTTGCCTTCTTTCACCAGATTGGTGATGAGGCTGGCGAACCAACGGCGGTGTGTGTAGCACATGCGCATGGTGGTCTCGTCGATGTAGAGGTCAGGCTGTTTCAGGTTGCCGTAGTGGTACTTGTTCATCATGTTGTCGTACATCTTCTCTGTGTCTGCCATACATTGTACAACACCATGTGACATCTCATTCTCAGGGAAGGTGAATGGGGTGATTCGCCATGCCATGCCTTCCAAGATGAAGTGTCGCCACAGGTTGCCGTAGTTGCTGGCTCCCACCGTGGTGGACATGTAGAGCGGACGCGAGAAGTTTGCCTGTGCTATCATCTCGAGCATCATGGTGAAACTCTTCGACACGCGGCCTTGACCCTCAAGACTGATGACCATCTGGTCGGGGATGATCTGGTTGCCCAACGAGTCGGTAGGAATCTTCATGCCCGAACGACGCACCGCTTCCTTGTCCACTGTGACGTAGAGCGTGTCGCTTGGCAGACAGGAAGGAATGCCGTCCACCAGTTCCTTCTCCTCAGCGGAGAGTCCTTCGTAGTCTTTCAGGATGAACTTGCGGATAGCGGTCTTCAGTTCGAAAGGATTGTCACCCCACAGGCGTTTAGCCAAGGTGGGGTCTTGCTTCATCACTTCCTTGATGACATCCTTGATGGTCATACCGTCGGCCACTTCTGGGTTCACATCAATCATCTCGTGCTTACCACTGGTGTACTGATAGCGTTTCCACGAAATGGGCAGCGGGCTTGACTGCTCTTCGCCAGAGAAAGCAGGACGCTTCATCTGGTCGATGTACCAATCTGTCTGCAGATAGGAAAGGTTGCAGACACGCACATCAGTGCGGTTGCCCTCTGTGTCCTCGTTGTACCAAAGTGGGAACGTGTCGTTGTCACCATTCGTATAGATGACACCATCGTGAGGAATGGTCTCCAGATAGTTCAAACCAAAGTCGCGGCACACATAGCGGTCGCTGCGGTCGTGGTCGTCCCATGTCTGGCTGACCATTTGCAATGGTACTGCTATAGCAGGCACAAGTCCTACAACACTCGCAAGGATGGCAGCCATGCGGCGTTCCATCATCTTGCCCAACCACTTGCCCAACAGTTCAAAGATGGCAGCGATGCCAAGACCGCACCAGATGGAGAAGGCATAGAACGAACCTGCGTATGCGTAGTCACGTTCACGTGGCTGGAGAGGTGTCTGGTTCAGATAGATGACAATGGCAACGCCTGTCATGAAGAAGAGGAAGAACACCACCCAGAACTGCTGGATGCCCTTCTTGTCGCGGAAGGCCTGCCAGAAGAAGCCAAGCAGACCGAGGATGAGGGGCAGGCAGAAGAAGACGTTGTGTCCCTTGTTCTCCTTGAGGTCGGATGGCAACATGTCCTGATTGCCCAGACGCATGGTGTCCAGCCAGTCGAAGCCTGAAAGCCAGTTGCCGTGCTCCAGTTCGCCATTGCCTTGGATGTCGTTCTGACGACCGGCAAAGTTCCACATGAAGTAGCGCCAGTACATCCAGTTCATCTGATAAGAGAGGAAGAAGCGGATGTTGGTCGTTTGGGTTGGAATCTCCAAAGTGCGGGATTCACGGCCAGGCACCTTGTATTCTACTGAATGATAGGAAACATCACCCAACCATTGCTCGTAAGCCTGTACGTGCAAAGGCTCATCGCTATAGATGCGAGGGAAGAGCATACACTGGTTGGTGGGGTACTTGAGCGAGAACTTGTCGCGAATCTTGATGTACTCGTCTTTCTCACTCTCGTTCTCCTTGTCCTTACGCTGATAGACAGGTGCTCCCTGCTCAGTGGCATAAGTGAGGTAACCGTCGCCATTGTCCTGAATCTCTGGTTGTGACTTGTAGGTCTGGCCAAAGAAGAGAGGACGGTCACCATATTGTTCACGACCCAGATATTCGCCCAAGGTGAAAACATCCTCTGGGGAGTTTTGGTCCATGGGTGGATTAGCGGTGGAACGGATGACGATGACGGCATAGGAACTATAGCCGATAGTCATCAAAGTCATGCAGAGAATAGCGGTGTTGAGAATGCGTGGGGTAGCCTTCTTCGTGAAGAAAAGCAGACCTGCAATGATGCCCAACACAACGATGCCGATGATGACAGATGCTGCACCATGACCATAGAAAGGAATGCCGAGCAATGCTGTGCAGACAATGAACGCGATGTACATGCGATTCTCGCTCTTTGCCTTCGTTGTCTCCCAAAGTGCCCACACCAGTGCGATGGCCAGAAGCGTCAGGTAGATGTAAAGACCGATGTTGTAAGGCATGCCGAGCGCGTTGACAAACAGCAACTCAAACCAGCCTCCAATCTTCACAATGCCTGGCACAATACCGTAAAGCACAGCCGCCACGATGATGACCGACACACCCAACACGATGAGTGAGCCTTTTCCTGTGGGGTTCTTGCTCATCTTGTAGTAGTAAACCAGCACGATGGCAGGGATACACAACAAGTTCAGAAGGTGCACACCGATGGAAAGACCTACCAGGTAGGCAATGAAAACAAGCCAGCGGTCAGAGTGTGGTTTGTCTGCATTGTCCTCCCATTTGAGGATGAGCCAGAACACCAACGCTGTGAAGAAACTGGAGAAGGCATACACTTCGCCTTCTACGGCAGAGAACCAGAAAGTGTCGCTCCATGTGTAGATGAGCGCACCTGCGATACCGCTACCTATGATGGCAAGCATTTGTCCAACGGAAGGTGTCTCTTCCTCCTTCACCAGCAGTTTTTTGGCCAAGTGCGTGATGCTCCAGAAGAGGAACAGGATACAACCTGCACTGAGCAGAGCATTCATCGTGTTTATCATCTTGGCAATCTGGCTTGCATCGCTGGCAAAGAGCGAGAAGAAATTGCCAAACAGCATGAAGAACGGTGCGCCAGGGGGGTGACCCACCTCCAGTTTGGCGGCAGTGGTAATGAACTCAGGGCAGTCCCAGAAACTGGCTGTCGGTTCAATCGTAGAACAGTAGGTGAATGCCGCAATAGCGAACACCACCCAACCGGCTACATTGTTAATGATATTGTACGTTTTCATCTTTTATTTTTCGATACCTTTCAATTCCACTGTGAAAATCAGCGCAGAGTAAGGCTTGATCTCCCTGCCTGTCTCGCGGTCGCCATAAGCCAACTGATAAGGGATGTAGAGTTCCCATTTAGAGCCGACTGGCATGAGTTGCAAGGCTTCTGTCCATCCTGCAATCACTTGGTTGACCTGGAAGGTGGCCGGCTGACCACGCTTATAACTTGAGTCGAACACAGTGCCGTCGACAAGGTGACCTTCGTAGTCAACCTTCACCTTTTGAGTGGCTGTTGGCTTTTCACCATCACCCATCGTGATGACTTTATACTGAAGTCCGCTGGCAGTGCAAACCACACCGGGCTTTGTCTTGTTCTCTTCGAGGAACTGCTCACCTTCCCGACGGTTGGGGCCATAGAGTTTCTCCTTGTTGGCCTCTTGACGGGCAATCATCTTGGGACGGAAAATCATAGCGGCGCTGTCTGGTGTGATATCGTTCGTTCCCAACAAGCCAGCCAAGATGCCGTTCACCACAAGGGCAGGGTCAATCTTCTTTCCTTCATCGGCTGCGAAATAATCACCAGATAATTGTTGAGTCATCTGGAGAATGCGGTCACCAATCTGTGTGCCTGCGCTATAAGCCGTAGCAGCCTTGTCGTTAGGGTCGGCCGTGGTACGGTTGAGGAGACCCTCCACGAACGAAGGGAGTTGTGCCTCTTCCACACCCATTTGGCTCATGATATACTGATGAAGACCATTCGACTGTATCACGCCATAAAGGTAGGCCATAGAATCGTCTTCATTGGTCAGAACGGGCTTTTCCACCTTGATGGGAGCCTTGCCGTTCTTCTGTGCCTCGATAAATGCGGCCAAGTCAGCCTTCTGCTTAGCCTGAAACTCCTTCAGGTCTTTGGCATCCTGCACCTTCTTGGCCTTAGCGGCTGCTTTGGCGGCAGCAATGGAGTCCTTTGCTGCTGTCTGCGCGAAAACAGCGCTTGCCATGGCAAACGCTGCTATCATACATATCAATGTTCTTTTCATGTCAATTGTCAATTATCAATTGTCAATTATTTCAACACTTCAATCGTGAACACAAGAGTAGAGAAAGGTTTGATGATACCCTGGTCGCTTTCTCCATAACCCAATTCCTGAGGAATGGTCACTTCCCACTTTGAGCCGGCTGGCATCAACTTCAACACTTCAATCCAACCTGGGATGACACCTGGATGTGCCATATCGATGGTGATAGGTTGCTTGCGCTCGTAGCTGCTGTCGAACACAGTGCCGTCGATGAGCTTGCCCTCATAGTTCACCTGCAGTTTGGTGGTGTCGGTTGGCAGAGCGCCATTGCCCTCCACAAGCACTTTGTACTGAAGACCGCTGGCAGTTGTTGTCACACCTTCCTTCTTCTTATTCTCGGCCAGATACTTCTCGCCAGCCACGCGGTTGTCACCATATTTCTTCTCGATGTTAGCCTTGCGGATAGGCTCCAACTGCTCGTTGAACTTGTTGAAAGCCTCCTCAGGATCTGTCTTGTCGGTGCCTTTCATACCGGCAATGAGACCAGCCAGAATGTTCTTGGTGTTCACGCTCTTGGTGGTGTCACCGGCATATACCTCCTGGCTCAAGCCTTTCGACATCTCCTGGATGCGCTTACCCATTTCGACGCCCTTGAAATAAGCATCCTTCTTGGGGTCAGCCTCGTTCAGAGCACCTTCCTTCAAACCCTTGATGAACTCATCCATATAGGCAGAATCCACACCCAACTGCATGGTCATTACCTGCTTCAGACCTTGTGACTGGGCAACCCCCAGATTGTAGGCCATAGAATCAACTCCATCTTTGAAAGTGGCGCCACTGCCACCATCGCAAGAAACTGTTGTCATGGCAGTCATCGCAACTGCGGCTGCCATCAAAAGAACTTTTTTCATTGTGTTATTTATTTTTTTGAATTGTTTGATGAATATCCGTTGTTTATACCACAAAAAACAATATGTCTGTCCACGACATGAACACACACAAAATCATGCAAAGTTAGCGTTTATTTTGTTCATTATCTGCCTCTCTGCCCACTTTTCTCATTTTTTTTAATGTTTTTTCAACAAGTTCGTTCAGTTTTTGGAGAAAAGATGTGTTTTTTTAGTGGAAAATCGTGTATCTTTGCAACTGAATTCTATTTTACTTTTTTTATTTATAACTACTTAAAAACAAAAACGATGAAGAAAAACGTAATGATGCTGCTGGCAGTGTTGTCACTGCTGGGCATGTCCTGTAAGGGTGGTTCATCATCAGGTGATGGCTCTGCTGATGTTCCAGAATTTGAGAAGTTGGACGAGCGCGCCACGCTGGTGAAAGTTTTCGAAGCCCTGAACGGAAATGAATGGAAAGAGGAAGACAAGGCCGGATGGTGTACAGAAGCCCCACTCAACGAATGGAAAGGTGTGGAACTGGACGATGCAGGCAAGGTGACCAAACTGCAACTCTCAGTTTATGGTGTGAAGGGTGCTATCCCTGCTGAAATTCAGAATCTTGAGGCACTGAAAGATTTGAATGTAACCTTCAAGAATGCAGGTGCTGGCATTCAGAATCCTGTTCCAGCCAACGTGTTCCAAATGGCTTCATTGGAGAACCTCCGACTGAACTGTCCTACCAGCAATGCAGACGAATATATCCAGTTGCCAGAGTCATTCAACCTGCCCAATCTCAAGCATTTCACCATCAACCGCGTGAAGGGCGACTTCCACCAACTGGGCACTTGCACCAATCTGATCGACATCGTCATCAAGAACTGCACCCCTGACATTCCTGCCGAGATTGGCAACTGCACCCAATTGAGAGACATCTTCTGGGAAGGCGAAGGCACTCCCACCAAGCCTCTCACTTCCGAGTTGACCAAGTTGACTTTGCTGAAAGATTTGACCATCTACAGCGATGAGCCTTATGACGAGAAGTTGCCCGACTTCATCTGGGATATGAGCAGCCTTGAAAACATCTTGTTGAAGAATGTGGCAAAGAATCACGGTGAACTGGAGGCAGAGAAAGTGGCCAAACTGTCAAAACTCGAAGGCCTGAACCTTATCAAGGATGGCATCACCAACATTCCTGAGAGCCTTTTCTCCATTGCCAGCCTCAAGTATCTTGACTTGGCAGAAAATGCCATCAGCGGTGAGATTCCAGCCAGCATCGGCAACTCCAACCTCAGAAGCATCGACTTCAGCAAGAACGCTGGTTTGACAGGCAAGATTCCAGCCAGCATCGGCAATCTGAAGGACTTGTACAAACTTTATCTCACCGGTACAGGCATTGATCAGAACGTTCCCGCATCAGTGAAGAGTCTGCCCAAGTTCGACAGTTTCAGCAGCCGCATCTTCTAAAGCACACATATCTCCCTCATTATCTTGAGGGAACACACACAAATGACCGGCGTACACACAGCGAGTGTACGCCGGTCATTTGTGTATCCCCACTTCCACTGCCGCATATTACTCTCTTCAAGAACCACCAGAACGACACTTCCACTGCCTCAAAATCGGTGTGACTCACACCGGGTATGTCGGTCTGAGTCACACCGAGGGTGGCGGTCTGAGTCACACCGTTTTCGAGGCAGTGGAAGCATCGAAAAGGAGGCAGTGGAATAAAGCAAGGAGAGGAAACGCCACTCTTATCTGCAAAGTTCTTTCATCATGCCCCATCTGCACCATACAGAAAAAACATTTTTCCCAAGAATAGTTGTTCGGTTCAAAAATCTTTCGTACTTTTGCAACTGCATCTGCCCACATGCGCTACCCGATGCGAGGGAACAGCCGAAGGGTGGAGCACTACATATTAAAGGGCGTTACTGACGCTTTGTTTTTGGTCATTCGAAACTTAGGAACTTCCGAATATACAATCAAGAACAATGCAAGGGTAACTCTACGGGGTGTAGTATATACTCTCCGTAGTGTGCTGCGAGGATCAAGCATCCTCAACGCACACTTTACGGGTGTTTATATACTCCAAACGTGGGTGTTTCTCTGTCTGTTTTTCTCTATGGCTGTGGAAGGCCAGAATATCGAACGGGCAGATGCAAGCATCCACGTTTTTTATGTGTAGTTGGCCATAAATACTAACTCGTTCGCTTTGCAAAGGATGGGTCAAGGTGCTTTACAACTATGCAACGGATGCCTTCGATGTGTATTTCTTGAACAATCAGAAGGAGGTCGTGGAGAAGGTGGAAGAAGTTTATCTTGACAACCTCGTGGATGTTATTGACCGTCACGTAGAGAAGACCTCAGATTACGAGGAAAGGGTCAGAGCAGAATACGGGATAACAGCATCGTAATAACCCCAATTACATAAGTAATACGTTCGTTTCACACACGTAAAACAGCATTATGAAAGCAAGAAAATTTGTCAGTTGGCGTAGAGTGAGCACCCAAAAGCAGGGTCGCTCAGGTCTTGGTCTTGAAGCACAGCAATCCATCATTCGTTATTTTGTGGATGAGGCTAATGGAGAATTGATTGCCGACTATTACGAGACATATACAGGTAAGAACCTTCATGGCTGCACAGAACTACAAAAGGCGATGGAGTTCGCAAAAAAGAACGATGCCATATTGATGATAGCCAAAAGTGATAGATTCAGAAACTTGGAACAAGCCTTAGAAGTGTATAGGATAATGGATGGTAACATCTATTTTTGTGACGTACCTATGGCCGAAGATAAGGCAACCTACAAGTTTATGTTATCCCTTGGATGGTCGTTGGCAGAACGTGAGGCAGCAATAACAAGCCTCAGGACAAAACAAGCGTTACAGGCGAAGCGTGAGCGTGGGGAAAGAGTTGGCAATCCCAATGCAAAAGTTACAGTCGATATGAGAGCCAACAGCATTACAAGCAGACGTATGGATGCACAGATGAACGATAACAACCGAAGGGCATACAAGTTGGTCTGCTTGTTAAGAGAGCAAGGCAAGTCATTCGCTGAGATTGCAAGAGAGTTGAATGAGAGCGGCTATAAAACGTCTAATGGTAAACAATGGCAAGCAGTCCAAGTGCAAAGATTGACGGCTCTGTACCAATGAATGATGGCACAGAAACTGACGCTCCATGACACTTTTATCCCCCCGTATGGTTATTTTTCAATAAAATAGCTTTTTTACCTCCAATCCTAATGACCGATTGGGGATTATTTGTTATCTTTGCAACGCTATATTGCCGTAATAGGCATTGTTGGCAGACATATTGGAGAAAGCGCATTTTCGCTTTGCCTATCGGTGTGAACTTCGAGCACTCGAGGCCTTACACTGAGGAAGAGAGGAATGTTGGCTCCGCTTTTCGTATATGTCTTCACATAATTTTAACCGCACTCATCGGGCCAAAAGTGTGTAAATGTTATTAAGATGGCACTTATTAAATGTACTGAATGTGGAAAAATGATTTCAAGTAGGGCATTAAAGTGTCCTGATTGTGGATGTCCAATAGAAAGTGTTGGAGCAATCCAAGAAGAAGTGAAGGACGAAGAGCCCGTAAAAAAGAGTAAAGGCAAACTATGGTCTTTGCTTGCTATATTGTTCTGCCTTTTAATAGGTGGAGGATATGCTTATGCTAAACTCTTTAATGGTGGAAGCAGTGAAGGTTCTGCAATCGTGGAACTAACCCCCGAGTTTGTCAATGCTATCCAAAAGTATGAAGAACTTGGTTCGTTTTCAGAAGGAATGGCTGCGGTTATGAGAGATGGCAAATGGGGTTATATTAATACAAAAGGAGAGGAAGTTATTCCCTGTCAATTCCCTAATGCTGATTATTATAATACAGCAAGTCCTTTTCACGAGGGTTTGGCTCTCATACAAAAGGATGGAAAGTGGGGTTTTATTAATACAAAAGGTGACGAAGTAATCCCCATTAATATAGAAGCAGAAGCCGTTGGTAGGTTCTCAGAAGGCTTGGCTTTTGTATATAAAAGCGGCGAAGACTTTTCTGTCATAGATAAGGAAGGTAATACTTTATTTAGTGATAAATGTATAAACTTTGGTGAATATTATACAGACGATTTTGATGAAAGTGTTTTACCTTTCTATCGCCAAGGCCTACTATACGTACGGATAAGTTACGACAAATTTACCGTATATGATAAGCAAGGAAACAAAACAAAAGAGATTAATCAAGAAACCAAAGATGAACTTGACAAACAAGAAGATTCGAAACCATACACTATTTTTTTAAAAGAGTTTGACGACAATGAGGTATTATATACTGTTGGATTGAAAGATGCGAATGGAACAGAACTCTTACCTGCAATTTATGACGAAATTGAAAATTACGGTCTTGAACAATATTTTGATGCTCCCAATGGCGTTGTTTTAGTTGTTTTAGAAGAAATCGGTGATGATGTTTTTGAAGGATATGCAGGTGAGTTAGAAAACACTAAACGTTATTATGGTTATGCCGACCTAAAAGGTAATGATACATTTACAGATGAAATTAAACAAAAATGTAAAAAGTCAAAAGAAGATGCCATTGCAAAGGGATTATTAGATTATTAATGTAGTAACTGATGAGTATTTTGAAGAAGACGAAGGATTAACTTAGGAGCTGGGTAGAGCGAGGGATATTCCTTAGATATTGCTACCATATCCCTACCATTGCCGAATGATATCCGACAACGCTTCGCAAAGCGTACATCTCCGTAAGCATAGCGTGGGTATAGCGTAATCATAGCGAATGCTTGTCCTCTTCTTCCCCTAACGCGATCCGACAAGCCACAGTAGCTACATCTCTGCTTCCCCCTTGCTTGATGTATGCTTTATCCTTGCAATCGTTTATTTTTTCAAAATAATTTGCTAACTTTGCCGCAGAAAAAGATGACGGATGGCAGAACAAGAGAAATGGCAATGGCAAGAGCCCGGTACAACTTGGAAGGGGGTCGGTTTATATCATATCATATTGACGATTCCCGACCGTCGGCCTTTGTTGGGTACGCTGGTTGTTCCTGAAAGAGACCCTTCGAAGGCTAGGGTGAGCCGCACGGCTTTAGGGAATGCCCTTGTGAATTGTCTGCTGGGAATCCCACGTTATCATCCTGAGGTGCAGGTGCTCCATTTCTGTCTGATGCCTGACCACCTGCATGCTGTGTTATTTGTGAGGCGGAGAATGGCGAAAGGAATTGGGATGTTGGTTCGTGGATTCTGGCAGGCAACAAAGAAACTAGGGCGCGCTTATTCAGCAGCTTCTTCTGTTGAGCCGAATGATATTCGGGAAAGTTGCCAAGAAGAGAAACTGCTGGGAAAACTCCAGGAAGAGACTGTTCGATTAGAGAAACTTGCAGCGGTACTGTGCAAGGAGATGGGTGATGAGGCTTATTACCGCCTGGAACCTGTCTTCAAGGAGATGCCTTTCATACGTCCGATGGGGCGGCGCTCACAACTGCCCAACACGATTCGCTATATTGATATGAATCCCCAACGGTTGGCCACCAAGCGCCTCAAGCCAGGTTTGTTCCGAGTTCAGAAGGATATTGAGATTGGCGGACGACGATATGATGGAGTGGGTAATGCGACTTTACTGATGGCTGAGCACTTCAAGCCTGTTCATGTACGCCACGAGCTGTTGGACGAAGCCGCCAACGGCGACAGCCAGCCTCTGCGCAATTATATGAACGGCTGCGTGCAGGCTGCCCGTCAAGGGACGGTGATGGTTTCGCCTTTTATCTCACCTAAAGAGAAGGATGTACAGGCCGTTCTCCTTGCAGAGAAACACCCCTTCATCCTTCTTGCTGACAATGGTTTTCGTGACTACTACAAGCCTGCAGACAGCCTGTTTGATGCATGTGCTTCGGGGCGTGTGCTTATCCTTAGTCCTTGGCCTTACGATGCCAACAAACGGCATATCAGCAGAGCTGATTGCAAAGCCCTCAATGCGATGGCGGAAGAAATCTGTCATCACCTTATGGGGAGCGGGAAATTCTCATGACAGATTCGGGTTTAAGACAAAAAAGACTGGAAGAGCGGGGTGTGTCGTTCTTCCAGTCATTTTGGTGTATTACATTTCCAGCCAGTTGCTGAACGTGTGCTGTCAATCCTCCACTTTTGGTACTTCTATTTGAGAGCCGTAGCGGTGGTACTCGTTGGCAATGGATTGTTCCTTGATGTAGAGAGCCAGTTCGATGCGGCCGTTCTTCACAGGTGCGGATTGGGCGATGTATTTGTCGCAGTTGGCAGCTGCCTCGAAGACGATGTCGGGCACGTCCTGAGAGATTGTGCGCACGCGTTCATACAGCTTGATGCTTTCGCAGAAGGTGGCGAGGCTTTCCTTCTTGATGGTGCCCGACAGTTGGGAAAGGAGGGTATGGTGGTCGTCGGCAGAGATGGTGAGCGGTGTGCCCACAGTTTGTGCTGCCAGTTGAACCATCTGCACCTGTTCCAATGTTTCGTCGCCAAAGAGACGGAGCACCATGCCTCCCTTGAGTGGGAGATAGCGGAACACGTTCTGCTCTCCACGAATCTTGGGTTGGATGTTGCGGGCATGATGGAACTCCTTCTCATACCATTCAGCATAGGACTGGCGGTAGTCGGTCGTGCTGCCGGCCTTGTCGGTGATGGACATGAATTGAGCGCAGTAGTTGGGGCCACCTGCTTTGAGGCCAGGACCGAAAGCGGAGAGCTTCATGCCGCCAAAGGGTTGACGGTTCACAATGGCTCCTGTGATGCCTCGATTGATGTAGAGGTTTCCTGCCATGATGTGGTTCTTCCAATACTTCTGTTCCTGTTCATCGAGCGATTGCAAACCAGAGGTGAGCCCATAGTCGAGGCTGTTCACAAGCTCCACGGCTTCCTCCAGTGTGTCGTATGGGGTGACAGCAAGGAGCGGGGCGAACAATTCCGTGCGGAAGGTGAAGGAGGTCGGTTTCACGTCGTACTTCACTGTGGGTTTGAGGATGTATCTCTTCTGGTCGATAAACTCTGGTGCAATGAGCCATTTCTCGCCCTCTTCGAGCTTGAAGGCCTGTTCCAGTTTCTCGTTCTGGTTGGTAATCATCGGCCCCACAATGTTACCGGCATTCCACACACCGCCCACCTTGAGCGAGGAGGCACAATCCTTGAGTTTCTCGAGGAATTCGGGGGTGTTGTAAACAGAACGTTCCACCAGCAGAATGGAGCAAGCTGAACATTTCTGTCCTGCATTGCCGAAAGCGCTCCGGCAGGCATTCATGATGGCGTGGTCGCGGTCACCTTTGGCAGAGAGTATCATCACGTTCTTTCCGCCCGTCTCGGCAGAGAGGGGTTTGCGTGGGTTTGCATGAGCGATGCTCTGTGCAGTTTCGGTACCACCTGTCAGGATGATGTGTTTTACTACAGGCGAGGAAGTGAGCATTGGGGTGGCTTCCTTGTCGGTGATGACCACTTGAAGCGCTTCCTTGGGCACTCCTGCCTCCCAGAATGCTTTGGCAAACAACCACGCAACGGGGGCGGCAACGGTGGCAGGTTTCAGGATGCAGGTGTTGCCCGATGCCAGTGCTGCCACCACTCCTCCACAAGGAATGGCGCATGGGAAGTTCCAGGGCGAGAGCACCAGCACGGTACCCTTGGCCTTCATGTCGATGTCGCCTAAAGCAGCGTATTTCTTCATCGTGGTGGTGTAGAAACGGCAGTAGTCGATGCCTTCCGACACTTCCACATCGGCTTCTTCGATGGTCTTGCCTGTGATGGCACACATGGAGCCACAGAGGTCGCCACGCATCTGTCCCATAATGTTGGCGGCCTTGTACATGATGCGATGACGCTCCTCTATCGAGGTCTTTCTCCATCCAGCAGGGTCTTTCTCGGCAATGTCGAGCATTTGTGCTGTTTGAGCCTTGTTGGCGCGTGACATCTCACACACAATGACATCGCCTTCCTGCGAGCGGTCATAGTATCTGGCGTGGTCATCATTGTAGAAAAGCTGGCTGCCAATTTGGGTGGGAAGCAGGTCGCCTGGTTGCCAGTCGCCCCATTCTGATTTCTTGCCTGACATGTTGCCCTTTGACTGCCATTTGGCAAAGATTTTCTCCACCCACTCTTGGTTGCAGAAGCGGTCGAAGTCAGTATCTGGCTCATTGATCATCTCATCTTGTGGATCCTGACCCACGTATGGCTGGTTGCGGTCTTGGTTGCGGGTGGGTGTATGGTTGAGGCTGTCCTTCATGTTGTAGGCAGCGATGAACTGCTGCTCCAGGTCTTTCCATTCCTTCGTGTTGGGTTTCAAGGAGAAGGAATGAGTGAGGAAGTTGTCGGGAGCTGTGTTCTCGTCCATGCGGCGCACCAGATAGGATATGGCGTTGAGGAAGTGTTCCTTTTTCACCACAGGGGTGTAGAGAATCACGTGGTTGCCCAACTTCTTCTGCGCTCTCCATACATGGTTGGCCATACCTTCCAGCATCTCGAAGCAGAAGCAGTCCTTGGGGGTCTGATACATCTCAGTGAGCAGATAGGCATAACTGATGGTGAACAGGTTGTGGCTGGCCATTCCGATATGCAGCACGCGGGCATTTTCAGGTTTCAAGCCACGCTCGATGATGTGCAGGTAGTTGGCATCCACTTCTGTCTTGTTGCTTCTGACAGGGTTGGGCCATCCGCGTATGTCGCTCACTATGTTTTCCATGTCGAGATTGCATCCCTTCACTATGCGCATCTTGATGGGAGAACCACCTGCTGCCACACGTGCTTTGGCAAATTCCAGCAGTTCGCTCTGGAAGCCCCAAGCATCGGGCAGATAGGCCTGCACCACAATGCCCGCTTCGTAGTTCTTGAACTGTGGCAGTGAGAGCACGTCCTTGAAGAGCTTCATCGTGAGGTGGGCATCCTTGTACTCCTCCATGTCGAGATTGATGAACTTGGGTCTCGTCACACCATTGGGGTCGGTGTAGGGATTGTCGATAGCAGCCTGATAGAGGGCCGACATGCGCTTGATGAGTTCAGGGAATGATTCCTTGTAATTGAGGGCATGGGTCTGTGCATAAATGCCTGAAATCTTCACAGAGATATAGTTGATGTCTGGCTCCTTCAGCGCTTCCAGATAGGAGAAGTAGCGTTTGTCGGCTTCTCCATCACCCAACACCACCTCGCCCAGCAGGTTCACGTTCTGTCCGATGTTTTGGTCAAATCGGGTGGCAAGGTGCTTCGTCAGGTTGGGACGAGCAGCGTTGATGATGACACGGCTGGTGTCTCTGCGTAATCTCCATTTGATGATAGGTACAGCAGCCCAGTTGAAGAGAGGCAGGTAAGCAAATGTCTGGTACATCCAGAAGAGGAAGTGGTCGCCAGCATCCAAGAACTTAGGGATGCCGTACTGATCCATCAAATCCTTCACACGGATGGCAAGCTTTTGGGTGTCGCGCACCTGGCTGGTTTCGTCGAGCATGCGTACAATGAACTTCTTGTCGTTGGGGGTAGTCACCATCGTGCCATACATGTGCTGCTCACTCTTCTCGGTCTTTGTCAAGCCCGAATAACTCTCATCATAAAGTTTCCTCATCCATGAGAAAACCTCGTCAATGGTTGGGAATCTCTGTTCTTCCATTGTTTTCAGGTCAATTAAAAAAGTTAGTTTTTCCGATTGCTAATCTCTGGGGCAAAGATACGGCAAAAAAGTTGTAAAAACATAAAGATGCCTTCTTTTTTCATGGAAAGTGCACGATTTTTCTACTTTTTCTTCCATCAAGAGCGAAGAAAGAGTCTCTCTGTCAGTTTCAGTCAGCAGAAAAATGACAAAGTGTCACACGTGGCAGTCAATGTGTGTGGCTGGTACGACATTTGTTGTAGCTCCATTGTGAATTTTTGGTAAAGATTTCTATCATGATTCAATCAATAACGTGATATATTCAACTAAAAAAACTCAAAAGACTATGAACATTCAACCATTGGCAGACAGGGTGCTGGTGCTCCCCAAACCTGCGGAAGAGAAGACGGTGGGTGGCATCATCATTCCAGACACCGCAAAGGAGAAGCCCCTGCAGGGCGAAGTTGTTGCTTGTGGCAACGGCACGAAGGACGAGGAGATGGTCGTGAAGGTAGGCGACCAGGTTCTCTATGGCAAGTATTCTGGCACGGAACTCGAGTACGAGGGCGTGAAGTATCTCATGATGCGTCAAAGTGACGTGTTGGCAATCTTGAAATAAAATTGAAAAATTAAAAGATTGAAGAATTGAAGTCTTTTCTGTCAGAGCATTCTGATTAACTTCAATTTTTCAATTCTTCAACTCTTAAATTCTAAAAAAGTTATGGCTAAAGAACTGAAATTCAATATTGAGGCTCGTGAGCAGCTGAAAAAGGGTGTGGACGAGCTGGCAAATGCAGTAAAGGTGACACTGGGTCCTAAGGGACGTAACGTAATCATCGAAAAGAAGTTTGGTGCTCCTCACATCACCAAGGATGGTGTGACGGTGGCTAAGGAGATTGAACTGGCTGACGCTTTCCAGAACACGGGTGCGCAGTTGGTGAAGAGTGTGGCATCGAAGACTGGCGATGATGCTGGTGATGGCACTACAACGGCTACCGTATTGGCTCAGAGCATCGTGGCTACAGGTTTGAAGAACGTGGCTGCCGGTGCCAATCCTATGGACTTGAAGCGTGGTATCGACAAGGCTGTCAGCAAGGTGGTTGAGCACATCAAGGCTCAGAGCGAGCAGGTGGGCGACAACTACGACAAGATTGAGCAGGTGGCTACCGTTTCCGCCAACAACGACCAGGAGATTGGTAAGCTTATCGCTGATGCCATGAAGAAGGTCAGCAAGGATGGTGTCATCACGATTGAAGAGGCTAAGAGCCGTGAGACCACGATTGGTGTGGTGGAAGGCATGCAGTTCGACCGTGGTTATCTCTCTCCATACTTCGTGACCAACACGGAGAAGATGGAGTGTGAGATGGAGAACCCACTCATCCTTATCTACGACAAGAAAATCAGCAACTTGCAGGAGTTCCTGCCTATCTTGAATCCTGCTGCACAGACAGGTCGTCCTATCCTCGTGATTGCTGAGGATGTGGAGAGCGAGGCACTTACCACTTTGGTGGTGAACCGTCTGCGTGCTCAACTCAAGATTTGCGCTGTGAAGGCTCCTGGCTTTGGCGACCGCCGCAAGGCTATGCTCGAAGACATCGCCGTACTGACTGGTGGTGTGGTGATTTCTGAGGAGAAGGGCTTGAAGCTTGAACAGGCAACTATCGAGATGCTGGGTTCTGCCGAGAAAGTGACCATCACGAAGGATAACACCACCATCGTAGGTGGTAAGGGTCAGAAGGAGAACATCCAAGACCGTGTGAACCAAATCAAGAACGAAATCAAGAACACCACTTCTGACTACGACAAGGAGAAGCTTCAGGAGCGTCTGGCTAAGCTCTCTGGTGGTGTGGCTGTGCTCTATGTGGGTGCTGCATCAGAGGTGGAGATGAAGGAGAAGAAGGACCGTGTGGACGACGCTCTGTGTGCCACTCGTGCTGCCATCGAAGAGGGTATCGTGCCTGGTGGTGGTGTAGCCTTCATCCGTTCACTCGAAGCCCTCGAAGGTCTGGAAGGTGACAACGCCGATGAGACCACAGGTATCAACATCGTGAAGCGTGCCATCGAGGAGCCTCTCCGTCAGATTGTGGAGAACGCAGGTTTGGAAGGTTCTGTGGTGGTGGAGAAAGTGCGCAACCAGAGCGGTGACTTCGGCTACAATGCCCGCAAGGACACTTATGAGAACCTGCGTGAGTCAGGTATCATCGACCCAGCCAAGGTGTGCCGCGTAGCTCTCGAGAATGCTGCCTCCATCGCAGGCATGTTCCTCACTACTGAGTGCGTCATCTGCGATGCCAAAGAGGACAAGCCCGAAATGCCAATGGGTGCCCCAGGCATGGGTGGCATGATGTAATAGCCCACCAGCCCACGCGCTGGGCGAAGGTTGCCATGCGGATAGAAAGTCAATAATCAACAATAGGAAAGGCTTCGGCACAGCGATGTGTCGAAGCCTTTTTTGTTGATGATATTTTTATGTGCGTCATTCCAACTCTGGCCATCCGTCCGAGCTCCATCGGATAGGGCGCTGAATGAGCATGGCTGCACCGTCGCGGGTGGCGCTGTAGCCGTGGCAGATGAAGATGTCCTCATCGCCAAAAGTGTAGGCGGCACAGTGACCGGCTGCCTCCCATTCCTTTTTGTCGCCTTCCAGGAAGAGGGTGCCACCACCGTTAGCCATATCCTTGCCCGAACGGTCGAGATAGGGGCCTTCGACGCTCTTGCTGCGTCCCACGGCTACGCGGTAGTTGCTTTTGGCACCTCGGCAGCAGTAGTCCCAGGAGACAAACAGATAGTAGTAGCCCCCATGCTTGAAGATGAATGGGGCCTCGATGGCGTTCGTGCCGGCAAAGCGTGATGTGGGATTCGGCTCTGTGGGCTTGAAGCTAGGGTCGTAGCGTCGGGCGACGGTGCGAGGTTTTACACCCTGGGCAATGTGCATGGTGGAGTCGAGACGTGCCAATTGGATACCGTCCCAAAATGAGCCCCAGACAAGCCAGGGGGTGTCGGTGGTGTCGTCGATGACGAAATTAGGGTCGATGGCGTTCCAGTTGTCACGTTTCTCGCGGGAGGTGACGATGCACCCCTCGTCTTTCCACATGTTGGAACTGAGCGAGCGGCTGCTCAGCAAACCGATGGCCGATCCGTTCTTGCCGAAGGTGGAGCAACTGTAGGCCATCCACCAACGGCCGTGCCACTGAATCACATCGGGTGCCCAGACATGATTGCCGAAGCCAGGAACTGAGTCGGTTGTCCAGCCAGGAATGACGGTCATCACAGGAGTGCGTAAAACCGTCCAGATCTTGCGGTCTTGCGACACCATCTGCTGGATGCCCATGCCTGTGGCGTAGATGTAATACGTGTCACCATCCTTGGCCATGACTGGGTCGTGAACCATAGGTGTCTCTGTGCAGAAATCCTCGCGTGGGAAGAATCGACGTGCCCCCTGTGCAGCGGCTGTCTGACAAATGGCCACAAAGACCATCGTAAGGAGAAAAACTTTATTCATAAATGGATAGCATAAAAAGGTATGATTGTTAGTTTTCTGCCTGCAAAGGTATTGTATTCTTTTCGTTTGATGATGAAAAATATGCCCAAATATTTGTAAAAATGTAACTTTATGGGGTGGAAGACCATTTGTCGATAAAAAAAATGTATCTTTGCATCGCAAAAATAGCGGAACATCATGAAGCGACATATCATCACCATACTGTTGAACCTCCTTGTGCTGACCAGCATGAAGGGGCAGCATTGTGTCCGTTTCGAACTGCCCAACCAAGAACAGTTGTCGTCAGAACGGGTGTTGCAGGTGCTGCAGGATGCAGAAGGGTTTCTTTGGTATGCGACAGAAGGTGGTGGCGTGTGTCGTGACGATGGGCGGCAGATGGTCGTGTTCCGCAGCGACGCTGAGCATCCCGACCTTTTGGGAAGCAACGATGTGGCATGTTTGGCCGAAGCTGCTGGGCGATACATCCTCATTGGAACATTTCACGGGGCATACGTGTTGGATAAGCAGGACTATGCCATCCGTCGGCTGATGGAGGTGGATGACAAGCGGGTGGATGACATCATTGTGACGGCCAATGGCCATTGGTGGATGACGGCCAACAAGAAAGTATATGAGTATGCTGATGACGGTCGGCTGCTGAAGAGATACCCCACTGGTGATAAGTATCTCGCCCGTTTGCACGAAGACAGGCAAGGGCGGATATGGGCTTCGCAGTGGGATGGGGGATTGATTAAACTCGATGGTGAAAAGTTCGTACCCGCCCCCTGGCCACTGGATGCTGCTCCGACAGCCATCGACGATGACTCTCTGACCAATGCTTTGCTCATTGGCACCATCGGCAAGGGTGTGGTGCGTTATCAGCCTGAAAGTGGAACGATAGAATTGACAGAGCCGAAAGACAGCATCTGCATGAGCCGCGTCACCCTCGACCTTCAGGGACGATGTCTTGTGGCCGACGGGCAGGGGAATTGCTTCGTTCTCAGTGGGAGTGGGGAACAGCGGTCGTGGTTCGAGGGTGTCATCTTCACGAGAAATATTGCTGACTCCGTGCGCACAGCCCGTAATCTGTCGACTCGTCCCACCGCTATTGCCGTCAGCGAAGCAGGAGACTTATGGTTCAGCACTGGCAAGGATATTCGTCTGATGAGGCAAGGTGAGGAAATGGTGGTGCTCAGTGACACGAAAGATGTATCGGCCATGACTTTCACGGAGGATGGAACTTTGTGGCTTGCCACTATCTTCGGCACTGTGATGACCTACAAAGATGGACAACTCGCCATCGACGAGTACGCCTCGAATGAATACGGCGATGCCGTGACACATCTGGAGGTTGACAGCCGCGGGCGTCTGTTGCTGGTCAGCGACCGCTATGTTCGTCTCTACGACCCTGTTCGCCACACGCTTCGTCAGCAGAGTCGTGAGGCAGCGGGTGTCTATAGCATTGAACTGGAGGAGACTACTTCTGGTAATCGATGGAGCCAGCCACAGGCAGACCCCGTCGTGGAGCGGATGCCTCAGTGGGTATGGTGGATACTGGCCGCACTCTTCTTAATGCTCTCAGCACTCATCGGCTATATCTGGTTCCTGCGTGGTCAGCGCAAGCGCTTCCTTGCTGTCATGACTAAGGAGGTGACAGTTCAAGAGCAGCCTGCCGACAGTCCGCCTGCTGATGAGCAACCTGATTTTTCAGACGAATGGCTACAAAGTGCCATTGCCCAAGTGGAAGCACATCTGAGCGAAGAAACTTACAGCGTAGAACAACTGTCCAGCGACCTGTGCATGAGCCGCATGACCTTCTATCGCAAGATACAGTCGGCAACAGGTCAGAAACCTACTGAATTCATGCGCACCATCCGTCTGCGTCGTGCTGCCGAACTGCTGCACGAAGGTCGCTTGACCATCTCCGAAATCAGTGTCGATACAGGTTTCTCGTCTGTCAGTTATTTCAGTCGTTGCTTCCGCACGATGTATGGTGTGCCGCCCACACAATTTGGCAAGGCAACAACTGCCGACGATCGGTTGCCCAGCGAGAATCCCAACTGAGACTGGGGCACTCTGCGGATGAACACCCCCGAGAGGCTGTAAACATCTACCATTTCGTCATCATTGCCGATGCGCTGATTCTTGATACCTGTTGCGTCAGATAGTGATGGAGCTATCTGTCCCTCCAAGGGGAAGATGCGTAGCCATGCTATGTCAGGCAAGCCATATTTGCTGGTTGCCGTCAGCATGAGTGTTTGATTACCGTTCTCGGCCACTTCGATATCTTGTTTCAGATAGTCATCCTGTTTTTTTGTGAAATGAAATCGACCAATGCTGTCGCCATTGATCCATATCCCCGTACCACAAGTATTTGTGGCTGTGTATTTGAACAGCAACCTGTATTTTCCAGGGGCATTCACCATCATGTTCCAGTTGGCAGAACCTCCTATCTGTGTACCATTGGTTACGGTGGGGTCATCCAGTTGAGTTGACTCACCAGTGAAGAAAGTCAGGGTGTCAGACATCTGTGTGAATTTGTCGGTGTCAGTAACCTTTACCCATACCGTATGTACACCTGGTTCCGACACTTCCACAGGCAGTTCGTAGGGTGAATCGGTCACCTTGCCCACCAATCGCTTGTCAAGATAGAAAGCCACTGTATTCGTGCGCTTCCTGATGTGTTTCACATCAGCCTTCAGTGTCAGGTTGTTGGCAGCATGTTCTTCTTGAGCCGGTGCAGTTATCTTCGCGCTCATCAACCACGACACTTCCGTGTGCTTCACACCAAGGAAGGCATCCATCATCACCGTAGGCTTTTTGCTTGCCTCGTCCCAAGCCCCCATGTCATAGCCACCCATCGATTCAGGCTCCCAATAGAAGCAGCCTAAATCACCGTTCTTGATCATTTTGTCCATCACGCCAACGAGATACTGGTTGCCCTCAATGGCTTTATTGGGATAGTGACCTGTTTCCACCACCATGCAGGGAGTGCCGTAGCGCTTTTTCAAGTCGTTGATGTTGGCCATTACCTTCGTAATCATTGTGGGACCATCCAAGTGCGACCATCGGGGATAGGCAGACAAACCGATGATGTCCCATTTGGCACCGTTTTTCTTTAATCCGTCGAAAATGCTACGGTAGAGTGAATTGTCGTGACCATCGGGAAGGTGGACGATGACCTGCATCGATGGGTCAACGGCTTTCACGGCATTGTAGCCGCTCAGCACGAACTTTGCGAAGGCCACCGAACCGCCTTTGTTCGTTTGTCCTACGGGGTAGAGCATGCCGCGTTTTGTTTCGTTGCCCACTTGCACCCACTTCGGTGTGACGCCCGCTGCCTTGATGGCCGAGAGCACGTCGTAGGTGTGGTCGTACACATTCTTGGACAGCGCCTCCACGCTGTGGTCTGTCCATGCAGCAGGAATGGTTTGGCTGCCTGGGTCGGCCCATGTGTCGCTGTAGTGGAAGTCTATCATCACCCCCATGCCCTTCGCCTTGGCTCGCTTGCACATGTTCACTACCTCCTGCTTGCTGCTGGCTCCGCTGCTCACCGTCCACACACGCAGGCGGATGTTGTTGACGCCCTGTTCTTTCAGAATTTGCAGGATGTCTTTCTGCTTGCCGTTCTTGTCGAGCCATCTCGTGCCCCAACTTTCCATTTGCGGTACGAAACTCACATCGGCACCGAAGGCAAAATCCTCATGGTCGTAGCGGTGAAAGAGAGTGTCAGTTACAGTGATGGCATGCGCGCCGATAGCCAGCCATGCCGTCATGAGTGTTAGTAGAAGATTTCGTTTCATTTTTGTTTAATAATTAGTCAAGTAATTTGATAAAAAGCCTGCTGCAAAGGTACGTCTTTCCTTTGCAGCAGGCTTTCACAGTTGTAACAACCGGATGAAAACATGTAACAATTGTTCCCTTCCTACAAATTCTTTCTTAGAAACTTCACGATATGCTCGTTGGCTTTGACATGAGTGATGGAGGCAGGGAACCCATGAGCACCATTAGGCACCACATTCACCTCACAACTGCGATAGGTTTGGCGGGCACGCTCCATATAGTCACCAGCAGCAATGGGGTCTTTGTCACCATACACAATCATGACGTTACCCTGGTACTTTTTCATCTCGTCAAACACTTTGTAGCCCACCAACTGGTCATAGTAGATGTGCGACAAAGGCATGCCCATCACCTCTACTCCCGTCTCGGAGGTGATGGCCTCTTTGGGGTGTACATTGACGGCATGCTCTGCAATCATGAGAGCAGGGTAGACCAGCACAACCGCCTTGAACGCTTCGGGCATTTGCGATGAGGCAATGGCAGCAACCAGTCCGCCTTGGCTACAGCCCAGCAATGCCATTCTGTCCGTATCGACAAAGTCCCACGTCTTGACCGTTTCCACGATGGCGGCCACATCGTCAGCCTCAGTAAAGACTGACATCTCCGTAGTTTTACCCTCGCTGCGACTCTTTACAGCACCTCCGCAGAAATCGAAAATGTAGGCGGCAATCCCATTCATGGCCAGTGTTTGGGCATAAGCCTCCGTTTCGTGGAAGGAAGAGTTGTAGCCGTGGGCAAGAATGGCAATAGGTTTTTTCGCCTGGCCGTTGTGGGGCAGATAGAGTTTGCCGAAGATGTTCTGGTTTTTGTGGTTGGTGCAGTGCACCTCCATCACCGCGAAAGGCTCGTTCACAAAGCCCTTCATGGACTCTTTCGAGCGCATGGTCCATTCGGGGAACTGGTCAAGTTGGTTCTTCAAGAAGATGTCACCGCAGTCAGTGTTTCCCTTCAGTTGCCAGTCCAACCAAGCCGTCAGCATACGGGCGAAACTGCCACCATAGGACTGGTCGAAATCTCCTCCATGACCAGCCGTCAAGTGGTTGGCAAAAGCCACAAACACATGGTCGATGCGTGCATAGTCTTTCACCGCATTCCCATAAGCCACGTCACCCTCACCTCCTGGCATATACAGAATAGGAGCATGGAGCCTACTGAGCGATTCGCGGCTGGCTCCCGACATCTCCATATCGCCCATGCCCGAATTGACCATCACCGTGGTCTTCACACGCGCATCGCTGCTGGCCACCAACGCTTGCGCCCCGCCACACGACTGTCCAGCCACGGCAATCTTCTCCACATCCACCACATCGTGGTATTCACTACTTTTCTTCGATGCCTGCTTGGCTATCCAATCCATCGCTTGTACCATCTGCTCGTTGGGCGATTTCTTTAGAGGACGGTCATCAATACGTTGCTGCATGCTGCCCAAAGCGATGACCACATAGCCATGTGATGCCACCTCGTTCAGCATCCGCTCGTGGGGCAGCGACGTGTCGTTGCAACCACCATTCGCCCACACCAGTACGGGTAACTTACCCTCTTTCGCTGCCACCTTCATGTCTATAGGCTTGTAGATGACCGCATCCCTGAATGTCTTTTCCTCGCGGGCCTCTGCCTTGTAGGCTCCACTGCCACCATTGTCGATGGTCTTCTGTTTCACTTGTCCCTGCATGGCCAGAGGTAGCAGCCACGCCAGCAAGAAAGTCGAAAATAAGATTCTTTTCATTACTTCTTCTTTTTATTTGTTTTCTATAAATCCGTCCATAATGGCAGTGGGCTTGCCTTTGCTGTCAAACGCTCCCAGTTTATAGCCTCCAGGTCGACACTGAGGTTCCCAGTAGAACACACCACGGCAATGGCCTCCTGTTTCGTTGCGGGCTTCGCGGATGACTCGCGCCAACTGACGTCGTCCTTCCTCCATGATTTCGGGATGCTGCTCATTCACTTCGTAGCCTGTCTCCACAATCATCACGTCGCAACCGTATTTCTCGCTCACATGGCGGATGTTCTTGATGCAGTTGGTGATGATGTCGTCGGCATTCAATTCAGGATGTCCTTCCATAGCCCAATAGGGATAGAGCGACATGCCCACCATGTCGAACTTGCCGCCATATTTCAGCACTGTGTCGAGGTTCCAGTCGTAGATGTCCTGCCGATGTCCACGGTCGAGGTGGACAATGACGATGGCTTTTGGGAAAACTTCCTTCACGGCATCGTAACCAGCACGGATAAATCCGGCATACTGTTGAGGCTCAGTCTTGATGTGACCCATGCTATGGGTGATGGTGGTGTGACCTTGTGCATCCTTCACTTCCCAGCCCTGCTCATTGGTCTTCACGCTCCAAAGCATGCCGTTCGTGGTCTCGTTTCCCACCTGCACCCAGCGAGGCTCGATGCCGTTCTCCTTCAGCAGCGATAGCACCTCGATGGTGTGGTTTCTCACGTCCTGCTTCATCTCTTCAAATGAGTGTCCGAGCCAAGCCCTCGGGATGGGTTGCTTGCCGGGGTCTGCCCATGAGTCACTGTAGTGGAAGTCCACCATCAGGTCCATGTCCAGCGCCTTCACCCGTTTAGCCATCGCCAAGAGTTCATTCTTGTCGCATGAACCACCACGGGGATTCACCCAGACACGCATGCGGATGGCTGACATCTGGTAATCATTCTTCAGCAGTTCCAGACACTCGCGTTCTGTGCCTCGGACATCGTAGAATTTTTGTCCTTGACGCTCCTGTCCTGTAAGGAAGCCCACATCGGCACCTTTCACGAAGTCCTTGTCACCCTCCTGTGCTTTTAACAGCACTGTCTGTAACAACAGACATACTACAATAATAATCCTTATATTCATATTCGTTTCTTATTTATTTGCTGACTTTCACACGCATGATGGCAATCCGTGTGTTATAGTTAGTAAAACTGGCCACAAAGGTACACAAGTTCGTTGTATTGCCGATGAACTATTTGCCCAAACGTTTGCAAATATGTAACAATGGACGGTAATCTGTTATTTTTACGTGTGTTTTTGTCATTATTACACATATAGTTATTATATTTGCAAGGAAAAAAAATGATTGACCAATGAAAAAGACCTTTTTACTGACCCTCGTATGCCTGTTGGCTGCAGCAGCCTATGCTGCCAATCGTGTAACCATTTCCGTGTCCAACCCCATCTCTTCTGCCCGTCTGGAGATAGTGGAGGTGGATGTGACTGCCCTCCAGATGCTGCCCGAGGCCGACAAAGACTTCGTTGTGACCGATGCAGGTGGCAAGGAGATTCCCTCGCAGGTGACTTGGGACGGGAAACTCATCTTCCAGGCAGGAGTGGCTGGCAAGGGAAAATCGTTGTATTATGCACAAAAAGGCTCTCCACAGAACTATGAGGTAAAGGCGAAAGGACGTCTCTTCATCGAGCGTCAGGACGAGTTTGGCTGGGAGAACGACCGTGTGGCCTACCGTGTGTATGGACATGGCGGCGCTGTGGGATACGACCTCTTCAACAAGAGCACCTCCGACCTCATGCTCGACTACTGGTATGCCTCTGAGCAGAATCAGGAAATGCGCTCGGTGAGCAAGCAACTGCACGACCGTGGTTACCACGACTTGGCCGACCAGGTGTACAACGCCTATTGCTACCACATCGACCACGGAAAGGGCATGGATTGCTACACCGTAGGGCCTACCCTCGGAGGTGGGGCCAACGCCCTTCTCAATGCCGATGGAACCCTCTTCATGCCCAAGTGCTACAAGTCTTTCGAGATTCTCGACCAGGGGCCACTCCGCTTCACCGTTCGCTTCACCTATCCCGAGCAGGACTTCAATGGGGAGAAAGTGACCGAAGTGCGCATCATCTCGCTCGATGCAGGCAGCCATTTCAACCGTGTCAGCATCACCTATCAGGGCTTGACAAAACCATCGAAGATGGCGGCAGGAACCGTCATCCACAAGTCTAATCCCTCAGCCTATGTGCTCTCTCAGGAGAATGGCTATCTGGGTTATGAAGATTTGGGCGATGCTTCCGTCTATAACGCCAAATACAAGGACGAACTGGCCAAGCAGATGGGAAAAATCTACATCGGGCTGCTCTTCCCCGACAAGGGCATCCTCACCACCTATCAGGCTCGCGAGAACGGCATCGCTACTGGCCACATCCTCGCCACCACCACCTACAAGCCCGCCACATCCTACACCTACTACTTTGGTTCTGGATGGGACAAGAACCCCAACACAGGCTTCCGTTCCCTCACCGACTGGGAAGCCCATCTGAGCCAATCCGCACAATGCGTGAGAACCCCACTGATAGTAAAATTGAGAAATAAAGGTTAAAGTTTAAGGGTTAAAGACCATGCGGTTTGTTTTTCAACATCGCGTTAGCCTTTCTTTAAACTTTAAACTGTAAACTCTAAACTTTATGAAGACTTGGATTGAAATAGACGGTCGTCTCATCGACTTGGAGGCACATTTGTCGAGAGCCCGCACCATCGTCACGCTGGGCAAGAACTCAGAAGAAGCCTATAACGTGATAGCCTTGGACGACGAGGAACTCGATGTGTTTCAGTGTCAGTTCACCCGTTCTGGCGAAGGTTGGAAAGTACAGAACGGACAGTGGCGCACCGACTGTCCGAAGGGCATCCACTCCCGTCTACAACACGCCTGCAGCCTCTGCATGGGATGCTGTGTCAATGTGCACCCTGGGCAACCCACCTACGGATGGCGACTGCCCGAAAAGCCCACCCTCTGCAACGGAACCGAGATAGGCACCGAAGGGGTGGACTTGAAAGATGGTGATGTGATAGAAGTGGGGAAGAGACGAATGATAGTAAAATTGAAAAATAAAGGTTAAAGTTTAAGGGTTAAAGGTTAAAGACCATGCGGCTTGTATGCATCGCGTTAGCCTTTCTTTAAACTTTAAACTGTAAACTCTAAACTTTATCCCCACTCAACTGCTTAAGCGCCTGCTCCAGCACACTTCGCTGGGTACCCACATTTAGGCGCATGAAACCCTCACCGCCAGGGCCGAACATCTCGCCGTCGTTGAGAGCGAGGTGCGCCTTGTTGACGAATAAGTCGATGAGTTCCCTGTGGTTCAAGCCCAAGTCGCGGCAGTCGAGCCACACCAGATAGGAGGCCTGTGGACGCACAGGCTTTATTTTCGGGATATGCTCACGACAGTAGTCGATGAGGAAGTCAATATTCCCCTCCACATACCGCAACATCTGCTGCCGCCACTCCTCCCCCTGTTGCAAGGCTGCGATGGTGGCGATGGGCGCAAACATATTGGGGTCGTTCAGTTCGTTGGCTGCCAGCCACTGGTAGAACGGCTTGCGCAACGCCTCGTTCGGGATGATGCACCACGAACTCACGATGCCCGCCATATTGAACGTCTTTGTCGGAGCACCAAACGTGATGCTCACCTCGGCTGCCTCGTCGTTCACCGAAGCAAAAGGAATGTGCTTGTTGTCCCATAGCGCCATGTCGCAGTGAATCTCGTCGCTGATGACGATGAGATGGTGCTCCTTCGCAAAGTGAGCCAATCGCTGCAACGTCTCCCTGTCCCACACGAGGCCAGCAGGGTTGTGGGGATTTGCCAAGATGAGCAGACGACACTTCTCGTCGTACACCTGTTCGAGATTCTCGAAGTCCATCTCATAAAAGACTCTCTCCCCATTATGGGGGAGGGCTGGGGAGAGGGTCTCCTTCAGCGGATTCCACACCACCTCCCGTTTGTTTCCCCTTGGGGTCAGGTAGAACGGATGGTAGATGGGTGGTTGCACAATCACCTTCTCGTCCTCCTTCAGGAAGAAGTTGATAACCATGCCGATGCCCTTCACGATGCCAGGGATGTAGGTCAACCATTCACGTTCCACCTTCCATTGGTGGTGCGCCTCTATCCATTGCTGCACCGTTGGCCAATAGTCCTTGGGTTCGACCGTATAGCCGAACAGCGAGTGGTTGAGCCGTTGTTTCAGGGCATCCGTGATGAAGGAAGGGGTTTCCCAATCCATATCAGCCACCCACAAGGGCACCAAATCACTCCGTCCATATCGTTCCTGAAGCACCTCATGCTTCAAATCGCCCGACCCACTGCGGTCAACGGGCTTGTCAAAATCGTATCTCATATTTCCTTACTTTTTGCAAAGTTACATAATCTCAAATAAAAATGCCCCATGCAGTCTTCACAGATTGCAATGGGGCGGACAAAAAACTTCATCAGTATATTTTGAAGTCTTGTGTATGGCTTCTTATCGTTGTGAATTCCACCCAACTATCGAACATCAGCCACAATGCGTTCCAAGGCGATGACCAGACGGTCAACCTCTTCTTTGGTGTTATACACAGCAAAGGTGGGACGCACGGACATTTCGTAGCCGAGGGCACGGAGGGCAGGTTGGGCACAGTGGTGTCCTGCACGCACGGCTATGCCCTCTTTGTCAAGCAACTGTCCCACCTGAGGGGCTGGAATACCCGGAATGTCGAGCGAGATGACGCTGACACGTTTCTTGGGGTTGCCCATGATGGTGATGCCTGGGATGCGTGATATTTGCTGTCGAGCATACTCGGTGAGTTCATGCTCGTGGCGTTCGATGTTGTGGATGCCCACACTCTGCACGAAGTCGAGCGCATAGCCCAATCCGATGGCATCGGCAATATTGGGTGTTCCTGCTTCGAAGCGAGCTGGAGGCACATTGAACTCGGTGCGCTCGAGGGTCACATCCTTGATCATGTTGCCTCCACCTTGCCAGGGTGGGAGCTGTTCGAGCCATTCCTTCTTTCCATAAACCACACCGATGCCCGAAGGCCCGTAAATCTTGTGGCCAGAGAAGACGAAGAAGTCTGCGTCGAGTTGCTGTACATCCACCTTGGTGTGGGCGATGGACTGTGCACCATCGATGAGTACGGGGATGCCGTGGGCGTGAGCAGTGCGGATGATGCTTGCCACGTCGTTGATGGTGCCAAAAGTATTGTTCACATGACCTACGCTGACGAACTTGGTGCGGGGCGTGATGAGACGCTCCAGTTCGCTGAGGATGAGGTCACCGTTCTTGTCGATAGGGATGGCACGGAGTTCTGCCTTACGTTCCTTGCTGATTTGCTGCCAAGGCACGATGTTGGCGTGGTGGTCAAGGGTGGAGACAATCACGTTGTCGCCCTCTTCCAAGAACTTGCGTCCGAAGGTCTGTGCCACGAGGTTGATGCCCTCGGTGGTGCCGCGCACAAAGAGGATGTTCTCCTTGGATGGGGCATTGATGAAACGGGCCACCTTCTCTCGTGCACCTTCATACTGGTCGGTGCTTCGTGCTGCCAGCGTGTGTGCGCCACGGTGTATGTTGGAGTAGTCCGTCTTGTAGAAGTGGCTCACTCCGTCAATGACCCTCAGAGGCTTCTGCGTGGTGGCACCATTGTCGAACCACACGAGGTCGTGCCCGTTCACCTTCTGATGCAGAATGGGGAACTGCTTGCGAATCTCGTCGGTGTTGACCGTGTCAGCCTCGTCGTAGTGGAGGTGCCGCACGATGTCCGTCTCTGGGATGCCAATGCCGAACCCGTTGTCAGTTGACAGTTGAGAGTCGAAAGTGGGCAGTTGGGCATCATCCGAATAGGATGCACCAGCAGGAGCAGACTGCCCCGATTGCAAGTCCTCGGCAAAGTACTTCTCCACCACTTTGCGGAAGAGGCACTGGTCAGCAGAACTCAGCCCACCAATCTGGGGTGCTGCACCCCCTGCCAAGGAAGTGGCGGGAATGGGCAGTGATGACAAGTCCAACTCGTCAGGAGCCTCGTTCGGCACAGCCACCTGCGGCACATTACCCCTATCCGGCAAGTCAAAATGGAAATTATCTAATTCGTACATAAAGTTTAGAGTTTATAGTTTAAAGTTTAAAGAAAGGCTAACGCAGTGTTGAAAAACAAACCGCATGGTCTTTAACCTTTAACCCTTAAACTTTAACCTTTATTTTTCAATCTTGTTTCTGTGCTGATAATCGTGATAGTAGCCCACCTCCACATTCTCGAGGACTGCAATCGCATCGTCGGTGAGAGAAGCGAGGCTGAAATACTTGGTGAGCAGATAACTTGCCACGCCATACTGGTCAAGACCCATCAAACGTGCCGAGAGGCTTGGAGCGATTTCGCCAGGGATGCCAGCCTGATGCAGACCTACCACACCCTGCTCTTTCTCGCCTACACGCACAAGGATAATCTCAGTGGTGCCCACGCCACGATTGGTCAGGTACTGACCCTTGATTTCCACCTTGTCAGATGGGATGATAGGCACACCACGCCAAGTGATGACTTTCGTGCCGAAGAGGTCGATAGACACAGGAGGCACACCACGCCAAGTGCACTCACGCTCGAAAGCAGCGATGGCACGTGGGTTGGCAATGAAGAAAGCAGGCTCTTTCCACACGAGTGACAGGAGTTCGTCGAGGTCGTCAGGTGTAGGCGCACCATAACGTGTGCTGATTTTGTAGCCTGGAGCCGTCTGAGCCAAGAGTCCGAACTTCTTGTTGTTGATGAGTTCCCACTCCTGACGCTCCTTGATGCTTTCGATGGAGAGGCGCAACTGCTGTTCGAGCTGGTTGTAGGGAGCGTTGTAGAGGTCACTCACACGGGTGTGTACACGCACCACTGTCTGCAGGGTATTGAGAGAGTACTCTGTTGGATTCTCCTCATAGTCAATATAGGTCTCTGGGATGACATTATCCTCCTCATGACCGCTCACAAGGTCAATATGCTTCTCACCGTGATCATTCACCGTAGCCTTCAGACGCAGGTGCTCATCCACCGCCTTGTTGAACTGCTCGCGGAAGTCAGGAATCTCCTCGATGAGTGACTCCAATACAGGAGTCTCCAATGCCAGGAACACAGAATCCGTCACGGCACGTACACTCACCGTAGAGTCTGCCGCACTCAGCAAGTCAGCCTCACCGAAGTACTCACCATCGCCCAAGAGTGCGATGCGCAGTTCCTCACCATGAGTACCTGTGCTGATGACCTCAGCCTGTCCATTAGCCACGATGAAGAACTTCTGCTTGTCCTTTCCCTGAGTGACGAGGTTCTTGCCACGAGCCACCTCTACAGGCACGAAATTGCGAGCCAAACGAGCCACAATCTCCTGCTTGATGTTCTGGAAGAGCGGAATGGCACGGAGATTCTTCGCCGTGAAACTGGGCACGCCATCGAAGTACTGAATCTCGATGCGTTCAGCCTTTTTCAGTTCCACCTTCGTACGGTTCACACGATAGGTGCCACTTTCCACCTGCTGCCAGGGAAGGAGTTTGAGGAGAAGTCTCGGTGTGATACTGCCCATTTGAGGGGCTGTCTTGGTGGTGTTCGCTAGTTTGCGAGCCGTTGCAGTCGTGATACTGCGCTGAATGTTGTTGTCTGCCATGTTGTTGAATTGTTTTTAGTTTATCTTAGTGTAATTTTCTCAGTTACTTCTCCCTCTGCGATGCGGAAAGCATTGAGCACAGGTTTCTCTTCTGCCAGCGAGAGGATGAAATAGAGGATGTTAGGGTCGTATGCCAAGCGCTTGTCTTCTTCCGAAGGACGGGAGGGTGAAGCAGGATGGCTGTGCCAGTTGCCCACAATCTTCAAGCCCTGCTGACGGGCATATTTGATGGCGGCAAACTGCTCCTTGGGGTCGAAACTGAAGTGCTCCTCCGAGTGGTCGATGTTGGTCATCGGGAAGTTCTCCGTAGCCGTTTCCTTGTCGGGACCCAGCAGATAACCGCACGACTCCACAGGGGCATCCTTCTGTGCTTGCGCCAAGATGGACTGATATGCCGATTCCGTGATAGTGACCATTACTTTTGTATTGTTACTTTGTGAACATTTCCTTCCACGTGTTCCACGGAGAGGACGTTGTAGCCCTGTTCCTTCGCCGAACGAGGCACATTCTCCAAAGGTTCCCCTTCAGTCAGGAGCACTTCAAGTGTGTCACCTGCTGCTATCTGCGCCAATTTGAGTTTGGTCTTTACGAAGGTCATGGGGCAATGTTCCTTCGTGATGTCAAGTGTATGTATAGCCATAATGAAAGTGAAAAATTAAATAAACAAAGTCTGTCCTCCCTCGCTGAGGTTCAGGAATGAGGCTACACCGAGCACATCCTTCACTTCGGGGATGAAATCTGTCTTTTCCAAACCGAGCACGTGCATCGCCATCTCGCAGGCATAGAGGTTCACACCCAATGCATTGGCTGCATCGACGAGTTCTTCGAGGGTAGCCACGTTGTTCTTACGCATCAAGGAGCGGAAGATTTGAGGGCCAATGCCAGCGAAGTTGAAGCGGCTGTTGGGGGCGACACTCAGTCCACCCATCATGAAACCAAAGAGTTTCGTGAGCCAGTTGCCACCCGTGAAACTGCGTCCACGCTTCTGCTTGATGGCATCCAAACCCCAGAAGGTGAAGAAGATGTTGACCTCGTAACCCACAGCAGCAGCACCTGTTGCCAGCGTGAAAACTGCTGTCAGTTTATCGAAGTCGCCAGAGAAGGCGATGAGTGAGAGTTTCTTTTGTTCTGCCATATTCTTTTTATTTGTGTAGGTCGCAAGCAGCCTGTTCGTAATCAATGAGTTCTGTGATGGTTGGATTCGTGCCACAGATGGGGCATCGGTCTGTCTTCTTCACATTGATCTTGCGGAAGTCCATCGTCTTGGCATTGAAGGTGAGCAACTTGTTGGTGAGCAGTTCGCCCACACCTGTCAGGTACTTCAACGTTTCTGCTGCCTGAATCGTGCCCAACATACCTGCAATGGCTCCCAACACACCTGCCTGACTGCACGTAGGCACGGCTCCTGGTGGGGGTGGTGTCTTAAACATACAACGGTAACAAGCTGTTCCTGGCACATGGGTGAAGGTTTGTCCCTCAAAACGGAGGATGCCACCATGACTGAAAGGTTTGCCTGCCATCACACAGGCATCGTTGATGAGGAACTTCACAGGGAAGTTATCGGTACCATCCACCACAAAATCGTATTCCTTCACAATGTCGAGGGCATTGTCTGACATCAGGAACTCACGATAGGTATTGACCTTCACGTGGGGGTTGATGGCGTTGATGGTTTCTTTTGCCGACTCCACTTTCCACTTGTCCACATCGGGCGTGGTGTGGATAATCTGACGCTGCAAGTTGCTCAAATCGACCACATCGCCATCCACAATGCCGATAGTGCCGACACCAGCCGCAGCCAGATACATCGCCACGGGAGCACCCAAGCCACCAGCACCGATGACGAGCACCTTGCCCTCACGGATTTTCTCCTGACCCTCTACACCTACATCCTGCAAAAGGATGTGGCGCGAATAGCGGTTCAGTTCTTCTTCGGTGAAATCAAACATACTGTCCTCCTCCCATGAAATAAAGGAAATCCACGGTGTCACCCTCATTCAGTTGAAGGGTGGCAAAGTCTTCTCTGTCCACGAACTCTTCGTTCACCTGCACACTCACCATATCGGGTTGTGCCACATTGTTCTGCTGAATCAAATCTGCTACAGTAGCAGGGAGTTGAACCTCTTGGTCTTCTCCATTTACAATCAATTTTGCCATAATGATGAAGTTTCCAGCCCACGCGCTGGGCGAGGGTTTGTTGATTAAATATAAGTTATTGCAGTTTTATTCCTCAGAGAAGAGTTTCGTGCTGAGGTAGCGTTCGCCTGTGTCTGGCAGCAGCACCACGATGGTCTTGCCTGCATTCTCTGGGCGTTTGGCTATCTCGATGGCAGCATGGGTCGCCGCACCGCTGGAGATACCCACCAACGTACCCTCAATCTTGGCAAGAAGTCGACTGGCAGCAAAAGCATCCTCGTTCTTCACTCTGAACACCTCGTCATACACTTTCGTGTTGAGCACCTGAGGCGTGAAACCAGCACCGATGCCCTGCAACTTGTGAGGGCCAGGCTTTCCACCTGACAGCACTGCCGAGTCGTAAGGCTCTACAGCCACCACCTTCACTTTAGGGTTCAACTGCTTCAGCACCTCACCCACACCTGTCACGGTGCCACCTGTACCGACACCTGCCACGAAGATATCGACCTTCCCGTCAGTGTCTTCCCAAATCTCCTTGGCTGTGGTCTGACGATGCACCTCAGGGTTTGCCTCGTTGGCAAACTGTTGAGGAATGAACGCATCGGTCTGTGATGCCAGTTCCTGTGCCTTTCGGATAGCTCCTGGCATACCCTCATGAGCAGGCGTGAGCACCAATTTGGCACCCAAACTGCGGAGCAACGTGCGGCGCTCAATGCTCATGCTATCGGGCATCGTGAGGATGAGCTTGTAGCCACGCTGGGCAGCCACCAAGGCCAATCCCACACCCGTGTTGCCACTGGTGGGTTCGATGATGACGGTGTTCCTGCCAAGAAGTCCCTGCTTCTCAGCCTGTTCGATGAGTGCATAGCCCACGCGATCTTTCACGCTGCGTCCTGGATTCAGATACTCCAGCTTTGCCAATACACGGGCTCTCAATCGCTGGTCTTTCTCTACTTTGGAAAGTTCGAGCAAAGGTGTTTTGCCTATCAGTTCTACAAGGCTTTGTGCTATTTTTGCCATAATGATGAAGTTTTTGTAATTTATAATGTATAATGTATAATAAGGCTAACGCGATGCACACAAGCCGTATGGTTATTATACATTATAAATTGTAAATTATATATTGATTTGCTGCAAAGTTCGAGGTTTTCACGCTGCTGGGCAATCCCCTACGTACGGTATTCTTCTACCCTTTTTATGGTATCGCCCTTACCGCCTGCACGATGTCCTCGAAGATGTCGTCCACATCCTCCAAGCCCACAGAGAGGCGGATGGTGGTGTCGCGCACGTCCATCTCTGCTTTCTGTTTGCCGCCGAAAGGACCGAAGATGGTGCTGTAGGGATGGATGGCGAGGCTCTTGTTGTCGAAGAGGTTCGTCGCCCTGCGGATGAGTTGTAGGTGGTCGATGAAGTTGAAACAGGTCTTGCGGTCAGCAAGGTCGATGGTCAGCATCGCGCCTGCCGTCTTGCCAAACTGCCTCACCGCCAAGTCGTGGAAGGGGTTGTCTTCCAAACCGATATAGTTGACCTGAGTTATTTCGGGCACCTCCTTCAGTTTCCTTGCCAACGTGAGCGCGTTCTGTGCCTGCACCCGATAGCGGGCATCGAGGGTTTCCAGTCCGAGACTCTGCATATAAGCCGCATGAGGCGACATGTAACTGCCCACGTTGAAGAGCAACTCGAAGCGGATGCGCTGATTCACCACAGGGAAGGTGCCATAGTCGATGACCAGACCGCCCAACGACGTCGCACCGCCAGAGATGTACTTCGTGCTGCTCACCACCTCCACATCCACACCCAGACGCTTGGCGCTGAACTGCGTGAAGGGGATGACCGTCGTGTCGGCAATGAGTGGAATGCCCCTCTCGTGAGCAATCTCAGCCAATGCCGAGAGGTCAGCCACCTCCATCTGTGGGTTCGTGACAATCTCCAGATAGAGACAAGCCGTATGCTCGTCGATGGCATCACGCACCGCATCGAGGTCAAGCAGGTCAATGGAGCGAGTCTCAATGCCGAGACGTGAGAAGGTGCGGTTCATCAACGCCACCGTATTGCCAAACAGATGACGCGAAGTGACGATGTTCTTCCCCTGCTCCACAAACACCAGCAAGGCATTCGTGATGGCTGCCATGCCCGAACAGAAGGCAAACACGTTCGTTGCCCCAGTCAGGGCTTTCACCTTATCCTCGAGATACATCACGGTAGGATTCATCACCCTCGAATAGTCGGGTGCCAGCACTCTTCCACAGAAGGCGTTCGCCATCTCCTTTGCCGTCTCAAACTCGTATGCCGCCGTATGATACACTGGCATTGCAATCGCCCCATAGGCATCTTGTCTCGGCAATTTCGTGTCAATTGCTATTGTTGCCTTATTCATTCTCTCAACTTTAAATACAGTATTCCACCATCTCCACCAATCCAGCCCGTAGGGCATATTTTGTGGCCTCATACACAGTGTTCACATTGATTTTTCGGAAGATGTTCTTCTTGTGGGTCGTGATGGTGTGGATGCTCGAATTGCGTTCTGCCGCCACCTCCTTCACCGACTTGCCCAAAGCGATGAGACGGAGCACCTCACGTTCGGTGGCGGTGAGGGGGTCGTCCTGTTCGGTGGCTGTCTGTGGAGTGAGCAGCAGGTTGGTAACCTGATGGCAGAGGAACCGCACGCCTGTCACCGCACATTTCAGTGCCGTGATGATTTCCTGTGCCGAGTCGTCCTTCAGTATCATGCTGAACTGCTGCTCCACGCTGAGTCGGCGGATGAGTTGCTCTGTCAGTTCGTCGGAGAAGAGCACCCACAGGGCGAAGGGGAACCGCTCGGAGAGGTTGAGGAGTTCGTCGCTGCTGGCGAGGTCGAAGAGGGTGTAGTCTATCACCACCACCGATGAGGGGTTCTCCTTCAGTTCGGCAATGAGTTCAGCGCGCCGGCTGAGTTCTTTTACTTCCAGATGCTCCACGTTGGCTAGTGCTCCTCTGATGAGATTTCTCAGTCCCAGCCGTGTGATGTCCTGATTGTCTGCCAATATGATTTGTCTTGTCTCTGCCATAATGATGAAGTTTTTGTGCTGCAAAGTTAAGAGGTATGGAAAAAATGACCAAGAAAATACTTTATATTTGGAAAATCCTCCCATTAAATGATATTTTTCAATACATTTTTTCCACAGATCCCCCATTTATGGTATGCATATCGCCTGTAAAGGGTATTTCGCTAGTGGGGGAATGTCTATACCTTTGCACTCGAAATTTACAAAAAACTTCAACGTATATATATTATGGTAAAGAACAGGTTGTTTTTGGCAGTGGCATTGACCATTGCATCGGTGCTGACCGCAGCGGGTCAGACCATTACGGGAACGGTATTGGATGCCACGACAGGCGAAAGCATCATCGGGGCATCGGTCAAGTATGGTGAAGGAAAGGGCGTGGTGACCGATTATGACGGGCATTTCGCCATCGCGGTGAACAGGTTGCCTATGAAACTCAGCATTACCTACACGGGTTACAGACGCCAGGACATCACGGTGTATGACGAAGAGGAAGACATCGAAGTGAAGTTGACCGAAAAACGCAACTACCTCAACGATGTGGTGGTGGTGGGATACGGCACACAGAGCCGCACCCAGTTGACAGGTTCGGTCACCACAGTAAAGGCCGACGTGTTTGAAAACAGCACAGCCACCACGCTGGACGGTGCGCTGAGCGGTCAGGTGGCGGGTCTGAATGTGACGGCGGCGAGTGGACAGCCTGGTGCGGAGAGTAGCATCCGCATCCGTGGCGGCAACTCGGTGAATGCCTCGAACGAGCCTCTGTATGTGGTGGATGGGTTCATCTACTACAAGGATGCGAGCAATAACGGCACGGGCTTGGGTGCCATTGAGAGCCACCTGAACCCCTTGGCCACCATCAATCCCAACGACATTGAGAGCATTGAGGTGCTGAAGGATGTGAGTGCCACGGCCATTTATGGTTCACGTGGTGCGAACGGTGTCATCCTCATCACCACGAAGAAGGGAAAGCTGGGTGAGAAGAGTGCCCACATCGCCTATGGTTACAGCCTCGGACTGAGCAGCGCGAGCAAGCACCTCGACCTGTTGGATGCCTCGGAGTGGGCACAATTCCAAAAGACCTATTTCAGCAATAAGGGTGGTTACACCGACGAGCAAATCGCAGCCCTGGGCAAGGGCACTGACTGGCAAGATGCTGTGCTCCGCACGGCTGTGCAGCAGGGACATGAGCTGTCGGTGAGTGGCAGCACCGACAAAAGCCGTTATGCTTTCTCGGCCAACTACACCGACCAAGATGGCATCGTGGTGGGCACAGGTTTCCAGCGTTACAACTTCCACCTCAACACGGAGTGGGAGTTGCAGAAGGGCTTGAAGTTTGGTGTCAACGCCACCTATGGACGCTCGAAGCAACAGGGCTTCACCACCACCGAGGAGCAGGTGTTCAACTCGTCGCCCTTCTCCGCTGGCATCACCAACAGCTTTGTGTATGCGCTGCTCATGCCACCTGTCATTCCAGTGTATAATGAAGATGGCTCGTACAACTTCACGAACCCTTACGAGTATGCTTACTTTGCCATTGGCGACCACGCAGCCAACCCTGTCTACGACCTAAAAGAGAGTGTGGCGGAGAACGTGAACAACTACCTGCTCTCCAACGTGTGGGCAAGTTACAAGCTGGGCGACTTCACGCTGAAAGCCACCGTGGGACTAAATAGCGAGAAACTGACGCAAAATTACTTCTCGGGGGCATACACCTCGCTGGGCATGGCCACTCAGGGCATTGGTGGCACAGGCAACCGTCAGACGGATGTGTGGCAACAGGAGTACACCCTGTCTTATCAGAAAGAACTGGGCATCCATCAGATTGACGCCTTGGCAGGTTACACCAAGCAAACCAGCACCTCCACCTACAGTTCCATCCGCACGAATCAATTCACCAACGAGACGCTGAAACACTACAATCTGGGCGACGGTTCGGGTATCTACACCCCTCAGACAGGCATCAGCAAGAGTACCCTCAACAGCCTCATCGCACGTGTGAACTACACCTTGCTCGACCGCTACAATGCCACCGCCACGTTCCGTGCCGACCATTCCAGCCGCTTCTCGAAACATCATCGCTGGGGCTACTTCCCATCGCTCGGACTCTCGTGGAACGCAGACAAAGAGGCTTTTCTGGCCCATGCACGACAGCTGGATTACCTGAAAGTGCGCCTCACGGGTGGACTCGTGGGCAATCAGGAGATTCCCGACTATGCCTTCATCACCTCTTACAGCACAGGCTCCTACGGTGGCTCTTCCTCTTATGCCAAGGCCAACACCGCCAACAACAACCTGAAATGGGAGACCACCGCCTCTTATAACCTCGGTGCCGACCTCGGACTCTGGAGCGGACGCTTCGATGTGACGCTCGACCTCTACTACAAGAAAACCTCCGACCTGCTGCTCGACGTGCCCATGGGCTTTGCATCGGGTGTGACCAGCCAGTTGCAGAATGTGGGCAATGTGGAAAACAAAGGTATTGAGTTGGCCGTAAGTGGCATCCTGCTCAAGCGTCGACACCTGCAGTGGACAGCCGCTGCCAACCTTGCCCACAACCATAACGAGATTACCGACATGGGCAAGACCAACGACGTGCTCCAAGGAGCTGATGCCCAGCAGATTCTGCGCAAGGGCGAAGCACTCGGCTCGTTCTATGGCTTGAAGTACATCGGTGTCGTGCAGAACGATGAAGATGTCAGCCAGCTCCCCACCGTGAATGGTATTGTGCCCAAGCCTGGCGATGCGAAGTTTGCCGACGCCAACGGCGACGGCAAGATTGACGGCTACGACCGCGTCATTCTCGGCTCTATCCAGCCCAAACTCACCTACGGCTTCTCTTCTCAACTGCAAGTGCGCGACTGGGACTTCAACATCACCTTCGCCGGCAGCTATGGGTCTAAACTCTACAATGCCCTGGGCAGACGATTGGAGCAGACTGGCGACTCCTACAACGTGCTGAGCACCGTAAAGGATGCGTGGACACCTGAGAACGGCAGCAACTCACTGCCCCTCGCCTCCACCTCGCGTCCCTTCTCCTACGTCGACAGCCGTTACATCCAGAGTGCCAGCTACTTGAAGCTCCGCAACCTCACCATCGGTTATCGTCCCCGACTGCCCAAGTCCTTTCCTCTCTCCTTGCGTGTTTATGCCACTGCCACCAACCTCTTCACCATCACCCCTTACAAGGGTTACGACCCTGAAGTAAGCAGTGGAACGGACAACGGAGCCTACCCCTCGTCACGAACATTTACTTTTGGCGTAAAAATCACATTATAAAACACTTAAAAGAGGATAGAACAAGCGTTCTACCCTCTTTTTGGTACATGAATACCACATCATCGGGATTTCGGGCATGGCGAAATGTCCGTACCTTTGCAGCAGATTTAGAAACAACTAAAATATTTTAAGGTAAAAAAGAAAGGAGATTACAAAATGAAAAAAAATCTACTCTTCGCTACATTGGTAGCAACAAGCCTTTTGGCAGGCTTCTCGTCATGCTCATCAGATGACGACAACAGCAATCAAGTGACAGACGACAACGTGGTGGCAGATGACCAAAGTGCCCTCTCGCTGGTAAATGGCGTGTACAGCCACTGGCAGCCACTCAGTTCATCGTTCTCATTCATTATCGAGCTGAACTCGAACAAACTCACCTCCTTCGAGGGTGAGGAAAACGAGGCAGGTCCTGTGAACAGCCGCTTTGAGCAGGAGCCAACAACATGGTATCAGGTTAAGATATTCAACCACCTGTTCCTCGGCATCACACAGGCCAACGAAGCCATCACCACCGTGACCAACTCTTACAAGGCTGGCAAAGTCTCTCAGGCTGGTTACAATGCCGCTGTGGGCAAGGCTAAGTTCCTTCGTGCTTTGGCATACCTGAAGCTCGTGCAACTCTGGGGTGAAGTGCCTGTCTATACAGAAAAAGGCGGTAGCACCACCGATCGTCAGAGCATCGACAACGTGTTCAACCAGATTGTCAGCGACTTCACCGAAGCAGAATCTCTCCTGAAGGACTACGACGGAGACCCACGCATCCCCTCCAAGCAGGCAGCACAGGGACTCTTGGCACGTGCCTACCTCGTATGGGGTGACAACCCACTCTCTCAGGCAGAAGTGGCAGCCATCGCCAACGGACAGACTGACCCTGATTTCACGAAGACCGACAGCCGTCTGGAAAAGGCGGTGGAGTATGCCAACAAGGTCATCAACAGCGGTAAACTTGCCCTCGACCCAGAATATAATAAGTTGTGGGGACGCGAATATGAGAGCAACAAACGCCACACCAACGAGCACCTCTTCACCATTGCTCACGATGGCGACAAGAAGGACGCACAGGGCAACCACCAGACCCACTGCTCATGGACATTCCCCTACCAGAACGGTGAGAACGGTGAGGGTTACAGCCAGAACCATACCGAGGTGTCTGACGACGATCTCTATGAAGACTGGAAGCGTGAGCAGCCCAACGACAAGCGTTTGGCAGAAACTTACTTCGTAGCAATCAAAAACCCTGAGACGGGCAAGATCCACCACTACCTCTCACCCTTCTACACCCCCATCAACGGCAAGGGCGTGGACCAGAGCTACGACAATGCTGAGAATCTGGAAATCACTCAGAACTCCGTTGACCGCATCGAAATCCGCTACGCAGAAGTGCTCCTCATCAAGGCAGAAGCCCTCGTACAGCTCGGTCGCAACAGCGATGCAGCAGAGCCATTCAACCAACTCCGCACTCGTGCCGGCATTGCCACCGTCAGCGCTCCCACCTTCGAGCAAATCAAGCGTGAATGGGACTATGAGTTCACTTATGAGCAGTTCTCTGTGCTGAACTCCTACCGCTGGAAAGACCTCATCTCATCTGTCAGGAAAGTGGCGAACTACAAGCACTTCCCCAACGACTGGAAGACCAGCACCGGCAACACCTACACAGCCGATCAAGAGGCATACTTCACGAAGATTCACAATCACCTCAGAGCAAAGTACACCAACGTGCGCGGTAAGCACTACCGTCAGCCCATCCCAACAGGTCTGAAGGGTGAAGCCCTTGGAATCAGCCAGAACCCTGGGTACTAAATCAAAATCTTAGCCATAATAAATAGTATTCATCAAGAGGGGGCTGGCATACAGCAACAACGTGTGCCAGCCCTTATTATATTCACACAAAAACAAAATAAAACATGACACACAACAAGTATTTCATCCTCGCCACAGTGGCAATTCTCAGTGTGGCATCCGTCTCTTGCAGCAAAGATGACAATGAAGCAGAAAAAATCGTGAACAATGCAGGTGAACCTGTTGCAATAGGTGGCACAGTTGGAGAGATTGTTGACCTCGGATTATCAGTTAAATGGGCCAACCAAAATCTCGGAGCAGCCTCTGAAGAAGACCTTGGCAAATACTTTGTCTTCGGAGAGACAGAACCCAAGACGAACTACACCTGGGCCACCTATAAATGGGGCGAAGCTGATGCTTTGACTAAATATCAGTTGTCTTCGGTAGACAGCTCTGTTGGCAATGGTCTCCGCACCCTTGAACTCTCCGACGATGCAGCACGTGTCAACTGGGGCGGCAGGTGGCGCACTCCCACTCAAAAAGAGATCATAGAACTGATTGAGAAAACCACATGGACTTGGAAAAATGTGAACGGCGTGAATGGTCACGAAGTAGTTGGACCTAACGGAAACAGCATCTTCATTCCCGCTGCTGGCTATCAGAACGGCACAGAAACCTACAGCGTTGGAACAAAAATCATCCTCCTCTCTGCAACACTCATGGGATGGACCACTTACGATGACATTGAGTACGTATCCATTGGAAGCGGTTTCGCTCCACAGTGGAGTTTAAATGACAGGCAATGGGGTCGTTCCATACGTCCAGTTTGGGACTAAATCCTTTTTACATGACAAAGAACTTCATCCCCTTTAGTCTCTTCATTACGGCAGCCATCGGGCTGTCGTTTTGTGGTGCTGCCAATATTGACTTATTGATGGCTTCCAGCATCACAGGCATGATTTGTGACGGCGGCAATCACGGTTGCACCATGAAAGGCATCGTAGCAGTGGATGCTGCCTATCAATCAGTAGGATTGGCTCTTGAGGGCATTGCCATTGGGCATGTTCACGGCATCAATGGCAAAACTCCCGAAGAAACCATGCGCAACATGGGACTCATCGCTTCGCCAGGCATGGTGAAGACCGAAGGGGTCATTGTTGACATCATGAAGGGGAAACAGTAGCGTCTTGAATCACCAGTCCAGCCAGCGTGAAACCGAAGATGGCAGTGATATGGGCGAGGGAACCATTGATTTGGGCTTTCGATGAGCACCACTCGTGATTGAGCAACGAGGAATCGCCTGGTCCCGTCTTTGCCTTCGGACACATGCACCGTTCCGTGCCACAAGTCGCATTATGACCTTGATTTGTGAGCAACTCGTCACTAAACACACATTGGAACTTCTTGGCAGGGAAATGCTTGTCGCGCTTGAAGCGGTTGCGCAGGGCACGAGCGAGGGGGTCGCCCTTCACCTTCCAGAACTCGGTGACCTGGATGCGTGTGGGGTCGAGTTTCAGGGCGGCACCCATCGACGAGAAGAACTTGGCTTTCGTCTGGCAAGCCATCAGGATGAGCAAGGCTTTGTCCTTGAGCGAGTCGATGGCGTCGATGATATAGTCGTAACTGCCAAGGTCGAACTCATGGGCAGTCTCTTCCGTGAAAATCTTCTGCAAGGCGATGATGTCTGCCGAGGGGTTGATGCTGAGGAGCCGTTGTTTGAGCGCATCCACCTTCACTTGCCCCACCGTCTCGGAAGTCGCCATCAGTTGGCGGTTGATGTTGGTGATGCATACGCGGTCGGAATCGACAATTGTCAACTGTCCGATGCCACTGCGCACCAAACTCTCGGCACACCAGGATCCTACCCCTCCCACACCGAAGAGAATCACCCGCTTCTGGGCTATCCGTTCCATTACTTCGTTACCCAGAAGCAGTTCTGAACGTCGGAAAATTGGTTGTATGTTTGCCATGATTCTTCTAATTTGGTTGGCAAAGGTACGACTTTTTATCGAGAATAACAAAACCTATAGAGACGTATTGTCGTAGTCAACAATGACAAAGTGGAAAAGCCCCCTTTCCGACACTTCCACAGCCCTCGAACCGACATCGTCGACGTCGGTCGACCGATGTCGTCGAGGTCGGTCAACCGATGTCGTCGACATCGGTTTAGGGGATGTGGAGGCACCCATCAGGGGGATGTGGAGGTGCAGAAGCCGACTCTACCCCGTTCGTGGTATGCTTATAGCGCATGAGGGGTATTTCGGGCATGGTGAAATGTCCGTACCTTTGCAGCAGATTTAGTAAAGGTTAAAGTTGAAAGGTTAAAGACCATGCGGCCTGTTTGCCAACACCGCGTCAGCCTTCTTTAAACTTTAAACTGTAAACTCTAAACTTAAAAAAAATATTAACGACAAAAAACTTAGAGAACAATGAACAAGAAGGTATTAATGTTGTTTTTAGCGATAGCATCGCTGGGACTGGTGTCGTGCAACAGCAACGACGATGAGACGGGAATAGTGATTGACGGTATTGACCTGACGAGCGATGTGGATTGCTGCTCGGCCGAGGAGGCGCTGCAGGTGTACAGATTCATCCAGACGGTGCACATCATCCCCGAACTCTCCACTTCTGTGGACGGTAAGTATGACGTGTGGGCCTATACGAAGACGGGCACCCTGCACAGGGGCTACAACGACCTGTACTTCGTGGTGACAAAGAAGAAGTCGGGCAACTACGTCAAGAACTTCAACATCAAGAATGTCACACCGCTGATGCACATGGTGAAGATGGACATGTGGCACAGCACCCCTGTGGGCGGCACCTTCGAGGTGTTCGACACGACACGTCCTGCCGTGAAGCGCGGATGGGTGTCGCTGCTGATGAACACGAGCGACGCAGGCAACTGGCAGTTCTCCTACGACATCGAGGTGCTGGGCAGCAAGGGCGGCGTGGAGAAGCAGGCCATCAACGTGGAAGCGCTGCCCGAGGGACAGGACTGGCTCAAGAACTTCAAGGTGGGCGATGACACGTACTTCCTCTCCTTAGTCAATCCATCAGACTGGAAGACAGGCACGAACACCATCCAGGCCTACATCTCGAAGAAGAGCACCCCTGCCACCACACCCTATGCCTTGGCCACGGAGACCTTCACCATCGAGATAGACCCTCGCATGCCAGACATGGGCAACCACACGTCACCTGACAACGTGGCTCTGACCAAGCAGCAGGACGGCAGCTACACAGGCACCATCAACCTGACCATGACCGGTCTCTGGCGCATCCACCTGACGGTGAAGGACTCGAAGGGTAACATCGTGGCAGGAGGCGATGACCTGAAGGATGGGTTCAGTTCACTGTATTGGGACGTAACACTTTGAAATTGAAAGTTGAAAAATTCAACTGTCGGAAGTTACCGGTTCTTTGCGAGCAAAGCGCTACGCGATGGCGCTCAGGAGTTATTGGAGTTATAGGAGTTACAGCCTATACTCTGTCAACTGTGGGGAGGAGTTTTCACGCCAGCATTACATTCGGCTTTAACTCCTCTAACTCCTCTAACTTCTTTAACTCCAAGAAAGTGGACCTTGCGAAACTTAAGTGAAAAATGATTGGAACTTTACTTTTAGCTATATTATCACCCTCTGACACCATAATCACCTCGTCACACCTCATCGACGAGGTGGTAGTGGTTTCGGCAGCAGGGGAGGGAAGGAAACGTTCGGTGAAGGGGCTGGCGGCAAGCATCGACGAGCACTTGGCGGAGCTGTCGCACGTGGACTTGGTGAGACGTGGCTCATATGCCTGGGAGCCTGTGGTGAACAACATGGCAACGGAACGTGTGTCGACCACCATCGACGGCATGAAGATTTTCTATGCCTGCACGGACAAGATGGACCCTGTGACGTCTTATGTGGAGAGTAGCAACCTGCAGAGCATCCTGCTCAATTCGGGACTGAACGGAAATCCGCAATCGACGGGCAACATCGGCGGGAGTTTGGACTTAAAGTTGAGAAAGGCGGGATTTGGGGGAGAATCCCTGTTCTCCTCCAAAACAGGGGGACTTGGAGGAGGGCTGGTCGTTGGTCATGAAACTAACGGACACCTGCAGGTGTATGGAGCGGATGGAGTGGTGTCACTGCCGAGGTTCTACACGAATGTTGGGGTGTTCTACCGCCATGCCGATAACTATAAGGAGGGTGGAGGACGGAAGGTACCATTCTCGCAGTTCCAGAAGGTGAATGTGTATGACAACTTCGGGTTCCGTCTGACGGAGGAAGGGAACGACGTGGTGGAGGGTACGTTCATCTACGACCGTGCCAGCAACGTGGGCTATCCTGCCTTGAACATGGATGTGGCGAAGGCGGAGGCGTTCATTGCGTCGCTGTCGTATCGGCACCAGTTCGTGGAGGGGTTCCTGAATGCGTGGGAAACGAAGGGGTATTACAACCACATCACCCACGTGATGGACGACACGAAGCGTCCCGATGTGGAGATACACATGGATATGCCCGGAAAGAGTTGGACAAGCGGACTCTACAGTCTGCTGACAGGAACGGGTGGGCGGCACGAGGTGCAGGCGAACTACGACCTCTACTACAACCGTCTCTTTGCCGACATGACGATGTATCCGGGTGGTGCCGCACCGATGTATATGGTCACATGGCCCGATGTGGGCACACTGAACACGGGTTTGGCTGTGAACGACCGCATCTCGCTGACGGGCAGGCAAACCGTAACGCTCACGGCCAAATGGGCGATGCAGTGGCAGCGGCTCAACAACGAGGAGGGCTACTATGCGCTGAGGGTGTTCTTCCCTGGCATGAAGGACAGTTACAATCAGACCATCGGACGCATTGCCGCCACTTATCAACTATCAATTCTCAATTCTCAATTGTCAATAGGCGCTGGGTGGGGAAGCCGCGCACCGACCGTGACGGAGGCGTATGGCTACTACTTGAACAACACGTTCGACCAGTATGACTACATTGGCAATCCGCGTCTGAAGAATGAGAGTGCGGTGGAACTGAACTGTGCAGCCAAATTCTCAATTTTCAGTTCTCAACTCTCAATTTCCCTCGATGCCAACGCTTTCTTCTTCTCCAACTACATCATCGGCCAGTTCGAGAATCGCCTCTCGCCCATGACGGTTGGTGCCGAGGGAGTGAAGGTGTATGGCAACCTAAGCCATGCCACCATGGTGAACACGGCATTTACAGCCGACTGGAAACTCCTCCCGTGGCTGACATGGAACACGCGGCTGAGTTATGCCATAGGAAATGACGACGTGGGGAAGGCGTTGCCGCTCATCTCGCCATTTGCCTACACGTCGGGTATCAACTGTCAACTGTCTTCCATCAACTGCAAATTGACCGTGAAGGGCAATGCACGCCAGGTCAACTATGGCAAGAAGTATGGCGAGACCTCCACACCTGCCTATGCCATCGTGAACCTCAGCGGACAATATGCATTCCATCTGCACGGACATGCCCTGACCCTCCGTGCTGGAGTGGAGAACCTGCTCGACAAACGTTACTCCACCTATTCCGATTGGTGCGACATCCCACAGAAGGGAAGGAATTTCTACACGAATCTGAGCGTGTCGCTCTGACCTCCTCCTACCACATTCATGGTATGCCCCTACCATACCAACGGGATTTCGGTGACGGTGAAATGTCCGTACCTTTGCAAAAAAATTGAAAACAACAAGAAAAATGAAGAAGATATTGAATTTGATTTTAGCCATGACGCTGGGCGTGGCATCCGCCTCAGCCCTCACGGCACAGAACGATGGAGTGATTACGGTGAAGACCAGCAAGGCAGGACGTACACTGGTGGAGAAATGGGTGGCAGCCTACCGCGAAGAGCATCCCGAAGTGCAGATAGAACTCGTGTCGGGCAAGGCGAAGGAAGCCGATCTCACACTCGTCAGCACCGAGGTGGAGGGCATCAACGTGACCTACGTGGGACGCTATGCTCTGCTGCCCGTCACATCCGCCACCAATCCGCTGAAAGAGGACATCGAGAAACGGACATGGACAGCCAAGGACCTGAAATGCCTCTTCTTTGTGGACGAAGAACTCGACGACGACGAGTTTGACAACGTGAAGAGCAGGAAAGAGCGGTTGGCCGACAAACTGACCGTCTGCACAGGTAGTCACAGCACCAGTTGGACACCTGCGCTCGCTGCCCATTTCGGCCACACCAAGGACGACTTGAAAGGCAACAAAGTGGCAGGCGACGACTACTACCTGCTCGCAGCCCTCGAAGAAGAGCCTACAGCAGTGACATTCACCTCGCTCACTTTCCTCTACGACCTCCAGTCACGCCATGTCCGCGAAGGCGTAGCCCTGCTGCCCCTTCATGTGAAGAAAGAACAGGGAGAGGCCTTCACCGACCTCGACACCGCCATCAACCTGCTCGAGCATCAGCCCATCGACGCCATCCCCGTAGAGCCTGTAGGCTTCACTTACGAGCAGTATGACAGCGACATTGAGCAATTTCTCTCATGGGTGCTCAGCGAGGGACAGGCCTACAACCACTCGCAGGGATTTCTCCAACTGGAAGAGAAAGATGTGAAACACCAAATCAAAGTGTTGGCTAACAGGTGATGGGAAAGATGAGCAAGAACACGAACACAAAAACAAATCAGGGGCGCCAACTCGCAGTGTGGGTGGGCGCCCTTGCAGTCGGAGGCATTTTGGGATGGCTGCATGTGGAATGGCTCGACGGGCTGTTCCACTTCATCGCTACGGTCTTCACGCGGCTCTTCCAACTGGTGGCAGTGCCCACCATCGCATTGGCTGTCATCACCACACTCTCCTCGCTGGGACAACGGCAGGAGACAGGCAGGATATTCCTTCACACCCTCACCTACACGCTCCTCACCACCGTGGCGGCTGCAGTGGTGGGGCTGGTGCTCTATGTGGTGATCAGCCCTGAAAATATAGATGCATTCCCTACGAAAGAGGATTGGAGCGGATTGGTGAAAGAACTTTCCTACTATGACCATCTGCTTAGCGTGGTGCCCAACAATGTGGTGGAGCCATTTGCCAAGGGCAATGTGCTGAGCATCCTGCTCATCGCAGCCGCAGTGGGACTGGCCTTGGCATTCATGCCGAAGAGCGACAACGTGCAGGTGCTCATCAAGGGCATCTTTGGTTTGCAGGAACTGCTCTTTGTGCTCATCCGTGCGCTCATCCGAGTCTTGCCCCTGGGCATCGTGGCCTTTGCGGGTCAGTTGTCGGGCCAGTTGTCGGCAGGGGTGATGGTTGGCTCCTTGGGCAAATATGTGGCTGTGATTCTGGGAGGGAATCTGCTGCAGTTCTTCGTGGTGCTGCCGCTCTTCCTCTTGGCTAGGGGGCTGAACCCGTGGAAGGTGCTCAAGGCAATGTCGCCTGCTGTGCTCATGGCGCTCTTCACAAAGAGCAGTGCGGCTACCCTGCCTGTGACCATGCAGTCGGCAGAGGAAAGGTTGGGAGTGCGTGGTGAGGTGGCTCGGTTCGTCCTGCCCATCTGTACCACCATCAACATGAATGGTTGTGCCGCCTTCATTCTTGTCACGTCGCTCTATGTGATGCAAAACGGGGGCATGAGGCTCGATTGGCCTACAATGCTTGTGTGGCTTGTGGTGGCAGTGGTGTCGGCCATTGGCAATGCTGGTGTGCCTATGGGTTGCTATTTCCTCACTTTCTCGCTCATGGCTGGTGTCGGTGCGCCGCTGGGTATCATGGGTCTCATTCTGCCTCTCTTCGCGGTGATTGACATGGTAGAGACGGCTGAGAACGTGTGGAGCGACTCATGTGTGTGTGCTATGGTAGCATCTTGCCCACCACAAGACGGTCGCCCGTGAGGTCAACTTCGAAGAGACAGGGCCTGCGATGGTAGCGGCCTGCGATGTTTTGGTGGCTGTGGACGGACATGAGCCAGCGGCCGTCGAGGGTGCGGAAGAGCATGCCGTGGCCGAAGTTGGGTGGGGTGATGGGTTGTGCCTCTTGTGTCCAAGGGCCATCAAGGGTGCCGCTCTCGGAGTAGGCGACTCCTTGGGTGTAGATGTTGTCTATCCAACTGGTCCATATCATGCCGAGACGACCTGTGCCGGTGCGGAAGAGGTAGGGGCCGTCGGTGACTTTGTTGGGACGGTCGTGGCCGTCTTCCATTTCGTGGCTCCATGGGGAGGCGGAGGCACGGAAGAGCACTTTGCCGGTGCCGATGGAACCGCTAAGGTCGGGTTTGAGTTGTATCTTCTCGATGGTTCCATCCCAGTTCTGAAGCCATTCGCCGCAGTAAACCATGTAGGGGAGGCCGTCGGTGTCAACCCAGAAGGTGCCGTCGAGGGTGGGTTGATTCTCGGGCAGGTAGGTGGCATCGGCCATGGGTCGATAGGGTCCGTCGGGGGTGTCGCTGACAAGGATGTGGGAGGCGCGTCGGGGGATGACGTTGCCCCGCACGGTGTCTATCTTGATGTCGTTGTTGGTGAAGGTGGCGAAGTAGTAGTATTTCCCTTTGTAGGCATGGAGTTCGGCTGCCCAGATTTGTGGTCGGCGACCCATCCAGGAGTTGGGGTCGGTCTCTGCCACACGGTAGGGGCCTGTCCAGAGTTTCAAGTCCTTGCTCTTCCAGAGGCGACCTCCTGTGCCTGTCATGTAGTAGGTCTGGGTAAGGGAGTCGGCAAGGATGCAGGGGTCGGAGAGGATGATGCTGTCGCGTGGCACTGTGCGAATGCCTCGTGACTCGGCTCGTTGCTGTTGGGGATTGGTCCACACGCGCACGTAGTCAATCTCGTATTTCATGGGCATGGCGCGGTTGTCGATGGTGCCGCCGTTGTCGCCTCCGATGGCGAGGTTGAGCAGGAGGTATTGCGGACGGGTGAAGGGGTTGATGTGCTGACCGATGCTGCCGTTAACGGTCTGGCTCATGGGGATGTCGTTGAGGAGTTCGTCGTCGAGATAGATGCGGATGGACTGTGGTGTCCAATCCATGCGCCAGGTGTGGAATTCTTTGCTCCACTTCTTGTCCTTGGCCGTGAAGTGGCTGAAGGGTATCCTCTTCGAGTTCCACACGGCATGGTTGGGTCGGTCGTCGCCCCATGCGGCGTTGGCAAGAATGTGGGGAACGCCTCCGATGCGGTAGTACTCCATCACGTCAATCTCTCCGCAGGATGGCCAAGGCATGTTCTTGCCGAGCAGCCAGATGGCTGGCCATGCGCCGCCTGCGGTGGGTATCTTGGCTCGCACTTCGAGACGGCCATAGAGGAAGGAGAAGGAACGCCGTGTGGTGAGCGATGCCGAGGTGTAGTCGATGTGTTCGCGCTCGCTGCGCCAGTCGCGTCTTCCTGCTGTGCTATGGAGGGGATTGGGGCGATGCTCTTTCCTTGCCTCGATGACCAGGCATCCTCCCTTCTGATAGGCATTGTCTTCTTGATACCACTGGTCTTCGTGGTTACGCACGAAACCGTGTTCGGCATCCCATACGGTACGGTCGTAAGGGCCATCGGTGTCGAATTCCTGACTCCAGACAAGTTGCCATGTATTTTCCTGTGCCATGGCGGGCAGTCCTCCCATCAGCACGAATGTGGCTATCAGCCATCCAATGCGATTTCTCATGAACATAAATAGGTTTTAGGACGTCGAAAAAAGACGCGTGAAAAATGTTTGTGGGGACAAAGATAGGGCTTTTTGTGCGATTCCACAAATTTTTTTTGCCTTGCTTTGGCTTTCTCTCTAAGATGCTGTATCTTTGCAAGCGAATAAAGTTTAAAGTTGAGAGTTTAAAGTTTAAAGAGGGCTGACGCGATGCAAGCCGCATGGTCTTTAAACTTTAAACCTTAAACTCTAAACTTTATACTCTCAACTTTACAAAACCTATTATAGAGAATGAATATGAAAAAATGCTTTTTGTGGTGGTGTCTGTTGGCTGGATGGGCAAGCGCGGGGATGGCGCAACGGCCAACGACAGTTTGCCACGAGGACGGAAGGGTGACTTTCCAGTACAAGAATGACCATGCCAAGGAGGTGATGGTGGATGTGCAGTTTGCGGGGCGCAACGCGATGAAGCGCGATGCGCAGACGGGGCTGTGGACAGTCACGCTGGGTCCTGCGGCTCCCGATTTGTACCCCTATTGTTTTGTGGTGGACGGGGTGAGCGTGATGAATCCGGAGTGTGAGGCGTATTTCCCCAATGAGGGCTTCAAGAACAGCCTGCTGGAGATTCCCAGTCGGCAGGGAAGCCTTCCGCACGACATCAAGCCTGTGCCGCATGGAACGGTGGAGTATGTCCACTACTATTCGAAGAGTTTGGGCGGCACGAACAACGCGATTGTCTATCTGCCGCCTTCCTACAACAAGGAGAAACAGAAGAAGTACCCTGTGTTCTACCTCATCAGCGGTACGACGGACACGGAGGAGGTGTACTATAAGGTGGGTCGTGTGAACTATATCTTGGACAATCTCTTGGCTGAAGGAAAGGCTGAGGAGATGATTGTGGTGCTGCCCTACGGAAACCCCACCAAACTGCTGCCGCAGCAACCTGAGGGGGATGGCAGGCCTCAGACGCAATTCGGGAAGGATGTGTTCAGTCTCGACTTGGTGAATGACCTGATGCCATGGGTGGAGCAGCACTATCGCACCATCAACGATGCCGACCATCGTGCCATCGGCGGGTTCTCGCGTGGTGGCAATCAGGGTCTCTCGAACGGATTGCGCCATCTCGACAAGTTCTCTTACCTGTGCAGTTACAGTTCGTTCACCTCGACCGACATTCCCGATGTGTATGACCATGCGACGGAGACGAACAGCAAGATTCACCTCTTCTGGCTGGGTGTGGGCACTGACGATTTCCTCTATGGCAATGCCCGTGACTACATGGAGTTTCTGGACAAGAAGGGCATCCGTTCGGTGAAGGAGTACACGCATGACAAGTTTGGGCACACATGGATGAACGCCAAGTATTTTCTCGACAAGACCCTGCGACTCTTGTTCCGTCCTGAAGCGGCTGAGGAGGCCATGAAGAAAGGGAAACCGGCTCTGGCTGCCACAGGAAAGGAGCAGCAGTTCACAGCGAGTGTGATGGCACGTCTCTTCCCTCGTGCTGTGGTGTCGCCAGAGTTTGGCTACGACCACATCACCTTCCGCATCAATGCTCCAACGGCTAAGGAGGTGCTCTTTGAGAGCGAGTATGGAACGAAGCCCATGCAGAAGGATGCTGACGGTGTGTGGAGCATCAGGATTGAAGACCATGTGACGGAGACGTTCAAGTATTGCTTTGTGGTGGATGGCACCCAAGTGGCTGACCCCAGTAATATGTATCTGTCGCCCGACAAGGGCTTCAAATCCAGCGTCAGCAACAACCCTGCTGCGCCATACGGTCTGGCAGCGATGGGCGACATTCCTCATGGCAGGGTCAGTTACGACCTCAACCTTCAGGTGGCCTATTATTTCCCACCTGTTGATGACTACTCCCTTCTCCCCATCATCCGTCTCATACCGGGAAAGGATGACACGATGGAGAGTTGGTTCAAGTTGGGTGGTGCTGATGCGATGGCTGACAAACTCCTTGCCGAAGGTAAGACAAAGCCCTGCGTCATGCTGACAGATGTGTTTGCCGAAGCCAGTTTCAACAACACAAAGATTTATACGCTGAAAGCCTCTGACTACAAGACATGGGCAGAGCGTCGCAAGGCTCTGGAGCAACTGCTTCTCAGCCTGAAATAGAAGGATTTTTCACTAATCACAAAAAATATCAACTCAATGAAAAAAGCATTATTATCTTTGATTTTGCCGTGCATGGCTCTCTTGGCCATGGCACAGCCACCACAAGGAGGCTTTGGAGGTTTCCAAAGGCAGGGAGTGGCACTCGAAACCAGTCAGCAATGGAAGGATGTGAACTATGCAGGCGATGGACAGGCTTTTCACACTTGCGACATCTATCTGCCCAAACAGGAGAAGGAAAGTTATCCTGTTGTTATACACATCTATGGCAGCGCGTGGTTCAGCAACAACAGCAAGGGTGCTGCCGACCTTGGCACCATCGTGAAGGCGTTGCTTGATGCTGGTTATGCCGTTGTTTGTCCAAACCACCGCTCCAGCATGGATGCGAAGTGGCCTGCTCAGATTCACGACATCCGTGCCGTCATCCGCTTTGTGCGTGGTGAGGCTAAAACGTATAAGTTCGATTCTTCGTTCATCGCCACCTCGGGATTCTCTTCTGGAGGACATCTTGCCTCGATGGCTGCCACTACCAGTGGTACCAAGCAGACCAAGGTGGGTACGGTTGACATCGACCTTGAGGGCGCATTGGGCAACTACACCAGCGAGAGCAGTGCGGTGAATGCAGCGTGTGACTGGTCGGGTCCTATCGACCTAACAGATATGGAGTGTGGTGACCACATGAAGATGGGCGAGAATAGTCCAGAGGATGTGCTGCTGAACTCAAAACTGACCCAAGAGCCAGACAAGTACCTCAGTTTGAGCGTGACGACTTATGTGGACAAGAACGACCCTCCTGTTATCATCTTCCATGGCGAGAAAGACAATGTGGTTCCTTGCTGCCAAGGCAAGAAGTTCTTTGAGGCATTGAAGGCGGCTGGTGTGAAAACCGAGGCTACATTCGTGCCAGAAGGTGGTCACGGCATGGGTATGTATAGCGAGGAGAACCTGCAGAAGATGGTGAATTTCCTGAATGCTGCAAGGGGAAGCCGTTGCCGCATCCTCGAAGAGGGCGGAACAGGGGCTTATAAGGCTGTGATGAAGGAGGAGGCTACATTGCCCGAACACACCATCTTTGTGCCTCAAGACCTTTCTGTGTTCAATCAGAAGAAGCCTTTGCCCGTGCTGGTGTGGGGTAATGGTGCGTGTGCCAACTCTCCTTTCGAGCACATGAATTTCCTCAACGAGATTGCTTCTCATGGTTACATCGTGCTGGCCACTGGCGATATTCCTATGGTGGACGAGTGGTACAAAGGACCGATGTCGAGAGCAGAACAGCAGATAGAGTCCATCGACTGGATTATCGCTCAGAATGAGAATCCGACTTCTCCTTACTATCAGAAGATAGACACCAAGAACATTTGTGTGGCTGGTATGTCGTGCGGTGGTTTGCAGACCCTCTTCAATTGTGCCGACCCCCGCATCAAGAGTTTGATGATTTGCAACAGCGGACTCTTCACCGACCAGAGTGCTCCGACTGCTGTCGGTGGTATGCCGATGCCTAAGAAGGATAAACTGAAGGAAATCCACACGCCTATTATCTACATCCTCGGCGGTAAGACCGACATTGCGTATGGTAACGGTATGGATGATTTCCAACGTATCAGCCATGTGCCCGCATGTGCCACCAACTTCCCGGTAGGTCATGGCGGCACCTATCGCGAACCTCATGGTGGCGAGTTCAGTGTGGTGGCATTGGCATGGCTGAACTGGCAGTTGAAAGGTGACGCCAATGCGGCTAAGATGTTCAAGGGCAAAAACTGCGAACTCTCTCAGCGCAAGGATTGGACTATCGAAAAGAACGCCAAGTTCAATAAACTGAAATAATCTCACTCCATTAGCGGAATCCCAAACACTGATGTCTCACATCCATCGCCCTCCACGGCTGGCAAGGCTGTGTGAGCGGCGATGGCTAATGTTAGGACGGAAATCTTCACAGAGGAGGCTTTTGCCAGTTCTTGTGCACAAGCCGTCAGTGTCGCCCCTGTTGTGACCACATCGTCGACAAGGAGGATGTGTTTCCCTGCAATCTTCTCAGGATGTGTCAGACGGAAGATGTCCTTGACGTTTTCTATGCGTTCTCGTGATGTGAGATGGGTTTGCGAGGGATTGTTCCTCACTCGTTTCACCACTTTTGTATAGATGGGGATATTCGTCACCTGACGAATGCCCTGAGCGATGTAGTGGCTCTGATTGTAATGGCGCTTCCACTGCTTCCGCCAGTGTAAAGGAAGCGGGATGATGGCATCAATGTCGTTGAAGAAACCAGTCTTCTGGAGTTCTTCTGCATAGCAGGCTGCCAAACTGGTGGCGAGAAAGGGATGTCTCCAATATTTGATGTGATAGAGTATGTGGCGTGTCTGTTCCCCATCGTGGTGAAACATGGCTACGGCTCGCTCCACGGGAAACTGTGCCCAGAACTGGCGTTCCAACACGTTGTGCTCCACTCGGTGCAGCTCGGTGAGGGGCAGCCGCATCATGCATGTTGTGCATAGAGGATGTTCACCCACTGAAAGCCTGTTGCCGCACATGGGACAGGTTCGAGGCATCAGCATCCCCACCACATCTCTCCACAGGTTACTCATCGTCCCAATCCTCCAGATGTTCTACCTCTTTCATCACTTCGTCGAGAGGAAATCCTTTTCCGACGGCATAGCGGATGAGTTTACCACGTATCTCGTAAGCGTTCTTCCCCTTGACGGAAGGACGCTTTTTTTGTAGGAGTTGGTGGAGCGTCGCTTGGCTTTCATCTGTATCAATGTCGGCCAGTGCCGTGTCTATACAGGAAGAGGGGATGTGGCGACGCTTGAGTTCTTGTGCTATCTTCACGGTGCCCCAATGGTTGTAACGGAATTTATCGCGGGCAAAAGCGTTGGCATAGCGTTGTTCGTCGATGTAGCGTTCCTGCATCAGACGTGCCACAATCTGCTCGGCTATGGTGTCGGCCACCTGCCAACGGCTCAATCGCCTGAGGGCGTCGGTGCGGCATAGTTCGCTCCGGGCGCACAGGGCGGTGAGTCGGGTGTAGGCTTCGGACTCGGTGGGGATGCGGGTGGTTTTTTCCATCTTTTGGGTTGGTTTTGGGGGCAAAGATAGGAATATTTCGGGAATGGGAGGATGATTTTTGGGGTACAATGAGAAAAAAAGTGTCTGCAAGATGGGTTTTGTTGGAAATAAAGTGTAATTTTGCCGCAGGAACCTTTTTTGAATCATATAAAATGTCATGATATGAAAAACTTGTCAGGAAGAATGCTAGTTCTGGCCGCAGGGGTGTTGACGCTGTTGGCCTGTGAACGAGTGACCATGCCTGAAGGGGCAGCGACGGAGGAGGGAAGTGCGTTGTTGCAGGTGCAGACAAGAACTGTCGGTGCTGCCGAGGATGGCACGGTGAGTTATCCAGTGAATGTGTATGTGTTCAGTGGAGAGAAGTGTGTGGCACTTCAATCCATCGGTGATGCCACTGAGGCTTTGAGCGTTCCCTTGACTGAGGGGACTTATTCGGTGTATGCCATAGGTGGTGCTACGGCCGAGAATTACAACTTGCCTACGAAAGAGCAGGCATCGCCCTCGATGGCGATTGCGCTGAAGGAGGGAAAGGAGCATGGCGATGTGATGGTGGCTCAGGGACAGGTGACGTTGGTGGATGGCGAGACGAATGTGCTGACGTTGAATATGGAGAGGAAGGTGATGCTGTTGCAGGAGGTGAGCGTGAATCACATCCCCTCGGTGGCGACGGCAGTGACGGTCACATTTTCGCCTTTGTGGGAGAGTCTGCTCGGCACTGGATATGCTGGAGTGGCAGGTACGGAAACGGTGACTTTGACCCGACAGACGGATGGACACTCGTGGCTGTGGACGGGCATGCGCTATCTGTTGCCTCCATCGGGCGAAACGGCCACGGTGACGGTGCGTGTGGTGAAGCCTAACGGCACGACGACTTATACGTATCAGATAGATGAACAACTGAATGCTGGTGACAAGCTGAACATACAGAGCACGTACACGGGTTCGTTGGAGGTGACGATGACAGGCTCCATCACGGGTGCGAATTGGAATGCGGAGAAGACCATCTCGTTTGATTTTGACGAGGGAGTAGATGGAGAACCTGAGGAAGTGGATGATGATGTGGTGACGGGCAGTGCTCCTGCGGTAGGTGACTCTTACATGGGGTGTTACGTGTTTTCGGTGAATGAATCGAGTGGAATAACTGAAGTGCTGTTGCTGTCGTCGAATCAGCAGGTGATGAGCAATCTTTCGGGAAATGATACACAAGCGTCGGCAAGGACGAAGGTGGAAGCGGCCTTGTCAGCATGTGGGGTGGATGGCATCAGCGGTTGGAGGCTGATGACAAAGGCTGAGGCCCAGACGCTTTCCGGACGATACGCTGACTATTCGAAGATAGGCTTACAGGGTGATAAAGACCATCGCCTGCTGGTGGAAGATGACAGTGCGATAAAGCCTGTCACGATGGGAGCAGGTTCGGTGACTACGGGGCAATCGTTTGCCGAGACAAACATTCTTCGTCCTGTCGCCACGGTCAAGTTTAAGCAACCGTAGTGGACGGCTTTACTTCTTTCTCCGTTCCAAATAGCGTTTTAAGGCTTCCAGACTCTCGTGTTCCGTGATGTCGTATTCGGGTTGGTCGTAGTTGCCTTCGACGAGTGTGACAGTGCCGTCTTTGGCCAGATAGAAGGCATCGAATCCGAAGAACTTCTTGACAAAGGAGACGCGTTTGCGGGGTTCCTGTCCGAGAATGACGGAGTAGAACTCCTTGCGGGTGTCGCACCCTACTTGCAGGAGGGAACGGATGTCGTAATAGTCTCCAAGCGTTTGCTGGGCGGTGTCTATCTTGGTGCTGTTGTTGGTCACACACACCAACACGGCGTTTTTCTTTTTCTTCTCTTCTTTGGTGCGCTTGTCGCTCACCTTGAATTGGTCGAAACTTTCTCCCCACACACCACTGGCATCGGTCATGGAGACAAAGGCATATGGGTCGATGCGTTTGATGATGCGCTGCATCATGGCTTGGTCGCGTCGACGGATGATGCTGACGATGACTTTACGGTCGGTGTGGGTGAACCAGCCTTCACCATCGAGCACCGTCACACCATGATGGGTGTTGACGATGGCATCGGCGATGGCATCGGCATTTCGGGAGAATATCATGAACTGCACGGACTGGTGACGACGGCGCATCCAGTAGTCGATGGTGGTGGAGCAGATGAACAGCATCACGAAACCATAGATGACACGGAACCAGTCGTGGAAAATGAAGTAGCACGAGGAGATGATGACAACATCGCAAACCATGATGACGCTGCCCAGCGACATGTTCTTGTACTTGTTCACGATGGCGGCAATGATGTCGGTACCTCCTGTGGAACCGTTGTTTTCGAAACAGAGTGCCACGCCAGTACCACAGAGGATGGCTCCTAAGACACATGCCATGAAGGATTCCTCGCCGATGAGTTGAGGTAACATCATCGAACCGGGATGGGTTGGGTCGGGCACTTCGATAAGTCGTTGCATCAGCCACAAGATGAACGTCATGAAGAACACGGCATAGATGGTCTTGATGCAGAAGCGGATGCCCAACACCTTGATGGCAGCGATGAGCAGGGCGATGTTGATGACGACGTAAGTCACTTGCACCTCAATGCCAGTGGCATAGTAAACGATAGATGCCACACCCGCCACACCGCCTGTAGTCAAGCTGTAGGGGAGCATGAACACGGTCACGCCGATAGCATAAAGGATTACGCCCACAGAGATGAGGGCATAATCCTTTAGTTCAGACCCCCACCTCAGTCCTCCCCCTCTATGGGGAGGAAGACCATCCGGGTTGTTTGTCTTTTGTTCTTGAACCATAGTTTATATCATCCGCCGCATGGCTATTCTCCCCATAGGGGGGGAGATGTCCGAAGGACAGAGAGGGTCTCTTATTTCTTCAGTACTACGTTGATCATTTTGCCAGGCACAACGATGACTTTTGCCACCGTGAAGCCTTCCATCCACTTGGCAGATTGTGGGTTGGCAAGTGCGGCTTTCTCAGCGTCTTCCTTGGTCACATCGGCTGGGAACTCCAGTGGGAAACGTGCCTTTCCGTTGAAGGCCACCATCATCTTCACGGAGTCTTCCTTCAGATAGTTTTCGTTGAAGGCTGGCCAAGGAGCATCGCAAACGGTAGTGGTATGACCGAGCAAGTGCCAGAGTTCTTCTGCCAAGTGAGGACAGAACGGAGCCAGCAGAATGACGAGTGCTTCCTTCACCTCACGATTTGTACTCTTGAGCTTGGTGAGTTCGTTTAAGCATACCATGAAGGCGGCGATGGACGTATTATAAGAGAACACCTCGATATCGGCAGTCACCTTCTTGATGAGGGTGTGGAGTGCCTTGAGTTCTTCCTTAGACCCTCTCTGTCCTTTGGACATCTCCCCCATAATGGGGAGACCATTCGGGGTGTTAGTCGTTGAAGAGCAAGCCGCATGGTCTCCCTCCCCATTATGGGGGAGGGTTGGGGAGAGGGTCTCCTCATTGGTCATAAACTTCCACAATTTCTTCAAGAATCTGTGGCAACCGTCAATACCATTCGTGTCCCAAGGTTTGCTCTGTTCCACAGGACCGAGGAACATTTCGTAGAGACGCAAGGTGTCGGCACCGAACTTCTCCACAATCATGTCGGGATTGACTACGTTGAACATACTCTTTGACATCTTCTCCACAGCCCATCCACAGATGTATTTGCCTTCATCGTTGAGGATGAACTCAGCGGTCTCATACTCAGGACGCCAAGCCTTGAATGCTTCCACGTCGAGCACATCGGCACTCACAATGTTCACATCCACATGGATAGGAGTGACATCGTAGCCGTCCTTCTTGTCATACGAAACAAAGGTGTTCGTGTCCTTAATACGATACACAAAATTGCTTCGTCCCTGAATCATGCCCTGATTGATAAGCTTCTGGAAGGGTTCTTCCTTGCAGGAAATGCCGAGGTCGAAGAGGAACTTGTTCCAGAAACGGCTGTAAATCAAGTGACCTGTGGCATGCTCGCTACCACCCACATACAAGTCCACATTTTGCCAGTACTCATCAGCATCTTTGCTTACGAGTGCCTCGTTGTTGTGTGGATCCATATAGCGGAGATAATAGGCAGAACTACCTGCAAAGCCTGGCATCGTGTAGAGTTCGATGGGGAATACCGTCTTGTTGTCAATCTTTGTGTTCTCCACAATCTTCTTGTTCACCTCGTCCCAAGCCCAAACGGTAGCGTTGCCGAGTGGTGGCTCACCTGTCTCGGTAGGCAAGAACTTGTCCACCTCTGGCAATTCGATAGGCAGACACTCCTCTGGAATCATCGTGGGGATGCCATTCTTGTAATACACAGGGAAAGGTTCACCCCAATAGCGCTGACGAGAGAAGATGGCATCGCGCAGACGGTAGTTCACCTTCACACGACCCAATCCAGCTTCCTTCACATACTTCTTGGTGGCAGCAATTGCCTCTTTTACGGTCAATCCGTTGAGGGAGAAGTCGATGTATGGCTTCACGTCTGCACGTGGTGAATTGCATACAATACCCTCTTTGGCATCATAGCTTTCCTCGCTGATGTCAGCACCCTCAATCAGAGGAATAATCGGCAAGTTGAAGTGCTTGGCAAAAGCGTAGTCACGGCTATCGTGAGCAGGTACTGCCATGATGGCACCTGTACCATAACCAGCCAACACATATTCTGAAATCCAGATAGGATTCTTCTCACCTGTGAAAGGATTGATGGCATACGAGCCAGAGAACACACCCGTCACCTTGTGGTCAATCATGCGTTCACGCTCTGTACGACCTTTAACATACTTGATGTATTCCTCCACAGCAGCTTTCTGCTCAGGAGTGGTCACTTTCTCCACCAATTCACTTTCAGGAGCCAACACCATGAAGGTGACACCAAACATCGTATCAGCACGAGTGGTAAAGATGGTAAAGCTCTCGTCGCTATCAGCAATCTTAAACTCCACTTCAGCACCTTCTGAGCGTCCAATCCAGTTCTTCTGTGTCTCCTTGATGCTGTCGCTCCATTGAATCGTGTCGAGACCATCCAACAGACGCTGAGCATAGGCACTCACACGCAGACACCACTGACGCATCTTCTTCTGCTCCACAGGGAAACCACCACGCACACTCACACCATCAACCACCTCATCATTCGCCAACACAGTACCCAAACCAGCACACCAGTTCACCATCGTCTCACCCATGAAGGCAATGCGGTAGTTCATCAGCGTGTCGCTCTTCTGCTTCTCGTCCATCGCCTTCCATTCGGCAGCCGTGAATGTGAGGTTTTCCGTCTGAGCGACATCCAAACCCTCTGTTCCCTTCTCTTCAAAGCGTTCAATCAACTTCTCGATGGGTTGAGCTGACTGGCACTTGTTGCAGAAGAACGAGTTGAACATCTTCTGGAAGGCCCATTGTGTCCATTTGTAATAGCCAGGAGCACAAGTACGCACCTCTCTGTCCCAATCGAAGCAGAAGCCAATCTTGTCCAACTGCTCGCGATAGCGGTCAATGTTCTGGAAGGTGGTCTTCTCAGGGTGCTGACCTGTCTGGATGGCATACTGCTCAGCAGGCAATCCGTAGGCATCATAGCCCATCGGGTTCAGTACGTTGAAACCCTGCAGACGCTTGTAACGTGCATAGATGTCACTGGCGATATATCCTAATGGGTGGCCAACGTGCAAACCTGCTCCGCTGGGATAGGGGAACATGTTCAGCACATAAAACTTGGGCTTGCTATTGTCCTCAACAACTTTGTAAGTCTTCTCCTCGACCCACTTTTGTTGCCACTTCTGTTCAATCTCTCTAAAATTGTATTCCATTGTTTTTGAGTTGTTAAATCGAATTTGGCTGCAAAGTTACAAATTTTATATTGAATATGTTACACCTTTATACCAAAATCCATTCAACCACTCTTTCGTACTTCCCGACGACGAACCTTTTACACACCCAATATCTGCTCGGCATGTTCTTTGGTCTTCACCTGTTTGCCCACAAAAATCTGCTCGATGATGCCCTCCTCGTTGATGATGAAAGTGGTGCGGATGGTGCCCATCGTCTTCTTGCCATACATGTTCTTCTCGCCCCATGCGCCCATCGCCTCCAAGAGCGTGTGGTCCACATCGGCAATCAAAGGGAAGGGCAATTCGTGTTTCTCCTTGAACTTCACATGAGAGGCAGCAGAGTCCTTGCTCACACCAACCACCTCATAGCCAGCACCTTGCAACTCGCCATAGCGGTCGCGCAAACTGCAAGCCTCAGCGGTGCAGCCGCTGGTGTTATCCTTCGGATAGAAGTACAGCACCAGTTTCTTGCCCTTGTAGTCACTCAGACGGATGTCCCGTCCCTGCTCGTCTTTGCCCAAAATCTCAGGCGCTTTGTCTCCAATGTTCATGTCGTTGTCATTAATGGGTTTACAAGATGATGCCACAAAGGTAACACTTCTTTCCGACCCCACAAAAAAAGCGTCGCAGAAATTTCCCCGATGCCCCCAGCAAGGCCAAAACAGCACCTCCACAAACGTAATTACGCTTCCACCGTTGCCGTAATTACCCCTACGCGTGTGCCGTAATTTCGCCAACGACACAAGTGTTTTGACGATGCCATATAGAGAGAAAAATGTCAAACGAGTTGCACCCAAAACACCAAACGTCCCATCAGTCTCAAATCTCAAATCTCAGTTAGAAAAAAAGGTACCTTTTCACATCGACTCCCTCTCTTATTATATATATAACTTATTAATAATTAGATATATAGATATATAATATATAGAAGAAGGGAGAGTGAGGAGGTGCCTTTAAAAACAATTGAGATTTGAGATTTGAGACTGACGAGGTGTCTGTAGATTGCTAATTCTCTATAAAGCAATAAGTTATAAAAATACACCAAGTCTCCCCAGCAATCTCAAAGCCTTCAAGAGTCTCAAAATGCCCCCAAAAACCACTCTTTCTGGCCTCAAAAACCTGCCTGAGACCAAACATAACTTAAATCCACGTTGCTCTATAGCGCCAAATGCCAAATAAGAAATAAGAAAAAAAACTCCCCCCCTATATTATATATATATAATTATTAATAGGGATAGAAGTAAATGGATAGGAACTATATAATATATAATAACCACCCCTTCACGCTTATTTGGCATTTGGCGTTTGGCAATTATTCACTTTGTATGTTGGTACAAATAGACCACGAAATAACTTTTGCAATTTGTTGAATAGATGATTTGTCTAAATGACCATCTAATTCTTTTATTGTTTCAGAAATAGTTTTTTCATCTATTGTGTCGTGTGTTTCTTTTTCTTTAATAGTACTGAATACTTTTTCTAATAGCGAACAATTCTTTACATACTCATCGATTAATAAAGGGGAAAGATAGTAATAGGGAAAGGCTTTTTTTAATTCTTTCCAAACAAAACGGTCTCCGTTTACAAATAGATTTGCTAATTCTTGTTCTTTTTCTTCAATATATTGTTTTTTTCTTTGTGAACTTAACTCTCTCAAAAATTCGAAATAGTTTTTGAGTTTTTGAGTATAACAATCAATCACGGTATTATTCTTTTCTACTTGAAGAAGAACTCTTTTTTGTACTCCCTTTTTATAGAACTTCATAATTAGACCAATAAAGAAAACAAATATAATACTAATGATAATTGACCAAACAATATCTAAGCCCACGAGATAAAAAAATACAGGTCCTATAAAACTACCTACAAGAAATGAACTTATCATTATCCAATTTGCAACAGTGACCCCCCTTTGTATTTTCTGAATGATGCTACCTTTATAGTCAAGATAATCTTTGACCATAATATCGTCAAAAATGGGGTCAATATGTTGTTCTTTACAAAAAGATTCGATAGAAGGCAAGTATTTCAATTGGTCTTTAACCCAATACAAATAATCATTAGATGATGGCGAGGATGGCAAGCATGCACTAACACTTTGGTTTTTATCTTCTATGGTTTTGTATATAAATCTTGGATCACACCCCATTCTTCTAATGTGTTGTTCGTATTCATATATTCCTTCTGTAGTTTTATAAGGGAAATTGGGATGAGTCCAAATATTACGAGGGAAAATTCTATCAAACCTCAAATTATAATTGTTTTTGGGTGTAGGAAGCTCGGGGAATAAATCGTAATTCATATAATTCTTGTTATGGCTTCTATTGTCTATTCATAATCGTTACTCAAAATAATCTAATAAGGGCGGGTAACGGTGATGCTACCCGCCCTATTATTTATATAATATGTATTAGTCTGCCAATTTTGCCTTGATGAACTCGCGGTTCAAGCGAGCGATGTTGGCGATGGTTTCACACTTAGGACAAACGGCTTCGCAGGCACGGGTGTTGGTGCAGTTACCAAATCCGAGTTCGTCCATCTTGGCTACCATAGCCTTGGCACGACGAGCTGCCTCTACGCGGCCTTGGGGAAGAAGGGCGAGCTGCGATACCTTCGAGCTGACGAAGAGCATGGCAGAGCCGTTCTTACAAGCTGCTACGCAGGCACCGCAACCGATGCAGGAAGCGCAATCCATTGCCTCATCAGCATCCTCCTTGGGGATGAGGATGGCATTGGCATCCTGTGGAGCACCTGTGCGGACGGTGGTGTAGCCACCTGCCTGGATGATTTTGTCGAAGGCTGAGCGATCGACCATGCAGTCCTTGATGACAGGGAAACCTGCAGAACGCCAAGGTTCGATGGTGATGGTGTCGCCCTCGTTGAACTTACGCATGTAGAGCTGGCAAGTGGTGGCTCCACGCTCGGTCTTGCCGTGAGGCGTACCGTTGATGTAGAGCGAGCACATGCCGCAGATGCCCTCGCGGCAGTCGTGGTCAAACACGAATGGCTCCTTGCCTTCCTCAATCAACTGCTCGTTGAGGATGTCGAGCATCTCGAGGAACGAAGTATCACCAGGGATGTCCTTCATTACCTTCTCTTCAAAATGACCCGCATCTTTCGGACCATTCTGCTTCCAGTATTTTACTGTGAATGATTTTAATACTTTTTCAGCCATAGTTCCTTAGTTCTTATAGTTACGGGTTTGTACTTTGAT
>JAEEGS010000041.1 GCA_016280445.1 Bacteroidaceae bacterium
CCTCCACATCCTGACCAAGGAGGAGGCTGTCGAGCTGAACGACAAGATGAGATACATGAGGGAATATTTCGGAAGCCACTACACGGATGCCTACGTGAAGGACACCACAGAGGTTTACTTCTACTACGACTTCCTCAGCGAAAATTACGTTCCAGCTGTCAATGAATTTTACAATTCCTGTCCCGACCGCTATGCCTTCGACATTCCTGAGGGCTACAATCGCATGGTTCACGTTTACACCCCTGTCGCCACCTGCAAGACATGGCAGGAAGGAGTGAAAGTCATACCCACCAATGGAGAGGAGAGATTCGACACCGTCTATATCAGCGTCAAGACGCTCAAGGAACACGAGCAAGTGATGGACACCCCCATTCTCCTCCCCTGCTCCTCCGACAGCACCCTCTACTACGCCACCCATTTCTATATCTGCGACAATCGGAAAGGGGAATACCGTATAGACGTCACGGGGTTCGTCCTACAAAAGAAATAACTAAAACATCAAGAATATATGACTCGTCAAGAACTTATCCATCAGATTTTCACGAAGAAGACCTTCCTCTGCGTGGGTCTCGATACCGACATCAAGAAGATTCCTGAGCACTTGCTGCAGGAGGAAGACCCCATCTTCGCCTTCAACCAGGCAATCATCGACGCCACAGCCCCCTACTGCGTGGCTTACAAGCCCAACCTCGCCTTCTATGAGAGCATGGGCGTGAAGGGCTGGATCTCGTTCGAGAAGACCATTTCCTACCTCAACGAGAACTATCCCGACCACTTCATCATCGCAGATGCCAAGCGTGGCGACATCGGCAACACCAGCGCGATGTATGCCCGCACATTCTTCGAAGAAATCAACCTCGACGCACTCACCGTTGCACCTTACATGGGTGAGGACAGCGTCACTCCTTTCCTCCAATATCCAGGCAAGTGGGTGATTCTCTTGGCACTCACCTCCAACAAGGGCAGCCACGATTTCCAACTCACCACCGACCAGAACGGTGAACGCCTTTTTGAGAAAGTCTTGAGAAAGAGCCAAGAATGGGGCAATGCCGACAACATGATGTATGTGGTGGGTGCCACACAGGGGCAGATGTTTGAGGACATCCGCAAAGTTGCTCCCGACCACTTCTTGCTCGTTCCTGGCATCGGAGCACAAGGTGGCAGTCTTGAAGAAGTCTGCAAATACGGCATGACCAAGGATTGCGGCCTCATCGTCAATTCTTCACGTGCCATCATCTATGCCGACAAGACCGAGAAGTTTGCAGAAGTGGCAGCACAGGAAGCCAAGAAAGTAGCAGAACAGATGGCAGCTCTCCTCTGATATGCAAAGCGCTAAAATCATCAACGACCCCGTCTTCGGCTTTATCCGTGTGCCACGCGGCTTGTTGCTCGACATCGTGCGCCACCCAGCCTTCTACCGCCTCAGTCGCATCAAGCAGTTGGGTGGTGCCAACATTGTCTATCCAGGAGCGCAGCACACCCGTTTTCAGCACTCTCTCGGTGCATTTCACCTGATGGGCAAGGCGATTCAGTCGCTTCAACTGAAAGGTCACTTCATCTTCGACAGCGAAGCCGAAGCCGTGCAGGCAGCCATCCTCTTGCACGACATCGGGCACGGGCCTTTCAGCCATGTGTTGGAACACACGCTCATCAGCGGTGTCAGCCATGAGGATATCTCCCTGATGGTGATGGAACAGATGAATGAAGAATTACGCGGACAACTTACCCTTGCCATCAAGATTTTCAAGGACGAATACCCCAAACACTTCCTCCATCAACTCATCTCCTCACAACTCGACATGGACAGGCTCGACTACCTCAAGCGCGACGCCTTCTTCACCGGAGTGAACGAAGCCAACATCGGCTCTTCACGCATCATCGACATGCTGGATATGGCGGATGACCAGTTGGTGGTTGACAAGAAGGGCATCTACTCCATCGAAAACTACCTCGTCAGCCGTCGCCTCATGTACTGGCAAGTCTATCTGCACAAGACTTCCGTAGCGGCCGAGCACGTGATGATTAACGCCCTGCTGCGTGCGAAGCAGTTGGCACGCCAAGGTACAGAACTCTTTGCTTCCCCAGCTCTTCGTTTCTTCCTCTATCATGACATCGACCGGAAGGAATTTGTAGGTAATCCCGACTGCTTACATCATTATCTGACCTTGGATGACAATGACATCTGGTCAGCCATGAAGGTATGGTGCGAACACTCCGACCCTATCCTATCTTTACTCAGTCGCGACTTTATCAATCGCAACATCTTCAAGATAGAAATCAGCGACCAACCTGTCAGCGATGAACACAAACAAGAGAAACTTCAGGAGTTGTCTCAGCGCCACAGTATTTCCATTGATGACGCTAACTATCTCATCGCCAGCATTGAAGTGGGTAAAGACATGTACAGCCTCGATGACGACCAGATAGAAATCCGCTTCAACGATGGAACCACACGCGACATCACAGAAGCAAGCGACATGCTCAGCACATCGCTCGCCTCCAAGAAAGTGAGGAAACATTACTTCTGTTATCAACGATAAAGCAAGAGGACATTTGCCCACACCCTCCGTTGTCTTAACTCTGTGGTCAAATATGAAAAAAATACAACCAAGACAAGCAGACCTCAAGGACTACATCAGCGTGCGTGGATGCAGGGTGAACAACCTGAAAAACATCGACGTGAAGATTCCGCACGACCAATTTGTAGTGATAACGGGGGTGAGTGGCAGCGGCAAGTCATCGCTGGCATTCGACACGCTCTATGCTGAAGGGCAGCGGCGATACGTGGAGAGTTTGTCCACGTATGCAAGGCAGTTTCTGGGGCGAATGAACAAACCTGACTGTGACTTCATCGAAGGCATCTCGCCAGCCATAGCCATCGAACAGAAAGTGAGCAGCCGAAATCCGCGTTCGACCGTCGGCACCAGCACTGAAATTTACGACTACCTCCGAATGCTGTACGCAAGAATCGGACGAACCTATTCACCCGTCAGCGGACAAGAGGTGAAGAAGAACACGACCGACGACATCATCCAGTGCATGCTCACCCACGAAGAAGGCACCAAGTTGATGGTGCTGACACCCTTAGTGGTGAGGAACGGGCGGACACTGCACGAACAGTTGGACATAAACTACAAGACAGGATATCAGCGTGTAGAGATAGACGGAGAAGTGGTGAAAATCACCGAGGCGATGCAGAACCTCTCCCCGACTGCATCCCCGACAGAAAAGAAAATCTTCCTTGTCATTGACCGTTTGAAAGTGGCCAACGAGAAGGCAACCATCAACCGACTGGTGGATTCGGCCAACACGGCTCTGTATGAAGGAGACGGGCATTGCATTTTGCACTTTGAAGATGGAGAAGAGCGGGAATTATCCCTCAAGTTTGAAGCCGACGGCATGGAGTTTGAAGAGCCTACCGACCAGATGTTCTCGTTCAATTCTCCCGTAGGTGCCTGTCCCGAATGTGAGGGATACGGCAAGATTATCGGCATTGACGAAAGTTTGGTGATACCCGACCCTGAATTATCTGTGTATGATGGTGCCGTCGTTTGCTGGAAAGGTGAAAAGATGGGCGAATGGAAGAAAGAGTTTGTGCGACGAGCGGAAAAGTACGAGGATTTCCCAGTCTTCACTCCGTACAGTCAACTGACTCAACGGCAGAAGGACGTGCTCTGGCATGGTGTGTACGAAGAGAACGAATGGGGCAACCGCTCCATCTGCATCGATGAGTTCTTCCGCATGTTGCAGGAAAATCAGTACAAGATTCAGTATCGTGTGATGCTAGCACGTTACAGAGGCAAAACCGTGTGCCCCACTTGTCGTGGTCGCCGACTGAAAAAGGAGGCAGAATACGTGAAGATTGGAGGCAAGAGCATCATCGACCTTTGCGAATTGTCCATTGACGAACTGCACGAGTTCTTCCGCACCTTGAAAGTGACGGAGCATGAAGCCCAAATAGCGAAACGGCTCTTGGTGGAAATCAAAAGCCGTCTGAAATTTCTTGTGGATGTCGGCTTGAGTTATCTCACCCTTTCACGACTCAGCAACTCCCTCTCAGGCGGAGAGAGCCAACGCATCAATCTGGCCACCAGCCTCGGTTCTTCATTGGTGGGCAGCATGTACATCCTCGACGAACCAAGCATCGGCCTTCACTCAAGAGACACACAGCGGCTCATACACGTGCTGCGTCAACTGCAGCAACTGGGAAACACCGTGATTGTTGTAGAGCATGACGAAGAAATCATGCGGGCGGCTGACTATCTTATCGACATTGGCCCCGATGCAGGACGATTGGGAGGAAACATCATGTTTGCGGGAAGCCCTCGAACTCCCCAAGGAGGAACGTCCCACACCCTCGACTATCTCACGGGAAAAGAACAGATAGCCATACCCGACACCCGCCGGCCGTGGAACAACTACATCCTCGTCAAGAATGCTCGTGCCAACAACCTGAAAGGCGTCGACGTGAAGTTTCCACTGAACGTGATGACCTGCGTGACGGGCGTGTCGGGCAGTGGCAAGTCGTCGTTGGTGAGAGACATCCTTTATCCTGCCATGAAGCGTTATCTGAGTGAAAGCGCCGAGAAACCAAGCCTCTTCTCCGGGCTGGAGGGCGACATGAACATGATCAAGCATGTGGACTTCGTCAACCAGAACCCCATCGGCACCTCTTCACGTTCCAACCCTGTGACCTACATCGGTGCGTGGGACGAGATTCGCAAACTTCTTGCCTCCCAGCAGTTGTCCAAGCAAATGGGTTACACTCCTGCCTACTTCTCCTTCAATGCCGAAGGCGGCCGCTGCGAAGAGTGCAAAGGTGAGGGAACCGTCACCGTGGAGATGCAATTCATGAACGACCTCGTGCTGGAGTGCGAGACCTGCCACGGCAAACGCTTTAAGAGCGACATTCTGGAAGTGAGGTTTCAGGGCAAGAATGCTTACGACATCATGGAGATGACTATCAACCAGGCCATTGAGTTCTTCACAGAACATGGACAGAAGAAGATTGTGGAGAAGATGAAGCCCCTCCAAGATGTGGGATTAGGATACATCAAATTGGGGCAGACGTCATCCACCCTCTCTGGCGGTGAGAATCAACGCATCAAATTGGCCTCCTACCTCAGCCAGGAGCGTTCCGCACCCACCTTGTTCATCTTCGACGAGCCAACCACGGGTCTTCATTTCCACGATATCCGCAAGTTGCTCAATGCCTTCAACGCCCTTATAGCCCGAGGGCACACCATCCTCATCATCGAGCATAACATGGACATCATCAAATGTGCCGACCACATCATCGACTTGGGGCCCGAAGGAGGACAAGCAGGCGGCAACGTGGTGGTGACAGGCACTCCCGAGGTGGTGGCGAAGTGCGCTTACAGTTATACAGGACAATTTTTACAAGAAAAAATGTTATAATTTATAATAATGTGGAAGAAAAATGCTCAAGTTTTTCTTCCACATTATTTTTTTACTTACCTTTGCAACCAAACTATACCTGACAACTAACTCATGCAAAGAAACCTATTGACACTGCTAACCTTCTGTTGTTTGCTGACAACACAGGCACAGACGTTTGATGACTACTTTGAGGATGCCACCTTGCGCCTCGACTATGTATTTGCTGGCAACACAAAGGAGCAGCACATCTATCTACAGGAACTGAAGAAACAAGACAAATGGGCTGGCCGCAAAAGCCGCCTTGCCGAGAAATTTCTGAACGGCAACGGCCAACTGACCGTCAGAGACCACGAGACCCAGCAAGTCATCTACGTATGGACATTCTCCACCCTCTTTCAGGAGTGGCTTCAATACGACGAGGCCAAGAAGGTGGACAAAGCCTTCGAGACATCCTACAATGTGCCTTTCCCCAAGAAGCCCATTGACGTAACCGTCACACTGACCAACAACCATCAAGTGGTGACCACCCAGATGACACACACCGTTGACCCGAAAGACATCCTCATCCGCAAGATTGGAGCCAATGGCATCCCCTTTCATTACGTGTGGAAAGGGCAACAGACTATGGACAACAAACAACGCACCGACAACCGTGAACCCCGTAGCGGCAAAGGCCGCGACTTCGTGCCCAGTGTGTACGACCCCTTCACCGGAGTGGACATCACCAATTGCATCGACCTCGCCATCGTGGCCGAAGGCTACACCGAGGCAGAAATGGGCAAGTTCTACCACGACTGCGAAAGAGCCGTTGACGCTCTCTTCGCTTGGGAACCGTTCAAGTCATTGCAAAACCGCTTCAATGTTGTGGCAGTAGCCGCACCATCCATGCAGTCGGGACCGACAGTGCCCCACGATGGTGTATGGAACAACAGCCCTGCCGGAAGTCATTATGACACATTCTACACCGACCGCTACCTCATGTCGCAAGACATGCACAAGATATACGACCTGCTTTCAGGTGTACCTTTCGAGCACATCATGGTGTTGGTCAACAGCGACACCTATGGCGGCGGAGGCATCTACAACCAGGTGACCTTCTCCACCAGCGACCACCCCACCTTCAAGGAAGTCTTTGTGCATGAGTTTGGCCATAGTTATGCAGGCCTTGCAGACGAGTATGCCTACGATGACATGGACTCAGAGTGGTATCCTGCCGACACAGAGCCATGGGAACCCAACATCACCACCTTGAAAGACTTCGATTCGAAGTGGGCAGACCTGATGCCGAAGAAACAACCCATCCCCACTCCACTCGACCCCAAGGTGCCTGACTACAAAGAAATCGACAAGACGGACGCTAAGGCTATGGCGGCACTCAACCGCTGCACACAAGTGGTTGGTGTGTTCGAAGGAGCAGGATATCAGAGCAAGGGGTGCTATCGTCCCGCCCAAGAATGCCGCATGAAAATCAACGAAGTGGAAGACTTCTGTCCAGTGTGCACCCGTGCCATTCAACGAATCACCGACTTCTACACGGCAAAATAATCAGATCATTCCATACAACAGATAACAAAAACTAAAAACCTACATATTATGAAACTAAGACAACTCACTTTCGCACTACTCGCAGCCTTCGGGCTTGCAGCCAGTGCAGCCAATGAGAAAACAACGGTCTCACAAGTGACAGATGCCGTAGAACTCACCACCGATGTGGATTACATCGTGACAGGTAACGAGCCTTTCGTCACATCAGGCAGCGTAAACATCGTGAACAAGGAGCATGCCGTGCTCATCATCTCCAGCATCAAGCCGAGCAAGGTGCTGAGCAACTGGATGAAGTTCATATTCATCGATGGCGAGCCTGCAAAGGACGGAACGAACTGCCAGGTGAAAATGTACGACAGAGGTACCATCATCTTCCCATACGCCAGCAACATTCAACCTTTGACTTGCTACACCGAGCAGAACTACGAGGGTGAATCGTGCAGCAACTATAGCGAGGGAAGCAACGGCGGTTATATGAAAACCCTGTCCACCTCTTTGCTCAACAACAAAATTCGTTCCTTCAAGCTGAAGCGTGGTTATATGGTCACCTTCGCCATCGGTACTGGCGGTTGGGGATACAGCCGTTGCTTCATCGCCGACCAGGAAGATCTTGAGGTGGCCACTTTGCCCACTATTCTTGACCAACGAATCTCTTCTTATCGCATCTTTAAGTGGCAAAATGCCCACAAGGCAAGTTTGGCTAACGATACAGGATATAATATCACCCAAGCCCTCAACGTTACCAGTTGCTATTCTTTTGGCCTTGGAGAAAATCGCTACCCTGACACTGAGTGTGTACCTCACCACATCTATGAGAACTGGCCATCTCCTACCGAGTGCGGCAACGTAACCTACTCGTGTCACCTGAAGACCAACAACGAGCCTGGTAACTCAGCCGACCCTTCTCCACAGGATGTGGCCACCGTGCTGGCCAACTGGCAAAACCTGATGCGCACAGGTATGCGTCTCTGTTCAGAATCTTCACATGACGGCAGTTGGGCACACCTGCGTGCTTTCATCGACTCTATCGATGCACGTGGTTGGCGATGCGACATCCTCGACCTTCACTGCTACTGGGGAGCCGGTTCCTTCGGCGATTTCTCGAACTACTACAATAATTACGGTGGCCGTCCTATCTGGATATCCGAATGGGTTTGGGGTGCCAGCTGGAACGCAAGCAACTGGAGTAGCGGCGGTATCTTCGCTCAAGCACCAGATGGAGCAGGGAGTTACAGCACAGCCAACCAACAAACCTGCTTAAATGGCACTAAGCCCATCCTTGAAAAGCTTAATGCCAGCAAATATGTAGAACGCTACTACTATTGGAACAGCGAAAACCTCGCTTCCAAGATTTACTACAACGGCGGGCTTTCCCTCTTAGGTCAATACTATGCCAACATGAACGATGGCATGGGCTACGACGCTTCTATCCAAAAGATTCCTACTGCCACGCGTCTGGAAGGTCTGTCGGAACTCACCAGCGAATACAAGAGTGCAGCAAAAACCGTGAAACTAACATGGTCAGACCCCAACGGCGATTTGTCGGAGGCCATCACCGTGCAGCGCGCATTGCTGCCTATCACCAAGGATGGAGACTATAAAGACATTGCCACCATCACTCCTCAAGATAAGAATTCTGCCGCTGGCCCCACCTATACTTACACGGATGAAATCGAGGAGCCTGGAGCATACAGTTACCGCATCAAGGTCGTTACATACAACAAAAAGAAGCTCCTCTCTTCCACCGTCAATGTCAATGTCGACCCCGCTCAGGGATTTTCTGGATTCCAGTACGGCAAACTGATGATTAACAACACGAACGAAAACAAAATCAAGTACACAGAACTCTTCCCCGAAGGAACGATTTTCCATGCATTCATAGGCCCCATGTCGAACAGCAACTCCAGTTTCTATGCTGGAAACAACGTGACAGCCCCAATATCAGACAGGGAGAAACTCACCTATCAGCCACTACAATGGAAAAGCAACAATGCAACGGTCACAGACAACATGGAAGTGCCTTTCCTCGTGCTCAATGCAGGCGACTACCATTTTGATGATTTGTACTGCGAGGTGGATAGTGTGAAAGCGAAGAGAAACAGCGGAACAAACACTTTCACCGACCCCACCGAAGTGACATTCCACAACCCATTCCCTGAAGGTGTTACTCCAATCGTGCTGACAGAAATCTTCAGCCCCAATTTCAAGACCAAGACATCTCTGTGCACCCGAGTGTACGATGTAACCAACACTGGTTTCAAGTTTATCATCTACTCTGAAGAAGGAACGAGCCAGAAGATCACCATGCAACAGAACGTCAGTTACCTTGCCATCGCACCTGGTATCGGAACCGTGGACAGCGAGAATGGCATCATCATTGCCGCCGGACATAGCAACACCCAAGCCTATGGCAACAGCATCCGTGAAACAAAACTGCTCATCCCGGCTAACAACGGAAACGAATCAGAGACGGAACAACTGTACCTCCACAACCCAACCATCCTGTGCGGGCTGCAAACCAACAACTACCCATCGCTCTGCATGCTGCGTCGTGGGACTAATACAGAAGTGGTGGAAGACGGAACGACATGGCTGACAGGCATCAGAGTGAAACGCATCCTTGACCACGACCTCAGCACGAGCGTCACCAAGACCACCGCGCTGGAAGATTACCGCGACAACTTGGGATGGGTGGCCATCTCTGTATACAAGGAGGGCGGCTCTGCACCAACAGCCATCAAGCAATTGAAGGGGGAAGAATCCAAAGGCCACTTGAAGCCACGTGTGGTGAACGGACGCATCTACGTCGATGGAGCATCCTCCTTCGAGGTGTATAGCATCGCTGGTGCAAAGCAAGCGCCTAACACCTCTTTGAAGCCTGGCATCTATGTAGTGAAGGCACATGGCCAGTCCTCTAAAGTCCTCGTGAAATAAATTGCTGGTAATCAGCTAGAACAAACACAAAAAGAGTGGTCACCCAGGCAGTACGCTTGGGCGGCCACTCTTTTTCGTTCCCATTCCTCTTCAATGGCAGCGTCGCTTCCTATTAATTGGGAAAAGAGTCATCAATTCATCGGTAACGGAAGTGTCAATGAAATGGTAATGACGGTGTCATTTTTACACTTTTTTTTGTTTTCACGCTTTTCTGCACTTTAAGCTTACAAGATGCCCCTTCTAAAGAGAATTTAACTTTTTTAGCGTTAATTTGTGTTAAGAAAAATCATTTTCCTTTTGTCCTTACACAGATTTTTTAAGGATACTTCTTAAATTTGCAATGCTTTTGTGGCCGTAAAACGGCACACAAGTGTGACCAACCCAAAACCTGACACAACATCTATCACATTTGTGCTCTGGTAGTGCTGTTGTACACATATATATAATATATAGTGGAAGAGAAGTATGAATTATCTCAATTAAAAACTAAACAATATTCTAAACCTTTATGAACAAACGCTTTTGTAAATTAGGACAGTATGCCGCTAAAGCATTCTTCCTATTTGCCATGTGCGGTACGACCTATTCATGCAAGGACGACTACGTCTTCGACGATGGAGATCCATCGTGGCTCGGCTCTATTTATGGATATCTCGAAAGCCAAGGCAATTACACCAACTTTGTCAAGCTCATCAACGACCTGGGCTACAAGGAGGTGCTCGCTCGTACAGGTTCAAAAACAATGTTCGTTGCTGACGACGATGCTTTTGCAACCTTCTATCAGAGTAACGCATGGGGCGTAAGCAGTTACGACCAACTGACTAAGAGTCAGAAGAAACTGCTGCTCAACACTGCGATGGTGAACAACGCCTATCTGCTCGAGATGATGTCGAGCACACCAGCTGGTTCTGGTGACAACGACCTTCCACAAAAAGGCCAGGCACTTCGTCGTGAGACTGCTGCGGACGTGACAGACTCCGTACCTCACCTTTTTGCCGAAGACATTCCTTTCAGTTACAACACTGAGGACAAGGACTACTGGGCACGTTTCCGCAACAACGACAAGGGTATCTACCTTGCCCTCGACGCCAGCAATCCAATGATAACCCACTTCCTCGCCGCACAGATGGCCAAGAAGGACATCACAGATGCTGACTTCGAAATCATCACAGGACAGAAGCGCGACAAGAACGACGCATTCATCTATGACAGCAAGGTGTTGCAGCAAGACATCACTTGCCAGAACGGTTACATCAACTGCCTTGACAAGGTGCTTGTCAACCCACAGAACATGGCAGAGGTGCTGCGCACCAATGGCGAGACAAAGGTTTTCAGCCACATGATTGACCGCTTCTCCGCTCCTTTCTACAATGCCACCTTGACAGAGCGTTACCGTCTGCTCTATGGCAACGACGTGGACTCTGTTTGGCAAAAGCGCTATTTCTCCAACCGCTCACAAGGCAACTCTGCCCTCAAGAGCGACAGGGGCACCGATCCTATCGGCAACCCCACAGGAAATACTGTCAAATATTACCTGAACTTCGACCCAGGATGGAATGAATACTCAGCCAATGACCAAAATGCCAAGGAACAAGACATGGGTGTCATCTTCTGTCCAAGTGACAGGAAATTGATTCACTACTTCTTTGACGAGAACGGTGGTGGACACTTCCTCGTGAAAACTTACGCCCCCGACCTCGTGGCAGGCATCACTGGCGACACCGAAGACTATGACAAGGTTTTCCAAGCTATCGACCAGATTCCACTCGACGTCATCCAGGAGCTCCTCAACAACCTGATGAAGCCATCCTTCAACAGTGCTGTGCCCAGTAAGTTCGAGACCATCAAGAACTCGGCACAAGACCCCATGTTTGACGAAGTTGACGATTACCATCGCGGCAAGATTCAGAAAGTGCTCTTGGCCAACAATGGTATCATCTACCTGATGGACGAAGTGACCACACCTGCACAATACGCAGCCGTGCTGGCACCAACTTATACAGAAACAGACAAGCAGATTTTCCGCTATGCCATCAAAGATATGGAAGTGGGTGGTACAAAACTCAACTACAATGCCTACCTGTTGGCCATGAGTTCCCGTTTCTCTTTCTTCGTCCCACAAGACGAAAATTTCTGGTATGTAGACCCACTTTCGTTCTATTCTCCAGAAGTAACGGCTGGCTCCACCACCCTCACAGGACGTGCCTACAAGTTCACTTGGGACGCCACCAAGAAAACCAACCAGTTGTCCGTGGCTTCCTACAAATATCTCTATGACCCCATCAACAAGACAGGTTCTATTGGAACACTTGTATCCAACGAGAATGTGAATGCCACATGCTACTCCAACCGTCTGAAAGACATGCTGGAGACCCACACCATCATCCACGAAGACAGCACTGCCGGTGCCATCATCAAGGAGACAGAAACAGGTGTGGAGTGCAACAAGCACTACTTCTACACCAAGAACAACGCTGTGCTGTATGTGGACAATGCCCAGCAACGTAAGGCTGGCATGACCGTGAAGGGCGGCTGGCACCTTGGCGATAACCCAAGCATCAGCGGTGCCAACGGTGACGAGTCCATCGACTACTGCACCGTCATTGGTTTCGATGACAAGTCTGCTCAAACCAACGGCTACGGTAACGGTTTCGCCTATATGATTGACGAGCCCATCATCCCAACCATTGAGTCTGTATTCTCTATCATGTACAACAACCCGAACTTCTCCAAGTTCTTCGCATTATGTCAGACCGACAATGCCGTGCTGGAAGAGATTGGCCTCAAGACTACTGCTGAAAAGGAAAAATACACCATCTTCACCAACAACAAGGGTCTTCCATGCTATAGTTACAAGAAAGACGAGGATGGCAATTTCACCTCCGACTTTGGAAAGATTGACGGTAGTGACGCATCCAATATCCGTTTCTTCAACAACTACCGCTACACTATCTACATTCCTACCAACGAAGCTATGGAAGAGGCAGAAAAGGCTGGATTGCCCACTTGGCAAGACCTGCGCGACATCCTCGAACTGGATCTTGAGAAGGATGAGAGAAAAGATCTGACAAACGACGAACTGAATGAACGCAATCAGCAGGTGAAAGAAATGATTGAGGTGATGATTAACTTTGCAAAGTACCACTTCCAGGATAACAGCATCTTTGCTGACACACAACCTCTGGAAGCCACTGCATATGAAACAGCAACCCTCAACAGCAAGACTGGCACCTACCGCAAAGTGACCGTTGCTGGCAATGGTGGCAACAACCTCACCATCACCGACGCAACTGGCGTATCGCGCACTTTGACTGCAGACAAGAACTTAATTGCACGTGACTACATCACTGCCGGTAAGGCCAACGCTATCCAGAACACCATCACGACCAGTTCGTCAGCTGTCATCCACGGCATCAATGGTGTGCTGAACTTCACCGAGTATGAAGGAGGCAAATACAGTTCTGTATGGGAATCACCCTCTATGCACGACGCCTATTTCTCTAAGTATAGAATCACTGAATAATCAACTTACATGGAACGCAATATGAACAAGATTAAATTCATCATCTCATCTCTCGTGCTGTTCTTCTGTGTAAGTTCAGCAGTTGCTCAGCAACGACGCATCACCGGTTATGTCTATGACGACATGGGCGGCATCATGATGGCCAACGTTGTAGAGCGAGACAACAACAACCGTATTGTGGAAGCAGCCGTGACCGATATCAACGGTAACTTCTCAATGGTCATTAAAAATCCAAAAGACAGACTCGTCGTCAGTTACATCGGTTACAAGACTTGGAGCCAAGTCATCGGCAACACCACCAAGTTCAACATCCGCCTGCAGGACAACACAACCTTGACGGAAGTGGTCGTGAAGGCAAAGCCAATGGTACAGAGCAACGGTATGACCATCCCACTCAAGGAAATCTCTGTAGCCACCCAAACCATGAACATGGATGATGTGGAAGGCCTTTCCTTCGCATCGGCCGACGAAGCCCTTCAGGGTAAAATTGCCGGTCTCGACATCATCGCCAACTCTGGTAACCTCGGTGCCGGTACTTCCATGCGTATGCGTGGTGTCAGCACCATCAATGGTTCTGCAGAGCCTCTCATTGTTGTGGATGGTAACATTTTCGACCTGCCAGACGACGTGTCTGAAGTGAACTTTGAAGACCTCGACAACGAAGAGCAGTTCTCTACCCTCCTCTCGGTTAACCCTGAAGACATCAAGGAAATCAAGGTACTGAAGGATGCTGCTGCAACCGCCATCTGGGGTTCAAAAGGTGCCAATGGTGTGATTGAAATCACAACCCGTCGTGGTGTGACTGGTAAGACCAGGGTGAACTTCTCTTATCGTTTCTCTGGCGCTTGGGCACCTTCGGGGCTCAATATGCTCACGGGTGACGGCTATACCATGATGCTGAAGGAAGCCTATTTCAATCCTAAGCAGAACCGCGCCACATCCGACATGGTGGAGTTGAACTATGACCAATCCTACCCTGTACAATACTACAACTTCAACAAGAACACAGATTGGGTGGATGCCGTGAACCAGTTCGGCCAAACACACAACTACTACGTGACACTCACGGGTGGTGGTGAGAAGGCCAAATTCCGCATTTCAGGCGGTTATGACCACCAGACAGGTACCATCATCAAACAGAAACTTGACCGTTTCTCCACGCGTCTTGTGCTCGACTATGATGTGTCTGACCGCATCCGTTTCTCTACAAACTTCGCACTCACCTACACCGATAACCACCGTAACTGGGACGGAAGTTCCACCGCATCTATCTTGGGTAAGGCATACAACAGCATGCCTAATATGTCCATCCACGAGTATGATCAGAACGGTGTGTTGACAGGTGACTACTACAAGATGCTGCCCACCAACCCAACAACCAACGCTGGTGGCAACAACTACTACTCTTCTTACTATCTGAGTGACATGAAAGGAATCGGGAATCCTGTAGCCATTGCACATCAGGCTTTCAACAACCAGTCCACCTATCGTATCACGCCGCAGTTCAACCTTCAGTATAAACTGCTCGGTAAAGATGCTGATTCACACCAGTTGAATTTGAATGCCGAAATGTACATGGACATCTACAACGAGTCCTGCAACACCTACTTCCCTTCCTCACTGACAACCGACTCATGGTCTGCTGGCGTCAACAAGACGAGCAACAGCGAGTACAAGTCATTGGCACTCACCAACCGAGAGAAACTCGTGTTCATCCCACACTTCAACACGGATAAAATCTCCATGAGTATGTTGGGACAGTTTGAGTTCACCTCCGGAAACGGAACCAGCCAGAACCTGGCTCACAATGGTGTGCCAACAGGCATTAATTCATCCATCGCTGACGCCTATCTGACCTCAGCGTCTTCAGGCACCAGCCAGTGGCGCAGAGCCTCCATGTTGGGAAGTATCCACATTGCTTTCTTCGACGGACGCTACTCTTTCGATGCCACTGTACGTCGAGACGGTTCCACCAAGTTCGGTGCAGGTCGCAAATGGGGTACATTCCCTGGTCTTTCTGCTCGTTGGAACATCAACCAGGAACCTCTCTTCGAAAAACTCACTCAAGCAATTGGCCTGAAAGAAGGTGTCATCTCCATGCTGTCCTTCCGCCCATCATGGGGTCGCGTTGGTCGTGAACCAGGTGGTGAATACCTGATGTATAACACCTACAAGAGTTATGGTCTCTACGGCTCTAATGGAAAAACCATGACAGCCATTTCACCAGACGGTCTCCGTCTGACAGATATCAAGTGGGCAACCACTTCCTCTTGGAACCTTGGTGCCAACTTGAACCTCTTCAACGACTTGTTGCAGTTCGACTTCAACTACTATAACAAGCAGACCAAAGACCTGCTCATGAGCGGTGTCGGCATCCCTGGTTCCACAGGATTCAATTCACTGTCTTGGAAGAACGTAGGTGGTCTGCGCAACCGTGGTTGGGAATTGTTCATGAACACAGGTAAGTTCCTGAAAAAGGGCAAGTTCTCCATGTCTGTCAACTTCAACATTGCTCAGAACATCAACACCATCACAGAAATGGATGCAACCGTGTTGGCATCTATGAACGGTGACTATTCGTACAACAATGCAGACTTCTTGAAGCGTATCCAGATTGGCAATGCCGTCGGTTCCATCTATGGTTTCCACTATCTCGGTGTTTACCGCTATGACTACGAGCACAATGGCTATACGGAACTGTCACGAGAGACCTACGGAGACAACACTGCAGCCGCTGCTGAAGAGCGTGGTGAGAACGCCACCTTGCCAGTTGCACGTGACGCCAATGGCGCCATCCTGTACGATTCCAAGGGTAACCCACTCCACATGTACTTCAACTACGGAGGAAAGAACTATGAGTTCAAGGGTGGTGACGTGATGTATGAAGACATCAACCACGATGGTCAAATCAACGAACTTGACATCATCTATCTGGGTAACTCTAACCCTAAGATGAATGGTGGTTTCGGTTTCAACTTCAACTATGGCCAGTGGACTCTCAAACTCTCGTTCAACTATCGTCTGGGTAACAGAATTGCCAACTTGGCACGTTTGAACAATGAGTCCATGCGTAGCAACATCAACCAATCGCAAGCCGTGGCTTGGCGTTGGCGCAAGAATGGTGACATCACCGAGATTCCACGTGCCATGAACGCTAACATCGGTGCATCATACAATGTGCTGGCTAGCGACCGTTTCGTGGAGAAGGGTGACTACCTCCGTCTGCAATACATGCAGTTAGGTTACTCCCTGCCCAACAAAGTCTGCAAAGACCTTGGTATCCAAAGCTTGCGTATCAGTGCTTCTGCCAACAACCTCTTCGTGCTCACCAAATATACAGGTATTGACCCTGAGGTTGGCTATGGTACATGGGGTGTTTGTATCGACAACTCTAAGACACCACGTGCCAAGTCATTCACAGTCAGCATAAATCTTGGATTCTAACAACCGACGTAAAAGAGAAGAAAATGAAAAATATCATCAAACATATAACATTCTGCGGACTGGTCTCAATCAGTGCTGGCATGGGGCTTTCTTCCTGCGAAGACTTCCTCACCATCACACCAACAGACCGAATCGTGGAAGAAGACTTCTGGAAGGACAAAAACGACCTGAACAGCGCTGTCATGGCATGCTACAAGCGCATGGTAGCCGATGACCTGCTTCGCAAGTACATCTATTGGGGCGAAGAACGTTCGGATAACTTCGACCGTTCCACTTCCACATCAGCCTCCGGTCCAGAGGCAAACATCATGAATGCCAACCTGCTGCCCACATATGGCCAGTTTGACTGGACAGCCATGTACAATGCCATTAACTATTGCAACAAGGTGTTGGCACACGGCAAGGATGTTATCCAGAACGACGAGAGTTTCTCGGAAAACAACTGGAAGCCTATCCAGGCAGAAATCATCACTTTGCGTGCCTTGTGCCACTTCTACCTGGTGCGTACATTCGGTGAAGTGCCTTATATCACTACCGACTACAACAATGATGGTCAAATGCTCCTCTCTCCCCAGTCCACACAGCTGACTGTGCTCAACAACATCATCGACGACCTTGAATCCATCAAGGACGACGCAATGGTTGACTACGGCAACACGGTGGAAAACAAGGGCCGCATCACCAAGAAGGCAGTCTATGCACTGCTGGCCGATGTGTATTTGTGGCGCGCATCTTACAAGGCGGGTAACAACCAACCCTTCAAAAAAATATCGCTCGCAAAGAACTATATCGGTGAATTGACGGAGGAAGAACTTTCTTCACGTTATGAAGAGTATGAGACAACCGCTGAATCTGACTACCAGAAGTGCATCGACTACTGCGACCTCATTATCGACATGGCCTATCAGGAGAAACTCGAATACATCGAGAAGAACGGTCTGAACGTAGGTGGTAGCGCCATCGAACTTGAGTTGGAAGACCTCCTCGCTATCGAGGCAGAATCCACATCAAGAAGCAGAAAGAGTTACTACACCTCCTCCCGCACCGCTTATGCACAGATTTTCGGCGTGGGTAATTCCGATGAATCCATCTTTGAACTTCAGGTGGAGGGAACTGACTATACCAACTCGATGGTGGGAAGTTTGTTCTACAGTCTGAATGGTAAAACCGGGTCTTTCACTGGCTCTGAGAGTCTTTTCTCAAGCATTGAATCTACACCCAACAACATCGATCCTCTATATGTTTTCACCAAGACTGACTACCGCCGATGGGAAACCATCGTCTTTAAAGAGATTGGCCAGAACACATACGATATCGGTAAGTTCTCCAACAGCAGCGTGTCGCAGAGAAACTCAAACTCACGCACATTCTTAACAGACAACAACGCCAACGACTTGACGACAAATATGATTGAAGCCAGCAAAAGAAGCCGGCTTGACAACAACTGGATTATCTACCGCCTTTCGGAAGTGTTCCTCATGAAGGCAGAAGCCATGTCGCAGATTTACAACGACGAGGAGCACATGGCTGAGGCATTCCAATATGTACGTGAAGTTTTCAAGCGTTCGAACCCTTATGCTTACGAAGCCAGCAACGAAACTCGCAAGACCGATTCGCTCACATTCAAGAGCAATTTCGACACAGCGGACAAAATGGAGGCTTTAGTAATGACAGAGCGTCACCGCGAGTTCGTGGGTGAAGGCAAACGCTGGTATGACCTCGTTCGCTATGCACTCCGTCGCGGCAACACCACCGACATGCTGAAGATTCTTTGCAAGAAATACACAAACAGCAAAGCCATCGAGGCAAAACTCGCTGACATGCAATCTCTCTTCTCACCCGTATATAACTCTGAAATCAAGAACAATGGTTTGTTGTATCAGAATGGAGTATGGTTTGTGAATGAGACTTCTTCAAGAACTGATGACCTATAAATTAGCAAGAACAATGAACAAGAACAATCATATCAAAAAATATTGCGGGGCCGCATTATTCATTTGTGCGGCATCTGCCGTAACGCTGAACTCCTGTACAGAGAACGTTGACGAAAGTGCTCTCTACACCTTCACAGGCGAGATGATGATTGACCACTTCGAAAATAATCCTGAGACATTCAGCAGTTACTACACCGTTTTGGGCATGGTTCATCAGAGCAAGCGTTCTCCTTCCACCATGAGGGATTTGCTGGATGCCCGTGGCAATTACACTTGTTTTGCCCCCACCAATGAAGCCATCGACATCTACCTTGACTCCCTCCTTGAAATCGGCGAGGTGGAGTCTAAGAACCTCGATGAACTTCCCGACTCAGTCGCAGAAGACATCGTGCTCAACTCTATCATTGAAAACGGTGACGACGAAGCCTACCAGACCACGGCATTCGCTCACGATGTGCCACTCAACTTGACCAACATGAACGGGCGTTACATCACGCCATCATACGGCCTTGACGAGGATAACAACACCATCCTCTACATCAACAAAGACTCTCGTGTGGTTGATGCTGACATCGAGGTGGAGAATGGTTACATCCATGCCGTTGACCACGTGCTATCTCCATCGAAAGATAACATCGGTGAGTTGATTATGGGCTTGGAAGACGTGAAACAGTTTGGAGAAATGCTTTCCCTGACAGGTTGGGACAAGAAAATCAGCAAGTATAGAGACCTGGAGTGGGAAGACAAGCACTACGACATTCTGGGCACAAAGTACACTTGCCGATATAACTCCGGCTATAGTGGTCGATATCCAGACAAGCGTAATTATGGCTACACCGTGTTTGCGGAACCTGATACACTCTTGGAACGCCTCGGCATCACTGACATCCCAACCCTGAAGGAGTATGTGAGAGCCAACAACAACTTCGATGATGAAACCAATCTGGGGAATCAAACCAGTTGGGGTGATGATTATGAAAACCCCTACAACTGGCTCAACCAGTTTGTAGCTTACCACATTCTTCCTGAAAAACTCAGCGCCAAGAAAGCGGGTGGTCTCGTGACTTTCGCCAACGAATATGGTGTCAGACTGAACGAGCGCAGAAATGAAGGTGACAAATTCAGAGTTACTGTGAATGTCTGGGATTATTGGGAGACTGTGGGCGTTCAACGTCGTTCCCTCAAGATTACGGGCGGAAACATGAATGGCTCTCTTCAGCGCCGCATCAACCGTAAATCGGTATATAACATGACCAACTATCAAGAAGTCGCTTCCAACATCACCATTCCTGGGATCTTGATACTTGAGGAAGGTGCAGTTGAGGCCAAAAACGGATTCTTCTACCCCATTAACGACATTCTCCTTTGGACGAAGGATGTTCCAACCAAGGTGTTGAACGAGCGTATGCGATATGACGTCACATCTCTGTTCCCCGAAATGTTGACGAATGAAATCAAACAAAACCGTGTCGACTCATGGTTCTTCCCACATGACTACTTCGACAATGTGTACGAAATTACTGACGCAACAGAATTTGAGTACATGCCAAACACTGGATGGGAAAGTTGGGACGGCGGTTGGAGTGATTTCCAAGGCGACGAATTCAACATTCGTGGTCCTGTGGACTTCACCATGAAGTTGCCACCAGTTCCTTACACAGGTACCTACGAACTCCGTTTTGGTGTATGGATCAGTAGTAACCGTGGTATGGCACAGATTTACATGGGTAAGAACCCAAGGAACCTGCCAGCTCTCGGTGTGCCAATCGACCTCCGTGAAACGGGTGTTGGTAGAGACCTTACAGGCTGGACAGAAGAAGCAAGAATCAAAGCAACAGTGGCTGACTCAACGGCTCTATATGAAAACCAGAAAACCATGCGTAACCTGGGCTTCATGAAAGGACCGAAATATATCCAGCTCAATGACAATAAAACACAGCGCGATGGTTATGGTAGCGTACGTAAGATTATCTTCACCGGCACGCTTGAAGCAGGTGAGACCTACTGGATCCGCTTCAAGTCCGTACTCGACAACAATGCGCTTGAATTCTTCTACGACTACATTGAACTCGTTCCCAAGGCTGTCTATGCTGGCGAATACAACGAGGATATTTGGTAACAAAAAAAAGAAAGAATATGAATATCAATAATATAAAATGGCTCACAGGTTCACTGATGACAGCAGCGCTTGCTGCTGGCATCAGCGCCTGCACGGATGATCATTTCGACATCTCATCCGCTGCAGCAGGCAAGCAAACGGTCTGGCAAAACATCCAGTCAAACAGTGAAAAACTGAGTGAGTTTGCCGACATCCTGCAAAGTGTTTACTACTCGCAGACTGAGGAGAAGGCCACTCCTGAAACATATGCCGACCTGCTCAATGGTGACCAAACATTCACAGTGTGGGCACCTGTCAACGGTTCTTTCAACTACTCTTACTATAAGGGCTTGATTGAAACTGGCATCCGTGATAGTATCTACAAGGTGGAAAAAGAATTGATTCGCAACAACATGAACCGTTACAGCACTGCAGTCAACGGTACAGACACGGCTGTTATCAAACTCTACAACAGCAAGGGTGCCACAATCAATTTTGACAAATTTACCATCAAAGGTGTGAACATCCAGCAAGCCAACATTGGTGCAAAGAACGGTGTGCTTCACATCTTGGAAAATCCTGTGCCTTATCAGCCCAATCTCTATGAGTACCTTGGGACGCGACGTGACCTCGACTCCATCAACACCTTCATCAAGAGTTTCCAAACGACGGAGTTCAATGAGTATGCATCAACCCTTGGCCCTACGGTCAACGGAAAAATTACATGGGTGGATTCCATCACTTCCATCTCCAATGATTACACCACCTACTACATGCGTGCACGTCTCAATGCCGACGACTCTTTGTATGCGATGGTCATACCTACGAATACTGCATGGACAGAGACCCTGGCAAAAACCAAAAAATATTTCAAGTTTAAGGAGGTTTACGAGCAGGACGTCAACACACAGACAGAAGCCGGAGTCGACACCCTCATCAAGGGAAAGAAGACTACTTTCACTCAAGCAGAACTGGATTCTCTGCTTAACCACTATGCAAAGAATGCCATCTGCGAGAACCTTGCATTCAACGCCAAATGGCAGTATGAGCAGATTCCTATCGCTACCATTGCTGACATTCAGGCTGTAGATGAACGTCAGGACTCCCTCCTTTCAACAGCAGGCACCAAGTTCAAGAAAACTGGCACACTCAACTTAACTAACGGCACAAGCGTTGTTGAAGTTGACAACTATGCCCAAATGTTTGGTAATGCCGATCCTGTGAAAGTGAGCAACGGTTATGCATACGTGACAGACCAGTTTAACTATCCATTCCATACGTATGCACCTATCATCGATGAGAACGGTATCACAGCCTATGAGTCAAAAGATAACGCTTGTGACCCTGTTTCTGGTAACAAAATCTATCAGGAGCCCACAGTCATCATCGACGATGAAACCATAGAGTGCGACTCTACCTTCAGATATTCATTCTTGAGAATGCAACCTAAGGGTAATGTGCATCCTGGTGCTTTCTTCAAATTATTCAATGTGCTTTCATGCAAGTATGACATTTACGTGGTCATCAATTATAACACGGACTACGATTTGCGCAACAAGTTCTACGTGTATATCTCTTATGACAAAGAAGATACGCGCGAAAACAACATCCGTCTTACGAACCCAGACCCAGAGGCGATTGATGCCAGCGGTGAATCCCTTCTCGGGACGAATTTTTTCGTCAACAGAGGTATGCACTACAACCAAAAGGGAGAAGTGGACTACACGGACACCCTTCTCGTTGCTAAGGACTTCGAGTTCCCTGTATGTTACTACGGAATCTCCAACAACGCCTACCCTGTCATAAACATTAAAAGTTATTTTAAATCTAGCGAACGTTCATTGTACTGCCGAGAGATTTGGGTCAACTCCATTATCTTGAAGCCGAAAGAGTGGACTGCAAGTGAAGAAGAATAGTATAACTCCTAAATAACAAGAACATGAAAAATCAGAATATTCACAAAGGCTTTTTTCGCCTCGGTATGGGTCTCATGATGTTATCAGGAGCGACTACCCTATTTGCGCAAGAAGCAGAAGAATCAACACCACAGCAGCCAGCCAAGACAAGAACCGTCATCACCGCTCCTCAATATGAGATGAAGGAAGTGAGCGGTTATGTGTACGACGCTGCCACCAAGGCACCTATAGATGGTGCCAAGGTACAGGCATACGGCAACGGCAGATACTCTGTCATGACTGGCGAAGACGGAAAATACACTCTCAAAGTGCCTGTGTTTGTCAACTCACTCTACATAACAGTGCTTGAGTACAATGATGTACAGGTGAGTTTCGATGGTGCCACGGCTCCATCCGTAGGACTCTACAGCAGCAAGTTCAACACGGTCTATTCACCCAAGACCAGCATCACTGCCAGTGCTGTGGCCAACGTGAACAACACTTCCGCCATCATTATAGATGAAGAGATTGACAATAAACTGTCTGGCGACGTTCACACCATTAACCGTTCTGGCTTGCGTGGACAAGGTGCAGCCATGTTCATTCGAGGACTCAACTCGCTGAACATCAATGCACAGCCACTTATCGTGCTCGATGGAATGTTGATGGATCCACAACTTGACCGCACCAGCATACACGAAGGTTTCTTCAACAACATCCTTGCTGGTATCGATCCTGAAGATATCGAGACCGTGGAAGTGATGAAAAACGCTACTTCACTCTATGGTGCCCGTGGCGGCAACGGTGTGGTCATCATCAACACCAAGCGTGGTCACTCTATGGCAACCAAAATCAATGTGAGTGTCAACGCAGGCTTTGAACCTAAGCCATCGCTCACACCCATGATGAATGCCAGCCAGTACCGTTCTTACCTCAGTGACCTGATGGGTACAACCACCTACGGCTCTGAGTACAACACGGCTAACACTGCGATACCATTCCTGAACAGCAACCCGAACTATTATTGGTATCCAATGTACCACAACGAGACAGACTGGTCAAGCGGCCTGTATCGTACAGCAGCCACCCAGAACTATAAGGTGAATGTACAAGGTGGTGATGATGTGGCCATGTACAACCTTGCTCTTGGTTACACAAACTCTCAATCCACCGCTAAGAGCAACGGTTTTGATCGTCTGAACATTCGTTTCAACACCGACATCAAACTGATCAAGAATCTGTCCACTCAACTTGACCTCGCCTATTCGAAGATAACGAACAATCTCCGAGACAACGGCTGGGCAGAGTCTTACACCACCAACACCATTTCTTCTCCTAATGTACTGGGCTATACCCAAGCACCATTCCTCTCAAAGTATGGTTACTACACCGGTGACGATGGAAAACTGCATTTGTCTTCTGTGTATGCTGGTAAGTATATTAGTGATGACAACTATCCATTCAACTTCGCTTCCGCTTATGGAACGAATGTGGCACAGGCCAACCCCTATTGGATTCTCCAGAATGGTCAAGGCGAGAACAAGAACCGACAAGAGGTGACCCAATTCAACCTCAACATCATGCCTAAGTGGGAAATCAACAAGCATTTGAACATCACCAACCGCTTTGCTTATCAGTTGAACCGTTCCAATGAGAAATACTACCTCCCAGAGGCCGGTATCCCTTCCTTCAACTATGAAGGCTACGGTGATGTCACTTCGGGGGTAAGATCTCTCTTCTCGAAAGAGACCTCTGTCTATGAGGACTTCCGCATCAACTGGACAAACAACTACAAAGGCATCCATGACCTGACGGTGTTCGGTGGTCTCCGCTTCACAAGCAACAGGTTCTCAGACTCCTACATGCGTTCTTACAATACCGGTAATGACAAAATGCCTAACATGACCCCCACTTTCCGCTCTGTGGAAGGTAGCCAGGATGCATGGAACAATTTGGCGTACTATGCACATGGACGTTGGGCTGTGAAGAACACTTACATTCTGGAAGGAACATTCTCCGCTGAAACTTCTTCACGTTTTGGCAAGAAAACAAAGGAAGGTGTGAAAGTGTTTGGTGTCAAATGGGGTCTCTTTCCAAGCCTCCAAGCAGGTTGGGTCCTGACCAATGAAAAGTGGTTGGCCAACGTGAAGGGTCTCGATTATCTGAAAATGACAGTGGGTTACGACGAGTCTGGTAATGACAACATTGACTATGCAGCAGCCCGCACATACTTCAAATCCTACACGTTCTTGAAAAACGCCACAGCGCTCCAACTGACCAACGTGGAGAACCCCTCCATCCAATGGGAAACCACCCGTCGCTGGAATTTAGGCCTCAACGGCTCTTTCTTCAACAATCGTGTTCAGGCTGGCATTGACCTCTACACGTCCAAGACCAGCAACTTGATTACTTACAAGAGCATCAACTATCTCTCAGGTCTCTCTGGCTATCTGTGCAACGGTGGCTCACTCACCAACAAGGGTATTGATGCAAGAGCCAACATCATCCTTATCAACTCAAAAGACTTCAAATGGCAGATTGGTGCTACACTCGGACACTACAAGAATAAAATCAAGTCGCTGCCAGAGGGTGACTACACCCAGAATATCTATGGCGCCGAGGTTCTCACTTCTGTAGGCCATGCGGCAGGTGTCTTCTACGGCTACAAGACAGCTGGTGTCTTCTCCACTGATGCAGCCGCTTCAACAGCACACACCAGCATTGACGAGCAGGGTCAGCCACACAGCGACTATCTGAAGTACCCCACTGGCATCACCAAGAATCCATATCGAAACTTCTCTGCCGGTGACATTCATTTCGTTGATCTCTACAAAGATGGTATCATCGACGAAAAGGACAAGACCATCATCGGTGACCCGAACCCAGACATCTACGGAACGATTTACACGAACTTCGCATACAAGCGCTGGAGTCTTGACATCAACTTCAAGTATTCTGTTGGCAACGACATCTACAACTACCAACGTTCACAGCTGGAGTCTCTGAGTTCCTTCTACAACCAGACCACCGCAGCTGTCAATCGTTGGACCTACGATGGAGACAACGCACTTCTGCCACGCGCCATGTCGCCCGAATCAGAAAGTTGGGTGAACAACGAACGCTTCTCCGACCGCTGGATTGAAAATGGCTCATACTTCAAACTGAAGAAGATTCGCCTCTCATACGAGTTGCCTCTCAATGCATCTTGGATTCAGGGTCTCACCATCTGGGGCGAAGCCAACAACCTTGTGACACTGACCAAATACACAGGTAAAGATCCTGAGTTCTCCTGTGGCAACAGTGTCCTCTATCAAGGTATCGACGCAGGTTTGCTCCCCAGCAACAGAAGTTTCAATCTCGGTGTTAAAATCAACTTGTAGCCCCACCCTCCTATGGGAGAGGCCATTCGGATAAAAACAACTTCTATAAACATATTACTATCATGATTACTTATCAAATAAAGAAATATATACTTCGCACGGCAGCGTTAGCCCTTCCTCTCTTGGGACTGGGGGGCTTTACCTCCTGCGAGGACATGATGACAGTAGACACGGGTGACAAGGCCTACCGCAATGCACAAGATACGCTCTACTCTTATCTCGGCATCATGCGTGCCATGCAGGACGTGGCAGAACGCCAAGTGATACTCGGTGAAATACGAGGCGATCTGGTGACTTCAACCGACTACACAACGGATACACTCCATGCCATCTCTAACTTTGACACGGAGAGTCCCTACTGGAAAGACCGCAGTGAGAATGACAATGAGAGTTGCTCCATGCTGCAAGTGAGTGACTACTATAACATCATCAACAACTGCAACTTTTACATCCAGAACGCTGACACCAATGCAGTGAAGTCGAATATCAAGTTTATGATACCAGAGTATGCACAGGTGAAAGCCGTTCGTGCATGGGCTTACCTACAACTTGTCAAGAACTACAAGGAAGTGCCATACATCACCAGACCTGTTAACAATCTCAGCGTCATCGAGAACTTTGACTATCAAGGAAATCTGGTTAACAAAGACAACCTCGTGGACAAGTTCATCGAAGACGGCCTTTCCAACTTCATTAACACGCCTTATCCTCAATATGGTTCAGCAGCATCTCCCAACGGCAAATGGGAAAACGGTTACACGACCATCGATGCCCGCATGATGATGATACCTATCCGCATCCTGCTTGCCGACAGTTACCTGCTCCGTGGTGCCTCAACCAGCGACTATGAGAAGGCTGCACAGTATTACTATGATTATCTGAAGAATGAGACTGAGACAACCCCCTTGTACCTGCAATATTGCACTGCAGACAACATCTTGCGCTCCAACTCCATCGATTATTCAAGAATAAATAATTGGGGTTCGTGGGCTTCCGAATACTCTTATTCTACTTCCCAAAACGAAGTCATCTCGCTCATTCCAAGTTCTGCCAATGCAGGCTTCGGCAAGATGCTGACACGTGTAGCAGACATCTATGGCTACACCCCATCATCATCGCAGTCATCGCATGCTATCGATCAAAACGCCGACGACAACACCACAGGTTCTGACTCTGAATCTTCTGGTAACATTTCTGTCAGCAGAAACTACAAGCGTCAGTATGCTCCGTCAAATGCATTCCAGGAGGTGGCCAACAACCAAACTTATGTGGAATATACGGGTACGACATCCACAAATCCTCAAGCCCGTTACATTGAGAACTGTGATGCACGTTACGGAAGTTCTATAGAAAACCTCACCTACGAAGGTGATGCCTACCCACTTTGCAGCAAGGCTGCTCGTGGCGCTGCTTTCTACTACTCTATTCCAATCTACAGAAAGACCCTCATCTGGCTCCGCTTAGCCGAGGCTATCAATCGTGCAGGTTATCCTGAATTTGCCTTTGCAATCCTGAAAGACGGTATCACCCAATACTCGCTCCCCACTTATGTCAATCGTTATATTCCAAGACATGACGATGAAGGACGTGTCATCTACTACAACAGAATCGAAGACAATTACCGTTATAAAGATACGGAAACAGGCATCTTCTACGAGTTCGACGAAGAAGGTACATTGGTTGAAGTGGAAGGCATGACTGGTTCCAGTTACATGATAGTAAGGGACACGTTGTACAACGACTCCCTCAGTTACGGCACTTACGGAGCCATGTACTATGTCACCGACACTGTAAAACTGAACAAATTCAACACATTCCTCAATTTTAAGAACGACCATTGGGACAACATGTACGGACTCCATGCCAGAGGAGCAGGTCTGGGCAATTGGGCCTCTAATAATGGAACAACCATCACCAACATTGCGGGCTATCACGACTCCGTCTACTATGACTACTCCAAGCTGCTCCTTGCTCAAGGTGTCAAATTAGAAAGTGCTTCAGAAGAAGACATCATCAATGCCGTGGAGAATCTCATCGTAGATGAATTGGCACTGGAGACTGCTTTTGAGGGCAACCGTTTCACAGACCTTGTCCGCATTGCCGAGCACAAGAACATGTCTGGCTACAATGGTACAGAATGGCTCGCCAACAAGATTGCAAACCGAGGCACAAAGACTGCCACTCCTACAAGTGCAGGTGTGGACGGCTTTGACCAATCCCTCTTCGACAAATTGAAAAACGTATCTGCATGGTACTTCCCATTGCCAAAGTGGAAGACCAAATAGCGGAACACTACCCTATTTCTTACTCAAGCCCTGAAGACAAACGTCTTCGGGGCTTTTCTTTTACATGGTCATCCATTCAGCACGTTTACTACAACAATCCACGCGGGTCATCACTTTTTACAGTTCTTTTTTGTTGTTTATAAAAAAAAGCCTTACCTTTGCCACGATGAAACAAGAACCTATGGCAACACCCCACATCTCAGCGTCAACAGGCGCATTTGCAAAAACACTGCTAATGCCCGGCGACCCTCTTCGGGCAAAATTCATTGCAGAAACTTTCCTGACCAACCCACAACTGGTCACATCGGTACGTAACATTCTGGGCTATACCGGCACCTACAAAGGTGTTCCCGTGTCTGTGATGGCCAGTGGAATGGGTATGCCCAGCATTGGCATCTACTCATGGGAGTTGTTCAGTTTTTATGACGTGGAGAACATCATCCGCATCGGCTCCGCTGGCAGTTACCGCGACTGGCTCAACGTGATGGACGTGACATTGGCTGAAAGTGCCGTGAGCGAATCCTCTTTTGCTCGTGTACAAGGCGGAGAGACCTCCCACAGCTTGAAACCCAGCGAGACGCTGAATGCTGCCATTCAGAAGAAAGCAAAAGAGCTCGGTATCGTTTTGAAGATGAGTGTGGTACATTCCAGCGACGTATTCTATTCCGACCCGTCGCAAGGCACCTGGCAGGACATTGCCGAACGGACAGGCAGCGACTGCGTGGAGATGGAGAGTTTCGCTCTCTTCCACAACGCCCACGTACTGGGAAAGCAAGCCGCCTGCCTGCTCACCATCAGCGACTCGTTCGTCAACCATGTAGAACTCACCTCCGAGCAGCGGCAAAACTCCTTCACCGAAATGATGCGACTGGCACTGGAAACAGCCATCGAACTGTAAGAAACTAAAAAGACTAATGATATGAAGAAAATCTTGCTTACTAACATTCTGATGTTAACCGTTCTCTGCCTGAATGCACAGACTGACATCACGAAGTATTACCTCGCGAACTATGGGTTCGACGAAAACTTTGACTACCCTGCCAGCAGTTCAAAGTCTGTGGCTGAAGAAATCCTGCCTGTAGACGGGTGGACTGCTAACTTGAGTGCGACCTATACTATTGTAGGCACTTACGAGTTTGGCTTCAAGGGAAAATTCAACAGCGGAGCCAGTACCCCCGGCTCTGTGCCCGCTACAGGCTATGATGGTGAAGCAGGTGGCGGTTTGGCCATTTCCACGGGCTGGGAACAAACTTTCCTTTTCTATCAGACAATCACCCTGCCTGCTGGAACCTACACTCTCAAAGTACCCACCTACAATGGATGTACAGTAAGTACAGCCACCTCGCAAGTGGCATGGATACCCAACAGCGGAACAGCCAAACGCTCCACTAAAACCAGCTATACGGCAAACAGCTGGACTCTCGACCAGATTACGTTCACCCTGACCAAGACCACAACGGGCAAGATTCAGTTCGGCATGAAAGCCGCAGCGGGCGGTTCTGTCAATTCAGCCAAACTGGTCATCGACTATGTGCAGCTGTTGGGCGAGAACATGAGTGTGGACAAATCATCGCTGAGCACCACCCTCACCTCTGCCAACAAGTACTATGGCGATGGCACAGGCAACGAAGCCGCAGCCTTAAAGTCTGCCATTGACACCGCGCAGGGTATATATAACGATGCAAACGTTGACATGATTACCGTGCTGGAAGCAAACATTGTGCTCAATGCCGCCATCGATGCCTACCGCAAAGAAAACGTAAGCGAGGAGAATCCGCTCGACAAGACTGAATACATAACCAACCCTAGTTTCGAGAACACGACCAACGGATGGACAGTAGAAAACTTAAGCACACAGACCAATAGTTCGTTTAGCAAAAAGGCCGGTAGCACCTACATGGAAAAATGGGTGTCTTCTGGCAGTGTAGGTAGTGCCTCTGCTATCCAGACCATCAAGAATCTGCCCAGAGGAAAGTATAAACTGACAGTAGCAGCACAGAACTACACCGAGAGCAGTACCACAAAGAAGAACACAGGTGCTTACATCTACGCAGATGACCAACAGACAACCGTCTATACACCCAATAATTACTCGGTAACATTCACCAGCATTTCTGGTGAAGCGGAGATTGGTTTTGTGGCTGTAAACGCTACAGGCAACTGGTTGGCACTGGACAACTTCCGCCTCTACCTCATCGGCTATATGAGTACAGAAGAAGTGATGGCTGAAATCCAGCGCTTGGTAAATGAAGCCAAGGCTTTGCAGGCCAGCATGATGTCTGCTAAAGCCGCCACCACGCTGCAATCGGCCATCAATGCAGGCGAAGCCATTACACCCACCTCTGAAGAGACTGACGTGCAGACCGCAACCAAGACCCTGCATGCAGCCTTGAAAACAGCCAAGGAATCCATTGCTGAGTATCAAGTACTTGAACAGAAAATAACAGAGGTTGAGAACAGTTACGATGAAACAAAAGAAGGGGCAGCAGACCTGAAGGCCGCCATCGACAACGCCAAGGAACTGCACCAGAACGCAGAAGCCACTTCTGCCGCATTGGCAGCAGAAATCGTAACACTCGACAAGGCTCTTCTTGCCTTCCATCTGGCTAATGCCACTCCTGGTACCGGTACAGCACCCAAAGTGACAAGCACCAATCATTATGTAGCCACTGGTGCCACACAGGCTCTTGTGCGCGCCACCATGACAGGCAGCAACATCCTTGAGCGCGGTGTGTGCTGGAGCACTGAGCATGAACCCACCGTGCTGGACAACCGAACAACAGACCACTTCTCGTTGAAAGGCTACATCTTCCACCTTTCGGGTCTGAAACCTGCTACGGTCTATTATATCAGACCCTATGTGATGAACAAAACCTACACCGTGGCATATGGTGACGAGGTGAAGATTGTGACCATCTCCAAAGGTACCTGCACATGGTCTTGGAACAATGGCGCACCCGACGAGGCTGCTAATGCCCGCTGCCGCAAAGCCATGGAAGAAACCATCGAATACTTCAACGAATGGACTGGCATCAAAGGTTTCCATCTCACAGGCTCCTACGGTGCACAAACTCCTACAGCCGACTGTTCATACGGCGGCAACATGCGTATTGGTCCTAGCGCCTCCTATCAGGCTATCGGCACCGTGTTGCACGAGACTGGGCATGGCGTGGGTGTTGGCCAGCATGTGCGCTGGACAAATTGTGCTGAAACTCGCGAAAGCACCACATACGGCAAGTGGCTGGGACGCGAGGCCAATGATGTCCTGCACTTCCTGGAGAACAACTACAATTCTGAAGAAGTCTATTTCACTGGAGATGGAGTACACGGCTGGGGATGGGGTTCCAACAGCGGATCAAATATTTCCTATGACTGGTTGGTGAATGGTGCCGACAAAGACAAACACATAGCCATTCAGTACATTGGTGGCATGTGCATCATGCGTGGTCTCTTCGTCGACGGTCTTGACCCCACTTCAGGCGGTTATTGGTATGCTGAACACAACGGTATTGCCAGCTACACTTACAACTTTGATGATGACAAGAAATACTACCTGATGTGCAAAGACACCAACCACGGACTGGGCGAAGGTCTGCTCTATCAGCGAGCAAGTACCGCTGTGGGATGGAAGCCTTGTCTGACAGGTGAGGTGGTGCAGGACTCTGCTGCATGGTACATGGAGTTTGTGCCAACTACAGGATATTACCGTTTCAAGAATGTTGCCTCCGGCAAATATCTGACCCACTCTACCAGCAGCAGCTTAGTTGCCTTAAAGTCAACAAGTTCACCTGGCGCAACCGAAAACTTCCAACTCATGCCAGACCGTACCGATGTTTCCTTCAGTATTGACGGAAAGAATTTCAACACACATGGTTACTGGTTCACATGGACTCCTTCTTCTTCCACCTTCAAGTCCATGAGTGCCAAAGATTTGTCGGAAGAACTCGGCTATGGATCCATCGCTCAAGCAAACTTCAACTATGCCAATAGTGCTACCGCCCAGCAATGGATCATCCTGAGCGAGGACGAACTGGCTGCCTACCAAGAGAAGGCTATCGCCACGGGCGTTCAAAGCATAGCAGTGAGCGACAAGACGCCGAACGGCAAGAAGAGTGTGATGGGCATCTACACTACAGGCGGTGTACAACTGAAGGAAACACAACCAGGTTTCAACATCATTAAATATAGCGACGGTACAACAAAAAAGATTTTTGTGAAGTAACATGATACACAAACTGATATCACTGATGGCATGCGCACTTTTGTGCATGCCATCTTTTGCAAAGAAAGCGGCCGATATGTGGCCAGACGGCACACCAATTAGTGAGTGGTTCAAAGAGACAGAGCCTGTCGACGTTGCAAAACTCGGCAGACAGTATCGTGTAACAGACTATGGTGTGGTAAACGACGGACTGCTGCATACAACTGAGATGCAGGCACTGATTGACAGAGTGGCCTCAGAAGGTGGCGGTGTCATTGTCGTGCCCGAAGGGACGTACATGACAGGGGCGCTTTTCTTCAAACAAGGTGTTCACCTGCATCTCTACGACGGAGCCACTTTGATGGGCAGCAACAACCCGAGCGACTACCCTATTCTGAAGACACGCATCGAAGGAGAGACTTGCCTCTACTACTCAGCCCTCATCAATGCTGACGGATTGGATGGCTTCACCATCTCTGGGAGAGGCACCATAGATGGCAACGGCTACACCTATTGGAAGCACTTCTGGGAACGCCGTTCGTGGAATCCTCGCTGCACGAACAAGGATGAGCAGCGCCCCCGACTGGTGTATGTGAGCAACAGCAAGAACGTGCAGATTGACGGAGTGAAATTACAGAACTCTGCCTTTTGGACAACCCACATCTATCATAGCGAGAACGTCAAACTGTTACGTCTCCACATCTACTCGCCAGCCAAGCCCGTGAAGGCTCCAAGCACTGATGCCATCGACCTCGACGTGGTGAAGAACATTCTGGTGAAAGACTGCTACATGAGTGTCAACGACGATGCCGTAGCCATCAAAGGTGGCAAGGGTCCTTATGCTGACTACTGGCGCACCCCATATGAGAGCGTTGACATCAATCAGTTCCCCGAAATGGTGGGAGATGGTGGCAATGAGAACATCATCATCGAAGATTGCGAGTATGGTTTCTGTCACGGATGCCTCACGTTAGGCAGCGAGTCGGTGTATGACCACAACATCATCCTGCGTCGCATCAAGGTGAACGAAGCCAACAATCTGCTTTGGCTGAAAATGCGTCCGGACACCCCACAACGGTATGAATATGTGACCGTGGAAGACATCGAAGGAAATGGAAAGAACTTTCTGTTGGTGGCTCCCTGGACACAGTTCTATGATTTGAAGGGACGTGACAATGTACCCATGTCGTATTCCGACCACATCACCATGCGTAACATCACCTTCGACTGCAATGTGTTCTTCAACGTGATACAACAGGAAGACCAATATCATCTTAGCAACTTCACTTTCGAAAATTTGAACGTGAAAGCCAAGAATGCGGATTTCCATCAGGAATATGTGGAAAATTTCACAGTCAAGAATGTGAAAGCCGAAAAAAAGTAGTACCTTTGTGCCTCATAAAAACAACTCAAGAACAAAAGCATCATGGATTGGCTTATTGAACTTTTCACCACAGGTGGCGGTGTCGCACATACGGTGATTCTGTATGCAGCAGTCATTGCACTGGGCGTGTTTCTTGGCAACAAGATAAAGTTTGGCAGCGTATCACTGGGAGTCACATGGATTCTCTTTGTGGGCATCCTGGCCGGTGACTTGCTGATGCGTGGCGGCATCGAAGAGAATCAGGCTGTCATCAACTTCATACAAGACTTTGGCCTCATTCTTTTCGTGTTCAGCATTGGTTTGCAGGTGGGTCCTTCGTTCTTCACCTCGCTGAAACAAGGAGGTCTGAAAGCCAACGGCGTGGCTGCAGGTGTCGTAGGGCTGAACATTGTGGTGATGCTGATCATCTACTACAGTTTCCGCAACGTCATTCCAGCGGTGGACAACCTGCCTATGCTGGTGGGAACGCTGTGTGGTGCAGTGACGAACACCCCTGGTCTTGGTGCTGCCAATGCGGCCTTGGAACAGATTAACCAGATTCACCCCTTCGAGGGCGGTGTTCCTGTGATTGCCAACGGTTATGCCTGCGCCTACCCTCTTGCTGTGGTGGGCATCATCGGCAGTATTATTCTCATCCGTGTCATTTTCAAAGTGGACTTCCAGAAGGAGGTGGAACACTTCAACAAAAAGAACAACAAGGAAGCCGTGAAGCCTCACCTGATGACGGTGAAGGTCTTCAATCCAGCCATCGCCGACAAGACCATCCTGCAAGTGAGAGGTTTCATCGGACGTGACTTTGTATGCTCTCGTATGCTCCACAACGGCCATGTCGTTGTGCCCAACAAGGAAACCTTGCTGAATGTGGATGACAAACTCTACATCGTATGTGCTGAAGAAGATGCCGCTGCCATCGTGGCATTCATCGGTCCTGAAGTGGAAGTGAAATGGGACGACCAGGATGTGCCAATGGCATCGCGGAAACACACGGTCACCAAGGAGGACATCAACGGAAAGACGCTTGGCAGTTTGCACCCCAGTTCCATGTACGGAGTCAATGTCACCCGTCTGTACCGCTCTGGTATTGAACTGTTTGCAAGCCCCAGCCTCATCCTGCAGATGGGCGACATCTTGACTGTGGTGGGACCTGTGGATGCGGTGGAACGATTTGCCAACAAGATTGGCGACAAGAAGCAGCAACTCGACAAGCCCAACCTGCTCACCCTTTTCCTGGGCATTCTCGTGGGTATCATCTTCGGTATGCTCCCTATCAGCATACCAGGCATGTCAATGCCTGTGAAACTGGGACTCGCCGGCGGACCTCTCATCATCGCCATTCTGCTGGGTCGCTTCGGTTACAAACTCAAGTTGATTGCCTACACCACCAACTCTGCCTCGTTCATGATTCGCGACATTGGTTTGGTGCTCTTCCTTGCCAGTGTGGGCATCAAGGCTGGAGGCAACTTCGTCGACACGGTCATCAATGGTGGCATTCACTACGTGTGGATTGGCTTCCTCATCACCGTCATTCCTTTGATCATCATGGGTGTGTTTGCCCGCATGAAGTGGCACATCAACTACTTCCTCCTGATGGGCATCATGAGCGGTGCCACCACCGACCCACCAGCATTGGCCTTCAGTACCTCCAACGCTAACAATGGTATCCCATCAGTCGGCTATTCAACCGTTTACCCACTTTCCATGTTCTTGCGCATCATCACAGCACAAGTCATCATCCTGCTCTTCTGCAGTTAACACATCCTATGCGATTCAACCTCAACGAGTTATTAAATACGCTCTTGCAGTCAGCAGACCTTCCTCTGTTGGCTGCATTTGTACTGGGCTTGCTCGTGGCACTTAATCCTTGCCAACTGGCCATCAGCATTTCGGCACTGGCTTACGAGTACCGCAACAAAAAGCGCCTGATAGACGGCATCGTCTATGCGTTCGGTCGTACAATCACCTACACGCTGTTGGGTTGGGTGACGATGTGTCTGATTGGTGGAGGCAGCAACATCGCCGGACTTCAGAACGTGTTGTCGAAGGCTGAAGTCGTCGTACCCTACGTGCTCATCGTGCTGGGTGCCTACCTCCTGTTCAGAGCATTCCACCGCCACCACCACGACGGAGAAAACTGCCACAACAGCGGCCGAATCATCAAGAGGAATGGCCCGCTCGGCTCGCTCATCTTGGGCATGACCCTTGCCCTCGCCTTCTGCCCTGAGAGTGCCATTTTCTATTTCGGCATGATGATTCCCCTCAGCATCTCCAGCAGCATGGGAGCCGCCGTGCCCCTTGTTTTTGGATTGGCGGCCAGCATTCCCGTCGTGGTCATTGCATGGGTCATGCACAAGGCTGTCGATGGTGCCACCCGACTCAGCCGGGGTTTCGAGCACTTCCAGCAATGGCTGAATGGCATCACTGGATTGCTGTTCATTGCGATTGCCATTCTGTTGCTGTTCGAAGACTGAGAAACCTATTCTTCCACTCCCTACTCTGACATTCCCTGTATACCTCCTCTTCCTCCCTTCCACTGCCTCAAAACCGACGTCGTCGACATCGACTAACCGACATCGTCGACATCGACCAACCGACATCGTCGACGTCGATTTGGAGGATGTGGAGGTAAGTATTGTGAGGATGTGGAAGTGAGTCTTGTGAGGATGTGGAAGTGAGTCATGCGAGGATGTGGAAGTGAGTCATGCGAGGATGTGGAGGTGAGTCATGCGAGGATGTGGAAGTGAGTCATGCGAGGATGTGGAGGTAAGTCTTGCGAGGATGTGACACTGAGGAGTCGGAGGCTCTTCGTAAACGCGTCAAGGCAAAATGGAAGGGTCTCATTGGGGGCACTGGCTGATTACCGAATGGCATCTGTCCACATGATTTCATCGAACTTTCGTGAATTTAACAAATTTAAGGATACAAAATGCGGAAAAGTAGTTTTTTTGTGCTAACTTCGCAACAAAATTCATAACACTACACTTTCCATCACATCCATTTATGGAAGAGGAAGAAATATATAACGGAAAAGAAACACATAAGGAACATGAGGAATATACCGGAAGAAGTGCCTCGCAACTCTTCCGCGAATTGCTGCGTCTGCTCCTTGTGCTGATATGGCGGTTCTTGGTGTGGCTTTTCAAGCGCATCTTGAAAGGCATCCTGTGGTGCATGCAGGCCATTGAGGACGGGTTGATACGTCTGAACGATTGGTGGCACGACAACAACACCCAAGAGAAAGTGACCAAGACGAAGGCATGGCTGAAGAAAGCCGCCAAAACCTTCGGACACTGGTGTGTGGTGGCAGCGAAGGCAACGGGACGAGGAATCGCCATTGCCGCCAAGGCGACAGGGCACGGATTGCTGGTGGCCGCCAAGGCGACGGGACGTGGAATCGTCATTGCCGTGAAGGCCACCATCCAAGGCATCATCCACCTGCGCCCCACCATCAAGAAGATAGGACAACTGATCGTCAAGGGGGCCAAAAACATGGCCGCCGGAATGAAACGCATCAGAAGAGGCATGAAACTCTCCAGCATCAGAAGACGCAGACGCCACGAAGCCTTTGTCCGCAACGGAGGCATGAAAGGCTGGATGAACCGAACCTCACACAACGTCAGAAGCAACATCGAGCGCTTCATGGAAGAAGACCAGGAAGAAGCCACGCCGGATGCTGTGACGGAAGACGACATCATGGAGGAAGCACTGGAAAAAGGGGCCAACGATGGCAAAAAACCTATGAAGATTGGCAAAACCTTCATCACTCATGCCAAAAACTTCATGGATGTAGAATAAAATGGCCACAAACAAAGCCTCACACGACACTCATCACTCACTCAAAATCAACAACATCGTGAAAAAGATACTGCTCACCCTACTGCTGCTCATGGTGGTCTCGCTGTCAAGCCATGCCGTGCTGAAAGAGAAAGACCTCGGGAAAACCCTGCACGTGCTGCGCCTCGAACTGTACAACAAATGGATGAAGCAACAGGAACGGATGAAGCAAATGGATGAACGGCGGACGATGCAGCACAAACAACTCGTCAACATCATCAAGCGCACGGAAACCACCAGCCTCATCCTCTACTCCCAAGGGCAAGATTTCACCTTCGACATGGCGTATGCCTGCCAGGAAGCCACGAACCTCTATCAGGAAGTCAACGAGAACAGCATACCTTATGCACAAATCAAACTCTACATCGAGACAGAGATTGCCAATTACGACAGCCTGATATACACATTGAAACAGATACCGCCAGCCATCACGGACTCCAGCGCCCGTGCGGAAATGGCTGACACCCTCCCCGGCAAGAAACTGCCTTTGGTTGAACCGAAAAACGCACTCTTCCTGCTGGACGCTCAAGGTATCCAAGACCGCGCCATGTGTATCCAATATGCCGAGACACTACGCGACAACATGAAAATCATCCTGAGCAAACTTGAGCAGGACAACGGATATTACAACAATTTGTTCAACCGTGTGGATCGACTGAACCAATATGCCCAGGACAAATACACACGACTCCAGCAAAGCATCTTCATCGACCCAGGCACCAACTACTTCCAGATTCTCACCCGTATCCCCCACCAGTGGCAACGGGTGAAGGAAGACTTCAACACGAAATACAAACCGCTGGAAGAGAAAAGCAACAACGGCCGCTCCCACGTCTACAAATCAGAATGGAGAGGTCCCATCGTCATGTTCGCCAGCATTTTCATGCTTATCTACATGCTTGGAGGAGCCATTCTCAGCAATGTGCTCATCCGATTCTTGGTTCCCAAACGTTTCCGCACCGAAAAATTCAAGCAGAAGCGCCCCATCCTCATCACGGCTCTGGCCGTCCTCCTCTTCGCCATCGCGGTGATGATTGTCCGCACCTTCATCCACCACAACTTGATGCTGATGGCCACCAGCCTCATGATAGAGATGGCCTGGTTGATTGAAGCCATCTTCATCTCCCTCATCATCCGTCTGAACGGACGCCAAGTGAAAAGTGGGGCAAGAATCTACACCCCCTTCATCCTGATGTCGCTCATCGTCATCTGCTTCCGAATCATCTTGATTCCCAACACTTTGGTCAACATCATCTTCCCGCCCATTCTGCTCATTTTCACCCTCTGGCAAGCCTTCATGCTGCAGAAAGACCGGAAGAACGTGCCCTATAGCGACAGCATCTACTGCTGCATTTCCCTGTTCGTCATGCTGTCTTCATGCATCCTCGCATGGATAGGATTCACACTCATGGCCGTACAAATCATCGTGTGGTGGACCTTCCAATTGGCAGCCATCGCCACCATCACCAGTTGCTACGACCTGATGGAGATGTACGAGAACAGCTTCATGTCAAAGCGCATCAAGAAGGCCTACGGTGCAGACATTGCCGACAGCCAAATCCGCATCAGAATGAAGCGTGGCGATTTCGTGGAACAAACATGGTTCTACGACTTTGTCCATCAGGCGTTCATCCCCGTCTGCGGCGTGTCCTCCTTCATGCTGAGCATCTATCTGGCAGCCGAGATCTTCGACTTGCGCCACCTGTGCATGACATGGTTCATGCATGAAATCGTCATCGAAAGACTCATGTCGGTTTCTGCCTTCAAATTGTGTCTGATTGCAGCGATGTTCTTCATCTTCAAATATGTGAACTACCTCATCCGCTCCTCTTGGTTCAATTATCGCAAGAGAACACACAACAAGGACTTCAACGCCACCCTGGCCAAGAACATCATAGGCCTGTTCATCTGGGGCATCTACACCATCACCGTCTTCCTGATGCTGGATGTGCCAAGCACAGGCATCGCCATCGTGACGGGCGGTCTTTCAACAGGTATGGGTTTCGCATCCAAGAGCCTGCTCGAAAACTTCTTCTACGGCATTTCCCTAATGTCGGGACGTGTGCGCGTGGGCGACTACATCGAATATGACGGCACCATCGGAAAGGTGGAGAGCATCACCTACCAAAGCACACAAATCACCACGTTAGACGGCAGCGTCGTGGCCATCCTCAACTCCGACCTGTTCGGAAAGAATTTCAAGAACCTGACACGCAACCACCAATACGAGCGCATCACCATACCTTTCGGAGTGGCCTACGGAACCAATGTCGAGGCCGTGCGAAAGATGGTGATCGAAGGCATCACGCCGCTATGCAAAAATACGGCCGACGGACGTTCTATCGTCAACCCCAAGCACCCCATTCTGGTGGCATTCTCCGACTTCGGAGCCAGCAGTATCGACCTCATGCTGGTGGCATGGGTGCTCGTCGACCACAAGATACCTTTCGCCGCACAGGCCAAGGAAAAAATCTACCAAGTGCTCAACGAGAACCACATCGAGATTCCGTTCCCGCAACAGGACATTTACATCCGAAGTATTACAAAAACCGAGTAGAACAGGCACGGAAAACAAAAAAACACGCTCTTTTGATAAAAAAAAGCATCATTTGTAGCGTCCGAACAAAAAAAAAGTATTACTTTTGCCTCGAAACTGGGTTGTGGAGTGTTTCAGCACCATCAATAAGGCGCCACTCACATGGTTTCCACCAACAGCAATAACTAAAAAATAAATAAATCTATGGAAGTAAAAAAATCAAAGAAAGCAGACCTTGAAAGCACCAAAGGCACTGGACTGCTCATCGGCTACATCGCAGCATTGGCTACCATGTTTGCATGCTTCGAGTACACCACTCGAGAGTATGAGGAGACCGATGTTGTTTACGCCACCACTTCTTTCGTGTCAGAAGAAGAAATCATTCCAATCACACAACCCATCTTCACGGCAGCACCACCTCCACCAGCCGAGACTCCTGCCGTAGCTGAAATCCTCGACATCGTGGACAACAACACCGACATCGAAGAAGAGAAGATTGAGACTTCTGAGGACACCCACGAAGCAACTTCTGGTCCATCTGTTCAGCACACCTCTGGTCCCGTTATGGTGGCTCCCGGTCCTGTGCAGGAGGAAAGTGATGAAGGTGAAATCTTCGAGATCGTAGAACAGAACCCAGAGTTCCCAGGTGGCGAAAAGGCGTTGATGGCCTATCTGCAGAAGAACTTGAAATATCCTGCAGCAGCCCAAGAGAACGGCATCCAGGGTCGTGTGTTCATTCAATTCGTGGTGAACAAGGACGGTTCCATCGTAGACCCCAAGGTTCTTCGTGGCGCAGACCCATCACTTGACAAAGAAGCCATGCGCGTTGTTCAGAGCATGCCGAAGTGGATTCCTGGCAAACAGCGCGGAAAGACAGTGCGTGTACGCTTCACGCTCCCTGTCATGTTCCGTCTGCAGTAACCCGACATCAGACTCATCGCTCTGCAACGATGACACAACAACAAACAACATGCCGCACACACAACAACTGTGCGGCATTTTTTTACCACATTATATATAAATATGTACACACAAAAAGAACTCACCGAGAAAATCAATGACGCCGTGATGAACATCCAGTACCACACGGAGCCAAAGAACCTATACGAACCCATCCGTTATATCCTGTCCATCGGTGGCAAACGTATCCGTCCCCTGCTCATGCTCATGGGCTACAACCTCTATAAAGAAGATGTGGACACCATCATGAACAACGCTCTGGCATTGGAGACCTACCACAACTTCACCCTACTCCACGACGACTTGATGGACAAGAGCGACATGCGTCGCGGACACCTGACCGTGCACAAGAAATGGGACGACAACACCGCCATCCTTTCTGGCGACACCATGTTGATTATGGCCTATCAACTCTTCAACAAAGGCATAAAAAGCGATGAGGCATGGACAGCTTTCATCGACGCCACGCTCGGTGTGGGCGAAGGACAGCAATACGACATCGACTTCGAAACACGCAACGATGTGACAGAAGAGGAATACATGGAGATGATACGCATGAAGACCTCTCTGCTGTTAGGCTATGCCCTGAAAATTGGAGCACAATTGGGAGGTGCAGACCAAGAAGACGTGGAACATCTCTACACCTTCGGAGAAAAGATGGGGCTGGCCTTCCAACTGCAAGACGACTGGCTCGATGTGTATGGCGACCCCAAGACATTCAAGAAAAAGTTAGGCGGTGACATCGTCGAAAACAAAAAGACCTTCATGCTCATCAATGCCTACCAGCAAGCCAATGCCGAGCAGAAACAGGAACTCGACAAGTGGATAAGTGCTCAAACCTTCAACGCAGAAGAAAAAATCGAAGCCGTTACACATATATATAATATATTAGGCATCGACAAACTGGCGTTGGCGAAGATTGAAGAGATGTTTGCCCTATCGCTACAAAGTCTTGACAAGGTGAAAGTGGCAGAAGAGAAAAAGGCAGAACTCCGTGCCTTTGCCAACAAACTGCTGAACAGAAAATACTGACAGGACACCCCACAAGATGATTGACACACATGCACACATTGATGGTCCCGAGTTTGCTGAAGACATGGAGGCCGTCATAGAAAGGGCTCAAGCAGCGGGGGTAAGGAAAATCTTCGTGCCTGGCATCTGTCTCAAAGACACACCTCACCTGCTCAGCATCTGCCAATCGCATCCCGGCTACCTCCACCCCATGATAGGCCTTCACCCCGAAAACATCATGGATGAAGACTACCACCAAGCACTGAACCAACTGGAGCGTATGATAGACGACAACACCATCGCCATCGGTGAAGTGGGTCTGGACTTCTACTGGGACGACACCCACAAACAGGAGCAGATAGAAGTGTTCGAGCACCAGATACGGTGGGCAGAGAAATACGGACTCCCCCTGATGATTCATTCACGCAACGCACATGCCGAACTCATGGAAGTGATGGAGAGACATAGGGCCAGCAACCTCAGCGGTGTGTTCCACTGCTTCACAGGTACCGAGGAAGAAGCCCGCGACCTCCTCACCTTCCCCAACTTCATGCTCGGCATCGGCGGTGTGCTCACCTTCAAGAAGTCCACTCTGAGAGAAGTGGTGAAAAACGCCATTCCCCTCTCGCGAATCGTCCTCGAAACCGACTCGCCCTACATGGCTCCCGTCCCCAATCGAGGCAAAAGAAACGAAAGTGCATACGTCAAAGCCGTCGCCGAAAAGTTAGCAGAAGTTTTTGAGCTGGATTTTGACACAATTGTGCTTCAAACCACGGAAAATGCGCTCAAAGTCTTCAAAAAAGTGACTTTTTTCAATAAAAATTAAAAGTTTCCACCTTTTTACTTTAACGGAACGAAAAAAAATCATTATTTTTGTCTCGAATTATGGACATGCACCGCAATTTCGGAGGAAAACGCCCCTCGAAACATCGTGGAGATAGACCATAAGCAGCTGAGGAGAGATGCTCGAGTGGCTGAAGAGGCACGCCTGGAAAGCGTGTATACGTCAAAAGCGTATCCGGGGTTCGAATCCCCGTCTCTCCGCAAAAAACAACAACATTGTATCAGAGAAAAAGAAAATAAAATAATTTATTAATCTTAAAATTTTCAAGACAATGAAAAAAATTTTTGCAATCATTGCATTGATGGGTGTGTTTACATTTGGTATGACACAGTCAGTTTCAGCTCAGGACGAAGCAGCCGACAGCGCAGCAACTGAGCAGGTTGATTCAGCAGCCGTTGACACAGCTGCCGCTCCAGTAGTAGACGAAGAGCCAGTTGAATCAGAGCCAGTTGAGATTGGTATGTACAAGGAAATCAAGACAAAGTTCATCGAGGGTTCTGCAGGCTTCATGGCACTCGTAGCAATCGCCCTCATCCTGGGTCTTGCATTCTGTATCGAGCGTATCATCTACCTCGCTCTCTCTAAGGTTAACACAGTGAAGTTCATCGAAGATGTTGAGAACGCTCTCCTCAACAAGGGTGACCTCGAAGGCGCAAAGGCCATTGCACGCGACACTCGCGGTCCTATCGCCTCTATCTTCTATCAGGGTCTCACTCGTCTGAACGACGGTGCTGACGCCGTGGAGAAGTCAGTAGTTGCCTATGGTGCCGTTCAGGCTTCCAAGCTCGAAAGCGGTTGCTCATGGATTACCCTCTTCATCGGTATGGCTCCATCTCTCGGATTCTTGGGAACTGTGATCGGTATGGTGCAGGCATTCGACGACATCCAGGCTGCAGGTGACATCTCTCCAACAGTCGTTGCAGGTGGTATGAAGGTGGCCCTTTTGACAACTATCTTCGGTATCGTCGTTGCCCTTATTCTTCAGGTGTTCTACAACTACATCCTTGCTGAAATCGAAGGTCTTACCGCTAAGATGGAAGACTCCACAATTTCTCTCCTTGACATCGTTGCTAAGTACAACAACAAGAAGTAATTAGGGACTAAATCTTTCAGTCATTAACTAATTATTTATCATTAAAAAGGAGAATTCAAAATGGATAAAGCACAAGTAATAAGCGCACAGGATAAGGTCGAGAAGATCTCCAAGATTACACTGTGGGTGCTCATCGGCATCTCTCTCGTAGTCATGGCTCTCTTCCTTCTCGTAGGCTACAACACACCATACGAGGAAAATCCTAAGCAGGTGGCTCCACAATTGACGGACCTCCTGATTGTATGGACTTACATCCTCATCGCCGCCACCGCTCTTGCAGCCATCGGTGCTGTCATCTACGGTTTCGTAAGCGGAGGAAACAAATCGAAGAACGAAGATGTTGGCCTTGCCAGCAAAGCAGGTCTCATTGCATGGGGTACATTCATCGTGTCAGTTGTTGTCGGTATCGTTGTTGGTATCGCAGCCAAGGATGAGGTACTTCTCATCAATGGTAAAGACTGGAATGATCCCACCGACATCATTTTGACTGACACATCGATGATTGCAATTATGATTCTCACGATTGTGACAGTTGCTGCAACCGTCTTCAGTATGGTAACAAATAAGAAGTAAACAACTTTAACTCAGAGCAAATAATATGGGAAAGAAAAGAAAAATGCCAGGACTGAACACCAGTTCTACAGCCGACATCTCATTCATGTTGCTCATCTTCTTCCTTGTCACGACGTCAATGGACACCGATCAGGGTTTGGCACGTACATTGCCTAAACCACCAGAGGATGACCAATTGAACAACGAAATCAAAGTGAAGGAACGCAATATCCTCAACATTCGTATCAACAAGGACAACTACCTCCTCATCGGCGATGACTATTCCACACTTGCAGACGTGAAGGAGAGAGCTAAAGAGTTTATCAAAAACGCGGACAACAAGCCTAATCTGCCCGAACTGAAGCCCAAGAAAATCAAAGGATTGGGTGGCAAGACGATGATGGTGACAGAAAACCACGTCATCTCCGTTCAGACAGACCGCGGAACCGACTACGGTGTTTACTTCGCCGTGCAGGATGCGCTTGTGTCAGCCTACAACGAACTTCGTGATGAACTGGCTAAGGAAGAATTCGGTTACAAATACGAATTCTTGACCAACGATCAGCAGAAAGCGATTCGTGAGGTTTACCCACAGAAGATTTCAGAGGCAGAACCAAAGAAATATGGAGGACAAAAGTAATGAGCAGATTTAACAAAGGCGCAGGCAGAGAAATGCCTGAGATGAACACCTCATCTCTCCCCGACTTGATCTTCACCATCCTGTTCTTCTTCATGATGGTAACCACCATGCGTGAAGTGACGCTGAAGGTGAAATTCGAGAAGCCCGTCGGTACGCAGCTTGAGAAACTCGCTCGCAAGTCTTGTACCTCATTCATCTACATTGGTCAGCCCACCGACGCATTGAAAGGCCAGTTCGGTACGGCACACCGTATCCAGCTGAACGACAAATATGCTGAGGCACCAGAAATCTACGACTATGTGATGTCAGACCGCGGCGAATTGCCCGAGGCAGACAAGCCCTTCTACACCGTTTCACTCAAGGTCGACCACCACACCCCCATGGGTATCATCACCGACGTGAAGCAGGTGCTCCGAAAGGCATACGCACTCAAGATTGTCTACTCGGCCAACAAGAAACAAGACTAACATACTTAACATCATAAAAAGGGGCGACTCATACATCGTGAGTCGCCCTTTTTTGTGTCCCTACACCCATAAGTAGAAACAACAAAAAAGAACCGAAAAATTTGGCGGAGTGTGGAAATAAGTATATCTTTGCAAACGTAAACTATAAATATTCGTTGTTTAGGCACGTAACCATTTCCAAGACAAGGAAATGGCGGGTTTTCAAGCCATAAACAGAAAATTAAAACTTTATCAGATGAGGAAACAAGGAATGTGGATGCTGGCGCTGTTGCTCATCTTTGGCACAGGCGCTCAGGCACAGATGAAACGCTTTGAAGATTTTCGGGCGAAATATGCACTGAAGGAGGTGGTGGTGATGAGTCGCCACAACATCCGCTCGCCGCTGTCATCAGGCGGTGCGGCCTATAAGCGTGTGACGCCCCACCAATGGTTTGCATGGTCGTCGCCCAGCAGCCAGTTGTCGTTGCGTGGCGGTATGCTGGAGACGGCTATGGGGCAGTTCTTCCGTCAATGGGTGGTCAGCGAGGGATTGCTGCCTGACAACTACCGTCCCCAAGAGGAGGAGGTTTTGTTCTATGCCAATTCGCGGCAACGCACGTTTGCCACTGCAAAGTATTTCTCTGCCGGGTTCCTGCCTTTCGCCAACGTGGAGATTATGCATAAACTCGAGGAGGACAAGATGGATCCCGTGTTCACGCCGCAGTTCACAAAGATGAACGACACATACCGCCAACAGGTGCTCAACGAGATGGCGGCACTGAATGGTGGTCCACAGAAATGGATGGAGAGCGTTCAGCCTACGCTGACCCTGATGGAAGAGGTGCTCAACATGTCGGCATCTCCTGCCGCGCTGCAGGGAGACACGCTACACTTCCGTTTCGACGACACACAATTCAAGATTGAAAAAGGCGACGAGCCCCGCATGACGGGTGGCTACACGTTGGCCAACAGCGTGGCTGATGCACTGGTGCTACAGTGCTACGAGAGCGAAAGCATGACGGCCTTCGGCCACGAACTGACGACTGAACAATGGCGCAACATCTGCAGCGTGAAGGAGGTCTATGACGGTATTCTTTTTACCACCCATGCCGCTGCCGTCAATCTGGCCCACCCTTTGGTCAGCCGTATTCGCGAAGAGTTGCAACGCACCGACCGCAAATTCATGTTCCTCTGCGGTCACGACAGTAACCTTGCCAGCATCAGCGCCGCCCTGCGTTTTGTGCTCCCCGAGACCGAGAATGCACTGGAACGGCATACACCCATCGGTTCCAAGATTGTCTTTGAGAAGTGGAACGACGGGAAGGAGGATTACGTGGCTGTCAATCTGGTCTATCAATCCCTGAGCCAATTACAGAATCGCACACTGCTCTCGCCCGATGTACCACCGATGGTGTTGCCCATCACTGTTGAAGACTTGACCGCCAATGACGATGGTCTTTATCGCTGGGCTGACCTTGATGCCCGTATGTCTGAGGCAATGGCCGAATACGATGCCATCGAGGATGCACCCACCGGTGTTTCTTCTGCTGCCAGCCCCACTTCCAACGGCAAGGGACACGCCTACACGCTCAGCGGTGTGTCTGCCACAGACTCCACGCATGGCATCGTGATTATCGACCATCAGAAAGTCCTCAGGAAATAGACCGCGGTACACTAACTGGAGATAAAACCTATTGAACAATGAAACAATATCTTAACTTGCTCGACCGCATCCTGAAGGAGGGTGTGCAGAAAGGCGACCGTACAGGAACTGGCACCATCTCGGTGTTTGGCAACCAGATGCGGTTCAACTTGGAGGAAGGCTTTCCTCTGCTGACAACCAAGAAGTTACACTTGAAGTCCATCATCTATGAGTTGCTGTGGTTCTTGCAGGGCAACACGAACGCGAAGTGGCTGCAGGAGCGCGGTGTGCGCATCTGGAATGAATGGGCGGACGAAGATGGCAACCTCGGTCATATCTATGGTTACCAGTGGCGAAGTTGGCCCGACTACAACGGAGGACACATCGACCAAATCAGCGAGGTGATTGAGCAAATCAAGACCAATCCCAACTCGAGGCGATTGCTGGTGTCTGCATGGAATGTGGCAGACATCAACAACATGAACTTGCCACCCTGCCACATCCTGTTTCAGTTCTATGTGGCTGCAGGGAAGTTGAGTTGCCAACTCTATCAGAGGAGCGCAGACACTTTCTTGGGTGTGCCTTTCAACATCGCTTCGTATGCGTTGCTGACCATGATGGTGGCACAGGTGTGCGATTTGCAACTGGGTGATTTCGTGTACACTACGGGCGACACACACCTATATCTCGACCATATCGAACAAGCTAAATTGCAACTCACGCGCGAGCCTCGTCCATTGCCAAAGATGAAGATTAACCCGAACGTGAAGAGCATCTTCGATTTCCAGTACGAGGACTTCGAACTGACAGATTACGACCCGCACCCTCACATCAAAGCAACGGTAAGCGTATGATTTCCATTATTGTAGCTATCGCTGAAAACCGCGCCATTGGTTCGGAGAATAAACTCATCTATTGGCTCCCCAACGACCTCAAACGCTTTAAGACACTGACCACGGGCAACACCATCATCATGGGCAGACGCACGTTCGAAAGTCTGCCCAAGGGCGCATTGCCGAACCGCCGCAACATTGTGCTATCACGTAAGGGAAAGGCGGAGGACTTCCCGAGGGCTGACCTCTACCCCAACCTGGACGAAGCACTGGCTTCGTGTGAGGGCGATGTGTACATCATTGGTGGGGCCTCCGTGTACAAAGAAGCCCTCCCCAAAGCGGATCGCCTCTGCCTCACTTATATCTACGACACCCCAAAGAAGGCCGACACCTTCTTCCCTGAAATGGATGAACAGGATTGGGTGGAAACGTTCAGAGAGGAGCATGAAGTGGATGAGAAGCATGCGTATCGATATGCGTTTGTGAACTTAGAGAGAAAAGCATGAATCTGCCCCACGATTTTCAGCAAATGATGACAGAATACCTCGGCGAGAAGGAGTACGCTCTGCTTGCCGAGGCATTGTCTTTGCCTGCACCCACCAGCATACGCCTCAATAAAAAGAAAGCCCCAAGCCCCCTTCTAACCTCCCCCAAGGGGGAGGAATCCCATCCGGAGACAGCTTCCCCACTTGGAGGGATAAGAGGGGGGCTTGTCCCCTGGTGCCCTGATGGCTTCTACCTTTCCGAACGTCCTTCCTTCACGTTCGACCCACTCTTTCATGCAGGCTGCTATTACGTGCAGGAGGCATCGTCAATGTTCCTGTCGCACGTTTTGAGAGAGTATGTGGATGAGCCTGTTATGGCGTTGGATTTGTGTGCCGCACCAGGAGGGAAGTCGACGTTGGCATTGTCGCAGTTGCCTGAAGGGTCGCTGCTGATCGCCAATGAAGTGATGCGGCAACGGGCCAACATCTTGGCGGAGAACATCATCAAATGGGGCAATCCGAACTGTATTGTCACAAACAACTATGCGGAAGACTTTCAAGCCTTCAGCAACTGCTTCAACCTCATCATCTGCGATGCACCCTGCTCAGGAGAAGGGATGTTCAGGAAAGACCCTGACAGCATCGGGGAATGGAGTCTCGCGAATGTGGATGTGTGCTGGAGACGGCAACGGGACATCGTGAGAGACATCTGGCACACGCTGAAAGAGGGAGGACTGTTCATCTACAGCACCTGCACATACAACCCATTGGAAGACGAGGAGAATGTGGCATGGATTGCCAACACACTGGGGGCTGAAGTGCTGTCGTGCCACCCGCTGGAAGAATGGGGCTTGGCAGAGAAGAACACACATTTCTTTCCGCATCGGACGAAAGGTGAGGGCTTCTTCATCAGCGTGTTGCGAAAGACATCGGAAGCGGAAGGAAGGAAAAAGGGAAAGGGAAGCAAGACAAGCAAATCTGCGAACAGAGTGCCTGCTGAATTGAGGGGTTGGCTGATGGAAAGTCAGGACTTTACCATCATGGAAGACAAGGATGGTTTCCGCGCCTTCCCAACGGAGTATCTTGACACTCTCAGACAAGCCCAGAGTACACTGAGAGTGATTCATGCTGGCATTGAACTTGCAACGCTCAAAGGCAAGAACTTGCAGCCCTGCCATAGTCTTGCCATGAGCAACAGCCTCAACATGGAGGCCTTCCCCACAGCAGAAGTGGGCGAACAACAAGCCATCGCCTATCTGAGAACCGAGGCTCTGCAACTGCCTGAGGGAACACCACGAGGGCATGTGCTCATCACCTACCAAGGACATCAGCTCGGGTTTGTGAAGAATATTGGCAACCGTGCTAACAACCTCTATCCCACAGAGTGGAGAATTAGAAAGAATTGAAAAATTAAAGAGTTGAAGAACCTTTAGCTCGACGTAGTCAATTGAAAAATGCCGAATTTTTGACATTTCAATTCTTTAATTTTTCAGTTCTTCATTTTTTTACCTATCTTTGCACACCAAAACAAAGCAAAACAACACAAATGAACTTATACATTCGATATTTTGATCACGAGTGCTTAGCCAAAAGTGTAGATGAAGCACTCGATTTTCTCAGTTCCATAGGCGAAATCAAGATGGAGAGCAATATGCCTTCGCGCATTGCCACGTTCCTTAGTTCGTCCAACCTCTACCCTTTCCGTCTGAAGGTGAGTTACTCGAACTATGTGCTTTTCCTGAAGACCGAGGCTGAAACCCTTGAGCAGTTCAAGGAAGAACAGGCACAACGCAAAGAGCAGAAGGCTGAACGCGTGGCAACAATGGCCGAGCGCAAGAAGAACATCCTTGATGCCCTCAATGAACAGAAAGTTGGATGGTGGGAAGTGATGTTCACGTTCAAGCGCGTCATCACAATGCCCGATACAGGAAAGTGCAAGTACATCGACACGCCCTTCCGTGTGCGTCTGAAAGCCAACAGCGCCATGGATGCCTATAATCGCGTCATCGACCACTTACTCGAGCGTCCAGACATCGACCCACGTTCTCAGTTCCCTTCACCCAAAAGCGAGAAGTTTGAATACAGATACTTGGGCGAGGAAGAGGCTGAGAAGAAAGAGGAGGAGTCCACTCCTTCTGAAGAGGCTGAAAGCTAAGGTTTTGCAATCCAGACACTACTTAAAAACTAAAAAGGGCGCGGGGTCACACAAAATGTGTTTGACCTCGCGCCTCTTATATGAGATGCTGTGTTCTTCCACCCAAGCAACATCCTCAGAAAATAAAGTCGTCCTCTTTGGTCGCCTCTTCTTTCCGCTTGGCAGCAGCCTTCTTCTCCTCTTCTTCCGGCTTGTATTCGTTAAGCGTGGTTCCATATGTAGTGCGTAGCACGCGGAACTCTGTGCGACGGTTGAGGGCATTGAGCACTTCCTGCTCGTCATCGCCTTTCACACCAAGAATGTATGCCTCGGTGAGAGTATCGTTCACCTGCACTTCCACTTTCGGATCACCAGCCAGAAGGGTTTCGGCCAACTTCTTGGTGACAATCTTAGGACGCGACTCACCATAACCAACAGCTGTCAGACGGTCTTTCGCAATGCCATGCTGAATCAGATAACGCACAACAGATTCAGCACGACGCTGAGAAAGCCGCTGGTTGTAGTCATCGTTGCCTCGATAGTCACAATGGGCAGAAAGTTCGATGGTGATGTTGGCATTCTCGTTCATCATCTCCACCAGTTTGTCAAGGGCTTCCGTTGACTCGGGTGTGAGGTCTGCACGGTCGAACTCATAGAAGATATTGTCTATCAGCACAGGCACGTTGATGGGTGGCAAGGGGAACTGAAGCGTATATTCGTGGCTCTCTTCCGAGTCTTCCACACGAATTTCGTTCTTCACATTGAGATAGCCTTTACAAGTGCCGAGCAGCACATAATCCACACCTGGTTTGAGCACCTGCGTGAAGGAACCGTCACCCTTGACGGAAAGTTTCAGGTTAGTGCCATCGTTACCCACCATATACACAAGCGCCTCGGGCAGTTCATAGCCATCTTTCTCATACACCCATCCTGTCACCGTCTGAAGAATCTCTGGGCATTCGAAGGAGAAGATATGTTCCCAACCCTTGCCATCGTTGCGTGACGACGAGAAGTAACCACGATTGTGCACTCCCTCGAAAGTCATGCCAAAGTCGTCGGCAGAGGAATTAAGCGGGAATTGCTGATTCTCCACAATCGTGCCACGGATGGAGTCTTCGTGCGCAATGAAAATGTCGAGACCACCCATGCCAGGATGACCATCCGACGAGAAATAAAGGTCGCCATTGGGACGGAAAGCCGGGAACATCTCATCACCAGCCGTATTAATGGGGCGACCCACGTTTTCCATGCCACCAAATCCGTTGTCCATAATGCGGGTACGCCAAATGTCCAAACCACCTTCTCCGCCAGGGAAATCGCTGACGAAATAAAGCCACTGTCCATCAGGACTCACCGCCGGATGCGCATAGGAACTGAGGGTGTCGTGAGAAATCTCACACTTGACAGGCTTGCTCCACGATGCATCATTACGCTGCGACTTCCATATCTCGGCATAACGCGGATAGTCGGGGTCGCTGCTGCATCGGGTGAAGTACATCGTCTTGCCGTCAGGACTGAGGCATGAGGCACCTTCGTCGTACTCCGTATTCACCTCACCCTCGATGATTTCCACCTGTTGCCACTTACCTTGTTCGTTCTTCCGAGAGAAGAAAAGGTCGCCAAACTTCAAACCTGTGATACCCGAAATATCGTCACCTGTAGCCTCCTTGCGTGTGGAGGAAAGCACAATTTGGTCGGCATCATCGCCCACCAGCATCGGACTGTAATCGGAACGGCGAGAGTTGAAGATGGCCTCCTTCTTCACCTTGTATTGGTTCGGCTTCGCTTTCCATTGCGGACCTAATTCACAAGACAATAAACCACTGTGCGCCAATTCATTGCCTCCATCGTATTCAAGGTATTGATTAAAATTCTGCGCAGCCTGTTTATACTGTCCAGCCTTCAACTGCTGACGTGCCAGATGCAGGTAAACCGTGCTGTCTTCCACATTGTATCGGATGGCATTCGTATAGGCCGCCATCGCCTTTTGTGTGTAACCGATGTGGCGATAGCACTCACCCATCTTGAATGCCCTCACGGCTCGTTTCGCCTTCTCCTTGGGAGCACATCGCGAATACGATTTTTTATAATTGATTGAGGCTGCATAATACTCGCCCAAGGCATAACTCTGCTCCGCTTTCTTGAAAGCAATGCCCTCGTTGGAACAAGCACACACAAGCATCACAGCCGCCATGTATATCAATATGTGGAAAATCTTCCTTCGCATATTACTAAAAACGAAAAAACGGCTTCATTATTGCATCAAGCCTTGTCGAAGGGCAAACGGTAGGTGCAGCCTTCTTTCCAACGGGAACAACCATAGGCGGTGTTGCCTTTGATGATGTGACCTTCGTGGCAGACGGGGCAAGGCATACCAATCACCTCGTCGGGATTGTGAGCGGCCTTGACTTCTTCGGTGGTTTTCTTGGAAGTCTTCTTCGGAGCGGACTTCTTTTTCGGTTGGAAACCCGCGGGAACATTCGAGGGAGCCGGTTTGGGCTTCTTCTTTTTCAGGTCTTCCTCTGTCGTGATGGCCACGTGGCGGTTGGAGTTGTCGTTGCGCACCTGATTGATGAGGTCGACGACCATCTGTTTGAGCTCAGCGATGAAAGTTTGGGCATCGTACTGCTTCTTCTCAATCTCACGAAGTTTCTTTTCCCAAATACCTGTGAGTTCGGCACTCTTGAGGAGTTCCTCGTGGATGATGCCAATGAGTTCCACACCTGTGGGAGTGGCGATGAGATTCTTGCGCTCCTTGCGGATGTAGCGACGCTTGAAGAGGGTTTCGATGATGGCAGCGCGGGTGGATGGACGACCGATGCCGTTCTCCTTCATGGCATCACGAAGTTCTTCGTTGTCAACGAACTTGCCAGCCGTCTCCATCGCACGGAGCAGAGTTGCTTCCGTGTAAGGTTTAGGTGGTTGCGTCCACTTTTCGGAAAGCATGGGGAGATGCGGGCCGCTTTCTCTTTTGGTAAAGAGAGGAAGAGCAGACCCTCTCTGTCCTGCGGACATCTCCCCCTCTATGGGGAGACCATCCGGCGTGTTTTCGTCGGTGGTGTCATTGTTGTAGATGACTTTCCAACCTTCGTCCAAAATGGTGCGGCCACTGGTGCGGAACAACACCCCGGATGGCTCCCTCTCCATAGAGGGGGAGGGTTCGGGGAGAGGGTCTGGTTTCACCTCGCCAAACACGGTGGTTGTCTCGAACTTGCAATCGGGATAGAAAACGGCGATGAAGGCACGAGTGACGAGGTCATACACGCGGCGTTCCATATCGGTGAGGCTGATGGCCGGGACACCTGTGGGAATGATGGCGTGGTGGTCGGTCACTTTTGAAGAGTCGAACACTTTCTTCGACTTCGGAAGTGGCTTACCTTCAAGCGGTTGTGTGAATTGCTCATAGCCTCTCAAGCCTCTGAGTGTCTGAGGGCATTTGGCATAGATGTCATCGCTGAGGAAAGTGGTATCCACACGTGGATAGGTGGTGAATTTCTTTTCGTAGAGGCTCTGAATGAGTTGCAAGGTTTGTTCGGCAGAGTAGCCGAATTTGCGGTTGCAATCCACCTGCAAGGAAGTCAGGTCATACAGTCGTGGCGGTGCTTCCGTTCCTTTCTTCTTCTGAATGTCCGTCACGGTGAAAGGCTTTCCCTCGATGGCTTGCAGCACAGCCCTACCCTCTTCCTCTGTGGCATATTCTATCTGTCTGTAGATGGGTCCTTTGCCCTTGATGGTCTTTCCCTGCTCCGCTGCCGCTTTCACTTCGGCTGCATCTTCCGCCTCTGCTTCTTCATCGTGGGCAATGGCTGTGAATTTGGTGTCGCGATAGAGTGTGGAGAGCACCCAACTCTGCTTGGGCACGAATGTTTCGATTTCCTGTTGACGACGCACGATGAGCGCCAGCGTGGGTGTCTGTACGCGTCCGATGGAGAGCACCTGCTTTTGCTGTCCGTATTTGAGGGTGTAGAGACGTGTGGCATTCATGCCGAGTGTCCAGTCACCGATGGCACGACAAAGTCCTGCCTCATACAGCGATTGGTATTCTATTTGGTCTTTGAGGCTGTTGAATCCCTCGCGGATGGACTCTTCTGTCAGCGATGAAATCCAAAGGCGCTTGACGGGGCACTTGGCACCAGCCTTCTGCATCACCCATCGCTGAATCAGTTCTCCTTCCTGGCCGGCATCGCCGCAGTTGATGATGCCATCCGCTGCCTGCATCAACTTCTCAATCGTGGCGAACTGCCGCTTCACGCCGTCGTCGTCTTTCAGCCGAATGCCATAACGTGCCGGAATCATGGGCAAGTCCCAGAGATCCCAACGCTTCCATCGGGGATTGTACTCATCGGGCTCTTTCAGTTCGCACAGATGTCCGAACGTCCAAGTGACCTGATAGCCGTTCCCTTCGAGGTAGCCTTGCTTCATGTCTTTGGCTCCCAACACGTTGGCGATGTCTCTCGCCACACTCGGTTTCTCCGCTATACAAACAATCATATTTTTCTATTTTTCAACAACGAATTCTTCTAATTAGACGAATAAAAAATGTCGAAAGCGACTACGAATAAAAACGAATGCCCCTGACACATTATCTCCACAAAAGAAATTCGTCAATTTCGATTCATTCGTTGTTGTTGGTCGTGCAGTTCCTTCGCCTGGCGCAGAATGTCGCTGGCAAAGATGAAGTCTTCCAGTTTCTTGTTGGTGGCATCCATAATCTCTTTGTTGTTGCCCTGCCACTCGGCCTTGCCTTCGCAGATGAAGGTGATGTTCTCGCCGATGCCCATCACGGAGTTCATGTCGTGGGTGTTGACGATGGTGGTGATTTTATCCTCGTGGGTGATGCCCGCGATGAGTTCGTCAATCACGATGCTGGTTTTGGGGTCGAGACCCGAGTTGGGTTCATCGCAGAACAGATACTTCGGCTGCAGCACAATGGCACGTGCGATGGCCACACGCTTCTGCATACCGCCCGAAATCTCGCCTGGGAATTTGTTCTCGGCGCCTTGCAGATTGACACGTGCGAGACACTCGAGCGCCCGTTTCTTACGGTCCTCGTAAGCGTCATACGAGAACATGTCGAGCGGGAACATCACGTTGTCGAGCACCGACATCGAGTCGAACAGCGCGGCACTCTGGAAAATCATGCCCATCTCACGACGAAGGAGAATCTTCTCCCGTTTCGAGAGCGACACGAAATCGCGGTTATCGTAGTAGATGCTGCCCTTGGTCGGTGTGAGCAATCCCACGATGTTCTTCATCAGCACCGTCTTGCCGCTACCGCTCTGTCCGATAATGAGGTTGACCTCGCCATCTCGAAACGTGGCGTTGATGTCCTTGAGCACCTCCTTATCATCAAAACTCTTGTATAAATGTTCTACTTTTATCATATCTTTTATCGGTCTTTCGACCCTTTCGTTGTCTTTTTTGCCTTGCTGAAACAACCTCCTTTTTGCATCTGTCAGTGTAACACTTGTAACACACCTACTGTTACACTTGTAACACCGCCACTGTTACATTTGTAACACTGCAACTGTTACAAGTGTTACAAAACGTGTCGTTCGGGCACGATTATGGAAGCCGTTCGTCTGCATGAAACGGTGTACGTCTCATGTGAGCATGTTGGTTAGGAAAATGTCGGAAAACAGTACAAGAATGCTGCTGGTGACGACGGCATCGGTGCTCGACTTACCCACTTCCACACTACCGCCTTCCACCGTGTAGCCTTTATAAGCGGAGACGCTGGTGATGATGAACGCATACACCACCGCCTTAATCATTCCACACCAGAAGAACCACTGGTTGAACTGGTAGCGGAAGCCCTCCGTCAGTTCCGGCACCGTGGTCGTCCCGAGCAAGGAGGTGGCATAGGCACCCAGAATGCCCGCCGCCACACTCAGCGTGACGAGAATGGGCATGATGGTCATCAGCCCCACAATTTTCGGCAGGATGAGATAGTTGGCCGAGTTGACACCCATGATGTCGAGCGCGTCAATCTGCTGCGTGATGCGCATCGTGCCAATCTCAGAGGCGATGTTCGAGCCGACCTTACCCGCCAGGATAAGGCACATGATGCTCGACGAGAACTCCAACAGCATGATTTCGCGCGTGGTGTAGCCAACCACCATGCGGGGCATCCACGGGCTCTGAATGTTCAGTTTGATTTGAAGGCATATCACGGCTCCGATGAAAAAAGAAATGATGAGCACAATGCCTATCGAGTTATACCCTAATTGATACATCTCGGTCACATACTGTTTCAAGAACATCCGCCACCTGTCGGGCTGTGAAAGCACGCGTCCCATCAGCATGACATACTTACCGAGATGTGTTAATCCACTCTTGATTGAAAGCACTTTAATTGCGTTTAAATGATTTATAAATAGCAAAAATCTTCGCAAAATTAGTTATTTTTGTTCAAAAGAGAGGCTTTTAACATAGTTTTTTGATTTAGAAAGTGACTAATCAACAAACAATTCGTACTTTTGTCACTAATTTGAAGAAATATGGAGTTAAAAAGACAGTCCATCACGACCAATGCGGGCGATGAAAACATACCCGAATACTCGGACGACCGAAACACCCTCTATACGCGCCACCTGGTGAAGACCTACGGAAAGCGCACGGTGGCCAACGACGTCTCCATCAGTGTGCGGCAAGGAGAAATTGTGGGACTGCTGGGACCAAACGGAGCCGGCAAGACCACCTCTTTCTACATGACTACAGGTCTGGTGGTGCCCAACAGCGGACAGGTGTTCATCAACGACATGGAAATCACCAAAGACCCCGTGTCCACCCGTGCCAAGAAAGGCGTGGGCTATCTGGCACAGGAGGCCAGCGTGTTCCGCACCATGAGCGTTGAAGACAACATCATGACGGTGCTGGAGATGAAATACAAGTCGGTGGACGAGCAACGAGAGCATCTGGAAAAGTTGCTGGACGAGTTCAACCTGCAGAAAGTGAGGAAGAACCGAGGCAACCAACTCTCAGGTGGCGAACGGCGCCGCTGCGAGATTGCCCGCTGTCTGGCCATCGACCCGAAGTTCATCATGCTCGACGAGCCATTCGCCGGAGTCGACCCCATCGCTGTGGAGGACATCCAATATGTGGTGTGGAAACTGAAAGACCGCAACATCGGCATCCTCATCACCGACCACAACGTGCAGGAAACCCTCTGCATCACCGACCGCGCCTACCTGCTCTTCGAGGGGCGCATCCTCTTCAAAGGCACACCGCCAGAACTGGCCAGCAATGTCATCGTCAAAGAAAAGTACCTCGGCAGCAACTTCGTGCTGCGCCCCAAGGACTTCCAGATGATTGAAGAGAAAAAGAAACGAGAACTCGAAGAAAATTGAGACGATTTAACCGATATACATTATTTATATATAAATGACAGAAACACAACAGTTAGTACAAGCCTGTGTGGCAGGCATCCAAGAGAAAAAAGGAAAGAAAATACGCGTCGTCAACCTGGAAGGCATCGACGACACGATTACAAAATATCTGGTCATCGGCGAAGGCAACTCCCCCAGCCAAGTGACAGCCCTCACAGAATCGGTGAGAGAGTTCGCACGCAAGCAGGCCAATGCACGCCCATCGGCGGTGGACGGCTTGCGCAACAGCCTTTGGGTGGCCATCGACTTCATCGACGTGGTGGTGCATCTTTTTGTGCCAGACGCACGAGAATTCTACGATGTGGACAACCTGTGGGAAGATGCTGAAATCACCGATATTCCAGACCTTGATTAAACAGAAAAATGGATAACAACGCTCAAAATAATACGAACAACAGAAACAAAATGCAAAAGCCACGTTTCAACTTTTCGTGGCTCTACATCCTGCTCATCGCCGGATTGGCATTCATGATTTTCACCCGTCACGACACGAGTGCGTCGCACAATGTCGACTACACGACCTTCAAGGAATTTGTCAAACGAGGATACGTGTCGGATGTGACCGTCAACAAAGACAACAACACGCTGACACTGGCGATTGACCCGAAGTTCAACAAGCAAGTTTTTGGCGCAACCGGCAAAGACCAAAAAAACGCGCGTATCAAGGTGGAGTTCGGTTCCATCGAAAATCTGGAGGCTTATCTTGACGCTCAAAACAAAGAGGGAAAGTTCAAAGGAAAAGTCACATACGAGCGGAATAACGACTTCATTAGCAATTTATTGTGGAATTTTGCTCCACTTATTATTATAGTCCTTATCTGGCTGTTCATCATGCGAGGATTTGGCAGTGGTGGCGGTTTCATGGGAGGTGCCAGCAGCATCTTCTCTGTCGGAAAATCGAAGGCACAACTCTTCGAAAAGGACGATAAGAACTCTCCACAAATCACCTTCAAGGATGTGGCCGGACAGGCTGGTGCCAAGCAAGAGGTGCAGGAGATTGTGGACTTCCTGAAAAAGCCGGAGAAGTACACCAGCCTTGGTGGTAAGATTCCGAAGGGAGCACTCCTTGTGGGTCCTCCGGGAACGGGTAAGACATTGTTGGCAAAGGCTGTGGCAGGAGAAGCAGGTGTGCCCTTCTTCTCATTGTCAGGCTCTGAGTTTGTCGAGATGTTTGTGGGTGTGGGAGCCAGCCGTGTGCGTGACCTCTTCCAACAGGCCAAGGCCAAAGCGCCCTGCATCATCTTCATCGACGAAATTGACGCCATCGGTCGTGCGCGCAGCAAGACGGCAGCGATGGGAGGCAACGACGAGCGCGAAAGCACCCTCAATCAGTTGCTGACCGAGATGGACGGATTCGGCACCAACAGCGGTATCATCATCATGGCCGCCACCAACCGTGCTGACATTCTGGATGGCGCCTTGCTTCGTGCCGGTCGTTTCGACCGACAGATTCACGTCGATTTGCCCGACCTGAATGAACGCAAGGAAATCTTCATGGTGCATCTGAAGCCCCTCAAGATAGACGAGACCGTGGATGTGGCGCAGTTGGCACGACAGACACCCGGATTCTCTGGTGCAGACATCGCCAACGTGTGCAACGAAGCAGCCCTCATCGCCGCCCGCAACAACAAGGAGTGGGTGGACAAACAATGCTTCCTCGATGCCGTTGACCGTATTATCGGTGGTTTGGAGAAGAAGACAAAACTGCTCACCGCACAAGAAAAGAAGACCATAGCCCTGCACGAAGCAGGTCATGCCACCATCTCGTGGTTCCTTGAGTATGCCAACCCGTTGGTGAAAGTGACCATCGTTCCACGTGGACAGGCCTTGGGTGCAGCATGGTACATGCCCGAAGAAAGGCAAATCTCCACGAAAGAGGAAATTCTCGATGAGATATGTGCCACGCTGGGTGGTCGTGCCGCTGAAGAACTCTTCACCGGACGCATCTCGACAGGCGCAATGAACGACCTTGAAAAGGTGACCAAACGCGCCTATGGCATGATTGCATACGCTGGTATGGGAGAGAAACTGCCCAACCTCTGCTACTACGACAACCAAGAGTATCAGTTCAACAAGCCCTACAGCGACAAGACTGCCGAGACCATCGACGAAGAGGTGCGCAACCTCATTGCTGGCGAATATGAGCGTGCCAAGAAAGTGCTGCTCGACCACAAGGAGGGTCATGCGCAACTGGCACAGCGACTCATCGAAAAAGAAGTCATATTTGCCGAAGACCTGGAAGAAATATTTGGCAAGCGTCCTTGGACTTCACGTACAGAAGAAATTCTGGCCGCCAATGCTGAGGCTGAGAAGAAAGAGGAAGAGAATGCACAGACTGATGGTACCGACCACAAGAAGGAGAATGAAGAAATCATCCGCCAGAAAATCGTTCAGGCCGTCATAGAGAAAGCAGAAAAAGCAGAGAAAAAACCTGAAGAACAACCTCAACCAACAGAAACTGACAAAAAGAAAGAAGCGTGAAAAACTTGATTATACGAGCCGTCACGGGGGCATTGTTCGTTATCATCCTTGTTGCAGGAATCGTACTACACCCCTACTCACTCTTGATACTCTTCACCCTCATCACAGCCATGACGGTGTGGGAGTTCACTACCATTGTCAACCGTCACATGCACCTGCATGTCAACCGCTTCATCACGACGGTGGCAGCAGCCTATCTGTTTGTGGCAGTTTGGGCTTTCAATACAAACATGATGGGAGCCGAGGTGTTCATCCCATATCTCATCTCCATCATCTACCTGCTGGTGGCCGAACTCTACTTCGACCGCCCCGATAACATCCAGAACTGGGGCATGACTTTCATGGCGCAACTCTACATCGCCCTGCCCTTTGCCTCACTCAACACACTATGCTTCATCGGCACTCCCGCTGGAGTCACTTACTACTATTGGTACGCCCTGTCGCTGTTCATTTTCCTCTGGTCGAACGACACGGGAGCCTACCTGTTCGGTTCGTGGTTAGGCAAGCACAGACTTTTCCAACGCATCTCACCCAAGAAGTCGTGGGAAGGCAGCATCGGAGGTGGCATTACCGCCATCGTTGCCTCGCAAGTCATTGCCTACTTCATTCCTTTCGCAGAGACATTGACACCTCTGGTGAGCCATCTGCTCTGGGCCGGTCTTGCTTTGATTGTCGTGGTAATCGGCACATGGGGCGACTTGGTGGAGTCGCTGCTCAAACGCCGGCTGGGCATCAAAGACTCCGGCAATATCCTACCTGGGCATGGAGGCATGCTCGATCGTTTTGATAGTTCACTGCTCGCCATTCCTGCGGCAGTCATCTACGTATACACAATTATGCTTAATATAATACATTAAAAAACTATGACTGAAATCAAGAACCCCACTGAGGAGCCTGTAGTTGAACCTACAGCAGAACCCGCAACAGAACCCGTTGTGGCCGAAGAGCCAGCAATCGTTGCAGAAGAAGCAGCCGAGACAACAGCCGAAGAGACATCTGAGCCTGTTGCAGAAGAAGTAGCCGAGCCTGTTGCAGAGGAAACCACCGAGGCAACCGCCGAAGAAGCTGCCGAAGAGCCTCAGGCAGAAACCGCTACAACTTCTATCGCCACCTACGAAACCAAGGCCGAGATTATCGCACGGCTCAAGGAGATTTCCGAGGGAGACGAAGAGGTCGCTCGCCAAGAACTCGACAGCCTCAAGAGTCACTTCTATCGCATTCATCGCCAAGAGTCGGATGCGGCCTACAAGAAGTTTATTGAGGAAGGAGGTGTGGCCGAGGAGTATGTCTCCACACCAGACCCTGACGAGAACACGTTCAAGGAACTGATGGCTGTTGTACGCGAAAAACGTGCCGCAGCAGCTGCTGCTCTTGAACAGCAACGCGAGGAAAACTATCAGAAGAAAATCGAGATTATTGACAAGATAAAGGCACTGACTGAAAACCCAGACGAAATCAATCGTGGCTACAACGACTTCAAGGAGTTGCAGCAGCAGTGGAATGACATCAAGGAAGTGCCAGCCGAGAAGGCCACAACCCTCTGGAAGACTTACCAGCAGGCTGTCGAAGCCTTCTACGACACGCTCAAACTGAGCAACGAACTGCGTGCCTACGACTTCAAGAAGAATCTGGAGAAGAAGACCGCATTGTGTGAAGCTGCAGAACAATTGGCTGAAGAGACCGATGTCATCGTGGCTTTCCGCAAACTGCAGCAACTGCATCAGGACTTCCGCGAGACAGGCCCTGTAGCCAGCGACTTGCGCGAACAGATTTGGACACGTTTCAAGGACGCTTCCACCGTCATCAACAAGCGTCATCAGGAGTATTTCGAAGCACGCAAGCAGAAGGAAGAGGAAAACCTCGCCAAAAAGACCGCTATCTGTGAGGCCATCGAAGGTATCAACCTGGAAGAACTGAAGACGTTTGCAGAATGGAATGCCACCTCTGAGAAAATCACCGCATTGCAGGCTGAATGGAAAACCATCGGTTATGCTCCACAGAAGATGAACACAAAAATCTTCGAGCGTTTCCGTGCAGCATGCGACAATTTCTTCTCACACAAAAGCGAATACTTCCAGACGGTACGCGACAACCTCAACCAGAACTACGCCCTCAAACTGGACCTCGTAGAACAGGCTGAAGCGCTGAAAGACAGCACCGACTGGAAAGCCACAACAGATGCGTTGGTGGAATTGCAGAAGAAATGGAAGGAAATCGGCACCGTGCCTAAGAAGTACAGCGACCAGATTTGGGAACGCTTCAATGCGGCTTGCGATGCATTCTTTGCCGCCAAGAAGGAAGCCAACAAGGATGCACATGCTGAACAATCAGCCAACATGGAGAAAAAGAAGGCCGTCATCGAACGTCTGGCCGCTATCGTGCCTGAAGAGTTCGAGGGTGACCTCCGCACCCATCTGCGTGAAGCACAAGAAGAGTGGAACCAGATTGGTCATGTTCCTTTCAAAGAGAAGGACAAACTCTACAAACAACTGCGTGAGCAGATGGATCGTCTCTACGGCTATGCCAATCAGAATGCAGCCAAGCGTCGCCTCGACCGCTTCAAGGAAAGTATCAAGGGCGGCAACGGCAACGATTTGCGTTCTCGTCTCACACGCCAGATGGACATCCTCAAGAATGAAATCAAGACCTACGAGAACAACTTGGGCTTCCTCTCCCTCTCCAGCAAGTCTAAGCAAGGCAATGCGCTCGTGGAGGAATTGAACCGCAAGATGGACAAACTCAAGGCTGACCTCGAAGAGGTGAAAGCCAAGATTGCCGCACTTGACGAAACCAAGTAATCCCCTGCTATAGGGCAACAAACGATAGGGAAGACTCGATTTAGAGCCTTCCCTATTCTTTATTATGCAAAATAATGTAATTTTCGTGTGAGTTCGGGGAAAAAAGCGTATCTTTGCATTTAATAACCATCTCCAAGACAATATAAAGATGAAGAAATACGTTATAATAAGTGTGCTGGGAATCGTCTCTTCTATGGGCGCATGGGCACAAAGAATCTCGTTCGATAAAAACACCGTGAATGCTGGTACCACGTTGTGGAAGAAGCCCATAACAGCCGTGTTCAAATTCACCAACAAGGACCGCGAACCGCTGATTGTCAAGGAAGTTGATGCAGGATGCGGATGTTTGACACCACAATGGACTTCGAGAGCATTGCCCAAAGGCGCTGACGGCGAGATACGAATCACGTACGATGCACAATTGCTGGGCCACTTCGACCGCTACATCGATGTCTACACCAATGCCAGCGACAAACCCGTACGCATCCGCATGAAAGCGCTGGTGAGCAACGGAACGAAGAAGACAATAGAGGATCTCTACCCCTATGCCATTGATGACATCTTCTTGAGCACAAACAATGTGGAGTTCACAGATATCAATTCTGGAGATTCCACGAAAATGGAGATTGAACTGCTGAACAACAGCCAGACGGTGTACACTCCTGCGCTGATGCACTTGCCCGCTTATCTGACTGCGGAGTACAAACCAGCCATGCTTGCCCGTGGCCGACGCGGCAAAATAGAGCTGACCCTGCACAGCGAGAAGTTACCAGACCTCGGTCTGAACCAGACGAGCATCTATTTGGCTCGCTTCTCTGGCGACAAGGTGAGTGCCAATAACGAAATTGCCGTATCGGCTGTCAAACTGCCCGATTTGCAATATACCGAAGGTTTTGTCCGCCGACCTGACTTCCGTCTGTCCACCACAGAACTGAACATCGGGAAACTGGGCAAGAAAACCAAATTGAAAGGAGAAGTGAAAATCAGCAACAAAGGTAATGGTGTGCTGAAGATGAACAAGATACAGGCTTTTAATCAGGCCATTTCCATATCACTGTCCAAAACTGAGTTGCAACCGAACGAAGAGGTGAAAATGGTGGTGACGGTTGATGCCCGATTCCTGGGAATGTCGAAGGCTCAGCCACGTGTGTTGATTATCACAAACGACCCGAGCAGACCCAAAGAGGTGGTGAATGTGCACTTTGAAAAATAACAGACAAGACAATGGAACATCCAGAGAATAGCGAGGAATATGCTGGCTTGCAAGTGAATGCCGGTGTGGAACAACCCTCCATCGTGAATCCTTACCTTCATCAAATCAGGAAGAAGAGGCAGAAACTCTTCACGCCCGCGGAATATGTGGAAGGTATCTTAAAGGGCAACGTGAGCATGCTGAGCCAAGCCGTCACACTCATTGAAAGTGTACTGCCTGAGCATCAAGTCATCGCTCAGGAGGTGATAGAGAAGTGCCTTCCCTACTCTGGCAACTCCGTCAGAATCGGCATCAGCGGTGTGCCTGGCGCTGGTAAATCGACCAGCATTGATGCGTTCGGTGTACATTTGTTGGAAAATCGTGGAGGGAAACTGGCGGTATTGGCCATCGACCCTTCGTCAGAAAAGACCAAAGGCAGTATCCTCGGCGATAAAACGCGCATGGAGAAACTGGCCGTACACCCGAAATCGTTCATTCGTCCAAGCCCCACCGCTGGCAGTCTTGGTGGCGTGGCTCGCAAGACAAGAGAGACCATCATCTTGTGCGAAGCAGCGGGCTATGACAACATCTTCGTGGAGACAGTGGGTGTGGGACAAAGCGAAACGGCATGCCACTCCATGGTCGATTATTTTCTTCTCATCCAATTGGCTGGTACCGGCGACGAACTGCAAGGCATCAAACGCGGCATCATGGAGATAGCCGACGGTATTGTCATCAACAAGGCCGACGGGAACAATGTGGACAAAGCGCAAATGGCAGCATCGCATTTCCGCAACGCACTCCACCTTTTCCCTGTGCCCGACAGCGGCATCGTACCAGAAGTGATGTGCTACTCTGGTTTCTACGAACTGAACATCGATGAAGTGTTGGATATGGTGTTCCGCTACATCGACAAAGTGAAAGAAAGCGGCTACTTCCAATACCGGAGGAATGAACAATCCAAGTATTGGATGTATGAAAGCATCAACGAGCACCTGCGAAACAGTTTCTACTACAACCCTGCCATTAAAAGCCTCATCGGCGACATGGAGAAAGAAGTGTTAGGCGGACAAATCACCTCATTTGTGGCTGCGAAGAAACTTTTAGACACTTATTATGAGACACTCAAATAGACTCTTTGCTTTGGCAACATTGCTGCTGACGACTGCAGTCATGCAGGCACAAGACGGGAAAGTGGGCTATCAATTCCTCCACATTCCCATGAGTGCCCATTCTGCAGCGTTAGGTGGTGCCAACATCAGCATCGTTGAGGACGACGCCACCATGATGTGGACAAATGCGGCCTTAATGACCAACGTGTCAGACAAGAGCATTGTATTGGGATACAATTCCTACATAAAGTCCAGCAACCTGATGTCGGCAGGCTTCGTGAAAACCATCGGCGAAAGAGGCACATGGGCCATTGGCGCACAAATGCTGAACTACGGGAAGATGGACGAGACAGATGAAAGCGGCGCCGTGACAGGCAAATTCTCTGCCAAAGATATGAACTTCCAGACATCGTATTCATACCTGCTCAGCGACCGTTGGAGTGGTGCCATCACAGCCAAAGTGATACAGAGCAACTATGCCAACTACTCCAGCACCGCTTTAGGAGCAGACTTGGCGCTCAACTACTTTGACGAAGATAAAGGCTTCTCGTTCTCTGCCGTTGGAAGAAACCTTGGCGGTCAGATAAAACCGCTGTATGATGATGGCAGCAAAGAATCATTACCGTTCGATTTGGCTTTTGGACTCAGTAAAGATTTTGCCAACGCCCCTTTGCGAATATCGTTGACCGCCGATGACATCACACGCTGGCATGACGTGAAATTCATTCAACATTTTGTGTTGGGCGTAGATATTCTGCCCTCCCAAAACACATGGGTCGCTTTAGGCTACAACTTCCGTCGTGCACACGAGATGAAAGTGGCAGACAAAGGACACTGGGCTGGTTTCAGTCTCGGTGCCGGACTTAACGTGAAGAAATTCAAGGTAGGTGTATCCTATGGAAAATACCATGTGGCAGCATCTTCCATCATACTCAACGCAGGGTTCTCATTGTAGAAAACCTGAAACATCCTAAGACCTCAGAAAAGCAATAAGAAATGGAAAAGAAGATTATCATTGCAATAGACGGCCATTCAAGTTGCGGAAAAAGTACCATGGCCAAGCAATTAGCCAAGGAAATCGGCTATGTGTATGTGGACACAGGAGCCATGTATAGGGCTGTCACGCTTTATGCCATGCAAAATGGGCTCTATCCCGACGAAGGCATCAAAGAAGAAGAACTGAAAACAGCCGTTGACTCCAAGAAGATACAAATCAGTTTCAAGTTCAATCCCACGACAGGACGCCCCGACACCTACCTGAACGGCAATAAGGTGGAAGACGAAATCCGCCAGATGGACGTCAGCAACCGCGTAAGCCCCATTGCTGCATTGCCATTCGTCCGTGCATTGCTGACAGAACAGCAACAAGCCATGGGCAAGGAGAACGGCATCGTGATGGATGGCCGAGACATCGGAACGGCTGTATTTCCCCAGGCAGAGATGAAAGTGTTTGTGACCGCCAGCGCTCAAGTTCGGGCACAACGCCGATATGACGAACTGATGGGAAAGGCCAAGACTGAGGAAGAAAAAGCCGCCCTCCATTTCGATGAAATCCTGAAGAATGTGGAAGAGCGTGACTACATTGATTCTCACCGCGAAGTGGCCCCACTCCGACAGGCAGAAGATGCCATCGTCTTGGACAATTCCGACATGACACGCGAAGAACAAAGTGCTTGGCTGCTCGCGAAATTCAAAGAGATTGTTGCAAAATGCTGATAGAAATTGACAGTGAGTCTGGCTTCTGTTTCGGTGTGACCACCGCCATCAGAAAAGCAGAAGAAGAACTGGCAACGAGCGACTCGCTCTATTGCCTGGGTGACATTGTGCACAATGGCCGTGAAGTGGAAAGGCTCAAGAATCAGGGACTTATCACGGTAGGACACGCCGACCTCAACACCCTGCACGACACCAAGATGCTGCTCAGAGCACACGGCGAACCTCCACAGACCTATGCCAAAGCAAAGGAGCGGAACATCCAACTCATTGATGCCACATGCCCTGTGGTGCTGAACCTCCAGAAACGCATCCGGAAGGCCTACGAAGAAGGGGGGCAGATTGTCATCTATGGCAAGAACGGACACGCAGAAGTAGTGGGACTGGTGGGGCAAACAGACGGAACAGCCATTGTCATTGAGAATCTTGAAGATGCGAAGAACTTAGACTTCAGTCATGACATCCTGCTCTTTTCACAAACCACCAAATCATTGGCAGGCTTCCGCGAAATCGTCAACTACATCGAGGAAAACATGCAAGAAGGGGCACGTTTCCAATACTTCGACACCATTTGCCGTCAAGTGGCGAATCGCATTCCCAACATCAAGAAATTTGCCACCAAGCACGATGTCATCCTCTTCGTGTGCGGCAAGAAGAGTTCCAACGGAAGGGTGCTTTACAACCAATGCCGTTCCGTCAACCCCCGTTCTTACATGATTGACGACCCGTCTGACATAGACCTCCAATGGTTCGATGGGGTCAAATCCGTAGGCATCTGCGGAGCGACCAGCACACCCAAGTGGCTCATGGAAGACTGTAAAAAGAAAATAGAAAATGCTTGACTACGAAATCATAGAACTTCCCAAAATCACTGATCCACGTGGCAACCTGACCGTGGCAGAGCAGATGAAGAATGTGCCGTTTGACATCAAACGCGTGTACTGGACATACGATGTGCCAGGCGGTGAAAGCCGTGGCGGCCATGCACACAAGAGCCTCTACCAGTTAGTCGTCGCCATGAGTGGCAGTTTCACTGTGACTCTCGACAACGGAAAGGAACAAAAAACCATCTTGCTCAATCACCCATGGCAAGGACTGCTCATCAAGCCCAACACATGGCGAACCTTGGACGACTTCTCCAGCGGTGCCGTATGCATGGTGCTGGCATCCGAACTTTTTGAGGAAGAAGACTACATCTACGAATACGACGAGTTCATCAAATATATCAAATGTTTGAAATAAGACGATACACCTGCTTGGAAAGGGAACAATGGGACAAATACGTGGCAAAGGCACGCAACGCCACCTTCTTGTTCTATCGTGACTACATGGACTACCACAGCGACCGTTTCGAAGACCACTCACTCATGTTCTTCGTGGGCAATCGTCTGCACTCCATCCTGCCAGCCAACATCGTCGGAACCACGCTCTATTCACACCAAGGGCTGACCTATGGGGGGCTCCTCATGGACATCAACGTGACAGCCGCCGAAGTCATCACCTTGTTCCAAGAACTCAACCACTACCTGCACGAGCACGGCATCCAAAGAGTCATCTACAAGCCCGTCCCATGGGTGTACCATCAGGTGGCAGCCGAAGAAGACCTCTACCCTCTCTTCTGGATATGCAAGGCTCGGCTCATCACACGCGACATCGGAACAACCATCTTCATGCAGCAGCATTTGGAGTGGCGAAAAGACCGCCGGCGTCGATTGCGTCGTGCACAAGAAGCAGGCATTGAAATTGTGCGCACCAACGATTTCGCCCCTTTCTGGGAAGTGCTCGAAACCAACCTGCTGGAGCGTCATCAAGTACGTCCTGTTCACACGCTGGAAGAGATTGAACTACTACACAAACGTTTCCCTAATAACATACTGCAATACAACGCATTATTAAACGGAAACATAGTGGCTGGAATGACCTTCTATCTGACCCAGCAAGTGCTGCATGGACAGTACTGTTCCTCCAACGACCTCGGCAAATCCAACGGTGCTGTCGATGCCCTCCACGACTATGTGATGCACCACGAATTTCCCGACATCCCCTATATGGATTTCGGACGCTCCACCGAGGGCGACGGCTCCATCCTCAACGAAGGACTTGTTGCTCAAAAAGAAGGTTTCGGTGGCCGCACCATCTGTTACGACACCTACGAATGGAACCCATGACAATACCCTATCTCAATCTCAAAGCCATCACCGCGCTCCATGCCGACGAGATACAAACTGCCGTACAAACGGTAGTGGAAAGCGGTTGGTATCTGCAAGGCAAGGCGGTGCAGCAATTCGAAGCGCACTATGCCCGCTACATCGGCACACGTCATTGCATCGGTGTGGCCAATGGGCTGGACGCCCTCACCCTCACCCTGCGAGCCTACAAGGAGATGGGGCGGCTGAAGGAAGGAGATGAAGTGCTCGTGCCAGCCAACACCTTTATCGCCACCGTCTTGGCCATCACAGAGAACCATTTAAGCCCCGTCTTCATCGATGTGGAGGAAGACACGCTCGACCTCAACATCGAGGCACTGCAACAAGCCATCACCCCCAACACCAAAGCACTCATGCTGGTGCATCTTTATGGACGCTGCACCTACAACGAGCGCATCCAGACATTGTGCCACGAGCATCATCTTCTGCTGATTGAAGACAACGCACAGGCACACGGCTGTCTGTATGGCACCCAGCGCACAGGCTCCCTCTCCCACGCAGCCTGCCACAGTTTCTACCCCGGCAAAAATCTCGGTGCACTCGGCGATGGCGGTGCCGTGACCACCAACGATGAAGAACTGGCACACACCCTCCGCACCCTTGCCAACTACGGCTTCTCACAAAAATATGTAGCCCCCATGCAGGGACGCAACAGCCGACTTGACGAACTGCAGGCAGCCGTGCTCGACGTGAAACTCAAGCATCTCGACCACGAGAACGGCCGACGAATCGACCTCGCACGTACATACTATCACAACATCAAGAACCAAGCCCTCCGCTTGCCCACCCTGATGGACGAGGGCAACAACGTCTATCACATCTTCCCCGTGTTCACACCTCGCCGCGAGGATTTGCAGCAATATCTGCAAGACAGAGGCATCCAAACCCTCATCCACTACCCCATTCCACCCCATCAGCAAGCCTGCTACAAGGCTTACAACCATCTCTCCTTGCCCGTCACCGAGAAACTGGCACACGAAGAACTCAGCCTGCCGCTCAACCCCGCAATGACCGACGAGGAGGTGATGTACATCGTGGAGTCGCTCAATACATTCTAAATCAACCTAAACATTTTAAATCACCTAAAAACAAAACCACTATGAAAAAGTATCTTCTTTTCCTTCTCATGGTAGCAGGAGCACTTTGCCTCCATGCACAACAAAGAACAACAGCACAGAGACCAACCACCCAAGCAAGTGCTGCCAAAACATTTGTCCTTCAAGACGGCAAGTTAGGTCCTATCCAGATAGGACAACGCTTCGCCAACATTCCCGCCACCTACGCAGGACTCTACGACAAGTACACACGGAAGGTAGAAACCATGGCCGATGAAGACGGAGAATGGACGGTTGAATATTACCAGTTCACCAAGGCAGGCAAGAACATCTTCCGTGTTGACATTGATGATGACAAGAAAATGTCCCACCTCACCCTGCAGGCAGGCTCCGCATCCATCGTCAAAACCCAAGATGGTTACTACGTTGGCTATCCTGCACGCACCCTCTTCACCAAGAAGCGCATGAACTGGTCCACTTATTATCAAGGAACGGCATTTGCATCAAATGGGCATTACACCTATTTTGTAGACAGTGATGACATCCCCAACACTGATGTTCCCTATAATGCCAGCGACTTCAAACCTACCGCAAAGATATCCTCCATCTTATACCACCTCAGCACAGAACCTTACTAAAGAAAACTCGTTTTTCACGATTTCACAATTTCACAATTTCACAATTTCACAATTTCACACAAAAGAGAGGAACGATGTCTTTTGAACACCGTTCCTCTTCACATGCACAACGAGGGAACTATTTCATGAAGCTGCGGAGAATCCGTTCTACACTGCTTCCAACTCTCAGGAGTGTGGCTGCATTAATCGTCGTCGTCACCGCCTTCGTGTGCCTCTGGACAAGCCAACTCGGTGAGTTTCTTGTTTTCCACGAGGCTGATGTTTGCCCACTTGCCCAGGTCGGCCACCTGCTTCTTCGGCACCCACACCAGTTTCTTGCGCGTGATGGTGTCCAGGGTCGTCTCTTCGGCAGTGTGTACTGTCTTCGAAGTGGTGCGTGGGCAGAACGAACCCAGCGAGGGAATCTGAACTACACGACCCTGCGCACAGAAGTACGCGATGGCATCGAAGATGGCTGACTTGGCCTGACGGACGGTGGTTGCTGGCACGTGTGCCGCGTTGGCAGCGTAGTTGATGAGTTCCTCGCCCCTGATGACAGGGCCACGAACCACAGCCAGTTTGTACACTTCGGGCTTGCCCTCACGGAAGGTGAGGCGCATCTTTTTCTTGTAGTACTGCATGGAACCGCTTACGGAAAGCGTCGAGTACGATTTTGCTACATTTGACATAATGATAAAGTTTTAAGACCCTCTCTGTCCTTTCGGACATCTCCCCCTGTCTAAGGGGAGAGCCATCCGGCATGTAGGGCATTTTGTTTTAGGTTAATACTTCATTTGATTTCTCATTGTTCTTCCCTCCCCTAAACAGGGGAGTCGGAAGGGTCTTATCCCTCCTGATAGGAGTAGGGAGCATCGACGATGGTCTCAGTGGTCTGCGTGATGGTCTTGCGAAGTTCGCTGGCCGGACGGAACGCCAGACACATGCGGGTGATGGTGTCCGTGGTGCACTCTTCGAGCGTGTGGGCGGTCTTCGAGTTCACCTTCACGTAGAAACCTCCGACGTCGGGAACGCTCACCTGCATGCCGTTGATGGCG
>JAEEGS010000042.1 GCA_016280445.1 Bacteroidaceae bacterium
AAGATGCTGGCCAAATATTATGATTGCACAGACCATCATGAGAAGCAATCCCTTCGTAAAGAGATTGTAGAAAATGTGAAGAAGCAACTCAAAGAGCAAGGCGTCAATGTTGATTTTGGTGACTTAGACCTTTCTGGAAATAACCAATTCATGCTCTGGCACACTTGGTTCTATGATGTGTTCTCACAAGGTGGTTTTGATATTGTGATTGGAAATCCTCCTTATGTGCTAATAAATAAAGAACTATTTAAAAAGGATTATGAGCGTTACTACAAGTATCAAGAGGGAAAAATAGATTTGTATCGTCTTTTTATAGAAAAAGGATTGTCTCTATGCTCTAATAAAGGAAGTCTTTCATACATAACACCAAACACATTCTTGTCCATTAGAAATTGTGCAAAATTACGTCGCTATTTACTTGATGGGAATACTATTGTTTTCATAGATAATTATGATGAGACTGTATTCGATGCATCCGTAAATTGTATTGTTTTCCTTTTGTTGAAGGGTATTGATAAGAATAAAATTGAAGTGAATATGCATTCGGCAAATGGAGTGGAATCATTACAATTAGACACATTAAAGGTAAAGTCCTCTCCATTATGTGAAATAAGCATCAATGCAGATGATATTGCATTCCAAATTAAGGAGAAAATGCTAAAGCAATCTTCTTTGTTAAATGAGATAAATGGGATTGAAATGTGTTTAGGTGCCCAACCATATCACAACACTATTCATTCTCCAGAAGAAATACAATCAAAGTTCTTGCATAGCGATTATCAATTAAACAGTCATTATGTCAGAGATTATGGAGGTAAACACTTTACAAAATATTTCGTTGACAAATTACCAAATAGGTGGATTGACTATAGTGCAGAGTTTTACACAAAACCTGCAAGAAAATATTTTGAAGGTCCAAGAATTGTTGTTAGAGAAATACCTTCTAATACACTTATTTGTGCTTATATAGAATCCTTTGCTTTGTTTAATAAATCAGTGTTTGTTATTAGATCAAATTCGTCCAGCATAGATTTAAAATATTTAATAGCTATTCTTAATTCCAAGGCCATTGGATATTATATAGCATCTTTTGGAGATAAATCTAAACAAACATTGTTTCCTAGAGTAAGTATGAAAATGCTAAAACAAATACCTGTTCCATCAATTTCATCAGGCAAGCAGCAACCTCTTATTGATTTGGTGGATAACATCCTGGATAAAAAAACAGATAATCCCAATGCTGATACATCTTCGGTAGAGCATCAAATTGACCACATTGTCTATCAACTCTATGGCTTAACAGAAGAAGAAATCAAAATTATAGAAGAATCATAAAATCAAGCAATATGACGAAACTTGAAAAGCTATACAGCATCATTGAGAACTCTCGCGATGTGGGAGTGAAACTGCCTAAGGGAGTGCTCCAACAGGTAGAAGAACTGGAGGAGGGTATCATCAAGGAAGAGATTTTACCTGCCCTCAGTAGTGATATTGCGCCAAGGCTGAACCCCATTCAGCGTGACTTGGTGCTGGTGGTGGAGTATCATCCTGGCGAACCTATCAGCGTAGCCCTAAGTCGTAAGACGAAGATTAGCGAGATGACTGGCGCTAAAGTGCTGACACCTCGTAGCAGCAAACCAGTGAAAAGTGAAGAAGAGCCAGAAGAGGTGGCCCCTCATGAACCTACAAAGCATATCGAGAACACCACAAAAGGCATGAAGGTGACTTTCCCTGATGGTACCATCATCTGGCGTCGCCAAGCTATCGACACTTTCATCGAAGCCCTCAGAAAGATTGGCTTGGAGCGTATCCCTGTTTTGGGAATAGAACATGGCAGAGGCTTCAACCTTGTCGGCAAGGAGAAACGTCCCCCTGTGGCGGGTCATATCTGGCAACATGAATGCGATGGTTGGTACATCTACTCGAACATCAGCAATGCCCAGAAAACGGAAGACTTGAAACGCATCTCTGACTACTATCATTTGGGATTGAAGATAGAAGAAGGAAAGCCAGGAACTGAAATGAGGAAGCCCATTATCAATGAGGAAGCCTCTCGTTGGGATTGGCCCATCAAAATGCAGTTCCATTCGTTCCTCGCAAAAAGAAGAAAAGAAAGTACAGCAAATAGCTATACCAACACTTTGGATCATGCTGTCAGGGAGTGGATCAATAAAGAGGTGGACGCTCAGGCAGATTCCATCTTCAGTTACACCACCTCAGAGGATGTACGTCTCTGTATTGATATGCTCAAATCATCAAAAGACTTCGTCGAAGAGAACAAACGGAAGCACAACAACATGTCTGCCGCCCTCAGTCAATATTTACTTTTTATCGAGGAAAGAGAAAAGGGAAATCTATAATAGAGTTGAATCAAGGGACTCCTTTCATTTGCCACCTCTCACATTCCAATTTCCATACCAATCCGCTTCCAATCCCATCTCATCGGCTTGGAGGCGGATTTTTTGTGGGAACAGGAGGTGAAGTGAAAAAGTTGGGGTTTTGTTTGGAGGGATGGAGGAAAAAAGCGTATCTTTGCAACGGAAAAAGTAAAATGGCATGAAAGCAGAAGAGCCTGTATTTGTATATAAGGCAACGCCATCAGTGGCCAATCTTCGGAAACTGATAATGAATCATGTGGAGCACGAGAACAATATCCGTGTTCTGCAGCAACTGCTTGTTTTTGTTGAACAAGTTTGTAAAGAGGATTCTTCGGAAAAGAAAGTTCATCCCAAGGGGTTGAACAGAAAGATCACTATCAGCAAACGCATTAAGGCACTTTCAGCCGTTCCTTCAACACCTGAAGATGGGGATTATAAGGAAGATCTGGTCGCCGTAACATCTGAAAAATACATGTAAGTGATGGCAACAAAGATTTTCCTTGATGCAAATGTGTTGATTGATGTGGTACAAAACAGAGATGGTTTTTCACCTATAGAGTTTCTTCGATTGATGAACATGGAATAAATCAAGGGACTCTCCTTTCATTTGCCACCTCTCACATTCCACTTTCTATACCTACCCACTTCCATCATCGATCAATCGACGACTCCACTCTCGATGAATCGATAACGTCGCTCTCGATGAGTCGATAACGCCATTGTCGAATCATCGACACCGAAAGATACATAACACCCATTTGCCCCCCCCAAGCGTTGCAGTTGTTACAGTTGTTACAGTTATTTTTTAGGGTTCTCAAACCCTAAAAATACTCCTATATTTATTAATAAATATAGAGTTTATTTTTGACTTTTGGGTATCGTTGATTTGAACTGTAACAACTGTAACAACTGTAACGCTCGGAGACATGGTTTTATTTCAGCGAAAAAAAAATCGACGGCTAGGAATTATCCCAGTCGTCGATTTTGAAATTGTAGTCCTCTGTATCGGAATTGTAGTCGTTCCAATAGTCGAAGAAGTTTTGCGAGGAGGGGGGAAGGTCTCCTTGTCCTTCACGGAAGATGCGCATTGTCTGCTGGTTGGCGAGTAGTTCGCTGCGCCAGGCAATGATTTCGTCGCGCCATTCATCCCAATCGATGTCGTACTCGTACTTCTCGTAGCGGAGGTCGTTGTACCAGCCGTCGCCTGCCTGATATTCCCAACTGTCGCGTCCGTGAGCGTCTGATAATCCGCATTGGCGTTCGAGGTCATCGATATGACGTCCGATGATTTCGCACATCCCGTCGGAGATGACATCCCGCAGCCGCACATATTCAGGATGATGACTTCCATCTAATCAGGCAAATCACTTCCATGTAGTAAGGACTATTACATGGAAGTGAAAAAGAAAAGTGGGTTGAAATGTTTTGTTGATAGAGGAAAAAGTGTTACCTTTGCAAGTGAGATATGATAAAAGAACATGACATCTATGACACCTAAAGAAGAGATTGAGCAACTCAGGAAGGAGTTGGAGCAGCATAATTACAATTACTATGTGTTGAATCAGCCGACGATATCGGACTTTGAGTTTGACCAGATGATGCATCATCTGGAGGACTTGGAGTTGTTCTATCCGCAGTATGCTGATGCGAACTCGCCGACGCAGCGGGTGGGCAGCGACTTGAACCAGTCGTTTAAGGCTGTGGCGCATAAGTATCCGATGCTGTCGCTGGCGAACACGTACAATGAGGGCGAGGTGCGCGATTTCTACAACCGTGTGAAGGAGGGGCTGGAAGGCGAGGATTTTGAGATTTGTGCGGAGATGAAGTATGACGGGTTGAGCATCTCGCTGACGTATGTGGATGGTGAATTGGTGCAGGCGGTCACGCGTGGTGATGGGGTGAAGGGCGATGATGTGACGAACAATGTGAGGACTATCCGTTCCATCCCCCTGAAGTTGCGCGAGGGGAGCGGCTATCCGCATGAGTTTGAGATTCGTGGCGAGATTTTGATGCCTTGGACTTCGTTTGAGAAACTGAACGAGGAAAGGGCGAAGCGGGAGGAGCCTTTGTTTGCCAATCCGAGGAATGCAGCGAGTGGCACTCTCAAGTCGCAGAGTTCGAAGGTGGTGGCGCAACGAGGCCTGGACGCGTACTTATATTATATATTGGGCGACGAGATTCCTGCAGATGGTTTCCACTACGAGAATCTGCAACGCGCTGCCTCGTGGGGCTTCAAGATTTCGCAGGGCATGAAGAAGTGTAAAAGCATTGACGAGGTGCTGGCTTTCATCGACTATTGGGACAAGGAGCGGAAGAACTTGCCTGTGGCGACGGATGGCATCGTGCTGAAAGTCAATTCGCTGAGGCAACAGCGGCATTTGGGCTATACGGCCAAGAGTCCTCGCTGGGCGATTGCCTATAAGTTCAAGGCTGAAAGGGCTTGCACGAGGTTGAATGAGGTGACCTACCAGGTGGGCAGAACGGGTGCTGTGACACCTGTGGCGAACATGAATCCTGTGCAGTTGGCAGGCACGATGGTGAAGCGTGCTTCGCTGCACAATGCTGATGTGATGGAGGAACTGGATTTGCACATCGGCGATATGGTGTATGTGGAGAAGGGTGGCGAAATCATTCCCAAAGTGGTGGGTGTCGATAAGAGCCAGCGCACAGAGGGCTTGCAGAAGGTGCAGTTCATCAAGACCTGTCCGGAATGTGGTGCGGAACTGGTGCGATTCGAAGGTGAAGCGGCACATTATTGCCCCAACGATAGTGCCTGCCCGCCGCAAATCAAGGGGCGCATCGAGCATTTCATCTCCCGTAAGGCGATGAATATCGACAGCCTTGGTCCTGAGACGGTGGATGACTACTACCAGCGTGGCTTGATTCATGATGTGTCTGACCTCTACAAACTGACGGTTGCTGAGATTTGTGGTTATAACAAGAATAGGGTGAAGTCTGCCCAAAAGGTGGTGGATGGTGTGAAATCGACCCTGAATGTGCCGTTTGAGCGTGTGGTGTTTGCCATCGGCATTCGTTTTGTGGGTGAGACAACCGCTAAACTGATTGCCCGTCACTTCAAGTCGATGGAAGCCCTGAGGAATGCCACCGTCGAACAGTTGATGGAAGTGGATGGAGTGGGGCAGGTGATTGCCGAGTCGGTGGTCAAATACTTCCAAGACCCCAAGAATGCGGAGATGGTGGACAAACTGGCTCAGGAGGGTGTGCAGATGCAACTTTCTGAGGAGCAGTTGTCGGGGCAAACCGATAAGTTGGCTGGCAAGAACATCGTCATTTCGGGTGTGTTCCAGAAACATTCCAGAGACGAGTACAAGGCCATCATTGAGCAGAACGGCGGTAAGAATGTGGGCAGTATATCGAAGAAGACCACTTTTATCCTTGCTGGTGAAAACATGGGGCCTGCCAAGTTGGAGAAAGCCCAGAGTTTAGGCGTGGCTATTGTGTCGGAGGATGAGTTTCTGGCGATGTTGGAGGATGAACCCGTTTGACCGCATAATGAATGGGCTCGTCGTCTTTTTGAAAATCTTCATCATGTTTTTTATTCAAAATTTTCTTAAATCAAAAAAAATCAGTACCTTTGCACCCGATTTGATACAAAGTAAAAAGAATTTTACTTGACGTTTATGGCTAAAAAGAAGACACAAGAACCTCATTATATCTTTGAATCTAGTTGGGAGGTATGCAATAAGGTAGGCGGTATATACACGGTGTTGTCTACACGTGCAAAGACTCTGCAAGAAAAGCTGTCTGACAAAGTTTTTTTCATTGGTCCTGACTTTTGGAAAGAAAAGAAGAATCCACTTTTTAAGGAAAGCAAGACGCTGCTTGCTCAGTGGAAGAAGAGCGCGGCTGAATATGATGGCGTGTCTTTCCGTGTGGGAAGATGGCAGATTCCTGGTGAACCCATTGCAATTCTTGTGGACTTTCAGCCATTCTTTGAACAGAAAAATGATATTTTCGCATGGGCGTGGAATCATTATCAAATCAACTCTCTGAATGCATACGGTGATTATGATGAAAGCCTGATGTTCTCGTGGGCAGCAGGTAAGGTGGTGGAGAGTTACTATAAGTTCTTCGGCTTGAGCAAGGAAGACAATGTGGTGTTCCAAGCACATGAATGGCAGACCTGTCTGGCAGCGTTGTATGTGAAGACGTATGTGCCGGAAGTGGCCACGCTGTTCACCACGCATGCTACAACCATTGGACGTTCCATCGCTGGCAACAACAAGCCGCTATACGATTATCTTTCGGCCTACAATGGCGACCAAATGGCTTCCGAACTGAATGTGGAGGCTAAACATTCGGTGGAGAAGCAGGCTGCATGGAATGTGGATTGCTTCACGACGGTCAGCGAGATAACGGGCAAGGAATGTGCGGAACTGTTGGATAAGCCTGCTGATGAAATCCTGATGAACGGTTTCGAGAATGACTTTGTGCCATCGCCTGCCGAGAAATTCAACGAGGCAAGGAAGGCAGCCCGTAAACTCATGCTGAAGGTGGCTAACACGCTGATGGGCACTGACTTGGATGACGATACGATTATCGTCAGCACGGGTGGCCGTTACGAATACCAGAACAAGGGTGTCAATGTTTACATCGACGCCATGAACCGTTTGCGCTGGGATGACCGCCTGGAGAAGAATGTGCTGGCTTTTGTGATGGTGCCTTCATGGATGAAAGAGGCACGTGAGGACTTGAAGACTGCCTTGAAGAGCAAGAAACAGAGTGGCGAACCTATTGGCGACCCACGCATCACCCATGTGCTGAATGAACAGGATAGTGATAAAGTGTTAGGGCAGATGAACTGGTTGGATATGCATAACCGTCCAGAGGATAAGGTGAAGGTGATTTTTGTGCCTTGCTATCTGGATGGCCGCGATGGTATCTTCAACCAGCAATACTACGATTTGCTCATTGGCACCGACTTGACGGTGTTCCCATCCTATTACGAGCCTTGGGGATACACTCCCACGGAATCAGTTGCTTTCCACGTGCCTTGCATCACGACGGATTTGGCTGGTTTTGGCCTTTGGGCAAACAGCCTCAAGGGAAGGTACAGCGAGATAGAAGACGGTGTGAAGACCATTCACCGTTCTGACTATAATTTTGATGAGGTGAGCAACACCATACGTGATACCATCCTGCATTTCTCGCAGATGGACAAGAAGCAGGTGAACGCTGCCCGTAAGAATGCTGAGAAGGTGGCTGAAAAGGCACTTTGGAAGCACTTCATCAAATATTATTACGAAGCATACAACAAGGCGCTGCTGAAACGCGATGAACGCCTTGCGTGATAATACACATTATTAATATATAAGCGATTTTCATTAACACGAATTATTAACATACTCAAATCAAATACACAACTATGAGAATTCAGGCAAGCAACGCCAACACGCCTAACTGGCGTGAAATCAGTGTTAGATCGTCCGTTCCTGCTGCTCTTGAGCCGCTGAACGAGATTGCCCACAACATGTGGTGGTCGTGGAACAACGAAGTTGGCCATATCTTCAACGATATGGATGCTCAACTGTGGCACGATGTACAGCAGAACCCCGTTCTTTTCCTTGGTCGCATGAACTATGAGAAGTTGGAGTCTATCGCTGGTGACAAGAAGATTGTTGAGCGCATCAATAAAGTATACAAGGAGTTCCGTGCTTACATGGACGTGAAACCTGACAAGAAGCGCCCATCTGTAGCTTATCTTTGTATGGAATACGGCTTGAGCCACGTTCTGAAGATTTACTCTGGTGGTCTTGGCATCTTGGCCGGTGACTACGTGAAGGAGGCTTCAGATTCCAACATCGATTTCTGTGCAGTTGGTTTCCTCTATCGTTACGGATATTTCACCCAGACCCTCTCTATGGAAGGTCAGCAGGTGGCCAACTATGAGGCTCAGGTGTTCCCAACCCTGCCTATCGAGCGCGAACTCGACGCAGACGGCAACCAGGTGGTTATCGATGTTCCTTACAACAACTATACTGTACACGCTCTCGTTTGGCGCGTAAACGTAGGTCGTGTGAAACTGTATCTGCTTGATACTGACAATGAAATGAACTCTGAGTACGACCGTTCCATCACTCACGCTCTTTATGGTGGTGACTGGGAGAACCGTCTGAAGCAGGAGATTTTGTTGGGTATCGGTGGTATCCTGTTGCTGAATAAGCTGGGCATCAAGAAGGATATCATCCACTGCAACGAGGGTCATGCAGCATTGGCCAACGTACAGCGTCTGGTTGAATATGTGGAGAGTGGCTTGACTTTCAACGAGGCACTCGAAGTGGTTCGTACTTCTTCTCTTTACACCGTTCACACTCCTGTACCTGCCGGTCACGACTATTTCGACGAGTCTCTCTTCGGTAAGTATATGGGTCAGTATCCAGAGAAGTTGGGCATCAGCTGGGACGAGTTCGTTGGAATGGGTCGTGTAAACCCAGATGACAAGGGCGAACGTTTCTGTATGTCAACCTTCGCTTGCAACACCTCTTCATGGGTGAACGGTGTGAGCTGGTTGCATGGCAAGGTGTCAAAGGATATGTTCAATGGCATCTGGAAGGGTTACTTCCCAGAGGAATTGGACAATGTGGGTTATGTGACGAATGGTGTGCACATGCCAACATGGACTGCTTCTGAGTGGAAGAGCGTTTATGCCAAGGCTTTCGACAAGTCATTCCTGTCAGATCAGTCGAACGAAAAGATTTGGGAGGCTATCTACAATGTACCAGATCAGGAAATCTGGAACACGCGTCTGGCGTTGAAGGCTAAACTCATTGAGTACATCAAGAAGGCCTTCAAGGAGGATTGGCTCAAGCACCAGGGTGACCCATCTCGCATCGTCTCTATTGTTGAGAAGATCAATCCGAATGCGTTGACGATTGGTTTTGCCCGTCGTTTTGCTACATATAAGCGTGCTCACCTTCTCTTCTCAGACCTCGACCGTCTGGCTAAGATTGTGAATAATCCGAACTATCCCGTTCAGTTCCTCTTTGCTGGTAAGGCTCACCCTGCAGATGGTGCAGGTCAGGGTCTCATCAAGAAGATTTATGAGATTAGCCGTCGTCCAGAGTTCCTCGGCAAGATTATCTTCCTTGAGAACTACGATATGAAACTTGCTCGCCGTCTTGTGACAGGTGTGGACATCTGGATGAACACGCCAACACGTCCATTGGAGGCTTCCGGTACATCTGGCGAAAAGGCTTTGATGAACGGTGTTGTCAACCTCTCCGTGCTTGACGGATGGTGGCTTGAGGGTTATCGCGAGGGCGCAGGATGGGCATTGACTGACAAGCGCACTTTCCAGAATCAGGAACAGCAAGACCAACTCGATGCTGCCACCATCTACTCGCTGCTCGAGAACGAAATCCTGCCACTCTACTACGCTCGCAACTCAAAGGGCTATTCTGAGGGTTGGATTCAGACAGTGAAGAACTCTATTGCTCAGATTGCACCTCATTACACCATGAAGCGTCAGCTTGACGATTACTTCACGAAGTTCTATTGCCCATTGGCAGAGCGCCGTAAGGTTCTTTTTGCTGACAACTTCAAGAAGGCAAAGGACATCGCTGCATGGAAGGAACTGGTGGCTTCACGCTGGGATGGCATCAATGTTGTTTCTTTCGAGAAAGCAGAGGACATGCTGAAGGGCGATGTGCTTTCAGGTAAGAAGTACAAACTCAAGTATGTGATTGACGAACAAGGTTTGGATGATGCCATTGGCTTCGAACTCGTCACTATCCTTCGTGATGAAGACGGTCGTGAGCATATCGCACAGGTGGAGCCTCTGAAGGTGACAAAGCGCGAAGGCAATCTCTACACCTTCGAGGGCACTCATGTCATTCCAATTGCTGGTAGCTTCAAGGTGGCTTACCGCATGTATCCTAAGAATGCTGATCTGCCACACCGTCAGGATTTCTGCTACGTGAAGTGGTTTAACTAAACCGCTATAAAATACTCAAAAAAAGTTGCACCATCTCCGTGTGGGGTGGTGCAATTTTTCTTTCTCACAAGATTTTTTTTGAATATGAAATACTTAAGTGTCATCATTTTTGTCCTGCTTTGTTTTTTACCATCAATATCTATTGCGGATAATGGCGGCAAGAAACCGACTGATGTGTTCAAACGGTCTGCTGTCGTGAAGACGTATCGTTCTTGCATGAAAGACAAAAACTATACCAAGGCAAAGCAGACCATTGATGAGGCTTTGAAGAAATATGATGAGGCAAAAGCCGATGCTCAGTTCTACCGCTATAAAATGGATGCTTTGAATGAACTCATCGGTCAGGAAAATCGCAAGATATACCTCAATTCAAAGCCAGACACGGTAAGTTATTTCGGTTACATCTATGAACTATACGAGACTGGCATCCTGTGCGACAGTGTTGAACAAGTGGCAGTCGTAGCTAAATTGAATGCGGGGAAGAAAATGACTCCGAAGTTGCGAGTTGGAGTGGGGCAGACGATGCTTGGGTATCGAAAGAATCTTCTGAGCGCAGGCAAATATTATTATATAAAAAAGGATTATGGCAATGCCTTCCGCTTTTTCGACATGTATTTGCAGACGAAAGCATCCGATGTTTTTTCTGACACGAAAGGCAATTCGACCTTGACCGATCCTGATGACCAAGTGGAAGTGTCGGTGCTTGCTGTGTTGAGTGCCTATGGTTCTAGTAATCATCGAGGTGTTATCGATTATTTATCTGAAGGATTGAAAGATACGAAGTTGGAAAGTCAAATCCTTGAAATAGGAAGTAAGTCAGCAGCAGAGGTGAAAGATACGGTGAAGATGGTGAGTCTGTTAGAGCAAGGATTCGACAATTATCCAGAGATTGAGTATTTCTTCATGACGCTGATGAAACACTATAATGGACTGGCTGATTATGGCACAGCCTTACAAAAGGCATCACGAATGACGGAACTTTATCCCCAGAAACGTGACTACTGGTATATGGCTGGAACGGAACAAGCACTGCTCTTCAAAGATGAGGAAGCGCTCCAGTCTTTTTCTAAATGCATCGAAATCAAGGCGGATGATGCCGATGCTTATGCCTCTATCGGCAACATCTATCTGCGTCAGGCTCATGCCGCATACGCCCAGTTTAATGTACCTTTGTCTGACCCTACCTACACGAAGAAAAAGTCTGCTATTGATGACTTGTACAAACAGGCATGCCGCTCGTTTGAACAGGCGCGTAAGTTTGATGAGAATCATCCGGATCTTTGGCTTGCGGGTTTGCGCGAGACATACTTCAAACTGAACAGAGGAAAGGCGTTGAAAGCGCTGGAAAAATACCAGTGATATGTAGGTTTAAATGAAACTTACAGGCCATTATGAGCGTTGTCATTCCTTAAAATAAAAGAAAAATTCTTTTTTTCTTTGTTTTATTCTTTTATAATTGTAACTTTGCAAAATCTTCTAATTGAAAACAATAGACCACATCGGATGGCAACGAACAAAGGACAATCTAAGAAAAAGAGAAACAGTAAATATGCTGCTGCACAAAAGGAAAAATTGTCGGCCGGAGATTTTTTCGTAGGCTTCGGCAAAGGCGAAATTTTTTCGTTCTGTGTGGGTTTGTTATTTGTAACACTGGCGGTTTTTATCTTAATCGCGATGGTTTCTTATCTCTTCACTGGCGAGGCGGATTTTAGTTTGGTGGAGAGTAAATCGGACGTGCTGAACACGGGTTTGAAGTACAAAAACGTGTGTGGCTCATGGGGAGCTATCGTGGCTTATTACCTGTTGAACGATTTGTTTGGTTTGGCTTCGTTCATCATTCCACCATATTTGATTATTCTTGGTTTCCGCCTCATGCGCATCTTCAAGTTTACCCTTGTGAGGAAGTTCATTCTGATGACTCTGCTGATGTTATGGACAAGTGTATTCTTGGCGGCGTTTGGTTATCTGTTCCCATTTTTTGAGGGGTCTTTCTTGAAATTGGGTGGTAATCATGGCATTCAAGTGGTGAAGGCACTCACTCAGTTAATAGGTGCTCCTGGTTTGTTGGCGGTATTGGCCATTACGGCTGTTTTGTATCTCATTTACATGAGCACCAAAACGATTGAGATGATTCGCAATGCGTTCAGATTGAATTTCTTGAAGAAGATAAACCCGGAGAGATTGAAGCGTTTCATGAAAAAAGATGACGACGATGAAGAGGGTGATGATGAGGATGACGATAATGAAGAGGCGGAGGAAGGTGATATTGATATGGATGCCATCAACAACAAAGATGCTTATACGGATGATTTGATAGAACATGTGGCGAGCGGAAGCGATGAGGATGTCACGAATGTGGTCGAGTTTGATGATGTGAACGGCACTGCAGGAAATGATGCGGCTGGAGATGATGAGGATGAGAATCATTTGGACGGCGATGTACTGGATGTGGATTTGACAGAGTTGCCATCCACGAATACGGGCATGACCGTTGAAGCAAAAGAGACGGAGAAGGGTAGTGGCAAAATTATGCGTGGTGACATCAATACGCCATACGATCCTAAATTGGATTTGGAACATTATAAGTACCCGACATTAGGACTGCTGAAGAAATCTGATGACCAAACTCCTCAGATTGACATGATTGAGCAGAATGCCAATAAAGACAGAATCATTCAAGTGCTCAAGCAGTTCGGCGTGGAAATCAAGAGTATCAAGGCAACGATTGGCCCTACGATTACATTGTATGAGATAGTGCCAGCAGAAGGTACGAGAATTAGCAAGATTCGCAATCTTGAGGATGATATCGCATTATCGTTGGCAGCAGAAGGTATTCGTATCATTGCACCGATTCCAGGTAAAGGTACCATTGGTATTGAGGTACCAAACAAGAAGAAGTGCATCGTGTCGATGGAGAGTGTCATCAACAGCCGTATCTATCAGGAAAGTAAGATGGAGTTGCCATGTGCCATTGGTAAGACCATCAGCAATGAGGTGTTTATGTTTGACTTGGCCAAAGCTCCCCATCTTTTGGTGGCTGGTGCGACAGGACAAGGTAAGTCCGTTGGATTGAATGCCATTGTGACCTCATTGCTTTACAAGAAGCATCCGTCTGAATTGAAGATTGTGATGGTTGACCCCAAAAAGGTGGAGTTCAGCATTTATAGCCCTATCGAGAACCACTTCTTGGCGCGTCTGGAAGAGGAGGAGGATTGTATCATTACGGATGTGCAGAAAGTGGTGAAGACGCTCAACTCACTCTGTGCGTTGATGGATAGCCGTTACGACCTCCTGAAACGTGCCCAAGCGCGTAATATCAAGGAATACAACGAGATGTTCAAGAACCGACGTCTCAATCCTGAGCATGGACATGAATTCATGCCTTATATTGTGGTCATTGTCGATGAGTTTGGTGACCTGATTATGACGGCAGGTAAGGAAGTGGAACATCCGATTTGCCGTATCGCCCAATTGGCCCGTGCCGTCGGCATCCACATGATTATTGCAACCCAACGTCCACAAGCCAGCATCATCAGTGGTGCCATCAAGGCAAACTTCCCGACGAGGATAGCCTTCAAGGTGAGTTCGATGATGGACTCTCGTGTTATTCTTGACCGTGCGGGTGCCAACCAACTGATTGGCAAGGGTGACATGTTGTTTCTGTCAGGAGCAGAGCCGGTTCGTGTACAATGTGCGTTTGTTGATACTCCTGAAGTCAATGAGATTTGTCATCATATTGCCACCCAACAGTCATTCTTGCATCCATTGTATCTGCCAGAAGTGGCTGATGCAGAAGGAGACGGTGGAGCCGGTATGGGTACAGTCGATAAAGGACATTTGGATCCTATGTTTGCTGATGTGGCCAAATTCGTGGTGAACAATCAGAGTGGTTCCACTTCAATGATTCAGCGTAACTATTCTATCGGCTACAACCGTGCGGGCAAGATTATGGATCAGTTGGAGAAGATGGGTGTTGTAGGGCCACAAGTTGGTAGCAAACCGCGTGAAGTGCTGATTAAAGACCCATTGACATTGGAAGGACTTTTGAATACAATAGGATAACGATGAAGAAGATTGTCTTGACACTGATGGCTCTTGTGGCAGCCTTGTTTGTTCAGGCACAGGATGCTACAAAGATATTGGATAGGTCGGCTGCTGCATTGCGGTCGGCTGGCAATGTGAAGATTGACTTCACGTTTGAGGTGGAAGGTGGCTCATCCGCCGGCTACATCAAACTGCAGCAACAGAAGTTTGTGCTCAATATGGGTGGTACCATCACATGGTTTGACGGCAAGACAATGTGGACGTATGTGAAGGCGAATGATGAGGTGAACATCTCTACGCCCTCTGCCGATGCAGTGGCAAAGATGAATCCGTATGCGTTCCTTTCCTTCTACAAGAAAGGTTACACAGCCAAGAAGGGGAAGGGTACGGCGAAAGAACACGAGGTGATTCTGACAGGCAAGCAGGGAAGCCCCTACAAGAAGGTGGTGGTGCGTATCAACAAATCCACTCAGAATCCGACACTCATCAAGATGACTTCTCCGAAAGGGGCAGTCACATCGATTCGTTGCAATTCCTTCTTGAAAAATCAGAAGTATACGGAATCCACTTTCCGATTTAACAAGAAAAATTATCCTGACGCAGAAATAGTGGACTTGAGATAATGGAGTTCTCGAGGGTACGGTTGTTATATAAGCTCATTTCTCACAATCAGCGGTTGCAGGCACGTCGCCATCCGATGTTTGAGAAAAAGATGGTAATGAAGATTCTAAGTTACATCTTCATTGCTTTTTGGGCAGTTTATCTGGTCATGTTGGGCTTCGCTGCCTATTCCTATTTCGAGGGTTCTGCACTGGAGGCATTCGACTGGATTGATGGAGGCATGATATGGTTCCTCATTGTCGATTTCCTGTCTCGTTTTGCCATGCAAGAAACACCTGCCCAAAACATCAAGCAATACAAACTTCACAACATCCCCACAGGTTTTCTGCTGCATACGTTCCTGCTGCGTATGGGATTGCAACCTTACAACCTCTTCTGGGCATTCTTCTTTGTTCCTTTCGGACTTCTTTCCATTCCTCATTTCTACGGCATCACGGGCTTTTTCGGCTTCATCATTGGCTGGTGGCTCATGTATGTGCTGAACAGTTATTGGTATCTGCTTTGGCGAACCCTGTTGAATCGCAACTTTTTCTTTATCGTCATACCCGTAATTACGTATGCGGCACTGGCATATTTTGGCATCTTCTTCGATACTGATTCTCAATGGTTGTTTCAAGGCACGGTGCGTTTGATGCGTGGTTTCTGTCAGTGGAATCCTATGTGTTGGCTGCTCTTTGTCGCAGCTGTGGTGCCATTGTACATCGTCAATTTCCGTTTGCAGAAAGTGGCTATTTATGTGGAAATCGCTAAAACCGAGGTGGTCAAGCAGTTCAAGACGCACAACATGACTTTTCTCGACCGTTTCGGAGTGATAGGAGAATATTTTAAGCTGGAACTGAAATCGACTGTGCGCAACCTGGTGGTGAGGAAGCAGTTCATTACGGGCGCCTTGTGTATGCTGATGCTTTGTGGCCTTTTCTCTTTCTCCGACATTTATGACGAGTTTCCCTTCATGCGCGTTTTCATATGTATGTATTGCTTCACATGTTTGGGTGTGATGACGTTGACGATGGTGATGTGTGCTGAAGGAAACTATATAGATGGTTTGATGGTGCGTAAGGAAACCGTGCTTTCGTTATTGAAAGCCAAATATTATTTCCAGTGCATGATTTTGATTGTGCCGCTGCTCTTCTCAATCATGCCCATCATGGAGGGAAAAATCACGTGGCTGACAGCGTTAGGATGTATGTTGTTCACGTCAGGGGCGGTGTTCCCCTTCATTTTTCAATTGGCAGTTTATAACGACATGACTATCCACCTGAACGAAAAACTTACCAAGACGGGGCGTGACACGAAGGTGCAGATGCTCATGGCGGGAGGCGCGTTGTTCCTTCCGATGCTGGTCATGTATGCGCTGGTGGAGTGTTTTGACGATTCCATTGCCTCCATCCTGATGCTCTCCATAGGATTGATAGGAACGGTGCTGCATCCTTTGTGGCTTCGCGACATATACAAACGATTCATGAAACGTCGATACGCCAATATGGACGGATTCAGAAATTCCAGATAGGCTCGGGACAACGTTTCTGGGAACTATTCATAAATAGTGCAAGATGAACTTAACAATCGAAAAACTGACCAAATCATTTGGCGACAAGCAAGCCCTCGACATTGACCATTACGCCATTCACAGTGGCGAAATAATTGGTCTTGTGGGTAATAACGGAGCGGGAAAGACAACCCTTTTCCGCATCATACTGGATCTTCTTCATGCTGATACGGGATGTGTCACCATTGACGGATATGTTGATGGAGTGCCAGTGTCGTGCGACACGGCAAAGAGTGAAGAATGGAAAGCCTATACGGGTGCTTTTGTCGATACAGGTTTCCTTATTGACTATCTGACCCCTGAAGAATATTTTCGTTTCATTGCCAAGATATCGGGTATTAAGGACGATGTCCTGCATGACAGGCTCCTTCAGTTCGATGGTTTTATGAACGGGGAAATATTGGGACAGAAAACGCTCATTCGCAATCTCTCCATGGGCAATAAACAGAAAGTGGGCATCATTGGAGCCATGCTTCATCATCCCCATCTGCTGCTGCTCGACGAGCCTTTCAATTTCCTCGATCCCACCTCGCAGTTGGCCATGAAATATCTGCTCGAGACCTATAGCCATGAGCATAAAGCCACCATCATCGTGTCATCCCACAATCTAACTCACACTCTCGACATCTGTTCACGTATCACCCTCCTCGAACATGGTCTCATCCTCAAGGACTATGACCGCGATTATGCCATGTTGAATTCCGAAATAGAAGAGTATTTCCGGGGGCAGCAAAGTGGAAAGATTTGATGGTGATGATGGCACTATGAGGTGTAGAGGATGATATAAGAATTGAAAATAACAAATGATATGGACACCATGAAAGATATAGAATCAACCCCGGCGTTGCTAACGAAGATAGTTGAGGGATGGGAGCAGAATCAAAGTCCGTCTTTCGATGAATTGGCAAATTCAGTCCTACAGACACATCAGACAGCCCAATCTGGTGCCATTCGTGCTGTGAATCAGATGGCAACTCTCCGCAATTGGCTCATAGGATGCTATATTGTGGAATATGAGCAGAAAGGTAGTGATAGAGCAAAGTATGGCGAGCGCCTCTTGAAGCGTTTGGAAGAGCGTGTGAATACAAAGGGATTGAATGAAACTTTGTTTCGCAATTCACGCACTTTTTATAATCTGTATCCTCAAGTTGCAGGACTATTTCCAATTAGTGCGACAGCGTTGCACAAAATAATTGGTAAGATTCATCCGATGTCATCGGATGGATTGAAGAATGACTCGTTAGAAATTCATCCGACGCCATCGGATGAATTTACTACACCAGCCAAAATGATAATTGAAAGACTTCCGTTCTCACATCTTTGTGAGATTATGACGCAGAAGGACCCTCTTGCCCGTTTCTTCTACGAAACGGAGTGCATCAAAGGCACATGGTCTGTCAAGGAACTGCGTCGTCAGATATCCACCAACCTGTATTTCCGTAGTGGAGTAAGCAAAGATCCTGAGAAGCTGCTCGCTTCCATCAAGCCTGAGACTACTTCGCCTGCACTCGTTATTCGTCAGCCATTCACTTTTGAGTTCTTAGGACTTCAAGCTAAAGATGTCATAACAGAAGGCGACCTTGAAGACGCTCTTATCACCCATCTTCAGGATTTCCTCTTGGAACTGGGCAAAGGCTTTTGTTTCGAGGCAAGGCAGAAGCGCATGATTATTGATGACGAATACTACTTTGCAGACTTGGTGTTCTATAATCGCATACTTCATTGCAATGTCATAGTGGAATTGAAGAATGATGAGTTCCGTCATGAATATCTTGGTCAGCTCAATGCCTATGTGTCCTATTATAAAGAGAATGATATGCATGAAGGTGACAATCCTCCAGTAGGCATTCTACTATGCACTCGTAAGGGTAAGAAGATGGTGGAATACGCTATTGCAGGCATGGACAACAACCTGTTTGTCTCCACCTATATGCTCCAGTTGCCGGACAAAGCCACACTTGAGCAGTTCCTACTGAATGAAATGGAGGATGTGCATGAATAGGATTTTCAATGAATGAAGAATAAGGTCATTCCGAGATAGAAGAGTACTTTCGGATGAAGCAAAGTGGAAAGAATTGACATTGTTTCTCTTCGTTGAATCGCGGCTATATCAAGAGATTCTATATGCATGACTCCAATGCAATGAAAATCTCTCCCCAAGTTGGGGGCAATTCTGAACCGCTGATCTTTTCTGTTCCTTGAAGACTTCAAAAGTGCTCTGCCATCTATTGAAGATATTGAAAATGAACTCAGAGACAAGGAACAGAAGGAGGATGAGGTATGAGTGAGTTGAAGAAAGTAATGTTAAAAGAATGTTGCTCAGCATTTCAATTGGGTACCGTGACTATGCCATGTTTTTTCTCCGAAGAAGAGCTGGATGAGGAGATTCGTGTGTCTATGAAGAGTGGAAATGCCACTCAACATGAAGTGGATGCTGTATTCTGTCATTTCTCAAAAAAACACTTGTAGAATTATTTGGAACAAAATTCCGAACCAGTGGCTCGGAAATTCAACACAACAGGAAATCCAAGCCAGTGGTTTGGAATTTGGAAACAACAGAAAATCGTAACCAGGTTACGAAATCAAAGATTTACTTTGCCAAAGGATGCCAACATCTATGCTCAGCAATATGCACTTTGCTTGCCTGACAAAGCCCTGCTTCAACAGAAATTGCGTGAATGGATTGCAGAATTTAAGGAAAAGGAGGATGAGGTATGAGTAAATGACGAGCAACCTTGTTTTTTCTGTTGTTTCTCAAAAAAACTTGTAAAAATATTTGGAAGCGAATAATAAATTGTATATTTGCAAACGAAAATTGAAAACAAAAAGGATGAAAGACTACATCGTGACAATCCATCGGACATTGATGAAGAATGGATTAAACGAGACGGAAAGATAATAATTCAATAAACTAAAACCAAAGTATATGGTATAATTGTTTAACTTGACATAAGAAAAAGAAAGTGTTTGCTTTTACTTGATGTAATTTGAAAATCGCCAAAAAGTAGAATTACGCATCAGCAGAAAAGTGAATGCTCTCACCGTTAGGTGTGGGCTTCAAGGTTGTATGCGTAAGGTGTTTAGCGATACCTCAAATTAGCAATCGGTAAGTCTCACGCCTTTCTTTTTGCTGTGTCGCAAAAAGAAGAAAAAATGAAATGCAAAATTGGCTTATTAAAATAAATATGGAATTATTCTAAAGCTCTGCCATAAATTGGCGTACCCTTGTCATACCTTTGCAGAAAAATTACTGAAACATGGACAACTACAGAAGCCAAAACGTGGAAAACCATCACCATGCCCTTCTGGATTCTAAGCTATATTGGGGTATGGAATGGGATAGGAAGAGATTAATATAAACAACATAAAAAATTAAAGAGATATGGCAAAGCGTATTTGGATGTATTGGCCAGACGAAAAGGCCGGCCAGTTCAAAGAGAATGTAGAAAAGGGTTTCATGGCTTGCGGACTCCCTAAAGACAGAGAAGTCGGAGACTTGGACGAATGTATGAGTAAAAAGGGCGGACTTGATGAAGCCTTGAGGGAAGCATACGGCCCTGGACGGAGAATTGCAAATGGAAGAAAACTACTCCGCGAATTTGCAAATGTGATGCAGATAGGTGACTACATTATTGCACGAAAAGAATTTTCCTCCATCGTGGGAGTAGGGATAGTTACGGGTGATTATCGATACGATCCAACTCGCAGCAAATTCCGCCATTGCCGTGATGTTAAATGGATAGACACACAAGTTCGTCCATTCCCCGAAGACTTTAAACGTGGCGGCAAATGGCACAGAGTGACCATGATAAACATGCCTTTTCGGCGTATCGCCGAGCAGATAATATCATCCATCAATGGTGGTGAGGGTGTAACAGGTTAATTGCAAAATTCTAAAACCTCTGCCACAGATTGGCGCACCCTTATCATACTTTTGCAAAAAAAACAAAGAAATATGGACAACGAAAGAGGACAAAGTTTGATAACCAAATATGTCTGGGTGATAGAAACCATCTATCGCAAGCGTAAAATCTCGTTCAAAGAACTGAACGAGCTGTGGCTGCGAGATGACATCAGCAGAGG
>JAEEGS010000043.1 GCA_016280445.1 Bacteroidaceae bacterium
GCCGTGAAGGTGGTTGTGAGCGCACCTGCCTGGAGAGAACCGTGTACAGCACCTGCTGCACCAGCCTCAGACTGCATTTCCTGTACGAGAACTGTGTCGCCGAAGAGATTCTTGCGACCTGCAACTGCCCACTCATCCACGTGCTCAGCCATAGGAGACGATGGAGTGATGGGGTAGATGGCAGCCACCTCTGAGAACATGTATGCTACATGAGCAGCAGCGGTGTTACCATCACAAGTGATAAATTTCTTTTCTTTTGCCATAATGTTAGAGATAAATATAATATAATGTGTAATTTTAATAGAGGAATCCGAAAAGCCAAAGTGGAATTTGGTTGCCATCGCCGATGTCACATTGATTGACAGCGTAGAGGGCTTTAGCCTTGCTCTTCAGTTTGGTGCTGTGTTCAGCAATCTTGAATTCTGTTTTTTCGTCAACCAAGAAAGAACAGAGGTTGCCGTGTTTGTTCACCTTGTGGTCTTTCCAGAGTGTGTTGCAGAAGAAGGTTTCCAACACATCATGCTCGTCGAAGCAACGAGGATAGAAACTATACATCAGGTTGGAGTTGTGCAGCAACACACGTGCAGGCTTCTTGGGGAACTCGTCGCCTTTGCCGTAAATCATGTTGACCAGTCGTGCCTCTTCCAGATATTTGATGTAGTGCATCACCGTTGCACGGCTCATGCCCAGTTCCTGTGCCAACTGACTGACATTGGGAACGCTGCTGCCGCTCGTGGTGAGCATATAGAAAAGTTGCTTGATTTTTGCGAGATATTTAAGTTCAATCTGCTTCACGAGCAGAATGTCCACCTCAATCATCATATTCATGTTCTTCAGAAGGTTCTCGCTGTAGTTCACCTTGTCGAGGAAGAACGGATAGAAGCCGTGGTGTAGATAGGCTTGGAAAAACTCGCGAGGATTCACTTTGGAGAAGATGTCCGTAGCAATCTGTTTGTGGTTGTTGATGATTTCGTCGAGCGTGTATGAGCGCAACTGCAAACCTGTAGACAGATTCAAAAACTCACGGAAAGAGAAGCCACGCAGATTGTACGATTTCACGATGCCGTTCAGTTCTGGGTTCTCCTCTTTCAGACGCATCACAGGTGAACCTGTGAAAACAATCTTCAAGCCTGGGTAGCGGTCATAACATTCGCGCAACTGAACGCTCCAATCTGGTTGTTTGAATACTTGGTCGATAAGCAGCACTTTACCACCAGAATGATAGAATTCTCCTGCAAACTCTGCTATACCAACATTTTGGACATAAAAGTTGTTGGTGTTGATGTACAAACACGAATGGTCGTAGGGAGAAAAATGTTCTTTTGCATATTGCAGCAAGAAGGTTGTCTTTCCCACACCACGAGCACCTTTGATGCCGATCATTCGGTCTTTCCAGTTGATTTCATCCATCAGGTCGCGACGTACGGGCGCCTTCAGATGTTCCACTAAGTAAGCATGTGTACGGAAAAAGGATTCCATGAGTTTAAGTGATTAAAAAATGTCATGCGCGAATGTCAGTTATGGCACTTGAAAATGCCATGACGACAAAATTTTCGGCAAAAGTACGACATTTTTCATTAAAATGCAAACTTGACTTTGCAAAAGTTGCATTTAAAGATGAAGAATTTTCATGGAAAGGAGTTTTTGCTCTCAAAAAGGCTTTTTTTGGGCATTTTTGCAACAAAGGAACTAAAAGTTCCAAATGGGACCATTGCCATGACCAATACGCAGGTCTTTTCCTCCTTGGATGGCATCAGAGACGAACTTCTTTGCTTGACTGACGGCTTCTGTGAGATTGGCACCAAGTGCTAACGCTGATGCGATGGCGGAAGAAAGGGTGCAACCCGTTCCATGGAGATTTGTGCTGTCGATTTTCTCACTATGATATTCGTGTAGCGTTCCGTTGGTGAGGAAGAGTCGATCAGTCATTGCCCTCCCTTGGGCATGTCCGCCTTTGAGAAGGGTGTTGATGCCATATTTTTGTGTGAGGGCTTTGCCTGCTTTCAGATAGTCTTCTTCGTTGGTGAGAGTATATCCCGTCAGTTGTTCTGCTTCGGGAATGTTGGGGGTGATGAGGAAGCAGAGCGGGAAAAGATGTTCTTGAATGTATTGGATGCAATCGGGTGACATCAATCGGTTACCACTGGTGGAAATCATAACAGGGTCGTACACGATTGGAATGTACGGCTTGTCTTTTTTATAAAAAAATCTTAATGTCTTGATGATAGTCTCCGCTGTTTCTGTATTTGGTATCTGTCCTATTTTGATTGATTTAACATCAAAATCTTCAAGGATTGATTGAAGTTGAGATGCTACGACATCTGGAGGTACAGTCATGACATCTTTTACGCCTTGGGTGTTCTGTGAAGTCAAGGCTGTAATGACCGTTGTACCATAACATCCCATTGCTGTTATGGTCTTTAGGTCTTGCTGAATGCCAGCCCCTGCTGAAGGGTCGCTGCCTGCTATGCTTAATACTATTTCCATGCGTCGCTGAGTATCATGGCTCCTCCGAAGCCAATTTGTTTGATAAGATTCAGTTTGTTGAATGTAATGCCGCCGAGTGCCATCACACGGTGGTCAATGATGCCCTCCTGATGTGCTTTTTTCAGGTCTTCGGCTGTAAAAGCAGCGTGATAGCCCTGTTTGGAAATGCTGTCGAAGATGGGGCTGAGACTGAGGTAAGTGAAAGGTTCCTTTTTCCTCTCAGCCAGTTCTTCGATTGAATGACATGAGATACTAAGTTGGCCGTTCCATTCTTTAGGGGGATATGGATGTCGGCTATTCAGGTGAATGCCACGCAGATGATAAGAAAGGGCAAGAGCAGGGTGGTCATGCAATACCAGTTGCTGATGCAGTTGCTTGGGAATGGCACGGATGAGTGCCTCCATTTCTTCGCGAGTTGATTCGGGTTTGCGTAGATGAATGAGGTCAATATCTCCTCGGCAGAGTAACTGAACGATGCGTTCAGCTTCTCCGTCGAAGAAATGGGGTTGTGTGATGACAATGGTCATGCGGATCTTCCGAATAAATCAAAGGATGCGTCCCAATCTTTCCAGACAGGTTCACGTCCTAATTCTTTGAGACGTTGATTGATTTCCTTCGCAGTGCGTTCATCGCTGACTGTAAACTGTTCGAGTGCCTGCGGATATGTGTGGTATCCTCCAGGATTCACTTTGCTTTCGGCAGACATGGTGGTCACTCCAAGCGTGCACATGTGGTCACGAATGAAAGCTGGCTCGCGTGTGGAGTAGGAGATGTCCACATCGTGGTCGAAAATGCGCATGGCAAAGGTGGCTTGGGCCAATTCTCTGTCGGTCATGTAGCAGTTAGGATGGAAACCTTCGTTTTGTGCAGGACGCATGCGCGGAAAGTTCACGGAGTATTTGGTCTTCCAGTAATGCTTCTGCAGGTAGCGTAGATGGTGTGCCATCATGGTTACATCAGTTCGCCATTCTTTTTCTAATCCGATGAGGACGCCCATGCCAATGGAGTGGACTCCCGCTTGGCCCATACGATCAAATCCGTCGCAACGCCATTCAAATTTGCTCTTCATGCCGTGTGGATGGTAAAGGTTGTAGTGCTCGCGGTTGTATGTCTCTTGGAAGCAGATAACTCCGTTAAGGCCATGGTGTGTCAGTTCCTTATAGTCTTCAGCCGACAAAGGCATCACCTCAATCTTGATGTTGGAGAAGTATTTCTTGGCGATGTCTATGGCCTTGGCGAGATAGGGCACTCCAGCCTTGGCGGGGTTCTCGCCAGTTACAAGCAGGATGTTCTCGAAAGGTGCCAGTTGTTTGATGGCACGATACTCGTCTTCAATCTGTTCTGGAGTGAGGATTGTACGTGCCATGGGGTTCTCGCGATGGAATCCGCAATAGACACAAGAGTTGGAACATGAGTTAGTGATGTATAGTGGAATGAACATTGACATCGTTTTGCCAAACCGCTCTTCCGTGTATTTGCGCGACAGGCGTGCCATGGTTTCAAGATAAGGCTCGGCAGCCGGTGACAGCAGAGCCATGAAGTCATTTACATCGCAATGGTCTTTTGCTAATGCACGCCGTACATCTGTATCAGTCATGGAAGCAATCCGTTCAGTGGTTTCCTCCCAACTGAGTTTCTTTAATTCTTCTGAAAACATAATCTATTTCTTTTTACAACATGGCTGGAAGGCATATTCTTTCAGTCGTGTGATGGAAGGATGCTTGCCACAAAGGGCACATTCTTCATTCTTGGGAAATTCAAATCGTTGCCAGTTCATTGTAAGGGCATCGAACGTGAGCAAGGTATTGTAGAGTGGCTCGCCCACGCCTGCCAGACATTTGATGGCTTCGGTGGCTTGCACCGTTCCAAGCATGCCTGCAATACTGCCTAATACTCCCACCATGGAACAAGTTTCCACTTCTCCGATGTTGGGTGGTTCGGGAAAAAGACATCGGTAGCAAGCGGTGCCAGGGCGGTGTGTCATCACTTGTCCAGAATATCTGCTGATACCTCCCATACAAAATGATTTGTTGAGCATTACACATGCATCGTTTACCAAATACTTGGTGGCGAAATTATCTGTACCATCAATCACAAAATCGTATGGTTGGATAAGATCCAGAGCATTGTCCTCACTGAGATAAACCTCGTGCTTGACAATGACAATGTCTGGGTTGATAGCATGGAGTTTCTCCTCGGCTGAGTCCACTTTGGAACGTCCCACATCTGGTGTGGTGTGGATGACCTGTCGTTGTAGGTTGGTTAGGCTCACCTGATCGCCATCCACCAATCCAATGGTGCCAACCCCTGCCGCTGCAAGATATAGGGAAACAGGGGAACCAAGCCCACCTGCCCCAACGATGAGCACCTTCGATTGCAAGAGGCGCTGTTGTCCCTCATCACCGAATCCGTCCAAAATGAGGTGGCGGTTGTAACGTTGCTTTTGTGTGCGGCTCAGTTCCATGTCTATTTCAGTTTGCGGAGGTCGTGCGTAAGTTTGGCGGCACAGAAGTTGGGGCCGCACATGGTGCAGTACTCACCATCGGTATGTCCTGCTTCCTCAAAGTATTGAAGTGAGCGTTCAGGGTCGAGTGAGAGGTGGAACTGGTCGCGCCAGCGGAAGTCAAAACGAGCCTTCGACAAGGCATTGTCGCGGATGGTGGCACCCGGATGTCCTTTGGCTAAATCGGCGGCGTGAGCTGCAATCTTGTAGGTGACTACCCCCACACGCACATCTTCCCTGTTGGGGAGAGCTAAGTGCTCTTTGGGAGTAACATAGCATAGCATTGCTGTGCCCAGCCATGCAATTTGTGCACCACCAATCGCACTGGTGATGTGATCGTAACCAGGGGCTATGTCTGTCACAATGGGGCCTAATGTGTAGAAAGGAGCCTCATGGCAATGGTCAAGTTGGCGTTCCATATTCTCTTTGATTTTATGCATAGGCACATGCCCAGGTCCTTCGATGAATGCCTGTACGTTCTTGTCCCATGCACGGGTAACCAATTCGCCCATGGTGTCCAATTCTGCAAACTGTGCTGCATCGTTGGCATCAGCGGTGCAACCAGGACGAAGACCATCACCCAGAGATAAAGCCACATCATATTGTGCCACAATATCGCAGATGTCGTCAAAATGTTCATAGAGGAAACTTTCCCTGTTATGAATCAGACACCACTTGCTCATGATACTGCCACCCCGGCTTACGATGCCACAAAGGCGACTGTCTGCTAAGTGTACGTTTTGAAGGCGGATGCCAGCATGGATGGTGAAGTAGTCAACTCCTTGTTCACACTGTTCTATCAGTGTGTCCTTATAGATTTCCCATGTCAAATCTTCCACCCGGCCATTTACCTTTTCCAATGCTTGGTAGATAGGAACTGTTCCCACCGGCACAGGGCAGTTACGAATAATCCACTCGCGTGTTTCGTGGATGTTGGCACCTGTTGAGAGATCCATCAGTGTGTCGCCTCCCCATTTGCAGGACCATACCGCTTTGTCCACCTCTTCTTCAATGGAGGAAGTTGTGGCAGAGTTGCCGATGTTGGTGTTGATTTTCACGGCGAAGTTGCGGCCTATAATCATAGGTTCGCTTTCAGGGTGATTGATATTGGCAGGCAACACAGCACGTCCGCATGCAATTTCGTCCCGCACAAATTCAGGAGTGATGTGACTCTTGATGCCCAGTTCCTCGCAGTTCATGTTTTCGCGGATGGCTACATATTCCATCTCGGGGGTTATGACGCCTGCTTTGGCATAGGCCATTTGTGTGATGGCTTTCCCCTTCATGGCACGTCGTGGCAACTGGATGTGTTCGAAACGCAATTGATCCAGCGAGTGATCCGCTAACCGTTGTTTACCATATTCAGATGTGACCTCTTTCAACAGTTCCGTATCATGACGGTCAAGAATCCACGACTCACGCATGCGGGGCAATCCTTTTTTGAGGTCAATTTGAATGTTAGGGTCAGAGAACGGACCGCTGGTGTCGTAGATATAGACAGGTGCATTTGGCTCAGTGTGGGGAATTCCTCGTTCATCCTTGGTCACGGTTGGTGTCAGATTGACCTTTGTCATGCCTACTTGAATGTTCGGAAAGAGCGTTCCCTGTATGTAAGCTTTCTCACGTTTTGCGTAAGCTTTATTGTCTTGTGGCATAATCGTTTAGTTTAAGAATGCAGTTAAAGGACTGGATGCTTCAGCACAATCAGCAATGGCGCCAAGGCCTGCTTCATATGCTTGACGGCCTGCGATGACAGCCTGACGGAAGGCATCGGCCATGGCAACAGGATCGCCGGCTACGGCAATGGCTGTGTTGACCAAACAGCAATCGGCACCCATCTCCATTGCTTCGGCAGCGTGACTGGGGGCACCGATGCCTGCATCCACCACAACAGGAACGGTGGCTTGCTCAATGATGATTTGTAAGAAATCTTTCATGCGCAACCCCTTATTGGTGCCGATGGGAGCAGCCAAAGGCATGACCGTTGCGGCTCCTGCCTCTTCCAAATGCTTGCATAGGGTGGGGTCGGCTTGGCAGTAGGGAAGTACGATGAAGCCCATTTTGACCAGTTGTTCTGTCGCCTTCAGTGTTTCGATAGAGTCGGGCAACAGATAACGTGGGTCGGGGTGTATCTCCAGTTTCAGCCAATTTGTACCAAAAGCCTCGCGTGCCATCTGAGCAGCAAAGACGGCTTCTTCCGCATTACGTACCCCAGATGTGTTGGGTAGCAATTGGATATTCTTATTTTGAGTGATATGAGTGAGCAGGTCGTCCTGTTTGTCTTCCAGCTCGATACGTTTCATGGCCACAGTGACCATTTCTGTTTGTGATGCCTTGATGGCCTGTGCCATCAGGTCGTTGTTGTTGAATTTTCCTGTTCCAAGGAAAAGTCGAGAATTGAATTCTCTTCCTGCAATGACTAATTTACTCATGGTTTAGTGATGTTGATGATTCTTTTCATTTCTTCAATAGGATTGGCAGCACGAAGAATGGTGCTGCTCAGCGCAATACCGTTAATGCCTGTCTGTATGATGGCAGGGATATCTTCTGCCGTGATGCCACCAATGGCAATGATGGGCAGATGAATGTCGGCATCCCTCATCTGATTAATGATATTTCGGTATCCGTCAAGTCCTAACACGGGCGAGAGGTTCTTCTTTGTCGTTGTGAAGCGGAACGGGCCACAGCCGATGTAGTTGGCCGAAGCTTCATAATGGGCTTTTACGTCTTCGAACGTGTTGGCTGTTCCACCAATGATGAAGGATTCTCCCAGCACCTTTCTTGCCTCATTGATAGGCATGTCGTTCTTTCCCAAATGCACTCCATCGGCTCCTATTTCCTTAACCAGTTCTACACGATCATCAATGATGAAGGTCGCACCGACATTTTTGCACATCTGTAGTGCTTCAATAGCGATGGGGCGCACTTCATCATTTGAAGCGTCTTTCATGCGTAGCTGAATCCATCGGCATCCGCCTTGTAGTGCAATGCGGATGGAGTCGAGATAGGAGTATTGCTCCGTGTAGTGTGAGATGAATTGCAACATGGCTTATCCCCCACAAGCAGCCTTGATGATGACAATGTCTGCGCCTTCCGTAATCGGTGTGTTGATCCATTCTGTGCGTGGAATCATCTGATTGTTAATGGCAACAGCTATTCCCTTTTCTGGCAGACTCATTTCTTGTGCCAGTTCTTGCAGGGTGCATGAGGCTATGCTTGTCTTTTTGTTGTTAAGCTTGATGTCCATATATAATAATGTATAAAAAAAACGTCGAGTGGTAAACACTAATGTTGACTACTCGAGGTTTCTTGTTCTGTCGCGAATGGGCGTATACGCTGTTTTCCCTGCGTCGGCATTATCCGTGTCAGGTTCAATGGGTATAATCTCAGCCTTTACTATTCAGTATCAGCACCCCGAGTATGTGATTCGCCTGCAAAATTAGCAATTATTTTTCACATACAAACATAAAAGGATGATTTTCTTTCTTATGCGTGAAAATCAGGCGTTTTATATCACTAAATTGGGGTACTGCATGGTGGAACAATGCAAGGAACCGTGCTGCAAGATGAGTACCCGACAGTCGATGCCGATGACCATACGGTCGGGAAAAGCTTTGCGTAGTTGAGCGATAGCCTCTTGGTCTTTCTCGGCTTGATGATAGGTGGGCACCAACACAGCTCCGTTGATGATGAGAAAGTTGGCATGGGTGGCTGGAAGTCGTTGTCCCTCTTCATCAAAGCAAGGGTCGGGGAGAGGAAGTGGGTAGAGCGTGTAGGGCTGTCCTTCTGCCGTACGGAAGGCAAGAAGCTCTTTTTCCATAGCCTGCAATTCCTCATAGTGCTCATCGGCGGGATTTTCGCATTTCACATAAGCAATGGAAGTGGGTGAACAGAATCGTGCCACCGTATCAATGTGTCCATCTGTGTCATCGCCGGCCAGCCATGAATGATGCACCCAAAGCACTCTTCCTGCATTAAAGTATTGCTTTAATAAATTCTCTATATTTTGTTGAGAAAGAGTTTTGTTTCTGTTATCTGACAGTAAGCAGCTTGTGGTAACAAGAAGCGTTCCTTCACCATCGCTCTCGATGCTACCACCTTCGAAGACGAAGTCAAGATGATTGATGTATTCTGTTTGAATGTCTTGTGCTTTGTAGTAATCAGCGATATGGGAGAACGTGGTTTTGTTAATCTGATTGTCGTGGTTGGCGGCAAATTTGAGTCCCCAACCGTTGAATTGGAAGTCGTTCAGGAACACCTTTCGTTTCTGCTCATCGATACAGGTGATGAAGGCGTGGTCGCGTGCCCATGTGTCATTTGTGGGACATTGGATAATGGTGATATTGTCAAGGCTGATGCCTTGCTGGATGAGGGATTCTTTTGCCTCCTCAGGATATTGTGCCACAATGAGTAGGGGCTCCCGTTTAGCCACTTCGCAAGCAATGTCGCAGAAACAAGAAATGGCATCAGCAAGCACTGGTGACCAATCCGTGTTCTTGTGAGGCCACGTGAGTTGTACAAATGCTTGCTGATGCCATTCAGAGGGAAAAAACATGCTGATTGGATGTTCAAAGGTTGATCTCTAATGTAGAATCCCGCTTTTATTTCTGTTTGAGCGGTTCGGGACCATTCAGAGTAGGCTGGACTGGTATGATGTTGCCTTTCTTGTCGAAGGTCATCTTGTCGATGCACACCTCACGATGTATACCTGGTTGTCTGTCGATGTAGTTCTTGTTGATACGGTGATAGACGATATACCACTCATCCTTTCCTGGTATCTGAAGGATAGAGTTGTGGGCAGTGCCATAGATTTTATCAGCTGGCACCTGCTCGATGACGCGATAGTTTTGTTCGTCAATCTGGATGTCGCCCAATGGGGTTTTGCTGGTGCCGTAACATACGTGATAGTTGGGAGAACCCGTATCGTCCACCGACCAAAGGAAATAGTAGGTGCCTTTGCGGTAGAACACGTAGGGTGCTTCGCGATAAGCCCAGGTCTGAAGGTTGCCGCCCTGAGGAGTCATGTGCTTGATGGTCTCCTTCTTCACAGAGAGCATGTCATCGTTCAGCTCAGCACCGGCCATGAAGCCATTACCCCAGTAGAGGTAGTATTTGCCAGACTTTGGGTCTTGGAACACATCTACGTCGATGGCTTGTCCGCCACGTGCCTCTTTGGGTCGGTCGGCATCGGTGATGATAGGTGCACCCGAGTCGACGAAAGGACCTGTAGGGTTGCTGCTCACGGCTACACCAATTTCCTTGCGCTTGCTTATCGGGTTATGTGCTGAATAATAGAAATAATACTTGTAAGTGCCGTCAGCCTGTTGGCGCTCAATGATACAGGGAGCCCATGCGTTGCCTGTTGCCCATGTCACTTGGTCACCCTTCACGTCAAGCATCTTCCCTTCATCTGTCCAGTTGACGAGGTTGGTGGAAGAGAACACGCTGAAGTCGTGACCGCCCCATCCTGGCGTTCCGTCTGTCGTGCTGTAGATGTAGTATTTCCCTGTCTGTCGGGAGTACATTACCTCTGGATCAGCATGGAAACCTGTCAGGATGGGCTGATTAAAATTTCCGTATTCCTTCAGAAGGCGGTCCTTTTCTGCCTGTGTGATGGGGATGATTGTGCCGTGGCGTGGCGTGAACTTGCCCTTCGTCTCGGTGTTTTGTACAAACTCAAAGGTCTTCAGGTCGTAAGACTTGCAGAACTGGTAGTGTCCGTTGCCATAGCAGTCATACATGATAATCCACGACTTGCCGTCGAGACTCTTGCACACGCCTACACCTTCCACAGCTTCGTTTGTCTGCTCCACATGACCATCTATCATGGTCCATCTGTCCGTCAGGTTGGCTGCTACGGCCTGATAGATGCCGCGACCCGACTCCTGTTTGTAGAAGAGGTGGTAGAGTTTGTCTTCCTCATTATAAACGATATCACCGTCGATGGTGGCGTTGCCTGCATCGAAGAGCCATTTGGGTTCGCCTTCAAGGTCTGTAAAGTCCTCATTGGCATACTGATAGTAAATCTTGTCGAACGAACCAGGGTCGCTGGTGCGCAGCGAATAGAACACCATGTACTTGCCAGCCTTGTGGTCATAGATGGTTTCTGGTGCCCACACGCGGATGACGTTCTTCCACTCTTTCGTATAACGGGTAGGGAAGTTGATGGCTGAATGTTGCCAGTTGATGAGGTCGGTCGACTTCAGCAGAACCATACCACGGTTGCTCGACCATCCGAGGCTCGACTTCATGTCTGTCACCACCATGTAGAAAGTCTTTCCATCTTCACCACGCAAGATGTGTGGATCGCGCACACACTGGGTGAAGGCGATGGTGTCTGACGAGATGACAGGATTGCCGTTGTTCAGTGGCGTGAAGTTGTAGCCGTCCTCCGAGATGGCATAGCAAATTTGTTCGTCTTTCGGATCGTTGCTGTTGAAATAGGTGAACAGATAAGCCACCATCTTCTCTTCATTCTCAGGATTCTCCTTTGGTGCATTTTGGCCAGCTGCTGCAGGTGTGGCAAGCGATGCACAAAGCATTGTGGTTAATAAAAAGTTTTTGTTCATCGTATAGGTTTTTTAGTTAATATGTTTGTTGTTGTTAAGGAAAGCCTCTGCTTTTTCAATGTCGCTGGCATGGTCAACATCCAAAATCTTGCTGAAGGGATAGGCTTTTAGTCTCAATCCCTCTTTCACCAGCTGCCGTTGGAAGTTGCGCATGCGTGATTGTCCTTCGGCTATGCATTTGTCAATCACAGGAAAACTCTTCTCGTTCAATCCATAGATGCCTCCAGAGATGAAACGCTGTGGTTCTTGATCAAGGAAAGCTGTGATGTTCAGATGCTCATCGGTGGCTATGTAGAGCGGTTTCTCGTCATCAATATAGTCAGTCACCGCCATCATACCGTCTTCGCAGGATTCCTGCCATGCCTGGATGTACTGCTTGAATTCATCCTCCCTAAAGATGGTGTCTACCGTGGTGAGGCAGAACTTCCCGTCGCCCATCACTTGCCGCAGTTCATAAAAACTATGCATTGACGAGGGAGTGGTCTTCACGATGAGATGCAGCATAGAATCAGTCTCCTGCAACCTCTGCAAGTGTCCCTGTGTCAGCGGAGTGAGATTGTTGGTGATGATGTAGATGTTGTCGGCACCGCAATCGTGAAAGATGCGGATGAGGCGATCAATCATTGCCTCACCCCCAATCTTGACCAACGGCTTGGGCACTTCCACACCCTCCTGCGCCAGTCGAGACCCTTCTCCTGCTGCTAGAATGGCAAATGTCATTCTACCTAATACATTATTTTATATATTAGAAACTGAATTCTTCGCTCACGCTCTTCTGCTCCGCCACGGCACGGATGGCACGGGCAAACATGTCGGCGATAGAGAGTTGTACCACCTTCGGACATTTCTGTGCGTAGGGGATAGAGTCTGTGAAGACCATCTCAATGAGGGCAGATTGCTGCACACGGTCGCTGGCAGGATCGCTCATCACACAGTGACTGGCCACAGCGCGTACACTTCTTGCTCCTGCCTTCATCATTTCGTCGGCAGCACGAGTGATTGTTCCGGCAGTGTCCACCATGTCGTCCACCAGCACCACATCCTTATCCTTCACATCACCGATAATCTGGATGCTGTCCACCACGTTGGCCTGCAGGCGCACTTTGTTGCACAACACGAGTGGCGCATTCAGTTTCTTGGCAAACAGACGTGCGCGTTTCGCACCACCCACATCAGGTGTGGCGATGACAAGGTTAGGCAGTTGAAGGTTTTCCACATAAGGCACTTCGACAAGCGATCCATACAGATGGTCGACGGGAACATCGAAGAAACCCTGAATCTGATCTGCATGCAAGTCCATCGTGATGAGGCGGTCAATGCCTGCCACACTCAACAAGTCGGCCACCAACTTTGCGCCGATGCTCACACGTGGCTTGTCCTTACGGTCCTGACGAGCCCAACCGAAGTAGGGGATGACTGCCACGATGCTGCGTGCGCTGGCACGTTTGGCCGCATCAATCATCAGCAGCAACTCCATCAGGTTGTCGCTGTTGGGGAACGTGGACTGCACCAGGAACACATCGTTTCCACGGATGGACTCCTCGAACGAGACGGCAAACTCGCCGTCGGCAAAGTGTGAAATCACCATGTTGCCCAGCGGACAACCCAGACTCTGGCAGATGCGCTCTGCCAAATACCTTGTTTTCGTACCTGCGAACACTTTGAAAGGTCTTGCTTCACTCATGTTTTTCTAACTGTTAGAAAGTTGATTGGATAAAATCTTGTGCAAAGGTAATGAAAATATATGGAATGTATGCTTTATGAAGTTATAAAAAAAGAAAAAAGTTTCAGCGATGTTCGGTGGACTTCATCTTGAGCACTATTTTTGTTCACCGACCGACACCGCATCATCGGGTCCGCATGGCAAATGAATGCTGTCATTGATCAATGGGGTAGTGGCCGTGACGGCATACGATTTCTGTTGTTCCTCCAGAGGAATGAAAAGCGAAACCTTTCCCTCCTCGTCCGACGTAACAGCCCGGCCATCCACCTTCACCGTGGTGTTTTTGAGATATTGTGAATGAACTGAATCCCACAGTGAGAAACACACATTGCCATAGACAGAAGGATTGCGATGGATGTTCAGCACCACATTGGGGGTTAATGTCAGGGTGGTGTCAAGATTCATGAAGTCCTGACAAGCGAACGTCATGCGCACCTCTTGGTTCAGATAGTGATGAGGAATATTGGTAAATGTGGCTGAGCCATCAATCGAGTGGATGGTGTCCGTTTTCGATTCGTTGTCCAGCGTGATGGTGACGACGGCATCTTTCAGCGGAGGCAGATTCTCGTTATGCACCGAAACCTCGTTCAGTTTCAATTCCACATTGACCGGTCGACCGCTTATCCACACGCCGACTATTGCTGCCACAACTGCAATAATGCCCACCACCCAGACAATGGCTTTGTGGATGAGGAGTCGCTTATGTCGTTGCCAGATGGCATCGAACTCCACACCAAGCAGTTTGGAGATGAGTTGCACGTAGGCACGCTGCTTGTTCAGCCACGGACATGGGATATTCGTGAAAGGATAGGTTTGTGTCTGTTCATGGATGTTGGCACCCAAAATCTCTGGAAGACCTAATGTGTCCACCACAGGATTGAAGCACTCCGTGTCTTCATTCCCACTGTGTGGTTCACCTTCCACAATGAAGAAGTGAATCTGCTTTGTTCGTCCCAGTTCGTGGAAGAAGGCGATTTCCTTGCCCACCCATTCCGACTTCGCAGAGTTGGGCGAACAGATGACAATCAGGTTTCGCGATGCCCGCAGCCGCTCCTGAAGTTCCTCCGACAACCCTCCAGGCTGAATGTCCGTCGGTGCAAAGAATACAGGCTTGATGGGCGTGCGGCTCCATCCATGCTCACTGCACAGCGTGGCAGGCATCCTGTAATGCTCCAATTTCTGCTGCACTCGCTTGCCCCATGCGGTATCCTTGGAGTTGTAACTGATAAAGGCAAAGTATTTGTAGGTCTGTTCCATATGTTGTGTGCTATTGTTCTTTCATTTTCTGTTCCTAATACCTTTTCAAAGATGGCTGATGCGTTGGAATAGCATTCCATTGTCATGGAGGTCTCCATGTCGGAGGCAAAGATACGCTATTTCGTCCGAACCAACAAAAAAGGCGGGGATTTTTTCCCCGCCTCTAGTTATTATGAAATTCTTAGTAGTCAGCCTCCTCGTCGTCGAAACCTTCGGGACACCAGTTGAGGTCTCCGGTGCTTTGATTGCTCAATGAGGTGACGCTGCGACTCAGGCAGATGATGTAGGTCTGCTCCGTTGCCCCCACCTGCAAGCCCGTTGCGTTGGTGGGCTTTACGTCGGAAAGCTCACGAGGGTAACGACGTAAGGCTCGTGAGCTTAGTGGAGGAGAGGATGAGTTAGGAGTGAGAAGTTTGGAGTGGGCAGTTAGGGGTCAGGCACTTTCCATGTGGAAGTAGAAGTGGGGGCCGTGGAGGTCTTCCATGTCGGAGGCGAAGATGTTGAAGTCAATGCGGATGTGTTCGCGGTGGGGGAAAGGTACGGAGATGATGGCATCGGCTTGGGTGTGGGTGCCGGAGGGTGGGGCGACGATGGTGAGTTCGTAGCGTTGGGAGACTTGCCCGATGAACTGGTTGAGGAGGGTGGCGGCGCTGATGGTGTCGCTGCTGTTTTCCACGCTGATGTGTACGGGAAAAGGTATGGATGAATGTGTTTTGTCCATAAAATGGTGTATTTTATCATAAATAAGGTTAAAAAACGGGGCTTTGGGGTAGCGGCAAACTTTTTAACACTTATCTTTGCAACTGATTTTGCTGCAAAGGTACGATTTAGTGAGCGAAAGTTAAGTAATTTATGGTGAAAATAGCGCTTTTTTGTGTGGTCATTGTGGGAGTGGCGGTGCTTTTGTTGAGTGTCCGTGTGCTGCTGAAACGAAACGGACGTTTTGTGAAGACACATGTGAGCCAGTCGAAAGCGATGCGTGAGCGGGGTGTGACATGTGTGCAGAGCCAAGATTTTGCCATGCGACAGGAATCGCCTTATGCGGTGAAAGAGGTTGAAAGTTGAAAATTGACAATTGAGATAGAGAACATTTAAAATTCAAATATGAGAAAAACTTTTACACTTGTCCTTTGTGGACTTATGATGGGTGCTGTGGCCGCTTCGGTTGTTTCATGCACCAACACGAATGAGGAACCTTCGAGTGCTGTTACGCCAACTAAGGCTGTGGAGTCGAAGGGACAGAATTACAAGATTGCCTATGTGCTGATTGATACGCTGACTTCGCAGTATCAGAAGTGCAAGGATCTTGAAGAGGAATTCACTAAGAAGCGTGCGAATGCCGAGAGCACCATCAATTCGAAGGGAAAGGCTTTCACGACGCAGATGCAGGAGTTCAACCGCAAGTATCAGAGCAACCAGTTCACGCAGCAGCAGTTTGAGGCTGAGCAGGCTCGTCTGGCTAAGTTGCAGCAGGATTTGCAGGATTTGCAGGCTCGTTTGAGCAATTCGCTGCAGGAGGAGTACCAGAAGGAGTTCCAGGCTTTGACCGACACGATTCAGAACTTCACCAAGTCGTATGCGAAGGAGAAGGGTTATGACTTCATTCTCTGCAAGTCTTCAGGCATTGACAATGTGCTCTATGCTAACGAGGCTTACGACGTGACGGACGAGGTGGTGAAGGCCCTGAACAAGCGTTACGAGAAGGATGCTCCAAAGAAGGATGATAAGAAGGACAAGAAATAACTGAAAGAATTACTTTCAAACAGCGGGTTAAACAAGATTTTGTTTGACCCGCTGTTTGTTATGATGACACACATTGATGCTGTAAAGGCAACGCCGTTACCACTCCATTGATTTCTCCGTTTCTGATTGATTGGTTTCCTCGTTGTCTATTAATTGGGAAGCCCGTTGCCATTTGAGGGGTGTTTCGTTCTCCTCGAATGGGCTTTTGTGTGTCTCTGAATTGATAGAAAATGAGTCAATAAAAAAGGGCTACCCCGTTTCTCACGAAAAAGAATAGCCACAACACAAACACAAAATAAAACACGACAAACGGTTCTGGTTTTACCCAGAACGTTGTTCTGGAACGCATCAGGGTGACCCCCGATGCGTTAGATGTTTACTGTATACCGTCGGCGCGGAGTTTCTCTTGCCATTTCCACGCTGAACGCAGAATGTCGTCGAGCGGGGTGTCGGCACTCCATCCGAGCACCTTGTTGGCTTTGTCCACATTGCCCCAGATGGCTTCGATGTCACCCTCGCGACGTGGTGCATACTCCCATGGGAGTTTTACGCCTGTTGCTTTTTCGAAACCTTCGACAATCTCCAGCGTTGAGTAGCCGTGACCTGTACCGATGTTGAACACCTCAACAGGGTCAGTCTCCTGTTCGAGCACACGCTGCATGGCCTTGACGTGAGCCTTGGCGAGATCCACCACATAGATGTAGTCGCGGATGCAAGTCTTGTCGGGCGTGTTGTAGTCGTTGCCGAAAATCTTCAGTTGCTTGCGGATGCCGATAGCAGTCTGAGTAACGAATGGTATGAGGTTCATGGGCACGCCATTTGGCAACTCGCCGATGAGTGCAGATGGGTGTGCGCCGATGGGGTTGAAGTAGCGAAGAATGACGGACTTGATGGGAGCACCCGAGTGGATGTAGTCCTGAATGATTTCCTCGTTGATTTGCTTGGTGTTGCCATAAGGAGAGAGTGCCTTCTGGATGGGTGCCTGTTCGGTCACTGGAAGATTCTCCTTGGTAGGCTGACCATAGACGGTGCAGGATGATGAGAAGATGATGCCCTTGCCACCATACTTGACCATGAGTTCCAGCACATTCATCAGCGAGTTGAGGTTGTTGCGGTAGTAGAGCAGTGGTTTTTCCACCGATTCGCCTACAGCCTTGGAAGCAGCAAAATGGATGCAGCCTTTGATGGGATATTTCTTGAAGACGGCTTCAGTTGCGGCAAAGTCGTTGAGGTCCACTTTCTCAAAAGCGGGACGAGTGCCTGTGATTTTCTCGATGCCGTCAACCACAGAAGCGTTCGAGTTAGATAAATTGTCGATGATGACCACGTCGTAGCCTGCCTGCTGGAGCTCCACTGTGGTGTGTGAACCGATGAAACCTGTTCCGCCGGTCACGAGGATTGTCTCTTTCATGTGTTATGTGTATGTTTAATAATTAGTGTTTCCAAACTTAAGGGCTGAAGAACGAATCTCCGTGTTCCTTTGCTTGTGGTGTTGCAAATATAAAACAAAAGATTCGTTCTTCACCCCTTGTCGGGTGTTTATTTTTGAGAAAAATGCACTTTTTGTAAAAAAAACCCTTTTTTTCTTACTTTATGATGAATTTGATGCGGCATTCATCGCCTGCCTCAGTGATGGCAGTGGCAATATAGATGCCGCGCGGGAGTGTTGACACAGCAACGCTGACGAAGTGGTCGTTGGAGCGACTGAACTGGGTGCCTTTTGCCGACAGACCAGAAGTGTTGTAGATGCTGACTTGTCGGATGGGCGAGTCTTCACTCTTCACGTTAACCGCACCACCCACATAAGCGATGGTGATGCCTCCTTCCTTCGTGTAAGAACGGATTTCGTCGGGTTCTGGTTGAGGTGCAATATAAAGAGTGTCGTAGAAACCAATCAGGTTGCTCTCCGCGATGGTCGGTATATTCATCACGTAGGTGTCGTTAGAACCGTCAGGATAGCGTCCGAAACTCTGAATGCCCGTGTGGGTATCGTAAGTGAGGACATCAGAGTATTGGGTGGTGCTGATGATGACATCGCCGCCAGCGGCTTCCAGTTTGAAGTTGGTGTGAATTTCTGTTGTGTTGTCCAACTTGTCACACCAGATAATCTTGAAGCCATGAGCAGGAATGATGGTGTTGAGGGTCGCATCGTCCGAAGGCACCTGATACTTGTTGGGCTTCTTCACGTTGTCGGAGATGTACATGCCTGCAATGTCGATGTCTTCGTCGGTGGTGTTGACAAGTTCAATCCAGTCGTTCTTCTTGAAGTAGTCGTTCACGTACATGGAGTTGGCTGCACCCACTTCATTGATGCGTACGGGCGTGATACCTTCTGCCAGCATTTCTTCTTCAGATACTTGCTCGAAGCAGGCTCTGAGTTTCTGTGTGCCCGAAAGCGGCAGCGTGTATTCCTCGTTGGTGGAGACGAAGGTGCTGCCATCGCTGGATTCGGTAGTGACTGTGAGCGATGCGTTCCACATGATGTCGGTGGAACCAGTGCTGTTATTGTGTACTTCAACTGCAATCACATTACTGCCCTTCTGGAAGAAGGATGGATTCAACTCGAGAGTGCCAGTATCTGGGTTGTCAGGTGCATAACTGGATGCAAAGGTGTCGTATTTGACTGTGCCTGAAGGCATGTTGTAGCGTCCAGCTTCATGACCATTGACGTACACCACCATACCGTCGTCGATAGTGAAGTCGAGCGTGTAAACATCTGTGGAAGCAGGTGTGTTGGTGACATTGAATGTCTTGCGGAAGTAGTAAGTGGAGAGATTGCCTGTCACATCGCTGGTTGTGATGTCGGGATGCATATTGTTGTAGTCGTAACCGATGATGGCAGACCCCGACTTCCACCCTGTGATGTCAAAGTTTTTCGCTGTCCAGTCTTCGCCATCCAGCGAACCGCCATCGTAGTAACTCCATTTGGTGCCAGCAGCGAAGAGGGTCGCCTGAGTTCCGTCCACAGGCTTGCTCCATCCGACGAAACGGTAGCCAGCAGGAGCTACGGCCTTGATCTTGGCAGGTGCGAATACATAACCGTTAAATCGAGAATAAGGTATCTCGATGTCGTTCAGCATAATCTTTGCGTCTGGATGGTTGACTGACAGATTGGCGGTAATCTTTGCGGTGGTGGAAAGCTTCATCTCCGAACGCTCCTTCAGCTGCGTCATCCTGTTGCTGTTGTAGCTGGCTGTCAGCGTGCTCTTGAGGTTATTGGCTGTGCTTCTGGGATCTACATATCCACCCTGACTGAGGTAATTGCTCATCTCATCAACGATGGACTGCACCTTGTCGGGTTGGAATACTGAACCACCCATGATGGAATACGTGTCGATGAATCTTTTGCGGAATGTGGCATTCTGCAGCAGATTCTTAAACATGGTGACTAATTTGATTTGTAAGGTGAGGGATGTTCCGTCGATGTTTTCGCCAGTAGCGTAATTATAGCCATACAGCCTGTCGAAAGTGTGGTATTCCCTGCCGAAGAAATAATCGAAAGGATTGGATGATCCGAAGGCACCGTCAAGGTCGAACAGGACAAAACGGAACTTTCCGTTGTTCCGGTCGCGGAAGCCCTTCACATTGTTGCGAGGCCAGTCGTTTCCTGACAGATAGAGTTCTGCAGCCATATAGTTGATGAACTCATTCATGTCAACCAATTGGCATATCTCTTCATAGGTGCTCTCGTTGGTTGCTTTTGCGCTGAGGCTCACCAGACGGAGGAATGCCTCGTCGGTTCCACGTTTCTGCACGTAGCCAGAATCGGGTGAAATCTCAAACTGATCCATCTCGTCGGTGTCGATGCCGTAGTTTGCATAAGCATAGTCCTTGTTGTTGGGTTCGCGCATGTTGATGACGGCATGGCTGCTTCCGTTGATGTAAACATGCACAGGCTGCCACGACTGGTAATCGATGTCGATGCCGCTTCGGGCAACGATTTGCTGGAGTGCAGCGTCCTTGATGCGGCAACCGCTGTCATTACCTCCGTTGCGGATTTGTAGCGTCTTGTTCTTGAGATATGGCTTTTCTGCGAAGAACTGCACGGGGAATGAGTTCTGCAAGTCGTAAGTCTTTGTAGCCTTGAGCTTGAACGAATGGGGGTCCCATCCACGGCTCCAACCTCCACAGGCTGAGAAGTCACATTCTTGAGAAACGAGACACTCGTTGTCGGTGGTGATGTATTCGAACGAAACGGGACGATCCCAATCCATGTTCCAGTTACAGTTGTAATTTTTACCGTTGCCAGGTCGGCCATAAGGTCCTCCTGACGCGAACACTCCATATTCAGTGCTGTAGATGCCATCGGGATCGGTTACCACAGAGATGATGGGGAAAGGCTCGTTGCCATTATTATATAAATATGTACGTGTGACCACTGCGGATGGAAGATATCCATCTTTGAACAGACGGAAACGGAAACAAGTTGTGTAGTCGATGTTGAAGAGTCCTGTTTCCGACACTTGGCCATTGTCGAGTGTTGGTGTTGTGCCGTCAGTGGTGTATTTCAGCGTGGCACCCGCTGGAATGTTGACACAGATTTGGAGATTGCCCTGGAAGAGTTGTCCATCTTTGTCCACAATGGGTGCATCTACCTGGTCTGTTGCAAAGCCTCCGTTCACCTCGTTGGAGTAACCTGGTGAAGGTGCTCCTGTTTCCATCCACGTGTCTCCACCGTCCGTTGTGCGGGCGTATGATATACGTGAAATGGCTTTGGGATATTCTTGCTGTGCGATGATTTTCTTACCATCAGTGATGAAGATTTTACCGCCATCGCAATCCAGTTTGTCATCAATCTGGTAGAGCGCATACGGAGTCCACACTTCGAAGTGGTCGAAGTGGAGCATGGCGAAACCATGAGGAGGCAGAGACTCGTGGTCGTCTCTCAGGCGGTGCTTGGTCAGGTTCTGTTCATCATCGGTCACATAGAGCCCTGCCAGTGAAACACCCTTGTCGGTGGGGTTGTAGAGTTCCACCCAACTGCCATAGTTCTGTGATGGGTCGCGATAGACATCCACATTCGCTGCCATGAGTTCATTGATGATGATATTCTCGGCAGTAGGTTCATTCTTGACAACGGTCACCTTGCATTGTGCAACTGCTCCCTTGCCGTCTTTTGCGATGGCTTTGATATAGCAAGTGCCGAAGCCCACCGCTTGAATCTCTCCCTTGCTGTTGACGGTGGCGATAGATGCGTCTGTTGACTCCCAGTTCACATTGCGGTATGTGGCATCCGTCGGATAGGTGGTGGCTGTCAGATAGTAAGTCTCCAAGATGGAGAGTTCGATGTCATTCTCAGAGAGTTCGATGGTGGTGACAGGATTGACCGTTCCCCAGAATTCCAGCGTCCAGTCGTCGAGACAGGTCCAGTCGTCGCTGATGGTGGTCTGCTTACGGATACCGATTTTCAGTTTGTTGTCGCTGCCCACCTGACATTCAACAGTGTTTTTGTATTTGCCGGCATTGAACCAGTAGTAGGCGGCTTCCATATTGTCCGGCACATAGCTGCCACCAACGGTAATATAGGACCATGCCTCCCAATCCCATTCTTCATGGCCTCCCACCATCTTGGCGCTTCCGCCCAGACTGTAGCTGTTCATGCCCGAACAGAGGGGGACGATGGGTGTGCTATAGTCATTGATGGACGATGTGGCATACAATTGTGCATGCTGATATTGGGAATAGTTGCCCGAAGAGTATTTGTTGTAGTCGGAGTTCGTATCACCCATGCGATAGAAAGCATTGAGGATTACACGGTATTTGCCTGCCGGAAGCCCTTCAATGTCCTGATAGCTGTCATAATTCTTCCCGTAGTGTTCAGCGTTCTCCCACGGGTTGTAGGCACTGAATTCTGTGCCCGACCATCCTGTGGTTCGGTCGTTGTTGTCAAATCTCGGATTGATGAGGTATTTGTCCGTCACGTCAATCCAAGCTTTGTTTTCCTGCGCGAAACCTGCCAAGGAGGCTGTCGCAAGCAGCAATGTAGTAAATAGTTTCTTCATATTGTTTGGTTTTGTTTGGATAGTTTCTTTGTTGTCAGCGTTTGGATGCTTTATGTTAGTTGTTAGCGTTTGTATGTTTTGTTAGTTGTCAGCGTTTGGGTGCTTTGTCAGTTCGCCGTTTCTTGTATTCTGGTTTCTTCCAGAAGTTTACACCCAGAAGATATTTGATGGTACCATAGGTGTTGGTCAGACCGAACTTGTTTTTCCTGTAGGAATATGTGTGCGCCTCGACAATGAGACCACTGAACATGCGTGTGTTGTTCCAGAAGAACGATAAGCGTATGTTCAGGTCGGTGGAGAGGTTGTTGATGGTCAAGTGCTTGAAATCGAGGGGTTCGGTGATACTTGACTTTCGGTAACCCAAGCAGGGAATGACTGATGTGGCGAAGAGCACGTTGCGCCCTATCACGCAGTTGAAGTTGTATCCCACACTCACACCGTAATCTTTATAATTCACGTGACTGAAAAGGAGGGTGGAGTCGATGTCGGCCTTGATGTAGTCAGGTAGTTCGTCCTTGTCGAAGTGGATGTCCTGACGGTTGTACTGGATGCCCACACTCCAACTCCCGCAACTCTTGCGCTGTACGGCGTTGGCACCGAAAGCGGCAGGCCACGAGAAGTGACGGTTGTTAAAGAAATAGATGGCACTGAAGCCGTTGCATCGGCTGTCCAGTCCATGGAAGGCTCGCTCCTTGCCCTTTGTGCTGATGCCACTCACGCTCCTGATTTCCGCACTTTTTCCTGAGTTGAACATGTAGTATTCGGCAAAGATTTTCGCCGTGTGGATGACAAACGTTTGCCGGAGCGATGTGCCGTTCGTTTTGCCAGCCCTGATACCAATGTCGTTCAGGTTCCACACTGCACCATAACCGAAGATGCTGTAGTAGACGAATCCTCCGAGGATGACCGACGGGTCAGACTGTATAATCATCGTGTTGCCCGTTTTCGACGACCGCATGAAGTAGTAGTCATGCCAATACGAGAGTTCCATCTGTGCCGTGAGGTTATACTTCTGTGGAGTGACGTAGCTGGTGTCACAATCCATGAAGAAATGGTTCACACCATCCATAGCACGTGTCAAGAAAGGTTTACGTCTGGCATTGACCGACACACCTTTCAGCATCGTGGCGCTGTCAGTTAGGCTTTCCATATCGATGCTGTCAATGACATCTTCTGTCATCGTCACACCACCTCTTTCTGTAGGCACCGAATCAGTCTGGGCCATGCAGTCGACAGGTGCGGATATTCCAAGCGCGACCATCCACAACATTATGATGACGAATCTCTTCATGGGTTATATCTTTCCTAAGATTCTGTCCATCACCCAGTTGGTGGGGGTGGCACTCATCGAGTCGCAGTCACACGCTTGCTCGCCTCGCAGGTGCTTGACCACTTTCTCAATCAACCCCATTTGCACATGAGGTGGATTGGGCACCGTGATTTTCTCTTGTCCTCGTTCCGTGTCGAGCACGATGGGCTCATAGTCAAACACGGAAAAGACAATTTTTCCTTTCGTTCCCACGATGGAGATGCGGTCTCTCCGTGCTGATTCGTGTGCCACGAAACACCAAGAACCACTGCCAGAGAGTCCATTGGCAAAGCGGAAACAGGCGTTGAATGTGTCTTCCACCTTGTAAAGCCCAGCCATGTTTTGACAATAACCTTCCGCCTCGATGATGGCTCCGAACCAGTATTGCAACAGGTCTATCTGATGGGAGGCCAAGTCGTAGAAATAACCACCTCCGCCGGCCACTTCGGGTTGCAGTCGCCAAGGCAATTCCTTACCGCTCTCGTAGTCGAGTTCGCGAGGAGGCACCGCAAAACGGATTTGTACCGTCAGGATTTTTCCAATCTCTCCACCCGACACAATCTGCTTCACACGTTCGAAGTAAGGCAAGTAGCGACGGTAGAAAGCCACAAAGCATGGAATGCCAGTCAGTTCGCTGATGCGGTTCACTCGCAAGCACTCTTCATAACTGGCAGCCAAAGGCTTTTCGATGTAGGCAGGCTTGCCAGCCTTCATAGCCATCACGGCAAATGTGGCATGAGAGGATGGGGGAGTGGCGATGTAGACAGCGTTCACTTCTGGGTCGTTCACCAGCAACTGAGCGTCTGTGTAATATCTTGCGATATGGTGACGTTCGGCATACGACTTCACCTTCTCCTTGTCTCGGCTCATCACAGCGACCACTTGGCTACCTTCAATCTTGCCGAAGGCAGGCCCGCTTTTCTTCTCGGTCACTTCGCCGCAACCGATGAATCCCCATTTCACTGTGCTTAGATATTCCATGTTCTTGGTGGAAAGGGCTGATTGATGCCCATAATGCCGTGCAAAGTTATGAAATAATCCTTAAATCTAATTCCTAATTCCCAATAATTCACTACCTTTGCCCCCAAATTAACAAAAAAGGATTCATTTTATATGGCTCGAAACAAAAAGAAACAACTTCCAGTGCTGGAGCAAGTGACCATCACAGCCTGTGCTGCCGAAGGCAAAGCATTGGCTCGAGTGGATGATAAGGTGGTTTTTGTGCCCTTTGTTGTGCCAGGCGATGTGGTTGACTTGCAGGTGAAAAAGAAGAAGAATTCCTACATGGAGGCTGTAGCCATTAAATTCCATGAGAAATCTCCTCTGCGCACAGAGCCCCGTTGCCGCCACTATGGTGTGTGTGGCGGTTGCAAGTGGCAATGCCTCCAGTATGAGGAGCAACTCAAGGCCAAGCAGCAGCAGGTGTACGACAATCTCGCCCGCATTGGCAAAGTGGAGTTACCTGAATTTCAGCCCATTCTCGGCAGCAAAAAGATATATGGCTATCGCAACAAACTGGAGTTTGGATTCTCCAACAAACGTTGGCTCACCGATGAGGAAGTGAAGCAGGATGTGAAGTATGATGTGATGGACTCTGTTGGTTTTCATATTACAGGTGCATTCGACAAGATTCTCGACATCACCGAGTGTCATCTGATGGACGATATCAATAACCAAATCCGCAACGACATTCGTCAATATGCGTTGGGAAATGGACTGGAATTTTACGACTTGCGACAGAACCGTGGACTCCTTCGTTCACTCATGATTCGAACCTCCAACACAGGCGAACTCATGTTCCTTGTGCAGTTCAGAATCGACACTCCTGAAGAGCAGGAACAAGCCGACAAATTGATGCAGCATCTCAGTGAAACCTTTCCTCAAATAACATCGCTCCTTTACGTTGATAATCATAAAGCTAACGATACGTTTGGCGACCAAGAAATCCATGTTGTGAAAGGCAAGAATCACATCTACGAGCAGATGGAAGACCTTCGCTTCAAAGTGGGGCCAAAATCGTTCTATCAGACCAACACGGAACAAGCTTACGAACTCTACAAAGTGGCCCGCGAATTTGCCTTTGGAGAGGGGGACGAAACAGCATCAGAAAAGCCGCTCGTGTACGACCTTTATACAGGCACAGGCACCATCGCCAATTTCGTTGCCAAACAAGCCCGTCAAGTTATCGGCATAGAATATGTGCCAGAAGCCATTGAGGATGCCAAAGTGAACTCCGACATCAACGGCATCACCAACACCCTTTTCTTTGCAGGCGACATGAAAGATATTCTCAATCGCGACTTCATCGAAGAACATGGGCGTCCAGATGTCATCATCACCGACCCTCCACGTGCAGGCATGCATCAGGATGTCATCGACACCATTCTCTTTGCGGCTCCGCAACGCATCGTCTATGTGAGTTGCAACCCTGCCACACAGGCTCGTGACCTTCAACTGCTTGATGTCGATTACAAAGTAGTTAAAGTACAACCCGTTGACATGTTCCCCCACACTCAGCACGTGGAAAATGTCGTATTATTAGAAAGAAGATGAGCAACTATTCCGATTATAAACGAGCCAATCATTACACCACCTACACGGTGAAGGAACCTGCAGAACTGCTCCAGTTCCTCCTGACCGCCATTGCTGGCATCTCGCGCACCAAAGCCAAAGAATATCTTAGCCAGCGAATGGTGTATGTGAACAATCAGATTGTCACACAGTTCAACCATCCTTTGCAGAAAGGGCAAATTGTGCAAGTCTCCCAGAACCGCCACAAGCGGACTGTGACGAGCGACAAGATACATATTGTCTACGAAGACGCCTTCCTCATCGTGATAGAGAAAAAGGAGGGGCTTCTCACCAACAGCATGGAAGGCAGCCGTCAAGATAGCGCAAAGAGAATACTCGACGAATATGTGCGTCGGCAGAACAGGACTTTTGCCGTCCATACCGTCCACAGACTTGACAAAGGCACCTCTGGACTGCTCATCTTTGCCAAGCGGCGCGACATCCAGAAGATATTTACCGACAACTGGCACGACATCGTGCTCGACCGCCGTTATGTGGCCGTCGTCCAAGGAGATGTACAACAGAATACGGGTACAGTTGAATCATGGCTCACCGAGGGAAACAGGTGTGTCACCCAATCTAGCCCTGTCGATAATGGCGGAAAATATGCGGTGACACACTACAAGACCTTGCAGCGCAGAAACGGTTATTCTCTGATTGAACTGAAACTCGAAACGGGGCGTAAGAACCAGATTCGTGTCCACATGCAAGACATCGGCCACCCCATCGTGGGCGACTTCAAATATGGCTATCAGAACCCCGATGCCGAGCAGAATGCAGCTCACACATCACCAGCCAAGCGCATCTGTCTCCATGCCTTCACCATCGCTTTCCGGCATCCCATCACAGGCGAATTCCTGAAGTTCGAGACACCCTATCCCCCCGAATTCAAGCAACTGCTTCGCTGACCTCAGTTCCTCGGTCTTCCATACCTCTTGGGGATGTAGTAATACTGTTCTCTGTACACCACCTTGTAGTAGTCGCCCGTTTCACCCACGCAGCGCAGGTAGTCGCCCGTGTTGAAATGCGGTGCCGAACTGCCCGTCCATTTCGTCGATTCATCAGGACGGAAACGCAGGCACACCCTGTCTCCAGCAACGACGATGTTGCTGTAAGACGTAGCTCTTGCGCTGCTTGAACTTTGTGTGCCTCGTGGACGTGCATATTGCTTGGGCACATAGTAATAATCGCCTCTGTACTTCACCTTGTAGAAGTCACCCACTTGCCCCGCACATGGAAGTTTGTCACCCGTGTTGAAATGCGGTGCCGAAGTTCCCGTCCATTTCGTCCCGTTGTCGGGACGGAAACGCAGACACACATTGTCGCCCGCAATCACCACCTCACTCTGAGCCTGCACATACAGTGCCGCCAATGCCATCAAACAAAGAATCGCAATCTTTTTCATACAATTTCGGTTTTTAGGAGTTAATAATTAATTAATAATTGATATGCTGTATGTTGTTTCTCTTTTGTGGCATCATTTTGTCTCAAACTTTCCCTCAATGATGGCAATGGCCAATTCGGCCCACACCCACAAGTTCTTGTTGTAAAGCCCCTTAAATTCCGACAGCGGAACAGGATTTTTTGTGCCCAGTTCTATGGTGGCGCTGGGGCGATGGAATCGCACCTCTACCTCGTCTCCCCACGAACCGCATTCGGGCGATGTGTCAGAGCCATAGAGTGGGTAAGCCGTGTGGCGTTTGATGATGTTGGCCATTTTTAGAGCCAGGTCGTTCACCTGCTTCGGGGCATTTTTACATCCGTGATAAACCAGATTGCCACACGTGTGGTAGTTCAGGAAGCAGGCATACTCACGCTCTTGTGCCACCTCCATCAGCAGATTCGACTCGACTTCCGTCAGAGGTTCCTTCCCGGGGTAATGAGAGTAGTTCTTGCTGGGTTTCCGTTTCCTGTCCTTGCCAAATCCGTTGTGGAAATTGCGGTTGATGTCAACCCCTCGTGCATTTGACTTGATTTGATCATGCTTGATACCAGCCTTTGTGTTGGCTTTCACCCATTCTTTCACATCGGCAGTCACGGCTCCAACCTCTCCTCGTTGAGCTATCTCCACCCCGTCAGGGTTGGTCATGGGGATGATGACAAAACAGACATCTTCCAGCAGCTGCTTCAAATCCTGCCCGTTGAAGTTCCCCGTTTCGTGATTCCTGACGTAATACTCCAACATGGACATCACCAATTGAGCTGACATATATTCGCGGGCATGCATTGCTGCCTGTACCATTACGTGATACTGGGCCTCATGGTTACCCAAATACACCACGGGAATTCCTCTGCCCTGATAAGTCTCGCTTCTCATCTCAAATCTGATGCATTCTGGCCACACCTCTTGCATCACCTGTAAGTCCTCCAGCATTTCCTCATAAGAATAAATCTGCTTCGTTCTGTCCACGATGTCCCCATGTGGAGGGGTCTTCCTCTGAACAACGACAGTTGAGTCCTTCGTGCTCCCAGTTGTACACGAAATGGCATTGCTTGTTTCCCTGCCCGAATCGGGCATGCCTTGTCCGTTGTTTTCTTTGATGTTCCCTTGGCAACTGAGGCATATCAGCAACATCACAATGGTAGACAAATAAGTTCTCTTTTTCATGTTCAGATGATGGATTAATAAGGCATTTAAGCCTCCTTGGTTAGTTTCGACGGCAAAATTACAAAATTATAGTGAGAACGACAAACGAAACAATAAAAACTTGTAATTGCAAATCCTCAGTTTCTTCAATTGACAGTTTTATGGGGCACTTTTCTTGAGAATATCAAAAAATGTCAAAATAATGGTTGTATTATAGCATAAAAATTTTTTTTGTTCGAGAAATGGGCAGTCGTTATAAAACTGTCAACTGAGGAAACTGAGGAAAGAGGACGTTTTTGAGGCTTTCGGTATCGATTACTCGGTATTGGTGACGCCGATTTTTCGATGGCGACAGTGTCGATTAATCGAGAGTGGGAGCATCGATCTGTCGATGATGGTAGTGGAGTGGGTGTACATGTGGCAGTCCATTGATTTTCTGTTGATTGAACATTCAAGCGTGTTGTTAGCATCACAGATTTAGCGAATCCTGCTTTTCCCGTACACAATAGGACGCAGTTCCTCAATGTCGTTAAGTTCACGGGCATACCCTCAGTAGGCTCATGGGCTCTACGGCGTTAGGCCCATGAGCTTTACGGCGTAGGGGATATGGGGGGACTGCTTGGGTACAAAATGCGATGTGGTGGTTGATTGGGTGAATGGCGGAAAGTGGTCGTATTCTTGAGATGGCAAAGGTGGTGTAATTTGTAAAATGGGGATAAATAAATGGGGCGTGAATGTGATAAAAAGTGTAAAACTTTTGAATTTTCGGAATAAAAGTGCTATATTTGCACACTTTTTTACGCGTAAAGTATGAGGCAATTAAAAATCACCAAGTCAATCACGAACCGTGAGAGTGCTTCGTTGGATAAGTACTTGCAGGAAATCGGTCGTGAGGAGTTAATCACTGTTGAAGAAGAAGTTGAACTGGCTGCGAAGATTCGCAAAGGCGGTGTCGAGGGCAGAAGAGCCTTGGAGAAACTGACTAGAGCGAACCTTCGTTTCGTCGTTTCTGTGGCCAAGCAGTACCAGAATCAGGGCTTGAGTTTGCCCGACCTCATCAACGAGGGTAATCTGGGTCTGATCAAGGCTGCGGAGAAGTTTGACGAGACGCGCGGTTTCAAGTTCATCAGTTATGCTGTGTGGTGGATTCGCCAGTCCATTCTGCAGGCATTGGCTGAGCAGAGCCGTATTGTGCGTCTGCCGCTGAACCAGGTGGGTTCGCTCAACAAGATTGGCAAGGCTTTCTCGAAGTTTGAACAGGAGAATGAGCGTCGCCCTTCGCCTGAAGAGTTGGCTGCACAGTTGGACTTGCCAGTGGACAAGGTGGCTGACACGATGAAGGTGAGCGGACGTCACATCAGTGTGGACGCGCCTTTCGTGGAGGGTGAGGACAACAGTCTGCTCGACATCTTGTCGAACCCCGATTCTCCATCAGCAGACCGTATGCTGGTGACGGAGTCGTTGCAGAAGGAGATTGAGCGTGCGCTTGATACGCTGACGGTGCGCGAGAAGGAAATCATCAAGATGTTCTTTGGATTGGGCGAGCCGGAGAAGACGCTGGAGGAGATTGGCGAACGCTTCAATCTGACCCGCGAACGTGTGCGTCAGATTAAGGAGAAAGCCATCCGCCGTCTGCGCTCGCAGTCGAAGAGCAAATTGCTGAAGACGTATTTGGGATAATTGACAATTGATGATTGACAATTGGTAATTGGGAATGAGAGAATGAAGAGATTTTTTGTATGGAGTGCCTTGCTGTGCCTGATGTTTGCTGTGCCTGCGTGTGTTTCGGCAAAGAAAAATCCTCAGGCTTATGGAAAGGGTAAGGCGACAATTTATATTTTTGGTGTGAGCCAGATGCTGACCGATAGTGTGGTGTACATCACCAACATCAATCAGGTGGACAGCATCGATTTGGAGCGGAAGACCAAGTTTCTGCCGTTTCGTTCGGAGTTTAGCCTGCAACTGAAAGAGTATATGGAGGGCCAGTTGGCTCTGAACCACCAGACAACCTGCGTGTTTTATGCTTCGAGCCGTAAGAAACTGTCGAAGAAATTCTACAAAATAAAGAAGCGTTATCTGGACGATCCTTACAAGAAGATTGTGATGGTGGATGAACGCTATTTCACATTCAAGCATCCTTTGGACGCTGTTTCTGGAGCAGCATCGGCGGAGGAATAGGAGGATGCGGCTGATGAGGAAAAGAGAACGGATACCGTGCCGATGCGTTGACATGAATGGTCGGCAAAGAATATGGGCAGTTGTGACAATGGTTTTGGCCATCGTCGCAACTGGCTTGTTTTCGGCCTGTCAGAAAGATGAGGGGACGCAGCCACCGCAGTATGACACATCGATGGCCGAGAGCCGCACAGTGATGGTTTACATGGCGGCAGAGAACAGCATGTCGGACTATGTGAGCAGTGATATGCGTGAGATGCTGGATGGAATGGCCTCGAAAGTTTTCTATCCAGGTGACCGCATCGTGGTGTATGTGGACGATAACACGTTGCCGCGCATTTACTTGATTGACAACACCACAAACGTGACTTCGCCTGCTAACTTGCAACCGGTGAAGACGTATAGCGAAGATGTCAATTCGGCCTCGGCTGAGCAGTTGGGTGCCTTCGTTTCCTATGTGAAAACGAACGATAAGTATAAGGCCGATAGTTACGTGTTGGTGATGTGGTCGCATGGAACGGGCTGGATTCCCTCTGATTATAGCGGAGATGTTTCCAGCCAATCGTTGCGGAGATCGTTTGGTGTGGACAACGGATATAATTATACAAGTGGCAACAAGATTGATGAAGGCTATAAGATGAACATCCCAGATATGGCGCGTGCCTTGGAAGAGCAGGGTGGAGTGGACGTCATTCTGTTTGATGCATGTTTCATGCAGACGGTGGAGGTGGCATACGAACTGCGTCACGCTGCGGCGCACATCATTTCTTCGCCTGCCGAGATTCCCGGATTAGGCGCTGACTATTCGACGATGGTGCCAGCCATGTTCCAGAAGGATGACTATGCCACAAAAATGTTGGAGGCTTATTACAACAGGTATTGCAATGACCCTGCGTGCGGCATCGTGATTTCGAGTGTGAACACGGATGCGCTAGATTCCTTTGCTGCCTACGTGAAGCAGGTGGTGGCGTTGCATCGCGATGACTTGTTGAATGCTGACTACACTCATGTGTTGGACTATCTGCTTTATGGCGTGGGGCGTTGGGGAACGGACAATCCAGATTGTTACGACATGCAAGGGGTGATGAAGAATGTGATGAGTGAGGAGGAATTTGCCGTTTGGCAGGAGAAGGTATCTCAGGTGATAACCTGTATGCATACAAATTTTTGGTATAGTGGTAGACGCGGAGGATGGAAAACGTATCAAATCGAAGACCCGTCGCAGTGTTGCGGTGTATCGATGTTTATCCCGCTGAACAAATATGCAACGAACTCAGCCCGTTTCAACGACACGTATCTTGATATGGAGTGGGGAAAAGATGTGTGGGGAATTGAGAATTAGAAAACTGACAATGAAGAAAGTTTATTATAGAGTAGGGCGACACACGTATAGTGTCTGTTTCAAAGACGATAAGAACACGACGGATTTGCTGCCATCGAGTGAACCTTTCCGTTTGGACGATGAGCCAGCGGAGCGTGAACCTTTGCTGTTTGAACTGACGGTGGATGACAATTGGCGACCTGCACAGAAAGGTTCGGAGATTGGACAGTTTGACTGTGGTGGAAACAATCATGGCGTGTACAGATTGGACGATGGTGCTTACCAGATTCAGGTCAGCGATGTGTCGGACAGGCAATGTTGTCTACTGGAGGCGAAGTCCGACTTCTCTTCGGCTCAGGTGTGTCTGAATGGTGACTGGGTGATGCGCAACTTCGGCTTGAACAACGCGCTGATGATGATGTATGCTTTTGCAGGTGCCGACAAGATGACGGTACTGATGCATGCGTCGGTGGTGAGGAAGGACGGACGTGGCTATTTGTGCCTTGGTGTGAGTGGAACGGGTAAGAGCACTCATACATCGAACTGGCTCAAATATGTGCCTGGCACCGATTTGATGAACGATGATAACCCTGTGGTGCGCGTGTGCGACGATGGAGTGGCGCGTGTGTTTGGTTCGCCTTGGAGCGGTAAGACCCCTTGCTACCGTAATGTGGAGGCACCTATTGGTGGCTTTTTGCAACTGGAGCAGGCTCCTTATAACAATATCAGCCGCATGCGGGTTGTGGATGCTTTTGCTTCATTGCTGCCTTCATGCTCGGTGATGAAGTGGGACAGACGCGACTATGTGGGAACATGCGACACGGTGTCGCGCTTGCTGGAACTGGTGCCTGTGTTCTTTTTGAAAAATTTGCCTGACGAGGATGCTGTGCGGATGAGTTATGAGGCGATGACAGGAAAGGCGTATGCATAAACTGTCGGTTGACAACAAGGAGTTCCTTCCGATTGTGGTGGAAAGAGTGAGGGCAGGACAGTTGGCCACCATTATGGCGCGTGGTAACAGCATGCGCCCGTTTATTGAGGACGGTCGCGACAAACTGGTGTTAGGCAAACCTGACCATGTGAAGGTGGGCGATGTGATTCTGGCCGAAGTGGAGGAGGGGCATTTTGTGTGTCACCGCATTGTACAGATGGCTGATGGGATGGTGACTATGCGTGGTGACGGTAATCCTGTAGGCACAGAGGTCTTTCCTGAAGCGAATGTGCGGGCGAAACTGGTGCAAGTGATTAGGAAAGGGAAAACGTACACGCTGGACACATCGAGAAAGTGGAAGGTGTATTCGGCTGTGTGGCCAAAATTGCTCCCTGTGCGGCGATATCTGTTGGCTCTGTACCGTTTGCTTTGGCTGCATCAGTGGCCGGAACGATGGACAAAATCGCGCGCTGGACAATCAATGAAAACGTAACACATTATTTATAATATGAGAATCAAAAAAGGTTTTGAATTGCGCAATGTTTGTGGTGAGAACATCATCATTGCACATGGTTTGGAGAACATCGACTTCACAAAGGTCATCACGCTGAACGAGTCAGCGGCATTCCTCTGGAACAAGGTGGTAGATAAAGACTTCACCGAACAGGAGATGGTGGAGATGCTCCTGGCAGAATATGAGGTGGAGAAGCAGACAGCCGAAGAGGATGTGAAAGCGCTGGTGACCTCGTGGAAAGAAACAGGAATGGTGGACTGATATGGCGAAGGTACAGATAGAGCAATCGTGGCGCGAACGACTTCAAACGGAGTTTGATAAGCCTTATTTTGAGGAACTGATTCAGTTCGTCAAGCGGGAGTACGCGCAAGGCACATGCTATCCGCCTGGTGCTCTCATCTTCAATGCGTTCAATCTCTGTCCACTGCCGAAGGTGAAGGTGGTGCTCATCGGACAAGACCCTTATCACGAACCGGGACAGGCACACGGGCTTTGTTTCTCGGTGAATGACGGTGTGCCATTTCCTCCCTCGCTGCGTAATATCTTCCAGGAGATTCAGACAGACCTCGGTACTCCTGTGCCGCAATCGGGCAATCTGACCCGATGGGCTGAGCAGGGGGTGCTGTTGCTCAACGCTACGTTGACCGTGCGTGCTCATGCTGCAGCCAGTCATCAGAAACGGGGTTGGGAAGAGTTCACCGATGCTGTGATTCGTCTGGTCAGTGCCGAACGGGAACATGTGGTGTTCATCCTTTGGGGCAGTTATGCACAAAGTAAGGCGTCCCTTATCGATGCTACGAAACATTGTATCCTGCGTTCCGCACATCCATCTCCTTTGTCTGCCTATCGTGGCTTCTTTGGCAATCATCATTTCAGTATATGCAATCAATATTTACAACAACATGGTTTAACACCAATTCAATGGTAAGATTATGAAAAGATTATATTTAGCCATTATCATCTCCATCTTTGCTTTAGGTGCAGCATTTGCTCAAAAGCAGGTGAAGTCTGTCACCATTTTCGGTGATAGTTATTCTACATTTGAAGGCTATCTGATGCCTGAAAATAATCTGACGTGGTATCTCCTCGACCGTCAGCAGAAAGACAATGATGTGGTCACTGTGGAAAACACATGGTGGCATCAGTTGCTGAAAAAGAACGGTTGGAGACTCTGCATGAATAACTCCTACAGCGGTTCCACCATTTCCTCGTCGGGTTATGGAAAGGCTGATTATAGCGACCGTTCGTTTGTCACCCGTTCCACCAATTTGGGCGATCCCGACATCATCTTCATCTTTGGTGCTACGAACGACTCTTGGGTGCCATCGCCGATTGGTGAATATAAGTACAGCGGTTGGACGAGGGAAGACCTGAAATCGTTCCGTCCTTCGTTGGCAAAGATGCTTGACTTCATGACGAAGCGTTATCTGGGTGTGGAGATGTACTTCATCCTCAACAGTGAACTGTCGGATGCCATCAACGCTTCGGTTTTCACCATTTGCAACCACTATGATGTGCCAGTCATCGTGCTGCGCGACATTGACAAGAAGGCAGGTCATCCATCTATCGCTGGTATGAAGGCAATTGCAGATCAGGTGGATGCATTTGTACAGAAACAGCATGGCAAGAAAGATCAGTCAAAGAAATCGAAGTCGAAAAAGTGAAAGGTTGATGAAAAGACGTTTAATCTTACTGACATTGTTTGTTCAGAGCGTTCTTCTTGCGACGGCTCAGACTTCAGACTCCATTATGGCAGCCCATCTGCGCGAACGTGGAATTAACATCACGGATGGTAATTCTGTCGTGTTGCTGAAGAATGGGCATGATAAGTTTGAAGATATGTTTGAGGCTGTGAGGAATGCCCAATCGTTCATCCATCTTGAATATTTCAACTTCCGCAACGACTCTATCGCAGGACTCCTTTTTCATCTCTTGGCACAGAAAGCCGCTGAAGGTGTGGAGGTGAGAGCCTTATATGATGCGTTTGGCAATGCTTCCAACAATCAGCCTATCAAGAAGCAGATGCACGATTCCATCTGTGCGTTGGGCATTCAATTGGTCAAGTTCGACCCCATCCGATTCCCGTGGGTTAATCACATTTCGCCTCGCGACCACAGAAAGATTGTGGTCATTGATGGACGTGTGGCCTATACGGGTGGCATGAACGTGGCTGATTATTATATCGTCGGATTGCCTGGCATCGGTGACTGGCACGATATGCACATGCGCATTGAAGGCCCTGCCGTGAACGACTTGCATGAGATATTTCGACACATGTGGCGGAAAGAGACTGGCGAATTTCTGTCTGACGAGAAGTATTTTCCGCTTCCTGAACATAAGAAGGAGAACCAGCGACTGGCTGTTGTGGATCGTCACTCAGGCATCACACCTGATGCCATCCGTGATCTCTTTGCCGAAATGATCAACACGGCACAGCATAAGGTGCTCATCATCAATCCCTATTTCATACCGACGCACCGTGTCAGGAAAGCCTTGAAGAAAGCGATAGACCGTGGTGTGGATGTGCAGATTCTTCTCTCGGCAAAAGGTGACATTCCGCTCACACCAGAGACTTCTCATTATATTGGCAATAATCTGGCCAAACGTGGTGCGAAGGTTTACCTTTTCGAGGGTGGTTTCCATCACACGAAAATCATGATGGTGGATGACCTCTACTGCACGGTGGGGTCCAGCAACATGAATTCCCGTTCGTTGCGCTATGACTATGAAGTCAACACCGTCATTTTCAGCAAGAAGACAACGGCCGAACTGACCGACCTTTTCAATGAACAACTCAAATCGAGTTTCCAAATCAAGAAGGGCTATTGGAAAACCAAGTCAACAGGCAAGAAATTTCAAGGTTGGTTAGGAAATCTGCTGACCCCTTGGCTGTGAGAAATGCAATAGACAATTAAGTATAAGATAAAGATACCTATATGAAGAGACTGTTACTTTTATTCATCATGTGTTCTTCCATTTTTATGTCGAACGCTATCAATCCCAAGCGTGAGTTTCGTGGTGCATGGATTCAGTGTGTCAATGGCCAATATATCGGCAAGACTCCCGAACAATTGCGGCGGATGTTGTCCTCGCAGTTGGACACGCTTCAGAAGTGTGGCATCAATGCCATTCTTTTTCAGGTGCGTGCTGAGGGCGATGCACTCTACGAATCGAATTATGAGCCTTGGTCACGTTTCCTCACAGGCACACAAGGGAAGGCTCCTTCTGATGGATGGGACCCTTTGGCGTGGATGGTCAACGAATGTCATCAGCGTCAGATGGAATGTCATGCATGGATAAACCCCTATAGGGCGAAGACAAAGTTCACGAAGGAACTAGTGCCGGAACATCCTGCCGTGCGCCATCCTGAACGCATCTTCGAGTATGACGGACTCTACATCTTCAATCCAGCCCTGCCAGAGAACCGCACTTACACTTGTATGGTGGTGGAGGATATTCTGCAACATTACGATGTGGACGGTATTCACATCGACGACTATTTTTACCCCTATCCTGTAGCAGGTTTGGAAATGCCTGACCGCTCTTTCTACGAAGCAGATCCGCGTGGTTTCTCCACGATTGAGGATTGGCGTCGCGACAATGTGAACCTGCTCATCCGCGACCTTCACATGCTGGTGCGCTCCGTCAAGCCTTGGGTGAAGTTTGGAGTGTCGCCTTTTGGCATTTATCGGAATAGCACGACAGGCTCCAACACAAAAGAGGGTAGTGCCACTGCTGGTAAACAGAACTACGATGACCTCTATGCCGACATCGTTTACTGGGTCAAGCAGGGATGGGTGGATTATAATATTCCGCAAGTCTATTGGAACTTTGGCAATAAAGCAGCCGACTACGAAGTGCTTCTTCATTGGTGGAATGACTATTGCGGTGACCGTCCACTCTTCATCGGACAGGATGTGGAACGCACCGTGAAGGGTGTTGACCCCAACAACCCCAACTCTCATCAGATGCAGGCAAAATATAACCTCCAGCGTTTGTTGCCTCGTATACAAGGTTCTTGTCAATGGTATGCTGCTGCTTGTGTCAACAATCCCGGCAACTACCGAACCATGCTGGAGAAAGTTTATCACTCCACACCGGCTCTTCAGCCCTTGATGCCTTTCATTGACAAGAAAGCGCCTGGAAAGCCAAGCAATGTGAAAGCCTCCAAGTATGCCATGAACGGCACCATCATCGGTTGGGAGGCTCCCAAGGCCAAGCATGAGATGGATCGTGCCTATCAATACGTTGTCTATCGCTTTGAGAAAGGGGAGAAGGTGGACTTGGAAAAGGCTGAGAACATCCAGACTATCACAAACGCTTTTTCCTATACCGTTCCTTCTGCTCCGCGTGGAACCACGATTGTTGTGACCGCTCTCGACCGTTTGCACAATGAGTCGAAGCCTGTGAAGATAAAGGTCAAGTGATAATCCCTTCTTGGGACACCCTTTCTCACGCCTTCGAATAAAAATCGATGGAATTATTTTGTTCTGTGCTGGGTTTTTGCTACCTTTGCCCCGTTAACTAAAAAAACGGAGAATTATGATAGTATATCCTAATGCAAAGATAAACATTGGTTTGAACGTGGTGGAGAGGCGTCCAGACGGCTACCATAATTTGGAAACAGTGTTTTATCCGATAGGTCTGCAAGACATATTGGAGATACAAGAGATTGAGACAGATGCACCAGCATGTGGCTATCGCCTGAAGGTGACAGGTACGGTGCTGGACGGTTCGCCAGAGGATAATCTGGTGGTTCGTGCATTCAAGTTACTGAAGAAGGTGTATGATTTGCCGCCTGTGAGCATCGGGCTGTATAAGCATATCCCCACCGGTGCAGGTCTTGGAGGAGGTTCGGCTGATGCCGCTTTCACGGTGAAGACATTGAATGAGCGTTTCAAACTGGGAATGACCATCCAGCAGATGGAAGACTATTGTGCCCAATTGGGTGCCGACTGTCCTTTCTTCATTCAGAACAAGCCCGTGTTTGCTACAGGCATCGGCAATGTGTTCCATCCCATCGAGATGAATTTGCAGTACAAGCAGTTAGTTCTTGTCAAACCCGATATTTTTGTGTCCACCAAGGATGCTTATGCTAAGGTGAAGGTGCAGCATCCTGAAAAGCAGTTGCCCGAACTTTTGGCACAACCGATAGAGACTTGGAAGGATACCGTGAAGAACGACTTCGAGGGAAGCGTGTTCTCGAAGTATCCGGAGATTGCCGCTATCAAGGACAAGATGTATGATTTAGGGGCTGTGTACGCCAGCATGTCGGGCAGCGGCTCCAGCGTGTTCGGCATTTTCGAAGACCCAGTGGAGAATGTCGATGAAGAATTCTCTGGCATGTTCTGTCGCCAGCGTGAACTTTAATCGTAGAAATTCCAACTGATACCAAAGCGGATGCTCTTGGGGTTGATGGGGTAACCCGGAGCCCAGAAGTAGCGTCCGTTTGATTGGTTGAAGTGATGGTACATCACGTAGAAACGTGTACGCTTCAGGTCAAAATTGGCATAGACAGAAAAGATGGGGTAATTTCCAATCTTGGTTTTCTTCTGCGGATTCTGATTCATGAACATACCGATGGCTGGCGAATAATCAGGTGCATTATACTCCGTGAAATACTTCATGTCGGCTCCGAATTCCGTCTTCAGCACTTTGGCAATTCTGAATCGCAGAAAGAGATTTGTGTAGAGCGAAACGGTCGGGAGCGGAAGGACATCTGAATGACTGCACGTCTGGTAGGTGATGTCATTCTCCCAATGAAAGATGCCAAGTTTGAAATCCTGTAGCAGATTGACGCTGACGATTTGAATGTTGTCAGAGCACTGCGTAGGTGTCGCGTTGTTGCTGATGGCCTGTGTTTCTGTACCAGCATTGAACACGATGCCTGTGTTCTGGAAGTAGCAGAAGTTCTTGATGTTTTCCACACCCACGGTGATTTTTGTATGGGTGTGTGGAATATCGATGAGGCCTTCGATGCGCTGTCTGAATTCCTTGTCGAAATCTTTGTCCCACCAGGCATGCTTTCCATGATAGTGGCGGAAATAAAATTTAGGAGCGGTGTTCTTGATGTAGGCGTTGAGAGCCACCTGTGCTGTGTCGCCTAAGACTGGAATGTTGACTTCAGCATGACCATTTACGTCGAAGGCGCCGATGTCAGTGCCTCCCACCACAAATTCTCCATTCAGATGATAGTGTACGGCTGTGCCTTGCGAACGAATAATCTGTCCACCCACCAATACATTGTTTTCATGGAGATGTTGTTTGCCGACGCGTCCGGTCGTGTTGGTGTAATAGCCGCCATACATGGTCGAATCCGGCAAAGAGAATCTTTTGGTCTCAAAGCCCACATAAGCATTCAGTCCGAACAAAGCCCATTTGTTGAAACCCTCGCACATGGAGAGACCCACGAGATTCTTCATGTGGAAGTGCTTGGTGAAGTCCTCTGTTGAATCTCCTGGCAGATAGGTGTAGGAGTGGTAGTTCTCAGTTTCCCGGTATGCGCGGTTATTGCGCATCATGTTCTCGATTTTCAGCGTATGGAAAATCTTGCTCACCGGCACGAACACCTGCTTGGTGGTGACAGAGTCAATCTCTTCTTCGCGATAGAAGCCGATGTTGTAGTGATGATTGAAAAAGATGAGGTCGTGCTCCTGTCGGTTCCAAGTATGAGAGAGCAGGGTGGGGATGTCGTTCGACGATAGTTCCTTCTCCATGTTCTCCGGATTGGTGATGTAACTTTCATTCTCGATACCGCCATTCTCAGCCGTCTTCATAAAGTTGTGCTGGTAGTAGAAATGGAAGTCATACTTGTCCGACAGATACGAAGCCCATGCCGAAGCGTTCATGTAGGAAGTGGACTGCGTATCATAATATCCGCGTCCATAGATATAATCGAAAATGCCGCCGAAGTTGAACTTCTTTCCTGCATTATTCGTGAAAGTGGCTTTCACATGGTCTGAACCCGTATCTCTCGAACCATTCCAGTTGTATGTCACGTTCATGAAGGGTGACTTGGTGTTGTAGAAACGAAAATGTTCCGTGTCCACATAGAACATGTCGAAGGGCAGGGTGAACATGAAATCACGCATGACAGGACGCTCCATGAAGATGCGCGACATACGTGGAGAACCCACGTTGCCCAACGAGTTGTAGTGTCCGTGGATACCTTCAGGCAGGTCTGTGTTCATGAAGAGATGGTGGAGCGTGTCAACGTAGGTGTCAGTTCTGTTTCCAAAAGTCTCGTCCACCGTCCATGCTCGAATATCGTTGGGAACCACCTTCTTTTTCTTCTTGGTCTCCATCGAGTCGGGACGTGAGTCCATCGACAGGTCGGTGTTGGTTTCCAGTTCGGTCACAATGCGCTGGGCATGGCTCACCGAAGCGAACAATGTCAAGAAAAAGAGTGTGAATAGATAGTTGGATTTCAAAATCTTAAATGTATGTCTTGAAAGGATGACATGAACTCAGAGCATAAATCTCAGATAGAACTCCGCCAACTTCAACGCGACGGCTCCGAAGCCAACACAGAAGAAGAGGGTGCGCTGTTCGGGCAGAACAAAGTAGATGATGATGGCTGCGGCAAACCCCAGCATGAATGTCCAGTTCAGGACTCTTCTTGCTGTGGCCACACTATCGCTGGAGGATTTGCTTTTGTGCCATTTCTTATGGCTTTCCTTCTTGCTCTCCGCAACGGCTTCCGCTATGATTTTGTCAACGTCTTCTTGGTTCATGCTTGCTCTGGGTCATGTTCAGTTGATGGCTGCCGCGATTTCCTTCTTCAGTTCCTCCACCAAGTCGATGGTTTTGACGCGGAATTTGGAGGGGATGCGTTTCATCTCGCCCTTCTTGTTCAGGCATTCCTTGTCTGTAATCCAGTCTTCGGCAGGAACACGTGTGAACTGCCCTTCACCCAAGTCAACATTGAAGGAGAGGGTGTTGAGTTCAAACTCCACCTGTCCGTCACGCACATTCAGGTTGAGCAGGTAGAAAGCCTGGGTGTAGTTCTTGGCCAGCGCCTTGAGCGAGAAGATGAGTTCTTCGGCACCTTGGCACTGGAGGACTCCGCTTTGCTTGTCAGCCTTTGTCACCTTGGCGAACTCGAGGTTCTTGAAGAAGTTGGCATCCCTGTAATCGTCACCCATCACACTGTTGGCCTCATAGCGGAGACTTGCCCACTGAGCCAGTTTCGTGAAGATGTCGTCTTTTGTTTTGCCGGGGGCGGCTATGACATCCTTGAACACCACTTTGCCGTCCACTTCGGGCACGGCTCCCTTTGCAGCGTAGGCTGAAAGGTCGGCTTTCTGTCCTTTGGGAGCCTTGCGGCTAAACAGACCTTCGCTTTGGGCTTGCATCATCATGGGGAGTGCCACAGCGAAGAGGGCGATGAGAAATTTCTTCATTTTGTTCATGTTTTAGATGTTGATATGGTTTGTTTCTCTTGGCATCAGTCGCGATGGACAGGTGCTACAAAAGGAAAAACACTAACTTTTCGTGTGCAAAGTTAGTGTTTTTCCTTTTTATGGTCAAATTATTACTTCTATTTTTGTGGTGCGTTGCGGTCTTTGTTTCCTCGGCCAGGTTGGAAATGGTTGAGGGCCTCCATCTGGAAGCGCGACAGAGCGATTCTCACAGCGTACACTTTTTTCCACGGGAGCACCGTGTGGAAGCGCTTGTAGTAGGTCTGCTCCACCTTCTTGCTCTCCACTTCGAGAGCAGCGACGCGGTTCACCAGTTTCTCGTATTCGGCCTCACTCATGTTAGGCTTTTTCCATCCCTGCATCATCAGTTCCCTCTGCTGCCTCACCAGGCTGTGCTGTTGGTCCAGCATCTCCTTGAGCAGCGGGAAGAACTTGGCTTGTTCTGCTTCGGTCAGATGGGCCTCGCAAGCCACGAACTCGTTCATCTTCTTCATGTAGAGTTCGGGGTTGAATTCGCGTCGGCCATTATGTTGTCTGCCATTGTTGGCAGGCTGCTGGGCATTCATGCTGGTGAACATCAGCATGGCCACCATCCATGTGAGTATCTGTTTCATAGTCAGTCCGTTTTTTTTGTGTCAGATTCAGTCTGTTCTTGTCAAATGATGAGTTGTTAGTAAGCGTCTTCAGCACCCATGTCGTCGCCCGATTCCAGATAGCAGTACACATCCATGTTGTCCGCCATCGTGTAGGTCATCAGGGCTTCGTTGTAGTCGTCCGCCGTGTATTCGGCCACCAGTTCGTCGGTGGGTTGCGCGGTGTTGCCTGCCCACGGAATGAACTTCAGTGCCACAGTGGCGACGATTGCCAACGAGGCAGCGATGGAAACGATGCTGAGCCACCGCTTGTTGCGGCGTGTGTTCGAGTCGTTGATGCTGACCAACTTGGCTCCCTTTTCAGGGCTTTCGTTGGTGTAGGTGTCTTCTGCCTGCTCGGCTTCATCCACTTTTGCCATGATACGAGCAGTCAGATTGTCGAAATATTCGTCACTCACCTTGAACGGATATCTGCCGCCTTCGGGGTTTAATATTCGGTTGTTCTTTGTACTCATATTATTATATTGTTTTAGTTGTTAGTTATTGGTATGACTTCTCTTGATCTGCAATGGTTTAATCCAGTTGTATCTTTTTTTTATTCTTTTAATTGGAGGAAGTTGGTGATTTTCTCCACGGCGATGTGGTAGGAGGCCTTGAGCGCCCCGACACTGGTGCCCACCAGCGAGGAGATTTCTTCATACTTCTTGTCCTCGAAATATTTCATGCAGAACACCTGGCGCTGTTTGGCCGGCAGGGTGGAGACCGCTTGCATCAGCAGTTCTTCAGTCTCATCGCCATCGAAATAATCGTCGGCTGCGAAGTTGGCCTGCTCCACAAAGTCCTCATCGTCAATTGATGCCATCTGCCGGCGTTGTTTCAGCCAGGTGATGGACTCGTTGTAGGCTATGCGGTAGAGCCAAGTGGACAGCGCTGCATCTCCCTTGAACCCGTCGATGCCTCTCCATGCTTTGATGAACGTGTTTTGCAGCACATCGTCCGTGTCGTCATGATTCTGCAGCAGATGGTGAATCTGCCAGTAGAGTTGACGCGAATAGGCGCCCACCATCTCCTCGAAGGCGGCTCGTTTCGTCTCTGGACGCTGAAATCGCTGCAATATGTCTTGTTCGTCTATCTTTCTCATGGGGTGTAGGCGCTCACTCGATGGGTGTGACTTGCCGAAACGTCGAAAGGTTTAATGCGGAGGGGCAGAATGAGTTCTGTGGCGAGAACGTAAAAGACCCTCTCGGTCCTTTTGGGGCAGGGGAGAGGGTCAGTTCCTTGTTATCTCTTCTTTTAGTGTAAATAAACTTTGCGGGAGAAATTGCCAATCTTCACGATATAATATCCGTGAGGCAGTTGGCCAAGATCAAAGGACTTCGACTGCGCTTCAATGCGCTGCGTGTAAACTTTATCGCCAATCAGGTTGAAAACCTCCATTGTCTGTCCTTCGGCATTCTTCACTTGCAGTTTCATGCGTGAGGCGCTGACCATGATTTGGTTCTGCTCCATCTCAGGTTGATTCTGCGCGAATTCCTCAAACATGGTCTCAGTCATCGTGTCGGCCATCATGGCTGTTGGAACTGCGAGGCAAACTGCTACCAAGAAGGCCTTTATCGTCGTATGTATAGATGTACTCATAGGCTATTTCCTTTTAGGAGTTTGTGTCGGAAAGGGAGCGTTTGTCACCCCACTTTTCGGAATTATTGTGCAAAACTATGCTTTTTTTTTGTTCCAACCAAACTTTTTTTCAAAAAAAACGCGATTTTTTCAAAAAAAGTTCATTTTTTGATGTAGGCACGGAAGAAACTGAAAATTTTCTCCTTGATGCTGGCCGACGGTTTGAAGTTCTCGCTTTCGGCAAATCCCTCGATGGCTTTTCGCTCGTCTTTGCTGAGCGTTTCAGGCATGTAGATGGAGATGTTGATGATTTCGTCGCCACGCTGATGGCCATATCCGTTGATGTCTGGAATGCCCTTATTCTTCAGTCGGAGCACAGTGCCTGGCTGAGTGCCTGCAGGGATGGTGATTTTGGCCTTCCCGTCGTGGGTAGGCACTTCCATTGAGGTGCCAAGCACCGCCTGTGGAATGGTGAGCAAGAGGTTATAGACGAGGTCAACACCATCGCGCACCAGTTCGGGATGCGGCTTCTCATGCACCAGAATCTGCAAATCGCCGTTCACACCGTTCTTGCGGCCAGCACCGCCTTTGCCTTGGAAGTTGTAGGCATAACCCTCCACCAATCCGGCAGGCAGTTCCACCTCCACTTGCTTCTCGCCCCTCACGATACCCTCGCCGTTGCAGTGCTTGCACTTGTTCTTGATGACTGTTCCCTCGCCGTGACACGTGTCACACACCGTCTGGGTCTGCATGATGCCAAGCATCGTCTGGCGTGTCTTATACACAACGCCCTGGCCGTTACAAGTGCCGCAAGTCGACTCCTGTCCGTCTTCCGAACCCGTTCCCTTGCAATGCGGGCAAGTGATGTCGGTGCGCACATTGAACTTCTTGGTCACACCGTTCACGATGTCGTTCAAGTCCAGTTCGATGCGCATACGGAGGTCTTGACCCTTATACACAGGTTTACGATGCTGGCCACCGCCACCGCCGAAACCTCCAAAGCCGCCGAATCCTCCGCCGAATCCACCGCCGCCGAAGATGTCGCCAAACATGCTGAAAATGTCATCCATCGACATGCCCTGTCCGCCAAACCCACCAGCACCAGGACCGAAGGCATCAGGACCGAACTGGTCATAACGCTGACGTTTCTGCGGGTCGCGAAGCACATCGTATGCCTCAGCCGCTTCCTTAAACTTCTCCTCGGCCTCCTTGTCACCCGGATTGCGGTCGGGGTGATACTTGATGGCCATCTTCTTGTAGGCACGCTTTATCTCGTCGTCGGAAGCCGTCTTCGACACTCCCAGCACCTCGTAGTAGTCTCTTTTCGCCACAGTCTTATATTAATTTTAATGAAGTTAGAGAAGTTAGAGAAGTTAAAGAAGTTGGCGACGATACTCTGTCATTAGTATAACACATGTCTTTTAACTTCGAGCGAAGCGATAACTTCTTTAACTTCTTTAACTTCAGAATTACTCTGCCACTGCCACTTTGGCGTAGCGAATCACCTTATCGTTCAGCGTGTACCCTGCAGTCATGCAGTCCATCACCTTGCCCTTCTGGTCTTCAGGCTGTCCAGGCACCATAGCGATAGCCTCGTGGAAGTCGGCATCGAACGGCTTCCCCACCACATCCATCTTCTGCAATCCCTCCTGCGCCAAGAGTTTGAAGAACTTGTCGATGATGAGCGACAGACCCTCCTTCACCGCAGCCACATCCTCATACTTGTCCATGTTCTGCTGAGCGCGCTCCAGGTCGTCCACGATGGGCAGCAGGGTAGTGATGACCTTCGCCCCGCCATTCTTGATGAGGTCGGCCTTCTCCTGCATCACGCGCTTGCGGAAGTTGTCAAACTCAGCCACTTTATACAGTTGCTGAGTCTTCAACTCCTCAATCTGCTTCTCCAGTTCCGCCACCTTCTCCTCAGGCGTCAGTTCCTTCTTCTCATTCTCTTCAGGTTTTTCAGCAGCATCCGTCTGCACCTCGGCAGCGGCATCCTGCTCCTCGTTAACGATATCCTCGTTAACCTCTTCGTTCTTTATCTCTTTTTCCATAATTCAATGATTTTTTCGTTTTCACGAGAGTGACAAAAAACATGCCAGTGCATGAAACTCTGGCATTGCTGTGACATTGTGTCACCCCACCTCTCAGCAAATCCGCTGCAAAGGTACGATTAAGTGAGTGAAAAAACAAGTTTATTTGAGTTATTCCGAACGAAAGTACCTTCGAGCGGAGCTCAATGTACGGATAATTTTCCGAAAACACCGAAATCCCCCTCATGTTTTTCCACCGCTCACGGTGTCTTTCTCTGTTTTCTGTGATTTGGCTGCTCTGTTATTTTAGAGTAAAATGCAATCATCAGAGCACCTTTCAGTGAGACGCTGTACCATATGGAAATGATGAAGCTAACCATGTGGAAGTGACTGGCGTGAGCATGTTGGTGTCATCCTGACGAGGGTGTGAAATTGTGAAATTGTGAAATCGTGAATTTTGCTTTCTGCGCAGCCAAGTTATATTATATATTATATATTTATATAACTCTTCTTACTACCCCCTATTAATAATCCCCCAAACCAACATGAATTTCCATTTTTCACAATTTCACAAATTCACACCATGTCTTTCCCTGTATAATGTTGACTCCCTTTGAGCCTTGATTTGATACTGTTTTGTTAATTACTGTTTCTTGTACTGATTTAGTTGACTTGTCTCTCTGAGCCGGTTGTCTGCTTTCCTGATTCTGTTGTCCCTTTTCCC
>JAEEGS010000044.1 GCA_016280445.1 Bacteroidaceae bacterium
AATCTATGCCACAACTCAAGGTCTGTCTGGAGTGAGCGATATATTAAAAATATAGCACAAGCAGCACGGAAGATTAAAAGCAGGACTTTTGTCTTCATGTTACTTACTATTCTTCTTGTAATACTTGATGAGTTTTGGAACAACCTCTTCGATGGTGCCGTTGATGATGTAGTCGGCAATCTGGTTGATAGGAGCCTGTGGGTCGTTGTTGATGGAGATGATGATACCTGAGTCCTTCATGCCTGCCACGTGCTGGATAGCACCAGAGATGCCGCATGCAATATAGACCTTAGGACGAACGGTGGTACCTGTCTGACCAATCTGACGGTCGTGGTCAATCCAACCTGCATCAACAGCAGCACGGCTGGCACCCACTTCTGCGTGAAGCTCCTTAGCGAGTTCGAACAGAAGGTTGAAGCCTTCAGGACCACCTACACCGTAACCACCTGCCACGATGATAGGAGCACCCTTGAGGTTGTGCTTTGCTTTCTCCACATGACGGTCGAGCACCTTCACCACATAGTCAGTAGTTGGGATGTACTTGGCCACATCATGCTTAACTACTTCACCCTTGTAGTTCTCATCGAGGACTTCCTTCTTCATCACACCGTCACGAACGGTTGCCATCTGTGGGCGATGCTCTGGGTTGACGATGGTGGCGATGATGGAACCGCCGAATGCAGGACGAATCTGATAGAGCTGGTCTTCGTAGTGCTTATCGACCATATTGCCCTCAGCATCCTTCACCTTCATGTCGAATGAGCCAATCTCCAACTGTGTGCAGTCAGCTGTCAAACCAGAGTGGAGTGCAGAAGACACACGAGGACCGAGGTCACGACCAATCACGGTAGCACCCAAGAGACAAATCTGTGGCTTCTCCTCCTTGAAGAGGTTCACCACAGCAGAAGTGTGGGGAAGTGAAGTGTAAGGGAAAAGTCCTTCTGCGTCGAAGATGTGTACACGGTCAACACCAAAAGGAATCACCTGCTTCTCAACGCCGTCGAGGCCTGTGCCTACAAGGACAGCCTCCAACTGTACACCAAGCTGGTTGGCGAGTTTGCGACCCTTGGTGCAAAGCTCCAAACTTACGTCAGCAACCTTGTTGCCTTCAAGTTCACAATATACAAATACGTTATTCATGATTATCCGATGGTGTTGCTTTCCATGAGTTCAACAATCAGACTCTCCACATCGGCATCAGAAGATGTGAGGGTCTTGTTTTCTTTCGCCTTGAAGACAATGCTCTTCACAGCCTTTACGTTGGTGGGAGAACCTGCCTTGCCAATCTGTGCTGGGTCAGCATCAATGTCGGCAGCGCCCCAAGTGGTGAACTCACGGTTCTTGTTTGCCCACACACGCTTCACGTTGCGCACACGGCAAGGTGCAGCAGAACCGTTCACGGTTACAACGATAGGGAGTGGACCTTCCACCGTCTCAACACCACCGTCGATGTGGCGGCGTGCCACAATCTTCTTGGCTGCTTTGTCGAGAGAGATAATCTCCTCGGTGTAAGTGATCTGGGTGAGCCCCAACTTCTCAGCCACCTGGGGACCTACCTGTGCGGTGTCACCGTCGATAGCCTGACGACCACAGAGGATGATGTCGTAGTCACCCACCTTCTTGATAGCCTGAGCCAGTGTGTAAGAAGTGGCCAGCGTGTCAGCACCGCCAAGTGGACGGTCTGAAATGAGGATGCCTTCGTCGGCACCGCGATAGATACCTTCTTTCAGCACCTCGGCAGCCTTGGGCAGACCCATGGTGAGCATGGTGATAGTGGAACCTGGGTTCGCGTCCTTCAGGCGAAGAGCCTGTTCAAGGGCGTTCAAGTCCTCGGGGTTGAACACGGCTGGCAATGCGGCACGGTTCACGGTACCCTCTGGAGTCATCGCATCAGGGCCGACGTTACGTGTGTCAGGCACCTGCTTAGCGAGTACAATAATTTTTAGACTCATAAAATAGTGTTATTGATAGTTTTTGGTATATTTGTTCTCTTTCTAACCTTGTCTATCTGCGGTTTGGGCAAGATGTTCCGAGTTGCAAATTTACCACATTTTTTCCGTATAGCCATGAATTAAAGATTTTTTAATGCTCAAAAGAACGAAAAGAGTGCAAAAAGGGCACAAAGTTCGAACTTTGCGCCCTTTTCATATATACGTACGTGTGTGTTAGCGAACAAGCACCTTGCGGAATGTTCCGTCAGCATGGCGGATAATGTAGATGCCAGGTGTCTTCGTCCCTTGTGTTTTACGTCCGTCAAGAGTGTAGAATGCACTGCCTGTTGAGGCTGCGGATTTTATGCCGTTGATGGCGTCAGGCTCCTCTGGCAGTGGACTGAAGATGAGTTGGAAGTGGTCAATGCTCCACCACGCAGTTTTGTTGGCGTTGGTTGAGGCACCAATGGTGAGTTGGTCTCCATGCTTGATGGTGATGGGCTCTGTTTGAGCTTCCATCCATCCGTATGGATAGTCACTTCCCTCAATGGTTGAGGCGCCAACGCCTGTCACACTTTGGCTAAAGGTCTGGCTAGTGCCATCAGCCCTGTTCAAATCTGCTTTCAGCGTGATAGAGAGTCCGTCTGTTCCTCGGAATAACGCCTGGAGTTGATATTCACCTGCTGGCAGATAAGTGATGGTCTGCTGCAAGGAGGAGGTGAGGCTGCCTGACTTCCAGATATTGAAGTAGGGGTTGCTGACATCATTGTCGTAGGGGGTCTTGGTGTTCTCGTTGGAACTGGTGCTGAGGTTGTTGACCGTCCAACGGTCAGTGGTGCTTCGGCTGCAGTCAGCGTTGGCAATGAGGCCAGAAGCGTCGCGCTGGTTGTCACCAATGATGGGGAAAAGGTTGATGATGCCCTGTTCGGCGCTTCCTGTGACTTCTTGATAGGTCTGCGTCAGCACCTCTTCCTCTGTGCCCAGATAACTGAGGGCAAAATCGTCAGCTCCTGCCCATCGTGCGGTCATTTGTCCGATGTTGCGAATACCGATGCGGATGGAATTGTTGCGCACGATGATGGCATCGACGGTCAAGCGGTTGTTGCTGTCCATCTCGCTGTCGGTGGTGATAGGCGTGAAGTAGCCGATTCCATCAGCCACAGCATAGAGCCCGACGTTTCCGTTCACAGTTGCGCCCGCCTCATTGTTGGTGGAGTTGAAACATGCTGCAGAGAGTTTGTACACACCGTTGGGTATGTTGTTGATGTCTTGGTAGTAGTTGAAGTCCATTTGTGTGGCTACTGCTCCCCACACCTCAAAGTAGGTGTCTCCTGATGCAGCTTTGGTATAGCCATTCAAGGCGTTGCGTTCGCAAGTCCAACCTGGCACTTCGTTCTTGCTGTTCGTCACAATCTTCGGATTGGTGATGAAGCCTGTGCCCTTGTCCTCGCTGGTGGCTTCGCTGCCATAGAGGTTGGTGGCAGCGACACGGAAGACGTCATTTTCGCGGTCGATGTCGTCGAGCGAGAGTGTGCAGGTGACTTTTTCGTTTTCCAGCTGAGAACGGTTGGTCACGCTATAAAGGTCTTCCCATGTGTCTCCCACTTTGCGTTGTAGGATGAGTTGATCGGTGGCATCACCATTGGTATTGCCGAGGGTGAAGGTGATGGTGTTGGCCGATGTATTGATGGAGTAGTCGATGGTGGGTGACTTCATGCTGGGTTGCCACCATGTGGGGACTTTGGTATAATCCTTATTGTAGGCAAAGGTGGCGCGGTGGTCGCGATACACCTGACCTGCTGGCGTGAGTCCCTCGCTGGTGTTGGCGTTGTAGAACATGTAGGTCTGCCACATGTCGGTGCCGTAGATGGCATAGCGTTCAATCCATGGGCATTCGTCCATCTTCTGCAGCAGCACCTGCAGGTACTTGCGGTTCTGTTCGTAGCTGGTCACTTTGTTGCTGTTCCACGATGCGCTGATTTCCATCTCTGTGAGCCATACGGGACGGCCTGTATTGTTCCAGATGCTTTTGCACTCAGTGTTGCAGAACCAATTGGCATAACTGGTTTCGTCGTAACTGGCGAGATCCCAGTATGCGTGGGTTACAGTGAAGTCGCATCGTTTGGCGTTGTTGTCCACATATTCGCAGAACTGCGTGAGATAGGAGAGGTCGGTGGGTTGTGGAGAACCGATTCGTCCGCCACCCTCAAGGAAGTCTGGCGACAGGAGGTAGGCTGTCCATGAGTCAATGGTGCCTCCGCAAGCACATTTATCGTGTTGCTCGGAATGTTCTGGCTCGTTGAGTGAGATGGCGGCTGTGGCTGTATGGCTGTTCACGTCATCCTTGCTGGGCCAGTAGCGGTGTTGCCGACATGGCACATACTCATAGTCGGTGGTGGAGTTTTGGTCGGCACTCCACGTCCAGAACCAGGTGGCACGCAGTTTGTCGGTACCGGCCGAGCCACCAAGATTTCCCCATCCCTTTTTTGACAGGTACTGCCAGTTCTTCACGTTCACCGATGTGACGCGTTTGGTCAGGGCTTTGGGCAAAGTGATTTCGAGGTCAGCGTGGTCGGCCACATATACGCGGCTGTAACCACTTCCGCTGGTGCCTGTTGCCAGAGTTGCCATATATCCGCGGCGGAGCACGAAACTGGTCATGGCGTTGCTCTGTTTGCTCAAGTTTGCGTGGTTGCCCACAGCAAGTGTGAACTCGCCGTTAGTGCCGTTGCAGGTCATCACGGCTGAAGGGAGCGGGATGACTGCTGCACCGTTCAGGTAGATGGCTACACGGCAGTTGCTGCCGTTTCTGGCCTTTTTGCCGTTGATGGTCACATATTTGAGGCAACTGCTGATGACGTTGCTGGGTATGATGTTGTCGAAGATGAGCCACGTCTTGTCGCTGCCCAGGTTGATGGTTGTGGTACCGAGCAAGGGATTGTCGTTTGCCGTGATGTGAATATCGATGGCGTCTGAGTAACTGATGCTTTTGTTCTTCAGTTGGCAATAGTCAATTTCGCTGATTCCCTGAGCGTTAGTGTACACTTCCGACTCGTAGCTCTGTCGTGCCACCGACCATGTTCCGCCTGCAGTGGGGATGGCCGAGAACTGGGAGTGACTGCCCTTTGGCTTGTCGTAGTAGAGAGCTACGTAGTCGGAACCCTTGTTGGCTCCATCCACACCCAGATATTTGCTGTTTTTCTTGTTGATGAGGTAGGTGTAGGTGCCTTCGTTCACTTTCCAAAGGAAACGGTCGGCGGTTGAGCGGTTGATCTCGAAAACAACACTATAGCTGTTGGAGCCACTGGCGGCAAGATACCGTCCGCTGCTCTTCTGGCGCAGCAGCACATATCCGCTGGTGCCAGATGCTTCTGCCACGAAGACGTAACTGTCGGCATCGCTGTTCTTTCCATAGGCGGAGATGGCTGGCTCATCGCCTTCTTGGTTGCTACCCAGCAACTTCTCATAGATGTTGAGCCAGATGTAGTATTCGCCATTGTCGGTGAGGGCTGCCTGGGCAGTCAGGAAACAGGCGAAAAGGAGGGTGAAAGACAATGCTTTCCGTAGATGAGTGAATAGGTTAGTGTAAATCATCAGATAGTCAAGTTAATGAGCATAATATATTTGCGGGCAAAGGTAAACAAACTTTTTGGGATATCAAAGGTTCAGATAAAAAAAATGCTTGTCACATTGTGGGTGTGTTACAAGACGAACAAAAAGAGGGATGATTGGTGGTGTTGTTTGAGGGAAAGGGATGAAGCGTCAGAGCGGATCCACGTCGTAATAGATGTTCAGATTTTTGGCGACGGGGAGGGCGAGCATCTGCTGCTGGATGGCGATGAGATTTTGCCGCACTTTCTCTGTGGAGGCCTGCAATTCGATTTTGAGCATAATCTTGCGGATGTAGAGGGAGTGGATGCGAGCCACAGGTGGCCGGTCAGGACCGAGCACACGCTGGCCAAACACGGCACGGAGACGGGCGGCCATATCGGTGGCGAGGTGGTCGAGCAAAGTGTCGTCGCGGTGGCGCAGGTAGACGTAAATGAGGCGTTGGAAAGGCGGATAGTGAAACAACTGGCGTTCAGTCATTTGGGCGAGAAACATCTGCCAGTAGTCGGCTTGTGTGATTTGGCGGATGATGTCGCTGTCGGCCGAACGGGTTTGCAGGATGACGTGTCCGCTGGTATTGTTGCGTCCAGCGCGTCCAGCCACTTGGCTGAGCGTCTGGAAGGTGCGTTCGTAACTGCGGAAATCGGGCAGGTTGAGCATCGTGTCGGCATCGAGAATGCCCACAACGGAAACGTTGTCGAAATCGAGCCCTTTCGTGACCATCTGAGTTCCAATGAGGATGTCGGCTTTGTGCGCTGAGAAGTCGCTGATGATTTGCTCGTATTGGGCACGCGTTGTCGCTGTGTCGAGGTCCATGCGCAGGGTGGTGGCACCCTCGAAGAGTTTGGCCATCTGTTCTTCCACCTTTTCTGTGCCTGTGCCCACATCGGCAAATTTGTTTTCTTCGCAGGCGGGACAGCGTTCAGGAATGCGTGTGGTGTATCCGCAGTAGTGGCAAGTGAGGGTGCTGGTTTTCTTGTGGAGCGTCAGGGTGACATCGCAATGAGGGCAATGGGGCACCCAGCCGCATGTCTTGCACTCGATGAAGGAAGAGAAACCGCGACGGTTCTGAAACAGAATGATTTGTTCTTTCCGGTCGAGAGCGGCCTTCATCACCTCGATGAGCCGCGGGGAGAATAAGCCCTTCATGAGCCGTTTGCGCTTGGCCTCCTTGGTGTCAACAACCTCGATGGTGGGCAGTTGCATGTCGCGGTATCGCTGTGTCAGCCGCACATAGCCATAGCGCTCCTTCTTGGCCAAATGATACACCTCGAAGGAAGGGGTGGCCGTTCCGAGGAGCGTTTTGGCTTTGAACATGTGGGCTAGCATGATGGCGGCATTACGAGCGTGATAGCGGGGTGCAGGCTCTTGCTGCTTGTAACTCTGTTCATGCTCTTCGTCGACGATGACAAGGCCAAGGTTTTGGAAGGGGAGGAAAACGCTGGAGCGCACACCCAGAATCAGTTGATAGGGGGTGGAAGACGCCTGACGTTTGTAGATGTCAAGACGTTGTGCATCGGTGAATTTGGAGTGGTATACTCCCATGCGGTCGCCGAAAAAGTGGTGGAGGCGCTCGGTGATTTGAGTGGTTAGGGCAATTTCTGGCAAAAGATAGAGCACCTGCTTGCCTTGACTTAGGTACTTCTCGATGAGGTGGATGTAAATCTCCGTCTTGCCCGAAGAGGTGACGCCATGAAGCAGAGTGACGTTCTTGGTGAGGAAGAGCGTCTCTATCTCGTCGAAGGCTGTTTGCTGTGGGGAAGAAAGAGCCGAGAGGGGCGCGACGTCGTTGCTGTAGAGAGTGTCAATCGTGCTGCCTCGACGTTTGCGGGAAGACTCCCGCAGCGCCTTCTCGTCTTTGGGTTTCATGGCGCCAGGAAGGGCTGCCTTCATCACATCGCCGAGCGGGCAGAGGTAGTAGTTGGCCACCCATTGCCAAAAGGCGAATTGCGGCTCGTTCACGACGGGAGTGCTGTCGAGCACCTCTATGATGGCCTTCATCTCCACGCCTTCCGGAGCATCGTTGTGGGTGCGGAGCACCACACCCGTGTAGATTTTATTTTTGCCGAGGGGCACAACAACTCGACAGCCTCGCATCACTCTGTCCTCCAGGGCTGGAGGAATGAGGTATGTGAAGCTGTCGAATGGTATGGGGAGTATGATGTCGGCAAACATCAATTAGAAGATATAAGTCAGAGAAATCTGATGGGTGTTGTTCTTGAGTTTACCCTTGGCTGCTCCTTCTATGTATCGGCCAAATTGAGCCTCTGCCGTGTTGCCGAGCGCAATGTTGAAGTTGTAGCCTACGCGTACGTGGCTCATTACAATAGCACCGCAACCAACGTTCCAGCTGAATTGAGAACTTTTCATTTCCCAACCTTCGTCCAATTCGTCAAAACGCCAGTGACGGTCGCCGACGTTCCATGAGAACTGAGGACCTGTGGCGAGATAGACACTTGCCAAACTGCTCAAGCCCACGGTGTATTTCACGTTGATAGGCACTGAGATGTAGTGGAAAGTCTTGTGAGATTCAATCTGTCCGACTGGTATGATCTCATCATCCTCATATTCTATCTCAGTGCCTCTAAGACCGATGCAGCGGTTGTCGTACAATAATGAAGCGTCAACGCCAAGACCCACAAGAGGAACAGTGACGTCGGCTGTCACACCTGCGAAGAAACCGTTGCGGTTTTTTTTGTTAACAGCCATAGGGAGATTCTTCACGCTAAAAGAGTTGACGTTAAGACCAGCCTTAACACCAAACTTGACTTGTGCCTGAGAAGGCATTGCGAATGCGAGTGCGGCCACAAGGACAGCAAGACTCAAGATGTTCTTTTTCATACGTTTTATGTGTTTTTGTTATTAAATAAATGGGTTTTCGTTGGCAAAGTAAACACTTTTTTCTTGAATACGGAAATGTTTTGGACGAAAAAATGTGTCAGCCGCGTTGAAAAAAGTCCTTCAGAGGTTCTTCGTTTGCCTCTGCTGCGGCTTTCCGTTTGCCGTCATTTCGGCACTGTCGTAACCTCCAAATCGACATCGTCGACGTCGGTTGGTCGATGTCGACGATGTCGATTAACCGACGTCGACGACGTCGATTCAGAGGCAGTGGAAGGAAAGCAGGGGAGGTAGTTGATGAGGGGCGGATGTGGTTGTGTCGTAACCCTTTTGGTGGGTGCGAAAATGTTGGCGAAGTGGACAAACCGGTTGGCGATGATTGCGTTTTACATGCCATTTGTAAACTCCGACTTTGCAAATGGGCATTTCCCCCACGTTTTTTCAAAAAATTACAAATATTTATAAATATAACAAAATCAATAAAATAGATGGTTATTAACAATCTTGTTGATAACTTTTTTTTATTTTTTTTCATAAAAAGTGGGGAATTGTGGGGAATTTCTGTATATTTGCACACGTTTTGAAAAACGCTACTTAAAAAGAGTTGAAAATCAGTAACAAATCTCAACGGCGACAATATGGTTCGATTCATTGGTGAATACCCCGCAAAAACCGACGCGAAAGGGCGAGTTTTTCTGCCAGCAGCGTTCAGGAAGGTGCTTGAGGCAGAAGGCGAGCAAGGACTCGTTCTGCGTCAGGATGTCTTCCAGCATTGCCTGGTGCTCTACCCCGAATCGGTGTGGGGACGGCAACTCGAAGAATTGCGCGGAAAGGTGAATCCGTGGAACAGCAAGCAGCAGATGCTGCTCCGTATGTTCGAAGCCGATGCAGAACCTGTGGAACTGGACAGTCAGGGACGCTTGCTCATCTCGAAGCGTAAGTTGCAATATGCAGGCATTGAGGGTGATGTGCGTTTCCTGTCGATGGTTGACCGCATAGAAATCTGGAGTAAGCAGGCGCTGGAGGAGGTGAAAGCACAGAACGAAAACCTTGGCCAAGAGCTGGAAGCGATGTTTGGACAGCCGGATACGCAGAACGATTGATGAAGGAAGGAGGCGCTGATGGCTGAACAAGGAACTGCTTACCACGTGCCGGTGCTGCTCAAGGAGAGCGTAGACGGATTGAACATCGGACAGGGCGGTTGCTATGTGGATGTTACGTTTGGTGGCGGTGGTCACAGCCGTGAAATCATGTCGAGGCTTGACGGGAACGGCCATTTGTACAGCTTTGATCAGGATGCCGATGCGGAAAAGAACGCAGAAGGGTTTGATGCGGAGAGGTTTACGTTTGTGAGAAGCAATTTCCGCTTCTTGAAAAACTTTCTCAAGTATCACGGCGTGGAGCAGATAGACGGTCTGCTAGCCGATCTGGGAGTGAGCTCTCATCACTTTGATGACAGCGAACGGGGCTTTTCTTTCCGTTTTGAGGGAAAACTTGACATGCGGATGAACCAAAGAGCGGGTTTGACAGCAGCTGATGTGGTGAACACGTATGATGAGAAGCAGTTGGCCGATGTTTTTTATCTCTATGGAGAACTGAAACAGAGCAGAAAGTTGGCAGCCGCCATCGTGAAAGCAAGGCATACGAAAATGGTGGTGACAATAGGCGACTTCTTGGAGATAGTCAAGCCGTTCTTCCGCAACGAGCGGGAAAAGAAAGAGTTGGCGAAGGTGTTCCAGGCGTTGCGCATAGAAGTGAACCATGAGATGGACGCTTTGCGTGACATGCTGAAAGGGGCGACGGAGATGCTCAAGCCCGGTGGACGGTTGGTGGTCATCACATATCATTCGCTGGAAGACCGCATCGTGAAGAACCTGATGAAGACAGGCAACGTGGAGGGGAAAGAGGACAAGGACTTCTTCGGCAGGGTGAACACTCCTTTCAGATTGGTGAACCGACAGGTGATTGTGCCGAGTGAGGAGGAAATGGCGCGGAACCCGAGAAGCAGGAGCGCGAAACTGAGAGTGGCGGAGAGAGTGTGAAGAGAGTGTGAAGAGCCCGTTTGTAAAAGACTGTGAGCAAGTCTTGTGCTCAGCGCAAGATGACATTCAAATAGAAAAATCCACGCCCGAAAAGAGGCGATAAAGTGAGTTAAACATTATTATATTAAAAGAAGAGGCTTGAGAAAATAGCCAACGAGAAAAAGCATTATGTCCAAAAAAGAGGAAAAAAGGAATGTAGAGCAGGAGGAGTCGGTGATGACTCTTCCCGAAGACACTGGGGCGGAAGAAGTGGTGCTCACAGAGGAACAAGAGGCGATAGAAGCTATCCGCAAATTTACCAACGAGGATGACGATGACTTGGGAGAATTTTCGGTCAAGTCCATCCTCGGTGGTGATTTCTTGATGAGTAAATTCATGGTGAAGCAGATCATGTTTGTGATGTTCTGTGCGCTGTTGATGATTCTATATACAGGCAATCGTTATGATAGCCAGCAAGATGCCATCCTGATAGATAGTTTGCGTGGACGTTTGCAGGAAGTCAAATATAATGTGCTCACGCAATCCAGTGAGTTGATGAACTTGACAAGGCAATCGAACGTGGAGAAGATGTTGAAGGGCACTCCCGATAGCCTTTTGCACAATCCGATAACGCCACCTTATCTCATCAAACAGAACGACCGCCGGAGTGTGGCTGACGAGGCAAAAGTGGAAGAAGTGCTGGTCGACTCATCCGAACTGGTGGCGGCGCAAGAACAACTGGATGCAACGAAAAAAGGTCAGGTAGAGAAGAAAAAGACAGAAGAGAAACCGACTGAAAATCAGTCGCCAGAAGAGAAGAAGAGAGCCGGAGGAGAGGTGGCTGGAGAAACGGAAAATAAGACAAATGGTGTGACGGAAACCGAGGTGCAGAACCCTGTAAAAACTGAAGGACAATGAAATTCGACAAGAAATATATCAATACCCGCATTACGGTCATTGTGGTGATGGCAGCCTTGCTGATGCTTGCTATCATCGGCAAAGCTGTGTATACGGCCACAGTGCAGAATGAGAAATGGAAGAAGGTGGGTGCGGTGAGCGTGAGCGACACGATGTTGTTGAGGCCAAACCGAGGTAACATCTTGAGCGCTGACGGACAGTTGATGGCCAGCAGTTTGCCCGACTATAAGGTGTATGTGGACTTTCTGTCGGGTATAGAGTGGTGGTACGACTCGGTTGCTGTTGGCCAGAAAGAGAAAGTGTATGACCCTCAGCAGTTGCACGAGAAGGATTCCATGTGGATGGCTGAGGTGGACACCATTTGCCGCGGGTTGGTGGAGATATGTCCGAAGTACACATTTGAGGAATACAAAACGCACTTGCTGGAGGGTTTGGAGAAACGCAAGCGTTATTGGGAAGTGTGCCCACACACGGTGTTGAATTTCATCCAATATAACCAATTGATCAAACTCCCCATTTTCAACCTGAAGAACCGCAATCGTAGTGGATTGGTGGCAGAAGAGCGTAACAACCGGAATAAGCCATTTGGTTCGCTGGCTCGACGTACGTTGGGCGAAATGTATGGCGCGAAGGACTCGGCACGCTCGGGATTGGAATTGGCTTACGACTCGCTGCTGAGAGGTGAACCCGGAAAGGTTCATAATAAGAAAGTGTTGTCAAAGTATCTCTCCATCGTGGACAAGGAACCTGTGGACGGATATGATTTGGTGACCACCATTGATGTGAGTATGCAGGACATCTGCGAGAGTGCGTTGCGCGAGAAGTTGCACGAATTGGAAGCCTCAATGGGTGTGGTGATTCTGATGGAGGTGAAGACGGGCGACGTGAAGGCAATCGTGAACCTTGTGCGTTATGATGACGGCAATTATTATGAAGCACAGAACTTTGCTTTGGCTGCCTTGATGGAGCCGGGTTCCACCTTCAAGACCGCTTCCATTCTTGTGGCATTGGATGATGGTTACATTACGGTGGACGATCAGGTGGATACCGGTAGCGGTATTTGCAATATGTACGGTGCGAAGATGAAAGACCACAACTGGTATCGTGGTGGCTACGGCACCATTGATGTGCCACACGTGTTGATGTTCTCAAGCAACGTGGGTGTGAGCAAACTGATTGATGCTCATTATCATAACCAGCCAGAGAAGTTTGTGGAAGGCTTACGTCGTGTGGGTATTGGCACGCCGCTTGGATTACCTTTCGATGGTGCCGCTGAACCGAGAATCCGCATGCCTCATAAAGACCACACAGGTGGTTACAAAATGTCGGACAATTGGTCTGCTACGGCTTTGGCGTGGATGTCGATCGGATATGAGACGCAGATTCCTCCCATTAGTACCGTTTCCTTCTACAATGCGATTGCCAACAATGGAAAACTGGTGCGTCCACGCTTCGCAAAGGGCATTTCAAAGAATGGAGAGATGGTGGAAGAGTTTCCTGTGGAGGTGATACGTACACACATCTGCCGTCAGGCTGCATTGGACGACATCCAGAAGATTCTCTATCGTGTGGTGAACGACCGTGAGGGACTTGGAAAGAAGGCGGGTAATCCGTATTTCCATGTGAGTGGAAAAACGGGTACAGCACAGGTGGCCGGTAAAGGTGGCTATAAAGGTGGTCAAAATGAGCACTTGGTAAGTTTCTGTGGGTATTATCCTTCGGAAGACCCTAAATATACTTGTATCGTCGCCATTCGCCACGCTTACTATGTGGCCAGTGGTGGTGGCCAGGCAGGTCCTGTGTTCTCGAAGATTGCACAACGCATCTATTCCAAGAATGTGACTACCGACATCAATGTGGCGAAAGACTCGACAGCCGTTTTTGTCCCTGGTGTGAAGAACGGAAATGTGATAGCGGCACAGTATGTGCTCAACAAATTGGGTGTGAAGTCAGAAGGTGGTAAGGGATATGAGTGGGGAACCGCGGTGGCTGGTGATGATGCTGTTGAGTTTCAGTCGGTGAAGGTGAGCAATGATATTGTGCCCAACGTGTTGGGAATGGGAGCCAGAGATGCAGTTTGTGCACTTAGCAATCGTGGATTGAAGGTGCGGATGACCGGACGTGGCAAGGTGGTTGCGCAGAGTGTGTCGAGTGGCAGCAAGGTGGTGAAAGGACAGACCGTGACGCTGACTTTGGCGCTCAAATGAAATAAGGTGTGGAACTAAAAGAACATATAAACAATGAAACTGGAAAATCTCGTAAGTAAACTCGATGTCCTCGCAGTGCAGGGCGACATGGAGCGTGACATCACTGGCGTGCAGATTGATTCTCGCCAGATTGTGGATGGAAACCTTTTTGTTGCCGTGCGAGGAACGGTGGCTGATGGGCACAACTATATAGGCAAGGCGTTGGACAAGGGCGCTGTGGCTGTGTTGTGCGAAGAGATTCCCGCTGATGCCCAAGAAGGGGTCACTTATGTGAGAGTGGCCAATACGGAGCAGTCGGTTGGTCAGGTTGCCACCACTTTTTATGGCGATCCGACGAGCAAACTGAAACTGGTGGGTGTGACAGGCACCAACGGGAAGACCACGATTGCGACCGTGCTTTACGAGATGTTCCGTTACATGGGGCACAAGGCAGGACTTCTTTCCACCGTATGCAACTACATTGATGGTGAGGCGGTTCCAACAGAACACACCACTCCTGACCCCATCACGCTGAATGCCCTTTTGGCACGTATGGTGGAGGCGGGATGTGAATATGCCTTTATGGAAGTGAGCAGCCATAGTGTTGTGCAGAACCGTATTGGCGGTTTGAACTTTGTGGGCGGTCTTTTCACGAACATCACACGTGACCATCTCGACTATCATAAGACTTTCGAGAACTACATCAAGGCAAAGAAACAGTTCTTCGACAACCTTCCCGACACAGCGTTTGCGGTCACGAATGCAGATGACAAGAACGGCCTGGTGATGGTGCAGAACACGAAGGCGCAGGTGAAGACTTATTCTGTGCAGAGTCCTGCTGACTTCAAGGCGAAGATTATAGAGTGTCACTTTGAGGGTATGTATCTCGATATCAATGGTAAAGAGGTTGGTGTTCAGTTCATCGGCAAATTCAATGTGAGCAACCTGTTGGCGGTGTATGGCGCTGCCATCATGTTGGGTAAAAGCGAACAGGAGGTGCTGGTGGCGCTGAGTGCAATGAAGCCTGTGAATGGACGTTTTGAGGCGTTGCGTTCCCCCTCGGGTTATACAGCCATTGTCGATTATGCCCATACTCCCGACGCCTTAGAGAATGTGCTCAATGCCATTCATGGTGTGCTGGAGGGAAAGGGTGAAGTCATCACCGTGTGCGGTGCAGGTGGTAACCGTGATAAAGGAAAGCGTCCGCTCATGGCTCGTGAGGCTGTGAAGCAGAGCGATCGTGTCATCATCACCAGTGATAATCCGCGTTTTGAAGAGCCTCAGGACATCATCAACGATATGCTTGCAGGTCTTGACGAGGAGCAGATGAAGAAGGTGATAGCCATCGTTGACAGGCGACAGGCCATCAAGACCGCTTGTGTGATGGCCAAGCCAGGCGACGTGATTCTCATTGCCGGCAAGGGACACGAGGACTATCAGGACGTGAAGGGCGTGAAGCATCACTTTGATGACAAGGAAGAGGTGAGAGCCTGTTTTTAATGTAAGATAGGCAGTAAAGCATAGACGATTAGTAACTAACATATTGATTAAACCCCATGTTATACGACTTATTCAAATATCTGTCCGACTTTGACATCCCGGGTGCGGGCTTGTTCTGTTATGTCTCCTTTAGGGCTTTGGCATCGCTCATTCTTTCCTTGTTCATCTCGATGGTGGCAGGTGAGTACTTCATCAAGTATATGCGAAAGAAGAAGCACATCGAGGAAGCTCGTGATGCTGCCATTGATCCTTATGGTGTACAGAAGAAGGGTGTGCCTTCAATGGGTGGCATCGTCATTCTTGCTGCGGTGATTGTGCCGGCTTTGCTGTTTGGCCGATTGAATAATGTGTACGTGGTGTTGCTGATTGTGACTATTGCCTTCTTTGGCATCATCGGTTTCATGGATGACAAAATTAAGTTGTCAGGCAATAAGGATGGTCTTGCGCCACGATGGAAAATGTTGGCGCAATTGGTGTTTGGTGTTGCTGTGGGCCTGACGCTGTGGCTCAGTCCTGACGCTGTGGTTCGCGAAAATGTGGAGCGTGAGATAGGTGAAAATGTGGAGGTGTACCATAAGAGTGAAGCGCGCAAGAGCACGGTGACAACGGTGCCTTTCGTGAAGAGTAACAACATAGACTATTACGAAGTGTTCAGTTTCATTAAGGATGGTAAGACGAAACGTGCCTGTGGCTGGATTCTCTTTGTGCTGGTGACCACTTTCGTCATTGCTGCAGTGAGCAACGGTGCCAACTTGAATGATGGTATGGATGGTATGTGTGCAGGCAACTCTGCCATCATCGGTGTCACGTTGGGTATCCTTGCCTATGTGAGCGGTCATATTCGTTTTGCTGACTATCTGAATGTGATGTATATACCGGGTTCGGAGGAGATTGTGGTCTTCCTTAGTGCCTTTGTGGGTGCTCTGGTTGGCTTCCTTTGGTATAATGCTTATCCTGCCAAGGTGTTCATGGGTGATACGGGCAGTTTGGCCATCGGTGGTGTCATTGCCGTCACGGCGGTCATCATTCACAAGGAACTGTTGCTGCCCATCTTGTGTGGCATCTTCTTGATGGAAAGCCTCTCGGTGATGCTCCAGATTGCCTACGCTAAGCAGGGCAACAAGAGGGGAAAGAAGTGGCGTGTGTTCAAACGTGCACCGTTCCACGACCACTATCGTCACAAGATGGAAGAGGGGGTCACATACCTCATCAAGCGTCCTAAGGGTTTGTTGTTTGAGTCGATGATTACGACGCGCTTCTGGATTGTCACCATCCTGTTGGCCGCCATCACCATCATTACTTTGAAAATTAGATAAAATACGGAAAATAAGATGAAAAGAATCGTTGTGTTAGGTGCTGCTGAGAGCGGTGCGGGTGCGGCCGTGTTGGCCAAGAAGAAGGGGTTTGATGTGTTTGTGAGCGACATGTCGAACATCAAGGATAAATACAAGAAACTCCTGAACGACCACGGGATTGTGTGGGAGGAAGGGCATCATACGGAAGAGTTGATTCTCAATGCCGATGAGGTCATTAAGAGTCCGGGCATTCCTGAGAATGCACCGATGATTCAGAAACTCAAGGAGAAGAACATCCCGATTATCTCCGAGATTGAGTTTGCCGGACGTTACACGAACGCGAAGATGATTTGTATTACGGGTAGTAACGGCAAGACGACCACGACCTCGCTGATTTACCACATCTTGAAGAATGCGGGATATAACGTAGGTTTGGCCGGAAACATCGGTAGCAGCCTTGCCTTGCAGGTGGCTGAGGAACAGCACGACTACTATGTGATTGAACTGAGCAGTTTCCAACTCGACAACATGTACGACTTCAAGGCCGACATTGCCGTGCTGATGAACATCACACCCGACCATCTCGACCGTTACGATTTCAAGATGCAGAACTATGTGGACTCCAAGATGCGCATCATCCAGAACCAGACGCCCGACGACGCTTTCGTCTTTTGGAACGATGACCCTATCGTGGCGGCTGAACTGAAGAAATATAACATCAAGGCGCGTCTTTGCCCCTTCAGCGAGTTCAAGAGCGATAGTGTGATTGGTTATGTGGATGAGGACGAATACGTGATTGAGAGTCCCACGCCTTTCAACATGGAGCAGGAGGAATTGGCTTTGCGCGGCAAGCACAATCTCTACAACTCGCTCGCCGCCGGTATTACAGCCGATTTGGCAGGTGTGAGCAATGAGCAGATTCGTGAGGGATTGAAGAGTTTCGAGGGTGTGGAGCACCGTTTGGAGAAGGCTGGCCGTGTGCGCGGTGTGGAGTTCATCAATGACTCGAAGGCCACCAACGTGAATGCCTGCTGGTATGCACTGGACAGCATGCGTACCCCCGTGGTGCTCATCCTCGGTGGAAAGGACAAGGGTAATGATTATTCGGAGATTTTTGACCTCGTCAGAGAGAAGTGCATAGGCCTCGTCTTCTTGGGTGTTGACAACTCAAAACTCCATGCAGCGTTCGACAGTTTCGGTATTCCGATTGCCGATGTGCGGAGCATGAAGGATTGTGTGGACGAGTGCTACAAGATGGCTAAACCGGGCAGCACCGTCCTGTTGAGCCCTTGTTGCGCGAGCTTCGATCTCTTCAAGAACATGGAGGACCGGGGCGAGCAGTTCAAAGAGTGTGTGAAGAATTTGTAAGGAACGCTTGGAACAGACTGTCGGTGGGGAGGTCTCTCATAAGTTTGGAACAACGGCAGTCGAAAGAGTAAGAAAAAGAAACGTTATATGGGAAAGTTTGTGAACGCCCTCTTTGGGGGCAATCTTTTCAAGGGGGACAAGGGAGTGTGGATGATATACTTCTTCCTCTGTATGATTTCGCTGGTGGAAGTGTATAGCGCATCGAGCCGTCTGACGTTCGAGGGCGGCCACCACTGGGCTCCAATGGTCAGCCAGGCAGGTTTCCTGTTGGCTGGATTGGTCATTATCCTTCTGGTTCACCGAATCCCTTGCAAATGGTTCATGCTTTTCCCGTTCATCCTGTTGCCTCTGGCGGTGCTTTTCTTGCTGATTGCAGTGCTGGGCGGTGGTGGCGAAATCAACGGAACCAACCGTTGGCTCAGTTTTGGCTCCATCAGTTTCCAGCCCTCCGAGGTGGCAAAGGCGGCGTTGCTGATGACAGCGGCAGTGGTGTTGGCCAAGACACAAACCGAACGTGAGGATATGGTGCGCGGCAGGCGTCGCAAAGTGGTGGGTGCTATCAAGGGCAAGCGCTATCTGGCTTTTGCCATCGTGGGTGGCGCAGCGCTGCTGGTGTGTGGATTGATTATCATGGATAATGTGTCCACCGCACTGATGCTCTTTTCGGTTGTCGTTGTGATGATGTTTATCGGCCAGGTGCCTAACGACCTCATGTTCAAGGGACTTGGCGTCATTCTTGGCGCGGGTGTGTTCTTTGTGATGATGGTCATGGCCGTGCCCGAAACCACATGGGAACAAATCCCCGGTTGTAAGCGTGTGGTGACAGTGAAGCACCGCATTGAGCGTAAACTCAACATAGGCGAAGATGTGGCTGAGAAAAGGGCGAAGAAAACAGAAACGCAGATTCTGCTCGACGATGAGAACTCGCAGACGACCTACGCTTCCATCGCCATTGCTAATTCCGATGTCATTGGTCGTGGTCCAGGCAACTCCATTCAGCGAGACTTCTTGCAGCATGCGGAGTCAGACTTCATCTACGCCATCATTGTGGAGGAGATGGGTGTTTTGGGTGCGTTCTTCGTGGCTTTCCTCTACCTGGCCTTGCTCATCCGCGTGGGACGAATAGCGCAGAAGTGCACAAGTTTCTTCCCTGCCTACCTGGTACTGGGCTTTGGTATCATGATGGTGTTGCAGGCGTTTGTCAACATGAGCGTGGCCGTTGGTTTGGCACCTGTCACGGGACAGACGCTCCCGCTCATCAGTAAGGGTGGAACGTCCATCCTGATAACGAGTTTCTACATCGGTGTCATCCTCAGTGTGAGCCGATACGCAGAGAAAAAAGAGCAGAATGCACCGTTGGTGACAGCCGTTCCTAATGGTGAGACCAGTGAGTATTACACGGACGGTGCAATGGCTTGAGAGTCAAAAGGGACTCCATAAAAAATTTTTGCAAAATAAAAGTGTGATTTATGGGCATTTATGTTGGGAAATTCGAGGTTTTTTCGTACATTTGCCCATTCAATGGTTCTATCAGAGCATAAGTGAAGTAGAAAATGGATGATAATAGACCTTTTAGAGTGATTGTGAGTGGCGGCGGAACGGGTGGACACATATTCCCGGCCGTTTCGATTGCCAATGCCATCAAGAAACAACATCCCGAGGCGGAGATTTTGTTTGTGGGTGCTGAGGGGCGTATGGAGATGCAGCGTGTGCCAGCAGCGGGATACAAGATAGTGGGTTTGCCGGTGCGTGGCCTTTTGCGTCCGCTGTGGAACCCAAAGAACTTGGGCGTGATGTTGGATTTTTTCAAGAGCAAGAGGATGGTGAAGAAGATTATCCGCGAATTCCGTCCGCACGTGGCGGTGGGCGTGGGCGGTTATGCCTCGGCTCCGACGTTGAATGCGGCTTATTCGATGGGCATACCTTGCTTGATTCAGGAACAGAACTCCTACGCGGGAGTGACCAATAAATCCTTGGCCAAGAAGGCGAAAGTGGTGTGTGTGGCGTATAACGGCATGTCACGTTTCTTCCCAGCCTCGAAGATTATCATGACGGGCAATCCTGTCCGCCAGAATTTGCTCGACAACAAGACGACAAAAGAAGAGGCTCGACAGAGTTTCGGTCTTGACCCCAACAAGAAGACGGTGCTGATTGTAGGTGGAAGTCTGGGCGCGCGGACAATCAACGAAAGTGTGTTGTCTCATCTGGAGGATATCCGTCAAAGTGACGTGCAGTTCATCTGGCAGACCGGCAAGTATTATAGCCAGAGCATAGCAGAGGCCTTGAACAAGACGGATGAAGTGCCCAACATGAAGGTGATGGATTTCATCAGCAGCATGGACAACGCCTATGCAGCCGCCGACATTGTGGTGAGCCGCGCTGGTGCCAGTTCCATCTCGGAGTTATGTCTCTTGGGCAAGCCCTGCATCCTTGTGCCTTCACCCAATGTGGCGGAAGACCATCAAACGAAGAATGCGATGATGCTGTCGCACAGAGGAGCGGCTATCCTTGTGAAGGATAAGCACGCAAAAGAAACTTTGATAGACGTTGCGCTTAAAACAGTGGTGGATGATTTGAAGTTGGAATCATTGAGCGGGAATGTAAAGGCGCTCGCTTTCCACAACTCGGCTGATGTGATTGCCGCAGAAGTGTACAAGCTGGCATGGGAATATAGAAACAAGAAAAACTGAAAGACTGAAAAATAGAATACTGATGCAGACGAACGAGATAAAATCGGTGTATTTTGTGGGCGCTGGTGGTATAGGCATGAGCGCGCTGGTGCGTTATTTCCTCACGAAAGGCTATCATGTGGGGGGATATGATAAAACGCCCAGCGAACTCACGGAGAAGTTGATAGAGGAAGGTGCCAAGATACACTACGAAGAGAATGTGGCGCGTATAGACGACTGCTTCAAACAAAAAGACAGCACTTTGGTGGTGTACACACCTGCCATTCCTGCAGAGCATGCGGAGTTGGTGTACTTCCGTGAAAATGGCTTTGAAATACAGAAGAGGGCTCAGGTGCTGGGTTTCCTCACACAGTCGCACAAGGGGTTGTGTGTGGCGGGTACGCATGGAAAGACTACAACCTCCACAATGGCGGCACATTTGCTACATCAGAGCCATGTGGATTGCAACGCCTTCTTGGGAGGTATCTCGAAGAACTACGGAACAAACTACATCCTCAGCGACAGCGACTATGTGGTGATTGAAGCCGATGAGTTCGACCGCTCATTCCACTGGCTGAGACCCTATATGACTGTCATCACGGCCACTGACCCTGACCATCTGGATATCTACGGAACGAAAGAGGCATATCTGGAGAGTTTCCGGAAATATACCACCCTTATTCAGCCAGGCGGCGCCTTGATTATCCACAAGGGTTTGGAGATGAAGGCCGATGTGCAGGAAGGTGTGAAGGTGTATGAGTATTCACGTGAGGAGGGTGACTTCCATGCCGAGAACATCCGCATTGGTGGAGGGGAAATAGTGTTTGACTTTATGCATCCAGGTGGAGTGGTGAAAGACATCCAATTGGGTGTGCCTGTGAGCATCAACATAGACAATGGCATTGCTGCTATGGCATTGGCTATCTTGAATGGTGTGAAGGAGGAGGAACTGCGTGAAGGGATGAAGAGTTTTGGTGGGGTTGACCGTCGTTTTGACTTCAAGGTGAAGAAAGATGATATGGTGTTCCTCAGCGACTATGCACACCATCCCAACGAAATAGAACAAAGCGTGAAGTCTGTACGGGAGTTGTACAAGGACAAGAAGATTGCGGCCATTTTCCAGCCGCATCTCTATACACGTACCCGTGACTTCTATAAAGAGTTCGCCGCAGCCCTTTCGTTGCTTGACACGGTGTACTTGTGTGACATTTACCCTGCTCGTGAACTGCCGATAGAAGGGGTGACGAGCCAACTCATCTACGACCATCTGCGTCCAGGCATCGAGAAACATCTCATCCACAAAGAGGACATCCTTGATGTGGCCCGTAGCAGAAATTTTGACGTGTTGATGTCGTTGGGTGCAGGAGACATTGAGAACTATGTTCCGCAGATTGCGGAGATTCTATCAAAATAGACACAGAGAACCTCTTGGAGAAAACAAAGAATCACTCAAAATAAGAACAAGAAGATGAAAGCAGGAAAGATTGTGAAGATTACGCTGGTGTCGCTGCTCGCCATAGGGCTGGTGGGCTACGTGGCGTATGCGATGCTGTTCTTGTCGGGGCCAGATGAGGAAGAGAGGTGCGTGTCTGTGGAATTGCAGGTGAAGCAGAATGAGAAGTCTGCTTTTATCGACAAGCAAGATGTGGAAAAGATGCTGAAACGTGCCCATGTTTATCCTACGGGTATGTTAATGAAGGATGTGGACACGGAGAAAATTGAGGAGACCATTGCCAAGAACGAGTTCATTTCGAAGGTGGAGTGCTACAAGACTTCTAATGGCAAACTCTGCATCAGCGTGGAACAACGTGTGCCCGTCATCTATGTGTCTCCTGATGGTAGAGACGGCTATTTTGTCGATGCACAGGGCAATGTGATTCCGAACAAGAACAACGCTACCGACTTGGTGGTGGCTTCAGGTGATATAGATACACGGTATGCCAGCACGAAGTTGGCGGAGTTCGGACAGTTCCTTCAGACCAACGAGTTTTGGAATAGCCAGATTGAACAGGTGTATGTGCAGAAGAACAGGAAGGGTGAGCGTGTGGTGGAACTTGTTCCTCGCGTTGGCAACCACATCGTTTTTTTAGGTAAGATGGATGACTATCAGAAGAAACTCCACAAACTCGAGATATTCTACAACAAGGCTGTAAAGACAGTGGGTTGGGAGAAGTATGCACGGGTGAACCTGGAGTATGATGGACAGATCATCTGTACCAAACGTGAATGAAAAGAGTCGTAATGACAACGAGAGATAATCAATAGAAAACCAACAAATTCAAAGATATTCAAATATATGGCCAATTCAGATAAAGAGTTCATTGTTGCGGTGGAACTTGGCTCGTCCAAGATTTCTGGCATCGCAGGCAAGAAAAAGGATGGCACGATGCAGATTCTCGCCTATGCAGAAGAGAAAACTGTGGGGTGTGTGAAGCGTGGTGTCGTCTACAACATTGAGAAGACCTACCAGAGTGTCAACAACATCATCGCGAAACTTGAGGCTGTGCTCAAGACAAAGATTTCTCGTGCTTATGTTGGCTTGGGTGGTCAGTCGGTGCGTTCCTACAAGTGCATTATCAAGAGGAACCTGCTCACACAGAGTTACATCACCAACGAGGCAATCGACGCTATCCGTCAGGAGAGCTATGAGATTCCTTTCAATGATTATGAAGTGCTGGAGAACTTCCCGCAAGAGTATGTAGTGGATTCCAGCATTATTGCAGACCCTGTAGGTGTGATGGGCACGAACATCGAAGGTGAGTTCCTTGATGTGATAGCCAAGTCTAATCTCCGCACGAACATTGAGACCGTGTTTGCTAACGCAGGCGTGTCGATTGCTGAGGGGCTGATTTCTCCGCTTCAGTTGGCCAATAATGTTTTGACTGATGCAGAGAAGCGTTCGGGCTGTGCGCTTGTCGACTTGGGTGCTGACACCACTACGTTGGTGGTCTACAAGAACAACATTGTTCGTTACCTTGTCACCATTCCATTGGGAAGCAACAATATCAACAAAGACCTTGCCACCTTGCCCATAGATGAGGCTGAGACGGAGGATGTGAAGTTGAAGTATGGCGATGCTTGCCAAGAAACAGACATGTCAGAGGAGGCAGATCCTCAGTTCTACACTACCTCGGATGGCCGACAGATAGAAATCGCCACTATCAAGAACGTGGCTGAGGCACGTATGAACGAAATCATTGCCAATGTGAGCAACCAGATTATTAACTCCGACTATAGTGGAAAACTCTTGGCGGGTTTGGTCATCACAGGTGGTGGTAGCAACATGAAGAACATTGTTAAGGCCTTTGTGAAGGGTACAAAGATCGACAAGGTGCGTGTAGCCAACAAAGTGAACCAGATGGTGGTGAAGACTTCCAATGCCTCCAACATTGTGCTTGACAGCGCACAGTCGGCAACCATCGTTTCGTTGCTGCTTGGAGGTACTGTTTCTTGCGGTGGTGAGGCCTTTGACCGTGCTCCCGATATGTTCGACCAGCAACAGAAAGAAGAGGAGCGTCGCCGCCTCCGTGAAGAGGCGGATGCTGCCGCAGCAGCCGAGGCACAAGATGCCATTGCTTTCGATAACGTGAAGACCGAGATACGTATTGCTATTGACAAAGTCAAAAAGCAGAACGATGAGTTGCGGAAATATGGCAGTGACAAGAAGGTTCGTCAGAGTGCGAAAGAGCTTTCGTTGTCAATTCTCGATGAAACGATAGGCGAGAAGTACGAAAAGGCAGCCGCAGCCTTGCAAGGGAAGGACAAGTTCAAGCAGAGTCTCAAAGAAGGCGCTGACCTTGCCGACCTGCTGAAGGATGCTGTTGATGAACTGACGGAGAATGTGAACTATGCAAACAAGGAAAACAGCGCTTGGGGACGATTCAAGCGTACACTTAATGACCTTGTGAGTGACGAACAATAACTAAGTAAAAAAACAGAACAAGATATGGTAGAAGACGATAACATTGGTGTTTTCAACTTTACGAAGGGCACTACGAGCATCATTAAGGTGATCGGTGTTGGCGGCGGCGGTAGCAATGCGGTCAACCACATGTACAATGAAGGTATCCACGATGTCACGTTCGTCGTATGTAATACGGATAACAAGGCGTTGCAGGACTCCCCAGTGCCAGAAAAGATTCAGTTGGGAAGTGAGGGTCTTGGAGCGGGCAACCGTCCTGATCGTGCACGTAAGGCCACTGAGGAGTCTATTGACGAGATCAAGAGCATGCTTTCCGATGGAACCAAGATGGCTTTCATCACGGCTGGTATGGGCGGCGGTACAGGTACTGGTGCTGCCCCGCTTATTGCCAAGACGGCCAAGGACATGGGCATCCTCACCGTGGGTATCGTGACTATTCCGTTCCGTTGGGAAGGTAACAAGAAGATTGACCAGGCACTTGACGGTGTGGAGGAGATGAGTAAGAATGTGGATGCGTTGCTTGTTATCAACAACGAGCGTTTGCGTGAGATTTATCAAGACTTCACCGTCATCAAGGCCTTTGCAAAGGCTGACGACACGCTCTGCAATGCGGCGCGTTCCATCGCGGAGATTATCACGATGCACGGTATCATCAACCTCGACTTTAACGATGTTAGTACTGTGCTGAAAGATGGTGGTGTGGCCATCATGAGTACAGGATATGGTTCGGGCGAAAACCGCGTTACGAAGGGTATAAACGATGCTTTGAATTCTCCATTGCTCAACAATAACGACATCTATCGTGCCAACAAGATACTTATCCGCATCTCTGTGCCTGACGAGGCAGGAGAAGGCAATAACGCCCTGATGATGGACGAAATGAACGAGGTGCATGAGTTTATGGCCAAGGTGAAGCGTGATGACGTGGAGACCAAGTGGGGTCTTTCTGTTGACCCGTCGTTAACTGACCAGGTGAAGATTACCATTCTTGCCACAGGCTTCGGCGTGGAAGATATCGACTCTGATGAACTTGGTAATCGTCTGATGGCACGTGATAAGGAACAGCAGCAGCGTGATGCAGAGAAAGCAGAACTGGAGGCTGAACGTGCGCATCGTCGTGAGACCATTTATGGTCCTGATAAGAACCACAGCATCATCCGTCGTCCTATCTACAGTTACATCTTCAAGGAGGAAGATCTTGACAATGAAGATGTCATCAGTATGGTGGAGACATCACCTACCTACAAGCGTTCGAAGGAAACATTGCGTCAACTCACAGATATGGGTTCTAATAAATCGAACATGTTGGAACCAGGAGCAACAATTCTTTTTAGTTGACTCCATAATAAATAAGACAAAGGCGCCGGCTATGCTGATGAAGCATAGCCGGCGCCTTTTGTTTTGTTGTCCTTTTGCCCTCTCCAAACATTTGAGGTGAAGAAAAAAGATGTGCCGACGCGGTTAGAATCACTTCTGGATGGTCGGCACGAGAATATATGTAAGAATTGAATGAAATGTTCGATTAAACGAGAACAATGTCAAGCTTGCTTGAACTTTGTCGAGCGTGAGAACATTCTGCAAATGTTCGATTAAGCGAGCACAATGTCAAACTGGCAAGAACAATGTCAAGTCGCTTGACGTTGTTTATGCGTCGATGTTGGCGTAAGTGGCGTTCTTCTCGATGAACTCGCGGCGTGGACCGACGTCCTCACCCATCAACATGGAGAAGGTGTAGTCAGCCTCGGCTGCGTCGTCGATAGTCACTTGTTTCAGGAGGCGCGTGGCAGGGTTCATGGTGGTCTCCCAAAGTTGCTCTGGGTTCATCTCACCAAGACCTTTGTAACGCTGTACCTTAATCTTGTCCTCTGAGCCCTCTCCGTAGGTGTCGATGAAGCGCTGCAGGGCAGATTCATCGTAGCAGTACTCGCTCACCTTTCCCTTTGTACACTTGTAGAGTGGGGGGGTGGCGATGTAGAGACGGCCGTCGCGAATCAACTGTGGCAAGAAGCGGAAGAACAAGGTCATCAGGAGGGTGTCGATGTGAGAACCATCGACATCGGCATCGGTCATGATGATGGTCTTGTAGTAGCGCAGTTTGTCGTAGTTGGCTTCCTTCTGGTCTTCGGGGTTGAGTCCGAACTTCACGCCCAATGCCTGGAAGATGTTGTTCACCTCTTCATGCTCGAAAGCTTGGTGCCATTTTACGCGTTCCACGTTGAATATCTTACCACGTATGGGCAGGATGGCTTGGAAGTGGCGGTCGCGACCTTGCTTAGCAGAGCCACCGGCCGAATCTCCCTCGACGATGAACATCTCGCAGTTCGCAGCGTCCTTGTCGGAGCAGTCAGCCAGTTTGCCTGGCAGACCACCACCCGTCATCGGGTTCTTGCGCTGCACCTTCTCGCGGGCAGCACGGGCGGCCACACGAGCCTCAGCAGCCAGCACCACCTTGTCGATGACCATCTTGGCCTCTTTCGGGTGCTCTTCCAGATAGTATGCCAAAGCCTCGCCTACAGCCTGCTGTACGGCGCCTGCCACTTCGCTGTTGCCGAGTTTGGTTTTTGTCTGTCCCTCAAACTGAGGTTCTGCCACCTTCACGCTGATGACTGCTGTGAGACCTTCGCGGAAGTCTTCACCGCTAATCTCTATCTTCTGCTTTTCCAGCTTCTCCGTAATCTTGTTGTCGTCAGCATACTTCTTCAGCACGCGGGTCAATGCCGTACGGAAACCTTGCAGGTGCGTACCGCCTTCGATGGTGTTGATGTTGTTGACGTAAGAGTGGATGTTTTCGCTGTACGAAGTGTTGTACATGATAGCCACTTCGATAGGCGTGTTCTGCTTTTCCGTGTTCAGATAAATCACATCGTCGAACAGGCAGGTGCGTGTGGAGTCAATGTAGCGGACGAAGTCCTTCAAACCGCCTTCGCTGTGGAACACCTCCTGGCGGATGCCTTCGATGCCCACTTCGGCGTTCTTGTCCAGACGCATATCTGTCAACGTGATTTTGATGCCGGCATTCAGATAGGCAAGTTCGCGCATGCGGTTTGCCAAGATGTCATACTTGTATGTTGTGGTGATGAAGATGCTCTTATCAGGCCAGAACTGCTGACGGGTGCCTCGCAGTTCTGTCTCACCCACCACTTTCACGTCGTAGAGCGGTTTTCCCTTCTCATATTCCTGCTGATACACTTTGCCGTCGCGGAACACCTGCGAGGTCATGTGGGAGGAAAGAGCATTCACACAACTCACACCCACACCGTGCAGACCGCCCGACACTTTGTATGAACCCTTGTCGAACTTACCGCCGGCGTGTAGCACGGTCATCACCACTTCGAGGGCGCTGCGGTGCTCCTTCTCGTGCATGTCCACGGGGATACCGCGGCCATTGTCCTGTACGGTGATGGAATTATCTTCGTTGATTGTCACTTCGATGTGCGTGCAGAAACCTGCCAACGCCTCATCGATAGAGTTATCCACGGTTTCATAAACGAGGTGGTGCAACCCCTTCTCGCTGATGTCACCGATGTACATGGCGGGGCGTTTTCTTACGGCCTCCAAGCCTTCAAGGACTTGGATGTTACTGGCAGAATAATCCGCCCCGTTCATAAGTGCTTCATCCATTGCTTATATTCTCTTTTATTCGTTACAAAGTTACGGAAAAAACTTGACATGACGAAATAAAAAGTGAAGAAAAGTTCCCCTTCGGGGAAAAAACTCTCAAAGAGGGCATTTTACCTTCCAAAAGGGCATAAAAAAGGTCAAGATTCACACGGAATCTTGACCACGTATCTCTAACGAATCGTTTTTGCTATGACCACCTTTTATGTTGTTGGTCTTTGCTTCTGCGTCGGTTTCGTTTAAGCGAGTTTTGCAATCATCTTGGCAGTACCTGACTTCAGGTTAGCGGCTTTCTTCCAGTGGATGATGTTCTGCTTAGCCAACTTGTCCAGCATCTTCTGGAGTTTTGGGAACATTTCCTGAGCCGTAGCCTTGTCCTTGGTGTTGCGGATGTCGCGGAGGTAGTTACGCATTGTCTTTGCGTAATAACGGTTGTGGAGTCTGCGCTTCTCGTTCTGGCGGATGCGCTTCAGACATGATTTGTGATGTGCCATTTGTTTAAATTGTTAATTGTTAATGATGAATTGTTTGGTGGAGTCCGATGTGGTATGGCGCTTAGACCTCGCACCCATCTCCATGTTTGTTTTCTTTGAGCGGCAAAAATCCTCTTCAAAAAAAACGCCCAGCGCGTGGGCTGGTAGCCCGTAGGAGAGTCGAACTCCTCTTTAGAGAATGAAAATCTCTCGTCCTAGCCGATAGACGAACGGGCCAACCTGTAGGCAATTTTTTAATTGCGAGTGCAAAGGTACGACTTTTTCTCTGACTGCCAAAACTTTTCGGCACTTTTTTTATTCAACGCCTCATTTTAAGGCTTTCATTCTGCCAGCAGTTGCTTCACTGCCACGTCTTTGTGTTTCTTTGACCTGTTTTTCCTTGTGACGAGGGCAATGGATGCGGTGATGATTTCTTCTGCTCAGATTCATTTCATCATTTCCAGTATTTTTACGAGATCCTCAAGGTTGCGGGCATCCACTTCTACGTCAAGCAGGTTGCCATCGCGGTTGAAGAGTTTGTAGGTGGGGAACGAATGTACGTTCAGGTGACGTTCGATGGCGGCCTGTTGTTCGGCAGGCAGGTTGTAGTGAGCCACGTTGTCACCGCTCACGTTATACTCCTTGATGACGTTTTCCCACGAATCTTGAGGGCTTTGGTTGGCCAGATAGAGGAACTCGATGTCGTAGTCTTTCAGGCGTGCGTATTCTTCGGTGGAGTGCGAGAGGGCTTCCTTGCAAGGTCCGCACCACGTGCCCCAGATGTCGAGCAGCACGAACTTGCCCTTGTAAGGCTCAACGATTTTCTTCAGCAATGCCTCGCCTTCAGAGAGGTCTGCGAGGTTGTCGGACGACTTCAGCACCAGTTTGTCGAATTCTCTGTTTTCGAGGGCCACATAGTGGTTGTTTTTCTTTTCTGCTATCTCGATACAGATAGGATTGGTCACAAGAGCCTTCAGCGTGTCCATCACTTCTGGGAGTAAAGAACAACGTCTGTGCTCAATCTCTTTGCACACCATTTGTGAGAGATACATGTCCTTGATGAATGGAGATGCTTGGAGTGAGTCGAGCATCTGGAGATTGCCTTTCATCCTTGCCACCAGCAGTTGCCCACCCACGAGCCTCATGCCTTTAGAACCATTGAGAATCTTGTTTACCTGCTGAATCATGTCCGCATTCTTGGTGTTTAATTCCTCGGCCACTTTCATCTTCTCTTCTATTGTGGGCGCTTTTTCAACTGCTTCGTTGGCTTCGGCAATCCATTCCTTCCATCTTTTTAGCAAGGCCAGTTCCTCCTCGTTCGAGGCATATTCTTCAATATGGTCTTGGGGATTGATGGAGATTGAAGACTTCACGTTGTGGGCGGCATCGTCAAGATAGTCGGTGAGGAAATTGCTCAGGTCACGATGGAGAGTGTAAGGCTCTTCCATCTTTGTCCAGAAGGTTTCATAGGCATACTTGCGTGCGTTGTCAGGCAATTGGAACTGGGGAGCGCGGAAACGTGCCTGACCAAATTCGCGAGCCTGTTGAAAGCGTGTGTGGCCTTTGTGGTACAGGTTGAAGCGTGTAGAGAGTGTGGGATGTGCCTCGCAAAGCGCATCAATGTTTGCATACACCGCATTCAGCAGGCTATCGACAGAGACGATGTACTGGGCAAAAAATTCGGGCGTTCCTTCGCCAGCCCTGTCTCTCCCCACATTATTCCATCCGGTCGGATATTTGAAGAGTTCATTCTGCAGGCGGCAGTCGTCACCCATGAAGTAACGTCGTCCCTCCTTGAAGTCGTAGAGCAGGAAGTAGGTCTTGCCTGGTTCCAACATCATTTCGAGGAAGCAACGACGCCAGTCGCAGAAGAAGTCTGTACTGTTCAGCACCGGAATCTTCACCGTGAAGTGCCCCTGCTCGTCCAAGTCAGCATAGACAGATTCCTGTTCGCCGGTGAGGAAGTTCTCGAAACCGAACTCGAAGGTCTTGTCATTCTTGTATGCACCAGGCATGTCTTTAATCCAGCCCACCACCGTCACGGTATCCATCTTGTAGCCATTGTCGACGAACCCGGTGCGTGTGTCTTTTGTGGGGTAGTCAGGCATGAATCGGCTGGTTATCATGGAGTAAGTCACCTTCTGCTCGCCAATCTGCATGGTGCGCTTGCCCTTTTTGTCTTTTCCCACCACAACCTTTATTTCCTTGTTGTCGCCATTGCTGAGCACCATCTCTGCCTCGCCCGTCTGAGGGTTCACGTTGCGTTGCTTATATGTCCAGAACAGGCAATCGTAGATGGCTCCCTCTTCCGTGAAGGCAATTTCCCAGTCGCCTGTCCGGTCATTGCGCCAATAGGAGGGTAGCAGTTGTTTCCAACGCTCCTCCACAGGCTTGATGCCTATGATTTGGAAAGCGCCCAGTCCGTCGCCCTCGATGAAGTCAAACGACTTGGTGCCTTTAGGCAGAGCGGGGAAATGGAATGCCATCTCACGCTTGTTGTCCTTGCCCGTCTGCACGAACTTATTAAGTTCTATGCCGTCGGCTTTCACGAGCGGGTAGCGTTGGTCGCCCACCTTCAGATAGGTGTCGCCAGCAAACTGAAAGCAGAACTGCTCATAATCGGAACGTTCTGTCGCGGTGATATGCACCACAGTCTCGGTCTCCTTCAGTTCCACCTTCGTCACGTCAAGGGCGAGGTTGAAGTACCCGTCTCCGTAGTCAGTTCCATACTCAGTGGTGGGTTGTTCCCACACAATTACTTTCTCTTTCGCTTGCCCCGCTAGCGCAAACAGGAAAAGAAGAGCGGTAAAGATAATTTTCATGTTTATTTGTTATTGTTGCTATCATATATAACGCAGTTCCTATGGAAAATGTGACATCAGGAAGCGTTAAATTTCCTTAACTTCGGAGGGGAAGCGAAAAAATCGCTACCTTTGCCAAGCAAATTGCACATGTGGTTCTATGCAAGAGACACTTCGAGGCATCGTGTTGAGAACGGTGAAATATGGTGATGCATCCCTCATTGTCGATGTTTTCACAGAGAGTCGTGGACGTCAGTCGTTCATGACCAGCACGACGCGTGCCAAACGTTCCGTGCGTAGCGTGTCTTTCTGGCAACCGCTGTCGATGGTGGAGTTCAGCGCCGAACTTCGTCCCAATGCGGGCAAACTTCCACGCCCAGCCGATGTGCATGCCTATTATAATTACACCGACCTTCCCTTTTCGCCCGTCAAGTCCTCTTTGGCGCTCTTTCTGGCCGAGTTCCTCAGTGCCGCCCTGCGCGAGGAAAAGGAAAATCCTCTCTTATTTAAATATGTGGAGTCCTCCCTTCAGTGGCTCGATATGGTCGATTCGCCTGCATCGATGGCCAACTTCCACGTTGCCTTCCTCATGCACCTCAGCCGCTTCATCGGCATCTATCCCAATTTAGAACGTCCCGATCGGTTTTTCGACCTCCTTGCAGGCTCCTATTGCGATCGCCAACCTCCTCACGCCCATTTCCTTCGTGATGCAGAGGCGCGTGCCCTTCCCACGCTTTTCCGTATGGATTATCCCACCATGCACCTTTTCCGTCTCTCGCGACAGGAGCGCCAACGCATTCTTCATGTCCTCAACGAGTATTATCGCCTCCACATCCCCAACTTTCCTGAACTGAAATCTTTGGAGGTCTTGCAGGAACTTTATTCCTGAAAAAGTGGAACTGACACTTCCTCCCTTTCCTCACTTCCATCACCTCCCGCACCCTTCTTCCACTGCCTCAAAAACGGTGTGACTCACACCGACCCTATCGGTCTGACTCAGACCGCCACCCTCGGTGTGACTCACACCGATTTCGAGGTAGTGGAAGGGAGGCACAAGAGGTTGTTGCGTTGAGGTAGCGGTGGTTCTTACAGTGCTCCTTTTGAAAGGTTGGAAGGGGAGGGCCATTCATGAAGAAAACGTTGGTTTGAGGTGAAATAAATGGGAAAATGTTTGGTGGTTTGAAAAAAAGTTCGTACTTTTGTACACAATATATGATGCGCTATTCTGTAAAATCTAAATTTATGCATAATATATGATGCAGAACAAGTATGTGTTTGACCCCTATCCGCTACAGGTGACGATGCAGCGGTTGGCTGAAAATCTGAAGGCTCGCAGGTTGGAGAAGAAAATCTCGACGAAAAGCCTGTCGGAGATGAGTGGTGTGCCCGCATCCAGCATCCAGCGTTTCGAACTGAAGCACTCCATCTCTTTGGAGTCGTATGTGAAACTGGCCAAAGCCCTTGGCTACTCCGAGGACATCATGCTGCTGCTGTCTGAACCAAAATATGACACGATGGAGGAACTGTTGGAAATCAACAAAAACAAAACCAGAAAGAGAGGTGTGTGATGAAAGATTTGCAATCAGTCATCGTGACTTATCATGGGAGGAAAGTCGGTGTGCTTTCCACCGGTAGCAAGCAGTCCTGTCAGTTTGAGTACGATAAGGATTGGCTTGCCGATGGCTTTTCCATTTCTCCATTGAAACTGCCTCTGAAGGCAGGTCTCTTTACCGCCGACTATCGCCCCTTCAACGGGAACTTCGGTGTGTTTGAGGACAGCCTTCCTGGTGGTTATGGTGAGTATCTGCTTCGAAAGGTTCTCAGCAAATCGGGCATCAACTACGGAGCGTTGACCCCTGTTCAGCGATTGAGTCTTGTGGGCAGTTCGGGCATGGGTGCTCTCTGTTATGTCCCAGAGGTCAAGACACCTCAAAGCGACTGGCAGGGTTCGTTTGATGAGATGCAGCAGATGGCGCTCAATGTCCTGTCGGAGAAGACGGAAGAACATGCCGATGCGCTCTTCTTCCGAAGCGGCAACTCTGGCGGTGTCCGTCCGAAATGCATCTATACGGATTCGGAAGGTCATTGGCTGGTGAAGTTCCGTCACACCTACGACCCCAAGAACATCGGGGAGATGGAATACAAATACAATCAGGTGGCCCGCCAGTGTGGCATCATCGTGCCTGATTTCAAACTGATGGATGGCAAATACTTTGCCACGCGCCGATTTGACATGGAAGATGGCAAGCGGTTTCATGTGGTGACAGCCAGTGGATTGCTCAACGAACCTATCCGCCCTCCCAAGATGGATTACCACAGCCTGTTGCAGTTGACGGGTTATCTCACGCAGTCGCCCGCTGAGGTGGAGCAGCAGTTCCGCAGAATGGCTTTTAATGTCTATGCCCACAACTACGACGACCATGCCCGCAACTTCAGTTTCATTTGCCGAGATGGGGTGTGGACATTGGCTCCTGCTTACGACTTGACCAACGACAACACCTTGAGCGAACATGCCTCGACGGTCAACTATAAAGGACTCCCTACAGACGAAGACATGATAACTGTGGGGACCAATATCCGCATCACTCGCCCTCGCTGTATGGAGATACTCAAAGAAGTGAGGGAAGGAACAAAAGAACTTTTGTTTATTTAACGTTTTTTGTGTCACATTTTCCGTGTGTGCTGCGTTATATAGGGTGTAATCATCTATAAAATGAATATGAAACAAATGATCATCACCGCATTGCTGGCTCTTGTGGCAATGACGGGAAAGGCACAAAAGTCGGTTGTGTGGGAGAAACCATCGGCTTTTATGGGAAGGTTTAACTCGGAGTTTGTCATCACTAAGGTGGAGATGAAGCAGACGGAAACAGTGCTGCATGTCGATGCCAACTATAATCCGGGCAGTTGGATTCGCTTTGCCAAGGAGTCGTTCTTGCAGACACCTGACGGCAAAAAGTATGTCATTACAGGTGGCGAGGCTACCACAGAGAAGGAGTTCGACTTGGTACCTGACTCCCTCTTCTGGATGCCCCAAAGCGGAAAGGCAAGCCTTGCCCTTCACTTCAAACCCGTACCGCTCGACACGAAGGAGCTGGATTTCTCAGAAGGTGATTTCGAGGGCTCTTTCCAGTTCTGGAATATTTGCGACAGCAAGACCAAGAAGAAACAGGAACTGCCTGCCGATTGGCAAAATGTGACCTACGCCAAAGACGAGACGCTGCCTGCCGCTAAGATCAACAAAGGTGTGGCGACCATCAAAGTGAAGATGCTGGGTTATAAGCCTGGCATGAAACTGGAGTTTTATGTGGGCGGTTTCAAACCTTTAGGTTCCAGAGAGCGTGTGGATAAGTTCTACACGTTTGCCAACGATGGTACCCTGAAGGTTGAAATGCCCCTGTGGCTGACTCGTGAGGTAGCTGTTGGTGTTCAAGGTATGGCATTCTCCAAGATCGTGATCGCCCCAGGTCAAGAAACCTCCATCTTGATGAAGGTTTCTACAGACAATCGTCCGTTCATCGCTTTCAAGGGCTATCTTGCCAAGACCAACATGGACTTAGTTGATGCCGACAACACTTTCGAACCTTATAGTATGGACGAAGAAAACTTCCTCAAAGTCAGGAAGTGCAAGACCAAGGAAGAACGCTTACAATGCCTGACGGATATCTTCAACCAGCGTGTGGCTGCTTTCAAGAAGACCAAATATACGACAGCCGCCAAAGACCTGCTCTGTATGGCTGCAGAAGAAAACTACATCAACTGGTCACGTCAGTTTGCCGTCAATTATTGCCAACATAGATTGGATGAAGATGGAACGGTTTATATGACCAGTATGGATTTCCAAGAGAATTACCAGAAAAATAAGGATCTTCTTCCCTTGTCGGAAGAAGAAAGGGCATACACGTGGAAGTATCTGAATGAACCAGGCTCCCCTTGTAGCAGAGTGTTCTGGGATACCACTCTGAGTGCTTATGATAAGCAGCTGGTAAAACAACCCAATTATAATTTGGATCTTCAGTTGGTACCAACGCTTTTGGAGAATGATGATGAACAATTTGTCAATCGTGTGCTTCAGACAATGAAGCATGAGGACTGCAAGGCCGTTATTCTCGAATATCAGGCAGAACAACAACGCATCGCCCAGCAACTGACCAGTCAGGAGAGCGTATTCTTCCAGAAGTACGACGATGTGGCTCCTGAAAACATCCTCCAAACCATTCTTGACAAGTATAAGGGCAAGACGGTTGTGATAGACATTTGGGCAACCTGGTGTGGTCCTTGTCGTGCAGGCCATCAGGCAATGAAACCGATGAAAGAAGAGATGAAGGGCAAGAACATCCAGTTTGTCTATATCACTTCTCCTACCTCGCCTCTGAATACTTGGCAGGAGATGATCAAGGATATTGATGGCGACCACTACTATCTGACCAAGGAGCAGTACAGCTATGTCCTTAACAAGTATGAGTCAGAGGGTATTCCCACCTATGCCATCTACGACAAAAATGGCAATCAGACCTTCAAGACCATCGGCTTCCCAGGTCTCGAACCAATCAAGACGGAGATAGAGAAAGCTATGCTATAAGAAATGCAGGAAACGCTGAGGGGCACCGTTCTCAACACGATGCCTCGCAGGGTTTCTTGCATACCACAACTGCTATTTGCGTGGCAAAGGTAGCGAAATTTTCGCTTCCCTCCCGCAGTTAGGGAAATTTAATGCTTGCCCAACGATTATATTATAGGTGTGGTGGCGGAAAACTGAAGAGATTGAGCCATTCTTGTGGCGAAATATTGGGAGAAATACATCTGCATGTGTATCGTTCGCTCCGCGCAAGGTACTCACGTTCGGAATTATTCAAATAAATTTGATATTTCTCTCACTTAATCGTACCTTTGTCCACGTTTTATTAACCTAAACTGAAAGAACTATGGCAAAGATTCTCTTTATCGTTGGGTCGTTGAGGGCAAAGTCCTTCAACCGCCAGTTGGCCAATGCAGCCAAAGCCATTATCGGCAACCGTGCCGAGGTGGCAGAACTCGACTACAGCGACCTTCCGCTCCTCAATCAGGACATTGAGCAGCCAGAACCTGCTGCTGTGGCTCGAATCCGCCAAACCATCACGGATGCCGATGCGCTGTGGATTTTCACACCTGAGTACAACCTCAGTTATCCGGGTCATGTGAAGAACCTGCTCGACTGGATGTCCCGTCCGGTGAAACCGCTGGATTACGCTACACCTACCTGCATCAACGGCAAGAAAGTGGCGGTCAGCGGTGCGGGCGGTAAGTTTGCCACAGCCAACAGTCGTGCCAAACTGTCCGAACTCCTCACGTTCATCAAAGCGAACCTCTTGCCCGAACAGACGGGTGTGGCTGTCAATCCCGAAGCATGGGCCACTGATGTTCTCACTCTGACTGACGAGCAGAAGGCCGAACTGACTGCCCAAGCAGAGGCGCTGCTGAAGGCTCTCGCAGTTTCTTGATGACAGAATCCCCTTTCTCCCCTAAAAGAGTTTAAAAGCGAGGGGGCATCTGCTAAAGAAAAATAAAAAAGTTGTGAGAGTCAGCGGGTTGGCTTACCTTTGTGGCGTTTCCCGTAACTCTCTCCATGAATAAGTCGTGTATATATTATATATGTGTAGCCATCTGCCTGTTGCAGACGGCTACATTGTTTGCTGTCCCTCTGCCGCAGTCGAAACCTGTACACATTGAGGTGAGGCACGGGTGGGGTGGCAGTCATGTCATGTACTTCTGGCTGACAGACTTGTACACGAAGGAGGAGAAGAAGGTGAGGTCGGAGTATCGGGGCAGCGGGGTGGAGGTGCTGAACTTTGACCTTTACCACCCGTTGTACGATGAGTTGGTGGTGGGTGGCAGCAGGCGTGTCCCTTTCTATGTGGAACCAGGCGACACACTCATTATCCGTTTGGAGAAAAACGGCGCTGTTGAGGGGTATGAGCGAAAGGATGGCACTCCTGCGAAGTACAGGAACCTGCTGCTGCACGACATTTCCAATCGGATGTTCTACACCCAGAAGGATTTCGAGAAGGACAAGGAAGGATGCCTCTTTCCTGCTTTTGTGGAAAAGGTGACAGGGAGGATGCAGTTGGCTCTCGACAGTGTGAGCCATGTGGCCGACAGATACGGCTTTACGGCCGAGGAACGGAATCTGGCGCGATGCAATGTGCAGATGCAGTTTGCCTTGTGGATATTTGAGTATGCGCCCATGAAGACGTCCGAGCTTCTTGTGTATGCGAATCAGCACGAAGGTGGGTGGCAGAGTTTGCCTGAGCAGGACAGGGAGATAGAGGCGATTCAAGACCTCCGCAACTATGGCTTTATGCGCGACTTGTCGCTGAACGACAGCACCTTTCTCGCCTCGAAGTTCTTTCCGCTTTTCATGCTGAGTTACGAACACACCCAGGCATTGAACTATGACCAGTACCTGTATGTTGGCACAACCGCCGATGCTGTTGCCCGCATGGATTCTGCTTTTGTGGCAAAGGATATGGTCATCACCCATCTTGATAAACCTTCTCTTTTCATGGATATGGCGATGGTGCGTCGTCATGTTGAGGTGCCCCCTCCTGTGGATGATGGCAGCATTCAGTTGCAGGAGGTGCAGGTGATGGGCACCAATCTCGACCAGTTCTATCGCGTGTTTGGCAGGTCGGAATACAATCCCGAAGAAGTGGTGAGACGGGTATGGGGGCACGATGTGAACCTGAAAGGCCCACTCTCGTCGCTCGTTAATCGCAAGAAAATCAAACGTTATAAACGTGCCAAGAAACTCGTGGAGCAATATGGCGCTGACGATGCTGAACGGGAGGCGTTGATGCGGGCTTATGAGGGAATGAAAAAGTGAATTAATCATTTTTAACGCTATCCGTGTCACAAATAGGTTCCTTTCTGCGTATATATCAGTAGCAAACTTTACAAAGAAAGAAGGATGAAACCAACCAAGAGTGTAAGCTTGACGCTGCTTTTTATGCTGTTGTCAATGCTGACGATGGCACAAGAGAGTAAAACCGATACCGTCAAGACAGACATGGTGAAAACGAAGGAACGTGCCCTGCAAGTGGTCGCAGAAGTGAAAGACCACATGACCCATGACCCCATCAAAGGTGTGAAGGGTGAACTGCTTTATGCGGCTGACAGCACCTTTGCTGACACGTTGGAGATACGCTACGAGGAAGAGGGGGATTGGAAATATAGCTACTTTATTTCTCGTATCAAGCGGGCGGGCAATTATCTTGTCAGGTTGGAAGCCGAGGGCTACCAACCGATGTATGTGCCCCTTGACATCAAGAAACTCTACAAGCACGAGCAACATCGCAGTTTGAAGACGGTCTATCTGCGGAAGATACCTAAGAAGAATGAAATAGAACTGGATGAGGTGGTTGTCACAGCCACGAAACTGAAGTTCTATATGGACGGCGACACGCTCGTCTATGATGCCGATGCGTTCAATATGGCGGAAGGTTCCATGCTGGATGCGCTCTTGAAGAAGTTGCCCGGTGTGGAGGTGGAGCAGGGTGGTGTCATCAAGGTGAACGGCCGTCAGATAGATGCCCTGCTGCTCAATGGAAAAGACTTCTTCGACAGCGACCGGGAGTTGCTGTTGGAGAACATGCCCACCTACATGGTGAAGAACGTGCAGAGTTATGAGCGTGTGCCCGACGAGGTGAAGGGGACGAACCGCGAGAAGAGCACTCCAAAGGAACTGGTGATGAATGTGAAATTGAAGAAGGAGTATAGCAAAGGTTGGATTGCCAATGCCGATGTGGGCGGTGGAGCCACCTTCTTCAAGAACACGGAAGGAAAGCATGACGGTAAGTATCTCGGCCGACTCTTTGGCATGCGGTTTACCGACAACAGCCGCTTGGCACTCTTTGCCAATGTGAACAACTTGAACGACTACCGCACCCCTGGAGAGAAAGGTGAGTGGTCGCCGCTCACACAGTCGGAAGGACTGACCAAACAGGTGCAGGTGGGTGCCAACTATCGTACCGAGAAAGAAGACCACTACCGTTATGAGGGCAGCATCAAAACCAGCTATGCTGACAAGGAAGATGCTAACAACACCAGCAGCGAGACCTACCTTGACAACGGCAGCACGTTTGGTCGTTCCTTCTATGGCAAGCGGAGTTACGACTGGCAAGTGGAATCGCAGCACAATTACAACTACTATCACCGTGAACCCGTTGGCGATTGGCTCAAATATTTCCAGTTCAGCCTTCAACCCTATTTCCAATATCTGAAGTGGAATAATCACACGCAGTCAGCCAGTGTCACGCTGTCGGAAGATGTAGCATCGAATCTGGGCAAGGCCTGGATGGACAGCATCGTGGCTCCCAATGCCGGCGAACTGCTGAGAAAGTATACCATTAACCGAACCATCAACCGCACCAAGGGTGTCGGGCATTGGCTCGAAGGCAGCAGTTTTGGTTATTTTTCCACTACTCCTGCCCATAATGACTACATTGACTTGTTTACGGTATTTCGATTCAGTCTTACCGACAAACAAGAGGACAACTACTCCCACAACCTCTATGAGTATGCTGCAACTTCGTCTCAGCCCACAGACTTCCGTAACCGCTTCAATCCTACTGAAGCCCGAACACGTTCTTTCTATGTGGACCCTCGACTGATGATTGCCTTAGACGAGAAGCACCACCATAACCTCAACTTCGAATACACCTACAACTACGCTTACAACTACAGCAACAGCCCTCTCTACTTGTTGAACAAACTGGCAGAATGGGACAATGCGGAAAATCATGCCTTGGGCACACTCCCTTCGGTGGATGAGATGTTGACCACACTGGATGCCAACAACACTTCGCGCTCCACTACCACCACCCATACGCATACGCCAAGAGCGGGCTACACCTTCAGCAAGAACAGCGAAGATGCTTATTCCATGCTAGAACTTTCCCTGAATGTACCCTTCCGCCACGAAAGCCTCGACTACCAGCGGGGCTCACAGGTGGATACGCTGATGCGACGCAACACCGCCTTTCTCTCGCCTAGAATCCGCTTCTTTCACAGCAACTGGAAACGGAACCGAAGCATTCAAGCGAACTACTCCATGGAGACTTCGGCACCAGCGATGACCAATCTGCTCGACATCCGCGATGACTCCAATCCTCTCTATATCACTTTGGGTAATCCGAACCTGAAGAATACCCGTCGGCATAACCTCAATGGCGACTATCACGATAAGTTCGGCAAAACGCTTTTCAATGTCGGCATCGGTGCCACTCTCACAGAGAACGCTGTGGCTTCGGGCTTCATCTACAACAAGGAGACAGGTGTACGCACTGTCACCCCCGACAATGTGAATGGCAACTGGAACATGAATGCTTCGTCAGGTGTTGACTTTCCGTTGGACAAGAACGACCGCTTCCGTCTGAAGGAGAATGTTTCCTATAACCACACTCGCAGCGTTGACTTGAGCGGTACCAACGAGAGCCTCGTTGCGACACGCTCTGTGGTCACTACAAATCTGTTCGACGAGAGTCTCGCCTTCAGTTGGAAGCCAACCAGCAAGATGGAGTACGGCATCAATGGTAAACTGAACTATCAGCACTCTGTCAGTCAGCGTGAAGGCTTCACCAACATCAACGCGTTCACCTATCAGTACGGTGTGAGCGGGCAGGTGGAGTTGCCGTGGAACATTCAAGTGTCTACCGACCTGACTATGTACAGCCGACGTGGCTATAGCGAAGCAGCCATGAACACGAATGAACTCGTATGGAATGCCCGTCTCTCCAAACGTCTGCCCAAGCAGAACCTAACCATCCTCTTTGATGGTTTCGACCTGCTTGGTAAACTCTCCAACGTGCGTCGTTACATCAATGCTCAAGGTCGTACAGAGACTTTCTACAACGTCATTCCTTCCTATGGCCTTCTTCATGTGATTTATCGTCTAAACAAAGAACCGAAGAAAAAGTAGATTTTTTGTCGTTTTTCTGTCACAAAAAGCCGTAACTTTGCGTCATGTAATCAGAAAGCCCTCCTGAGAAGGATGGGAAGATCTAAGTCATGACGATAGAGACATTCAAAGAAAAGGCTCATACAATGCGCCCGATGCTAATGGCCACTGCCCGACGGATTGTGGGCGATGAAGCGGAGGCTGAGGACTTGGTGCAAGATGCGCTGCTGCGGTTGTGGCAGTTGCGTGATGAACCTATCCAGAATGTGGAAGGAATGGCAAGGGTGGTGGTGCGGCATCTGAGTTATGACGCGGTAAGGCGACGGCATGAGTGTGTCGCCATCGAGGAGACAGATGTGGCGGACAATTCACCATCCGAAGGACTGACAGATGTGGAGGTGCGGATGATGACACTGGTCGGTCAGTTGCCCACTCTGCAGCAGACGGTGTTGCGGCTCCGACACGTGGAGGAGATGGAGATGAGGGAAATTGCCGAACTCATCGGCGCGACGGAGGCGATGGTGAGACAATCGCTGAGCAGGGCACGACGGAAACTATTGGAACAATTTACACAAAAAGGATTGAGCAGATGAAAGAACAACATATATATACGTTGGTGGAGCGTTTCCTTGAAGGGGAGACGACGCTGGAGGAGGAACGGAGGCTTTACGCTTTCTTCCAGCGGGATGATGTGCCCGAGGAGATGAAGGAATATCAAGAGATGTTCAGGGCATACGCAGCCATCGCTCAGAAAACGGCAAAGAAACAGGTGATGCGCCCCATCTGGCTTCGTGTGACAAGCATAGCAGCGGCGGCATGCCTAGTGGCGGTTTCGCTGATTGGATATAACTTGTATACAGAAAAGACTTCCAGCCCCCAAGGTGAGGTTCGGTTGGTCAAGAACGAGAAGTCAAAGCAAGGTGGAGAAAAGGTGGTTGCCACTCAAATGTCACCAAATCCTCCTGAAAATCTGTTGGCAGAGCAAGTGAAGCAGCCTCAGCAACCGAAGGTGAGAAGGGGGAGGCAGAAAGAGACCATAGCCCAAGAGAGGGTGGAAACAGTTTCTTCCGTGCAGACACCTTCCATAGGGATGATACATCAGGTCAGTAACCCTGTGAGTGACCTTTCCGAGGGAAACTTCATCTATGCATCCAACGATACGAAGGTGGATACCGTTCCTTATCAGGATCCTGCTCGGGTGGACGAATTTATAACCAAGTTCGCCAATTATTACCAAGTGAAGGAGGGGGAACTGAAGTGTTCCGTTCCGAAGGACAGTTGTGTGGTCAGCGCCGTTTATGTCTTTCCTGATAAAAAAGAAGTGGATGTCTTCGGACGATTGTTGCAGGCTGCTTGTTGGTATAACGATGCGACACCTGGATACCTCCTGACCTTCTCGCATCAGCAGTTCTTCTTTGAACTGAAAGATATGCGGAAGCAGTTGCAATATCGCTGGATAGCAGAGCGTGTGAATGGTAAGATACTGCTTTACAGCACCCGCTCACCCATCAATGTTTCTGTCTCATCGACCTGCTATCAGGCATATAGAGAAGAATTGATGCACGCAAAGAGTATTAACATTAAAAATGTAGACATATGAAAAAAGTGATGATTCTTGGCCTTCTGGCTTTTTGTAGCATCGCCATGCAGGCACAACCGAAAGATGTGAAGTTTCTGGCAAAGGCCCCAGGTGTCTATATGGTGCCTTGTCCTGAAGCCGTCGTGGACAAGAAAACTAAGAAAAAGACGATTGTTTGGCCTGACACGGAGAACAACTCGTGGCATGAGAACATGGGCATGATAGACAACGTCCCCACAATTGACAACTTTGAGAGTATTTTCCCAGAGTCCCATATCCCTAATAATTCTTCTTACAGTCCTGTGGTATGGCTGTTGACGGAGGAGAACGACGAGACTGTGCTGCATTGCTACTTCCGTATGCCTGCCGATGTGGTGACCAACATGTGGCTGGTAAGCAACGAGTGTGTCATTCTTGATAAAGAGACAGGCACCATCTATCAGTCGCGCCGTACAAATCCCGACTGCTATGGCAAAGTGTTTAGCGTGAAGGCGAAAGAAGGAAGCATTCTTGACTTCCAGATCTTTTTCCCAAAACTGGAGGAGAATACCAAAGAGATTTGTATTTACGGTGTTCCCAACTGGTACATGCGAGGTATGGATGTGACGCTGTATGAGGCACGACAGAAGTTTTTTGGAACCAAGTTGGGCTATGATGACGTGCCGCAGTTCCATAAGGCGCATCTTGTCAGCGAGGCGAAGGACTACAACAAGGACAACCATAAGTCGTGGGCTGTATACGACGACGCACACCTTATCAAGCCAGTGAAGGAGGGAACAATGGCCATTTGGTGCACTCCTGATGCCACCTATCTGGCTGTGGCCACTGAGATGAATTGGATGAGAGAGTATTTTGGTCGTGGTGGCAACAACATGCTCATCGATTCATCAGGACATCAATATAAGTGTAAGGATGTATTAGGCTATCCGAATGAAAAACTCTTCTGGCTGGAAGGTTGTACAGGCGACTACTTCGCCATCGTGCAGGTGTTCGAACCTGTGCCGCTCAGCATCGAAACGATTACCTATATCGTACCGGAGGGTGAACCCTTTGCTATGTGGGGAGCAAATTGGAGTGGCGAAGTCCATCCAGACCTCAACATACAAGAACTTCGTGATAACCAAAAACTCTTTGAGTATCACGAAAGGGTGATTAAAAAATAAAAAACAGGCGAAAAGTTTTTTTAGTGGGGGGCGATGACATGCAGGCGTGCATGCACCGCCCCTTTTTTGTTGATACAAAGGGTGAGATTGGCAGTTCTCACCCTCAATGGGATTATCTTGCTGCCACGTACTTGTGCAGCGTGGCACGTACGGCTCCGTTCCCAGCGTAGAGTTCCTTCACCATACCTTCAATCTGTTCGCCAAGCCCTGCTTCGTAGAGGTCAACGCCGAAGACATCGGAACGGCTGTAAAGTGATTTCAGGCATGAGTAGTCCTGCTCTGCCTTTCCCACTTTGAGAGGTGCAACGATGGCTTGCAGTTCTGCAAGCATAGGGTCGGGTGATGGTTCGAAGGGTGTACCGTCATCCTTAATGCCTTTTAGATAGCGGGCATAGCCAGCCAGCGTGAGCGGGATGAGCACGAGGTTGGACTTGTCGAGTCCACGTGCCAGATACTTCTTGATGGTTTCACCGAAACGGATTGGCAGTTTCTGGCTGGTGTCCATGGCGATGCGCTGGGGTGCGTCGGGCATGAAAGGATTCGGAAGTCGGCGGTTGATGACGGCACCGATGAACTCGTAAGGGTTCAGCACACCAGGGTCGGTCACTACAGGCATGGCCTCCATATAACCAATCTTTTGGATGAAGGCGCGGAGGTCTTCGTCTGCCATCTCTGCTGAAATGAGTGTGTAGCCGAGCATGCAGCCGTAGATGGACATGGCGGTATGAAGCGGGTTGAGACACGTGGTCACCTTCATGGTCTCCACCTTGTCGACGGTCTCACGGGTGGTGTAGAGGGCTCCGCCAAGGTCGAGTGGGGGACGGCCGTTGGTGTAGTTGTCCTCGATGACGAGATACTGCACCTCTTCAGCATTCACAAACGGTGCTGTGAAGGTGTGTTTCTCGGTTTCGATGTAGTCGTTATCCTCAAAGCCGTCTTGAGCCAACATCTCCTTCACTTTCTCGTGGGGACGAGGGGTGATCTTGTCAATCATTGACCAAGGGAAGGTGATTTTCTTCTCATCTTTCAGATAAGACAAGAAGCCTTCGGGCACGAGTCCGTCCTTCACCCATCGTTCAGCATAGGCAAATACGCCAGCCTTGACTTTGTCGCCGTTGTGCGAGCAGTTGTCCATGCTCTGGATGGTCAGAGGAAGAGCCCCTGCCTGCCAGCGTTCGAGGAGCAGTGCTGTCACCTTACCCATTGCGAAAACGGGCTTCAAGCCTCGTGCCAAATCTGCGTCGTTATAGGTGTAGCCCTTCTCGGTGATGGTGAACGAAATCATCTGGAGCGATGGGTTCTTGAAAATTTCCACGAGGCGCTGCCAGTCGCTGAACTGGTAGTCGGCTTTCAGTGCTTCTGTCACTGAACCAATCACCTTCTTCTCGATGGTGCCTGTAGATTGTAGACTTACCAAAAGCGAGAGGTTGTTGTAAGGGGTGTAAGCCTTGTCAATCACTTCGAAGTCAAACGTCTCAGCCACGATGACGCCACGGTCGTATTTGCCCGTGTTCAGCGCATCGTTGAGAATGGCGGCAGGGAAGGCGCGGAAAATGTTGCCTCCGCCGAAGTGTACCCATGTCGGTTCATCATGCGTTTTCTTCACCACGGCAGCCCTGTCAAATTGGGGAAGCTGGTAGCCTTTCGCTTCCCACTCTGCGGCATTGAAGTTGCCGCTCACGATATCGTTCAGTTTCATAACTTTCAATTTTCAACTTTCAATTAATCAAAGAATCCAGGTTGTTTGTATTCGATGCCTAACTCTCTGTCGACAGTGGCGAGGATGCCCTGCACCTGTCCCATAGCGAACATACGGCCGAGGAGTGTGTAGCCTGAGTTGTGGCCGTGATTGCTCTCGTCGAAGATGCCGCCAGGCTTGTCGGTGAAGGTCATGCCGTGGTCAACACGCATGGGCAGTTGTGGGTTCTCCTTTTCGAAGATGCGGCACAACTCAATGAGGTCGGCACGTCCTCCAAGGTGAGAAGCCTCGGTGAAGTCGCCGTTGGGGAAGATGTGGCAGGAGCGTAAGTGTACGAAATGAGTACGTGAGGCGAACTTCTTTGCCATTTCCACCACGTTGTTGTATGCACCGGCAGAGAGTGAACCTGCACAGAAGGTGAGTCCGTTATGCTTGTTGGGCACTGCGTTGAGGAACCATTCGATGTCCTCTTCAGTGCGTACGATGCGTGGTAGACCGAGCACCTCGATAGGTGGGTCATCGGGGTGTACGCACATGTTCATGCCGTATTCCTCGCAGGTGGGCATGATAGCTTCGAGGAAATATTTCATGTTGGCACGAAGTTGTGCCTTGTCAATGCCTTTGTAGAGGTCGAGGAAGTCGCGGAACTTCTGGATGGGTGCCTCGTCGTTCTCGCTGAAGTTACCAGACACGAAACCTTGTGTCTTGATGATGATGTTCTCCACCAGTTTGTGGTCTTTCTCAGGGGTCATCGTCTTGGCGAGTTCGTCGCACTCGGCCAATACGTTACGGCCAGCACCCACACCGGCGGGGAACTCGAACTTTGCCCATTCCTCGCGAGCACCTTCACGCTTCAGAATGTAGATGTCGAAGTAAGCGAACTCGGCATAATTGAAGTAGAGGTTCGTGGAACCGTTAGGATTCTCGTGCAGCAAGTCAGTACGTGCCCAATCGAGCACAGGCATGAAGTTGTAGCAGATGCAGTGGATGCCCTCGGCAGAAAGATTCCTCAGCGATTCCTTGTACACTTCTATCTGGTGGTCACGATCGGGACCTCCGTATTTGATGGTCTCCACGACTGGAAGCGACTCCACCACGCTCCAACGCATTCCATAACTTTCGATATACTCTTTCAAGTCGTGAATTTTCTCACGTGTCCACACCTCGCCAAGAGGTACGTCGTGCAGGGCGGTCACGATGCCCTCCACGCCAATCTGTTTCAGTTGGGCAAGGGTAATCTTATCCTTCTTGCCAAACCATCTCCATGTTCTTTCCATATAGTTAGGTTTAATAAAATTCATTGCAAAGATAGTCTAAAATCCACATTCTAACTTGTTATTCCGTATCATTTTTGTTTGATGTCGTACCAATTTCGTATTTTTGCATCAGAAAGAGATTTGACTTATGAAAAGGACATGTCTTCTATGGATGGTGTGTGTGATGGCTGTGATGGCTCATGCGCAGGATTTCATTCTCCCGCATGGGGAGGATGTGAACATCTATGTCCAGATGGTGAAAGAACCCGTAGCAGCCACTGCTTGCGAGATGTTGGCCTCAGACGTAAAAAAGGTGTTGGGGGCGGAATTGGTGCGTGTGAAGAAACCGACGAAGGCGAAAGTGGTGGCGGTGCTGGACGATTGCTTGCCTCGCGAGGGCTTCCGGCTCTATGTGGAGCGGGGGCAACTCTTTGTGAGAGGAGCTGATGCGCATGGTTTGGCGTATGGGCTGTTGGAAGTTTCGCGGCTGATGGGTGTCTCGCCGTGGGAATGGTGGGCAGACAGTTCTCCAAGTCCTCTTCGGGAAGGAGAGCGTTATGTTCTTCCTGTCGGTTTCACCTCACAGCAAAGCCCTGCGGTGTCCTATCGTGGCATTTTCATCAACGACGAGGATTGGGGCATCCTTCCTTGGAGTGGAGGAGTGATAGGGCCAGAGACGAACGAGAAGATTTTCCAATTGATGTTACGGCTCAGGGCCAACTACTATTGGCCGTCGATGCATGAGGTGAGCAAACCGTTCTTCACCATCGAGGGCAACCGTGAGATGGCGTACAAGTATGGAATCTATGTAGGTGGATCGCATTGCGAACCGATGGCCACATCGCCTGCCACCGAGTGGAAACTGCGTGGAGTGGGCGACTATAACTATGTGACGAACCGAGCAGCGGTGCTGCAGTTTTGGTGTGACCGTGTGGAAGAGGTGAAAGGACAAGACATCGTCTATACGCTTGGCATGCGGGGCGTGCATGATGGTTCCATGCAGGGCGTCAAGACAAAGGAAGAAAAATTGTACTATCTGCAACAGGTGATTGACGACCAGCGTGAGATGTTGGCTTCTCTTGTGAACCCCGATGTGACTCAAGTTCCACAGGTGTTTGTGCCATATAAGGAAGTGTTGGACATCTATCATGCAGGGTTACGAGTGCCTGACGATGTGACGCTCATGTGGACAGACGATAATTATGGGTATATTCGCCACTTCCCAGATGAACAGGAGCGTTCCCGCAAGGGCGGTAATGGATTATATTACCACATTTCCTATTGGGGAAGGCCTCATGACTACCTTTGGCTTGGCACTTTTTCGCCGTTCCTTCTGCGTCAACAACTCACGGAGGCTTACCAACGTGGCATTTGCCGAATGTGGGTGCTGAATGTAGGTGACATCAAACCTGCAGAGTATCAGATAGAGGATTTCATGAACATGGCGTGGGAAGGTGTTGATGGAAAAGCAGACGAGCGGAGCCAAATACGGCAATTTCTGGGGCGTGAGTTTGGGGAACATCTTGCCGACACCCTCACTTCTGTCATGATTGATCATTACCGTCTGGCCTTCGATCGTAAGCCCGAACACATGGGCGGTACCAGAGTGGAGGAGGCTGACAAAGCGTATTGGGGCACGTTTCGCCCTATTGCTGAATGGACGAAGGAAGATGTGCAGCAGCGTGTGGATGACTATCAGCGGTTGTCGGATGCGGTGGAAGCATTGGTTGAACAGGTACCTGTTCATCGTCGAGACACCTATTTCCAATTGGTGAGATATCCTGTTCAGGCAGCGGCACAGATGAATTTCAAGTTTCTTGTGCCTGAACGGAGTGGAGAAGCCTATGACAGTATTGTCGCCTTGACACATATATATAATAGTAACCCACGCTGGCAGGGCATCATGAATATGGAACCAAGAAAGTTGGCGGTGTTTGGGAAGGTGGGAGAGCCGATGGCGTATCCTGCTTCTCCATCTGCCAAGGATGGTGTTGCAGAGAATCTTTTGTTCTCAGAAGACACGTGGCTATCGGTACGATTGGGCGATGCCTTGACGTTCCCTTTCGAGGCATCGGCGGACAGCGTGACATTTGACATCCGTCTCTTGCCCAACCTGCCAGTCGGTGGGGAACGGCTTACGTTTGCGGTGTCGGTGGATGGTGGTGAGGAACAGGTGTTCCACTATGAGACCTACGACCGAAGTGAGGAGTGGAAGCAGAATGTGCTCCGCAATTACGCTCAACGCTTTGCAACCTTTTCTTTGCACACGAAAAAGACAGCCGACTCGCACCATGTCCTCACTTTCAAGGCACTGACGGAAGGCGTGAATCTGCGCAGTATTCGTCGGACAAAGTAATGTTGACGAAAAAAAGTGTAACATGAGAAGGTGATGGTTTCGGAGGGAATGGTTACCTTTGCAACGGAAAAGACTTTGAAGAGAAAACAAAACCTATTATACGTTTATGAAGAAAATTTTATTGGCAGTGCTTGCGATGGCAAGTGTGTGTATGTCGGCATGGTCGGCAGAAAAGAGTTTTAGTAGTCCTAATGGCAAGTTGACGGTGACTGTTGACGATGCCAACGGAGTTTTCACTTATCGTGTCACATTGGATGGCGCAGAGTTCATCGCTCGTTCGCCGTTGGGATTGAAGACGAACATTGGCGACTTCACCAAGGATCTCACTTTGTCGGCATGCGAAGTGAAGAATGTGAAGGAACAGTATCAACTTCGCAACATCAAGCAGAGCAATGTGAATTATGAAGCCACCGAGGCTGTGTGTACGATGGAGCAGGGCGGCAAGAAGGTGATGGACGTTGTGTTCCGTGTGAGCAACCGCGATGTGGCTTACCGTTACACGCTCTATCCAAAGGGGCAGACGCTCGTGGCTGTTATCGAAGGCGAAGCAAGTGGCTTCCAGTTGCCAAAGGGAACGACGACTTTCTTGTGCCCGCAATCTCGTCCGATGGGTGGTTTTGCCCGCACGTCTCCCAGTTATGAAACCAGTTACACGCTCGACGACCAGATGGGTAAGAACGGTTGGGGTGAAGGCTATTCGTTCCCTTGCCTGTTTAAGGTTCCCCTGAATGGTGAAGGTGGCTTGGTGATTGGCATCGGACAATCAGATGCTGATGGTGGTTCTGCCATTAGAATCAAAGCAAATAATCAGGTGGGTTGGGTGCTCATCAGCGAGACAGGTGTGGATGGCAAGTATGTGGCCAGCCGCCTGTTGAATACGCAGGATGGTCTCTATCAGATTGGCTTCCCTCAGCAGGGCGAGTGCAACGGCTTCGGCTCCACCTCTGCGATGGTGGCATTGCCTTGTGCCACTCCTTGGCGCACCATCACTGTAGGCACCACGTTGGCGAACATCGTGGAAACTACGGTGCCGTTCGACCTTGTGGAACAGAAATATAAAGCCTCTCAGGAGTACATCTATGGTAAGGGCTCCTGGAGTTGGATTATTGGTATGGATTCCAGTTGTAACTTCGATGAGCAGAAGCGTTACATTGATTTCTCTGCTGCGATGGGGTATCAGACAGTGCTCATCGACGCCCTTTGGGACAAGCAGATTGGCTATGAGAAGATGGCGGAACTGGCTGCCTACGGCAAGAGCAAAGGTGTGGGGCTGTTCCTTTGGTACAACTCCAATGGTACTTGGAACGATGCACCTCAGTCGCCTATCGGCAAGATGGACAAGAGCCGTGAGCGCCGTGCGGAAATGGCATGGATGAAGAGTATCGGCATCCGAGGCATCAAGGTCGATTTCTTTGGTGGCGACAAGCAGAACATGATGCAACTTTACGAGGACATCCTCTCCGATGCCAACGACTTCGGCATCCTTGTGATTTTCCACGGTTGCACCTTGCCACGCGGATGGGAGAAGATGTATCCCAACTATGCAGCAAGCGAGGCAGTGCTGGCGTCGGAGAACCTGCACTTCGGACAGGGTGCCTGCGATGCTGAGGCCCGCAATGCGACGATTCACACATTTATCCGCAACACCGTCGGTTCTATGGATTTTGGCGGCTCCACCCTTAACAAGTTCTATAATGCTGACAACAAGCGCGGCACCCATCGTGTCACGTCCGATGTCTATGCGCTTGCCACAGCGGTGCTCTTCCAGAGTGCGGTGCAGCACTTTGCCCTTGCTCCCAACAACCTCACCGATGCACCTGCATGGGCTATCGACTTCATGAAGAATGTGCCCACCACTTGGGACGAGGTGAAGTTCATCGACGGTTATCCAGGCAAGTACGCCATCATCGCCCGTCGCACAGGCAACAAATGGTTCGTGGTCGGCATCAATGCAGAAGATGCAACGCTGAAGAAGACCATCTCCCTGCCGATGTTCGACAAAGGCGCAGAACTGGAGATGTATAGCGACGATGCAGAACTGAACGGCAGCGTCAGCACCATCAAGGCGAAGAAGCAAATCACGGTGACCATCCCCAAGAATGGCGGTTTGGTGATTGTGAACAAGTAAACCACATATATGATATGAAGAGCGGGGCTTGTGTCTGGCACGACACAAGCCCCGCTCTTCATGTCTTCCAAAACGCCACTTCCACTGCCTCCATGATGTTCCCTCCACATCCTCCGATACGGTTCTTCCACTGCCTCAAAATCGGTCTGAGTCACACCGCACCCCTCGGTGTGACTCAGACCGACCCTATCGGTGTGACTCACACCGTTTTTGAGGTTGTGGAAGTGGCTCGCCAGAGGTAGTGGAGTTGCCTTCTTGGTGGCAGTGGAAGTGCCTCCTCAGAGGGTGCTTCTTCTCCGTTTTTTGTGTGGTGTGATAAAAATAGCAGTTAAGCCGAGGTGTGTAACTGTTCAGCGATTATCTTTCGGCTGAGTGGCCTAACGGCTCAGAAACGATTGAAAACCATGAAAAAAGCCATGTTTGAACACTTTTTTCGTTCTTTTTTGAAAAAAAACTCCCAACTCCTCACTCCTAACTCCCAATTATTTCGTACCTTTGCAACCGTTTTTGGCGAAGCCGCTGTCTGATAGGGAGAGAGCCCAAGGAGTTGAGACAAAGGGTTTCAATATTCTGAAAAGGAGAATGCTTCGCTGTAACTCTTTAATCATCAAACCAATTATGGCAGTAGATTTAATTAAAGTGGCTGAGGAGGCTATGAAGACCTCTGAGCCAAAGCAGCATCCAGAATTCAAGGCTGGTGACACAGTAACAGTGGCTTACAAGATTGTCGAGGGTTCTAAGGAGCGTATCCAGTTGTACCGCGGTGTTGTTATCAAGATTGCAGGTCATCAGGACAAGAAGCGTTTCACGGTTCGCAAGATGTCTGGCACCGTAGGTGTGGAGCGTATCTTCCCACTCAACTCACCCAACATCGATTCTATCGAGGTGAACAAGGTAGGTAAGGTGCGTCGTGCTAAACTTTACTACCTGCGCAAGCTCACTGGTAAGAAGGCACGCATCAAGGAAAAGCTTTCAGGTAAGAAGGCTGAGGCGTAAGACCATTCGGAACCTTACGAGTTATAGAGAGAATTGCAGTTTGCAGTTCTCTCTTTTTGTTCTTTATGTAGGGAAAGAGAAATCTTTTTGTCCCAAATGTTTGAAAAAGCGAACCTCGCCTACCTTGTTCATTTTTTTTTATCTATCTTTGTGGCAAAATTCAAATGCATTCATATATGGGAAAGTTGATTGTTAACTCATACGATGAGTTTGCCTCACATCTGGGCGAAGTGATTGGAACAAGCGAGTGGCTCGAAGTATCGCAGGAGCGCATCAACCTTTTTGCCGATGCCACCCTCGACCACCAGTGGATACATGTAGACCCTGAGCGCGCAAAAGTGGAGAGCCCCTACAAGTCCACGATTGCTCATGGTTATTTGACGCTTTCTCTCCTTCCGCACTTGTGGCAGGAGCTGATTCAGGTGAACAATGTGAAGATGTTGGTCAACTATGGCATGGATCAGATGAAGTTCGGACAGCCGGTTTTGTCTGGTCAGCGTGTGCGCCTCACGGCCTCCCTTCACGATATAGCGAACATTCGTGGCATCTGCAAGGCCCAAATCAAGTTCAAACTGGAGATTGAGAACCAGAAGAAGCAGGCACTGGAGGGTTTGGCCACCTTCCTCTACTATTTCGAGTGAATCAGCACGGCCGTTCAGGCGTCATGACAAATAGAGAAGCCCCTGACAAGTCAACTTGTCAGGGGCTTCTCTATGGTGGTACCACCAGGATTCGAACCGGGGACACACGGATTTTCAGTCCGATGCTCTACCAACTGAGCTATGGCACCAACGGGGTTGCTTTTGTTTTGCGAGTGCAAAGGTACGCCTTTTTTCCGTTCTGGCAAAACTTTTGGCTACTTTTTTTGCTTGAGGCGCTAAAAAAGGGCAGGAAGGGAGTTCGGAAAGTGGTTTGATGGGGATTACATGAGCGAACCGAAGGGCATGTCGCGCTTCGTGCGATAGGCCAATCCCGTCATCGCCGCCAGCAGTTCTCCATGCTGGTTGGTCACCTTGATGTCGCAGTAGGGCAGTTTGTGGTGGTCGAGCGTTTCGGTGCATTCCGCAATGATGTGGTCGCCCAGTTGTCCTGACTTCAGGAACGTGATGCTGTTGCTGATGCCCAACGTCAGTGTGCCGTGACAATTGGCCACACCTGCGAAGGCAAGGTCGGCCAGCGTGTATATAACGCCTCCCTGGCATACGTTGGCACCATTCAGATGCCGTTCTTCCACGGTCAGTTCTGCTTTTGCGTAGCCCTCACGTATCTCTGTGAGTTGTGCCCCGATGCTGTGGGCAAAGCGGTCGTTTGTATTGAGATTTTCGAGCAGTGTCATAAGTGTTTGATGTTTTTGCCCTACAAAGGTAGGAGTTTTTGTTCTTTTTGGGGAAAAAATTTGTTTCTTTTTGAATGTTTTGTCTATATTTGCAAGACTAACAAACTAAGAAAGACCTTTTGTATGATGAAGAAACTGTTATTCTCAACATTTTTGTTATTGGTTTCTGTACTTCTTGTGCGGGCTCAGGACACAGACACTTATAGTGGTTCGGTAGTGGCAGAAGAAGGTGCGTGGTGCTGGTTTGCCGACCCGCGTGCCCTGCACTATGAGAATGAAGCAGGAACCATCAACGCGACCTATCTGGGATACATTGATGTGCATGGAAACGTGAAAGCCACGCAGTATGACTGGTTGACGGGACGGAAGACGGACGTGCTGATTCGTTCTTACTTTCAGCCCGATGACCACAATAACCCGACCTTTGTGGTGCTGCCCGATGAGCGTGTGATGATTTTCTACACACGCCACACAGACGAGGCAAAGATTTGGTATCGCATCTCACGGAAACCTGGTGACATTACGGCACTGGGTGAGGAGAAATATCTGGCGACCGCAAACAACACCACCTATCCTTCACCCTTCCTCTTGAGCGATGACCCCAACCACGTTTATTTGTGTTGGCGCGGCATTGGCTGGCATCCGACCATTGCACGGATTACGATGCCTGATGCAGATGACAACTGCCAGTTTGACTTCGGGCCTAAACAAATAGTACAAAGTACGGGCGCGCGCCCGTATGCGAAGTATCAAAGCAACGGCAAGGACAAGATTTACGTCAGTTACACGACGGGACACCCTGACAACGAGATGCCCGACTGGCTCTACTTCAATGTCATCGACATCAACAACGGAAATGGTCCCATCCTGCGTGACCTGAACGGCACGCAACTGAGTGTCATCCAGAATGGTGTGTTCAACGTGAACAAGTCCGACTCCTATGCCAACGCTTACCCTGCCACCATCGTGGATAAGTCGGCCAACGTCCGTAACTGGGTGTGGCAGATTGTACTCGACAAGGACGAGCATCCCGTCATTGCTTATCCCCACATCGATAACGACAAGACCACTCATGTTTATTGGTATGCCCGATGGAATGGATCTTCGTGGAAAAACACATGGGTACAGTATGGTGGTCATGCTTTCCATCAGAATTGGAATTCGACGGAGCGTTGCTACAGTGGTGGCATGAGTCTTGACCCCGACAACATCAACGACCTCTATCTCTCCATTCCCACCAAGGATGGCGCCTATAACAAGGACGGAGTGTATGAAATATGGAAATACACCATTGACGATGATGGCCAGGTGGCGGGCTCGGAACAAATCACCAAGAATAGCCAGAAAAACAATGTGCGGCCATATGTCATCCCTGGTTCGAAGAACTCGAAAATGCGTCTTGGGTGGATGAATGGTGACTACTACTATTGGATGGTGAAGCAGGGCTATCCGAAGGGTTATCCCACCGATATGCGATGTGACTATGCCTGGGGAGAGGAACTGACCCCGCAGCAGGAGAATGCGCCACAAAAAGACCAATTCTGTCTTTGCAAAGACAATACGTTGAGTTTCCTTTTCCACACCAGTGGAGGGTGGAAGAACTACAAAGGTACGCTCCTCTCAAATGGTAGCGACTGTTCTTATGTCATCGATGATGATTACTATCCGGTCTTCACCATCGGTGGTAAGAGTTATAAGAGCCAGAACCGTCTGCTCACCTCCGATAACTGGGCAACCCAAAGCACTGGCACCAATGGCGACAACCACCCGACGGAATATTCGTCGTGGGTGCTTACGATGACTTACGATGGCCAAGTGCTCACTACCTACCGCAATGGACTTGTTGACCAGGTGATAGAGGTTGAGGGCTTGCAAGATGTTGTGCTTGATGGCAATGGAGAGGAGTTTGGCCAAGGTCTTTGGGCAACACATGAGTATTATGCCTGCGCTTCCCCCATCACGGTGCAGAGTCTTGTGAAGAAAATGCAGGCTGCATACAAGAAGGAAGAGGATCAAAGGGTTCTTAATTCCCTCATTCATCTGCCCACAGAAACCCGTACCGACCTTGTGTTGCCCAAGGCCGTGTTGAATAATCAAGTGGATGTGACGTGGACATCGTCTAATGAAAGCGTCATCACCTCCGACGGTGCGCTCATGCCTTTGAAAAAGGATGCCGCGGTAACACTCACTGCCACTGTTGGCGAGGCAAGTCGCATTTTTGAGGTGAAGGCTTTGGCTCGTGATATCCCAAAGAACCTCATTTATTCCAAAGATGGGATTGACCTGACTGGCAATACTGCTGATGGGTGGAACTCAAATCAGTATGAGGTGGCTCCTGAAGGGTTGCTGAACGGCTTGCGTTCCTATACCTTCCTCGCCACTATCAATGCCAAGAGTCTGACGAAGGCACCACGTATTTATGACTTTGGTTCGGGCAACGGTAACAGTCTTTTCTTGAGAGCCAATCCATTGTCGGCTGGTGTGAAATATAATGGAGGCACCACCACGATGGTGAATGGCACCACCACATTGACTACAGATAAAGAGTATAAGTTGGCCGTCAGTTACGATGCTGCCACTAAGTTGACAACTATCTATGTGGATGGTGAGGTGAGTGCGAGCGGTATGGCGAATCTGGTGGAGGCATACCAGTTGGAAGAACTGGCAAAGGATACCCGTAACTACATCGGGCGCACTCAGTGGTGGGATAGCAGTTACAAGGCCGACAACGTGGACTTTGTAGGAACTATTGATCAGTTCAGAATGTACGATGTATGTCTCACCCGTAAAGAAATCTGTGAGTTGCAAAGCCTCCCTTTTGAGGTGGCGGAGTTGCCGACTGACTTGCAGAACGGTGACTTCGAGGGAACATACACTGTGCTGTCTGGCAGTGGAGTGAGCAGCGACCGTGCCATCTATGTGCCCGAAGGTTGGACGGTGGATTATTCAGTTCGCAATGAGAATGATTTCAATGCATTTAAGGGAGGTGATTTCTACTATAACCAATTCTTTGCCGCCAAGTCACAAAATGCTGAAGGTGGCAATCAGACCCTTTGGGTGCGTCAGCGTTGGGGACAATCCAGTATCGGCTTCTATCAGGAGGTGAAACTGCCTGCAGGGCGTTACACCCTGTCGGCTGACCTCTATGCTTCCGACACCAGCGATGAAACCTATGTGTATGTGAATAAGCAGCAGAAGAAGGTGTCGGCGGCTCATGCGTGGGAAACCGTTTCCTTTGATGTTGAAGCAGATGGAGAGGAAGCGTTCCGCGTGGGGTGTCAGACGTTACATGTCAATGCTGACGACGAACGTATTTGTGCCTTCGACAATTTTAAGTTGGCATTGGTAGAAGAGACGCCCGATGCCATCAGTCAACCGTCGGCAGACAGTAATCCTCGTGCCTATTACTCGTTGTCGGGAGTGCGTCTTTCTGCTCCGATACGGGGATTTAACATCGTCAAGGAGTCAGATGGAAAATATCAGAAAGTGCTGGTGAAGTAGGAGAGTGTGGATATATGAAAAGAAAATCCCTATACCTAAGGTGGTGGATAATAGGGAGTTTGAGTATTAACCTAAAACCAAACAAAAATGAACAAGACAGGAAATCTTTTGGTCGCTGGTGCAATAGCACTGACGGCTTGTGTGTTCTCCGCTTGTGGAGAAAGTGGCAACGGTACAACGGCGGAAGCGGAAGCTGCATCACTGCCTACTGATGGCATCTTAGGAGAACTGCCTAAGGTGGTTGCCGAATATGAGGCTGCAGAAGCAGCGGCAGAGGCTCAATATGAGGAACTAAAGCAGAGCGATCCCGAGAAGGCGAAGGAGTTTTGGCGTGATCATATCGCGCAAGGAAACACTACGAAGTTCAAAAAAGAAACTTTACCTGCTGTGACAAAGACACTGGAAGGTAGGGAGATTCCAGGAGAGGTGGCTGAAGGTCTGCCCATCAAGCTCGAAAAGAACTTCACGCTTGATGATAAGCGCGATGCCAGTACCACTGGCGTGTTTGTCGCAGGAGCTTCGAATGAAACCATGGTAATCAACTACTATCCAGTGGCTTTTGATGCGGACGGCAATGCCATCGGTGTTGGCCGCAACATTAGCTTCAGTGACTATCCCATCAAAGAAGGCAAGACGTTCCGCGTCAGCATCTACATGAGTGTCAAGGGTGAAAATGCAGCCCAGTGGGCTCGTTTGGCCAAGATTGTTGTGATGGACAAGACGAGCGATGCCTACAAGCAGGTGGAGGCACAACTTGAGGGGAAATAACGCACTAAACAAAAAGGGGGCTCTGCTTTCACGCAGAGCCCCCTTTTTTGTTTCCAATGTCCCATTTGAATCTGTGACCAAGGTGTTTTCTTGGTTGGGATAGAAGCGCCTGACCGTTTACTGGAAGTCAACCTCTGTCATGAATGACAGTTTGTTCAGCATGATGGTCTCCTTCGCCTTCTCGCTTTGGTCAGTGCGGAACGCGAGCACACCCTTATTCTGCCAAAGGAAAGAGTAGAGGTAGAGGATGTTGACTCCAGCAGCAGAGAATTCCTTGATGGCGTCGGCTGCACGGCCCGGCTGGTCGTCGATGCTGAGGGCAAACACGTCGGAGAGCTGCACGTTGATGCCCGCCTCTTTCAAGATGATGTATGCTTGTGCAGAGTTATTGGTTAGCACACGATAAATTCCGTAGTCTTTCGTGTCGGCTACGGTGGAGGCGATAATCTGTATGCCAGCTTTGCTTAGCAGGTCGAGAACCTTAATCAGTGTACCTCCTTTGTTCTCGATGAAGATGGATAGTTGCTTGATAGTCATGATGCTTCTTTTTTATTGATATACTTTTCTCTTATCTACCACTCTCACGGCTTTGCCTTCACTAACAGGCAGACTGCCCTTTGGCACAAGCTTCACATGTGGGGTGAGGAGGATTTCGTCTTTCAGACGGCGTTTGATTTCCTTTTGCAGTGCGAGGAGGCGTGTGAAGTCATCAGTGAAGAGTTCTTCCAGTTCCACCTCTACGGTCATGTTATCGTTGTCCTCGTCAGTGGTGAGGGTGATGAGGTAGTTGTTGGCAAGTTCCTTGAACTGCATGAGAATCTTCTCAATCTGAATGGGGAAGATGTTCACGCCGCGGAGCACCATCATGTCATCGCTACGTCCACGCATGCGGTCAAGACGGATGTGGTTGCGACCACAAGGACAAGTGTGACCCAGCACACGGGTCAGGTCGCGGGTTCGGTAGCGGAGCAATGGCATCGCTTCACGGCAGAGGGTGGTGAGCACCAGTTCGCCAATTTCTCCTTCTGGTACCGGCTCCAATGTTTCTGGGTCAACAATCTCCACGATGTAGTAGTCTTCCCAAAAGTGCAAACCATTCTGTTCCTGACACTCGAACCCCACACCAGGACCACACATCTCGCTCATGCCGAACGAGTTGTAAGCCTTTACGCCCATCATATCCTCGATGCGCTTGCGCTGTTCCTCGCTGTGAGGCTCAGCACCGATGGCCAGCACCTTCAGTTTCGTGTCCTTGCGAGGGTCAACTCCTTCCTGTTGCATCACCTCATACAGGCGGGTCACATACGAAGGCACTGCATGGATGGCAGTGGTGCCAAAATCTTTGATGAACTTGATTTGACGGAGTGAATTACCTGCTGCCGCAGGGATGGTGAGCATACCGAGTTTCTCAGCACCATACTGGAATCCCAAACCACCTGTGAACATACCGTAGCCTGAAGAGTTCTGGAACACGTCGTCAGGACGAAGACCCACCATCCAGAGGTTGCGAGCCACTTGGTTCGCCCACTCATCAAGGTCTTTCTTCGTGTGTAGAATCACTGTCGGATTACCCGTCGTGCCTGACGAAGAGTGCAGACGTACACACTCGCGGAGCGGTGCACTGGCCATGCCGAAGGGATACGTTTCGCGCAAGTCTTGCTTGGTGGTGAAAGGAATCTTGCGGATGTCGTCGAGGCTTTTGATATCCTCAGGCTTCAGTCCGATTTCCTCAAAACGCTGCTTGTAGAAAGGAGAGTTCATGCAGTGCTTCACCGTTGCCTGCAGTCGCTCCAGTTGCAGTTTCTGAATCTCCTCACGGGACATCGTCTCGTATTGAGGATGAAAGTAGGGTGATTGATAGTTCATATTAGTAAAAGTTGAAGTTGCTTGTTTCCGGAATTCTCGGAACACCCAAGTCTTCTGATTATTCCGCTTTATCCATGATTCTTGTGAAAAATCTCTATTCTTTCCTTAAACATAGGCTCTTGCTCCTTTGAGAAGAATGAGGTGCAGATGCGCACACCCTGCTCATTCGAGCCCATCGTGTCGAGTGGGAACACCGCGATGCCGTAGTACATCAGTTCTCGGGTCAGTTCAAGGTCTGTCATACCCGGATACTGAACCGTGAAGTAGAAACCATCTGCCAAAGGCGCACCGAGGTCGTTGTCATACACAAGGTAGAAGCCATTAGCGAGCAACACGTCCTTCATGAATTTGGCTCTGCGACCATATTCCCTCACGTCTGCGAGGAAATTGTAACTTCCGTCACACGCTGCTTCCATCAGTGCCGCCATTGCATGCTGCACACTGTGGGTCGTTCCGCTAGAGAGTGTGTACATCAGTCGGTTGCAGAAGAAGTTGCCGAACTCACCCACACCGAAATTCTTTTCTAAGGCTGGATACACACGGTGATAGAGTGTGTTGCTGATACAAGCCACGCCGATGCGCTGGCCAGCATACGAAAAAGCTTTACTGCCTGAAACCGCCAAGATATACTTGTCTGTGTATCTTGCTACTGTCGCTTGGAACGGTGCTTCAAATGGATGACTTAAATCTCTGCGGAAATCCATAGCAAAGTAAGCCAAATCCTCCAAGATGATGCAGTCGTGTTTGTCAGCCAAATTGGCAATGCCCTTCAACTCTTCCTCGTTGAAGCACACCCACGAAGGGTTGTTCGGATTAGAATAAACAATGCCACAGATATTACCAGCTGAGAGGATTTCTTCCAACTTTTGGATGAGTGCCTCACCACGGTAATCATGGATATCCAGTCCGATGTGTTTCAGTCCAATCACATCGCACTGTGTGGTTTGTACGGGGAAACCTGGGTGGATGAACAGCACCGTGTCTTTCTCAGGCATGGCGTGATGCCAAGCTGTGAAGGTTGCGAAAGTGCCTTGCATCGAACCAGTTGTCGGGATGCAGCATAGTGGGTCGATGTCCACATCAATAAACGCTTTCACGAAGCGTGAAGCCGCATTCTTGATGCGTGGAATGCCGCCATTCGGTGGGTAAACCGTGGCACAGCCCTTATCCAGAGCCTCCTGTTCTGCTTTCAATGCGATGTCGGAAGGTTGCAGTCCTGGTACACCCATTTCAAGGTGTATCACTGTCTGTCCCGTCTTCTCTTCCAACACTTTCGAGAGTGATTGAATGTCACGGATGGTGGCTTGTGAGAAGTCACCGAGACTCATGCTGTCAATGGCCTCGGTGACGGTCTGGTAATCAAGTGGTGTATTTGTCATATAATCTTTGATTTTCTGTTCCATCCCTCCTCCCCTTGGGGAGTTCGAGAGAACCTACTTCCAATCTGACAAGAGTGTTCTCTTATCGAGTACGTGCTTTGCCTTACCTGTAGAACGCTCGATGTTGCCTGGTTCCTTAATGTGGATGTTTGGCTTAATGCCCACCATGCTGACGATACGGTCGTAGAGTGGCTTGATGAATGGCATCTGCTTCGCAGGGTTGGGTGAGAAGTATTCTGCACGCAACTCGACATCGAGATCGAAGGTGTCTTCGTTGTTCTTGCGGTCCACCGTGATGAAGTACTGTGGAGTGAATACAGGGAACTCTGTCAGGATGGTCTCAATCTGTGATGGGAATACGTTGACGCCACGGATAATGAGCATATCATCGCTACGACCCAAGATTTTTCCAAGTCGGACGGTGGTTCGTCCACATTCACAAGGCTCATAGATGAGGTGTGTGAGGTCACGAGTACGATAGCGGAGGATTGGCATAGCTTCCTTGCACAAGGAAGTGAATACCAACTCGCCTTCTTCGCCTGGTGCCACAGGCTCCAGTGTTTCAGGGTTGATGATTTCTGGATAGAACATGTCTTCTGCCACGTGGGTGCCGTTCTGGAATTGGCATTCACCACCTACACCAGGACCACACATCTCAGTCAGTCCATAGATGTCAATAGCCTTGATGTGCAGTTTCTTCTCCAATTCGCGGCGGATACCCCATGTCCAAGGTTCTGCTCCGAAGAAACCGACTCTTAACTTCAGGTCTTCTGCGTTGATGTCTGGATTTTGTTCGATTACTTCTGCCAGATGCAGGGCATATGAAGGGGTACAGCAAAGAGCTGTTGTACCAAAGTCTTTCATCAGCATGATCTGCTTGGCGGAGTTACCTGCTGAGGTGGGCAACTGAATGGCTCCACGTACTGCAGCTCCATCGTGTGCGCCAAGACCACCAGTGAAGAGTCCGTATCCGTATGCTACTTGTACAACATCACCAGGACCTACATCGCCAACTGCCATCACGCGTGCTACACACTCTGCCCACATCTTCAGGTCGTTCTCGGTATAGGTGCCCACAACAGGCTTGCCAGTTGTACCAGATGAAGCATGTATACGGCGGATCTCACTTTGGGGAACAGCCTGTAGACCGAATGGATATTCATCGCGCAAGTCATGCTTGGTGGTGAAAGGCAACTTGTAGATATCATCTATGCTGCGGATATCTTCGGGCTTGACACCCATATGATCCATCTTCTTCTTATAGAAGGGAACCTTCTCGTAGCATGTTTTTACAGTTTTAATCAGACGTTCTGATTGCAATTTGCGCATAGACTCTCTGTCCATGCATTCCATTTCAGGATTGTGAATCATGTTTGTAATTGTGTTTGATTGTTATTTTTTACTTGCCTCCACACCCATGTCGAAAGCTTTTAGGTTGGCTTCGACTATGGCTTCACCCTTACGGGCAAAGATGACGGAGATGGCTTTGCGGAGTTGTTCTACAGTGAGAATCTCAATGAAGGGGGCAGCCATACCGAGGAGCACCATATTGGCACCACGCACATTGCCTGCGTCCTTCGCCACACTTTCGATGTCGAGTTTCACGACAGAAGGCATACTGTCAAGTTCTGCCATGAGTGCCGTTTCGTCAGGATAGTTGGGAATGTTGACAAAAGGCTTGCTGCTGGTCACGATGGTACCCGTCTTGGCGAGGTAGGGCAGATAGCGAAGGGATTCCATGGGCTCCATGCTGATGACCACATCAGCGCCACCCTGTGGAATAAGGTCACTGTAAATGTTTTCTGTGGAGAGTCGGAGGTTAGACTGCACGTCACCGCCACGTTGGCTCATTCCATGCACCTCTGCTTGTTTCAAGTTGATACCAGCCTCCGTGGCTGCTTCTCCGATGATAGTGGCGATGGAGAGGATGCCTTGTCCACCCACACCGCACAGGATGATATCTTTTTTCATTTGTTTGCCTCCTTTGCTTTTTGACGTTCTCTTGCGTGACGTGCAGCCGTCTGGATACACTCACGACGTGGGATAATCACTGAAACTCCATTGTATTCAATCTCTTCTTTCAGGATACGGGTGATTTCAGGCATGTTTTTAGGAAGTGGAACGACTACACGCACGTGTTCTGGCTCCACGCCAAGTCCCAGGCAGATGGCTTCGAACTTGTTGGTACCAGCTGAGTCCTGTCCACCCGTCATACCTGTGGTCAGGTTGTCAGAGATGACAACGGTGATGTTTGACTTGTCGTTCACTGCGTCCAAAAGACCCGTCATGCCACTATGTGTGAAAGTCGAGTCGCCGATGATAGCCACAGCAGGGAACAATCCTGCATCTGCAGCACCCTTCGCCATCGTGATGGAAGCACCCATGTCAACGCACGATGAAAGTGCCTTGAATGGTGGCAGTGCTCCAAGCGTATAGCAGCCAATGTCACCAAACACACGATAATCAGGATATTCGGCCAGCACCTCGTTCAGTGCTGCATACACGTCGCGGTGTCCGCAACCTTGGCAGAGCTGAGGAGGACGACCTGCGAGGTTCTTGGCATTGTCGAAAGCGGGACCTGCGGGTTTGCCCAATGCTTTTGCCACACAGTCAGGAGTCAACTCGCCCGTACGGGGCAGATCGCCTGTGAGACGTCCCTTGATGGGGTAGCCTGCACCCAGAAGACCCTTCAACTGCTCTTCCACCACGGGCTGACCATCTTCCACTACGAGAATGGCGTCATTCTCTGCTGCCAATGCTTGAATCTTTTCTTCAGGCAATGGATATTGGCTCACCTTCAAGATGTTGGCATTGTCACCCACATTCTCCTTTACGTAGTTGTAACCAATGCCACAGGCTATGATGCCGAGACGTTGCTGACCACCTTTCTCCAGACGGTTGAAGGCAGAAGCCTCACTGGCTTTCTCAAAAGCCTCCTGCTTACCTAACAAGTCCACATACTTCTTTCGTGCGATGCCAGGCAGCAGCACCCATTGGTCTGTGCTGGGGTTAAGTTTGTTTTCAGCACCCAGTTCACCCACTTCCACAGCAGCACGGCTATGTGCCAGACGAGTGACGATGCGCAGAAGTACAGGCACCTTCATGGTTTCTGACAATGTGAAAGCGCTTGCCACCATGTCGTAAGCCTCCTGCTGGTTCGATGGCTCGAACACAGGGATGAGGGCAAACTTGCCATAGAAACGGCTGTCTTGTTCATTCTGTGAAGAGTGCATGGATGGGTCGTCGGCTGCTAACACGATGAGACCACCATTCACACCTGTAATGGCGCTATTGACGAAAGCGTCGGCACACACATTCATGCCCACGTGCTTCATACATACCAGTGCACGCTTGCCAGCGTATGACATTCCGAGAGCAGCCTCCATCGCTGTCTTCTCGTTGGTGCACCAGCGGCTGTGGATGCCACGTTCACGTGCCACTTTGTTGGTCTGAATAAATTCAGTGATTTCGGTTGACGGAGTGCCAGGATAAGCATACACGCCAGAGAGTCCCGCGTTAATTGCTCCCAAGGCAATGGCTTCGTCACCAAGAAGTAATTGTTTCATATCTTTGTTGTTAAGTTATATCCTTTTTTTGAGTCGGTTTCATGTAAATAAACACACAAAACATTTGCGCCTGTTGAGGCACAAAAACATGCAAAGGTACGAAAAAATTGAGTAAGTGAAGGAAAAGAGAACCTGTTTTCTTTTCTGAAAGGGAAATTTTGTCCAATAAGTGCGCACAATACAAAGGAAAAACCAAAGTTTTTACTTTTTAGTTACACAAAACTTTTTTCCTGACAAGGGTACGAAATCTTCTGTTTTCTAGGGTTCTTCTTATCAATTGGCAATGTTTTTTGGGGATTTTTTGGTGATTCGTTTCGAAATAATTACTTTTGTGTCGAATTTTGAATCTGATAGACACAAATTGTTAACAAATTCACATAATTATGAAAAAGAAAAATCTATTGCTTTTTGCCTTGGGGTTGGTGACGGCACTCCCTGCTTGTGCACAGTGGACGAACTTTAACACTCAGGATGTTATCCGTGGCGTTTTTGGTACAGCCAATGCTGCCATTGAGTCGTCAGAACGTAAGAAGGAGATGGAAATCCAGGCTCGTCAGAAAGTGGAATTTGAACAGAGTTTTCAGGACGCGATGACAGAGGCCAAGTTTTTTGAGTCTCAGGAGAAATGGGAGGATGCTTTGGAGAAATATGAGGAGGCCGCTAAATTGAACTGCAAGTATGGTTATACAGACCAGCGCACATTGACGAGGAAAATCAACAGCCTTTATGTAAAGGGGGGACGTGAAGACGATGGCCCCAGCATCTTGAACAATAACAAAACAATCTTGGCTGACTATTCATCCTATCGCTATACGCGTGAAAATCCTGTTTTTGTGAACAAAAAGCAGGCGAAGGGAGTGAAGATTGTGCGGGTGTCATGTTCTGACAGGGAGACACGTGTTGAGATGGAGTATGAGGCTGGCAGTGCCAACGCGTCTCTCTATCTTGATGGTGCCACCTACATCAGGGGTGACAAGGGCGGAAAATTGGGATTGGTGAGTGTGGATAACATTACCATGTATCCTGCCAGAACCTATATCCCTTGGCCTTACCAGAAATTGCGCTTTGCCCTCATTTTTCCTGCATTGCCTTATGATGCCAGGGAGTTCGACCTCATAGAGCCTTCATCCACTTGGCAATTCAAGGACATTAAATGCAGGTAAGCCTTCAAGCCTTGTGACAACTCAGAAAAGGCGGTCAATATCCACTGACAAACCAAGCATCAAATTGATGCCATCAGTCATAGGGCTGTTGAAGTAATAGTACTTGGGTTTGTAGTTGAGCAGGTTGTCAGCCGTGCAGGTGAGCCTGCAAGCGGTGCCAAAGCGTTGGGTGACAGAGAGTTTCCACAATGTGTAGGCAGGGTAGTGGATGGTGTTGGTGCCTTGGGATATGTCGTAATAGTCGATGAACTCGACATTTTTCACGTCTGAGAGGAAACGTCCACTGAGTGATAGTAAGAGTCCATAGTCACGGGTGAATTGTTTGTCCCAGTCCACTCTTGCGGTGAGTGAATGCCTGCGAGCGGGGATGTACTGGTTGTTGATGGTGTGACCTTCCTTATCTTTGGGCAATCGCTCGTTCGTGTAGGCATAGGAGAGTCGGGTACTCAGCCCGTTGTCCCATCGTGCTTGCACCGTCACGTCTCCACCATAGATGGCGTAATTCTCGAGGTTGGTATAGTCGAGATAAAGTTGCTTATTGTCGTTGGACTGGTAATGTGGAACACCCGTGGCAAGCTTGTTGCGTACATCGTTGTAGTAGGCAGCAATAGTGAGGTTGTAGTGTCCCGTTGTATAGTCAGCGGAAGCGTTGAAGTTATGACTCAATTCTGATTTCAGGTCAGGATTTCCTCTGATAATCCAAATGCCCACCATATCAAAGTTATAGTACTTCTCTTTCAGGGCTGGTGCACGAAATCCCATGCCATAACCGAGACGGAGGTTCAGGTTGTCAATGGGCTGGTAACGAGCTGTCACTTTGGGTGTAAAGCGGGCACCCTTGTGGTCTGAGAAATAGTCATAGCGTACCGCACTCACCAATTCCCATTGTGCGTTGATGAGCCAGTCATATTGTATGAATGCGTCAAAGGTGTTTTGACTTTCCGATAAACAACCCATGTTCTTGTTCATCAAGTAGTCGTGCATGAAGTCTGTGCCGATAGTTAGGATGTTCCCCGTGTCCCAATCGTGGTGGTTATACACACCCCTGAAAGTGTTTTGTACATTACTGTAGTCTCGCACGTCAAGATGAGGAATCTTATAGTAATCGGACTTGTCGTACTGGTCGAACGAGTAGGAAAGTTCGAGGTTGTCGCTCTTGCAGATGTCCCAAAATCCTCTCAATCCCGCATTGAAGTCCCTGTATCGTTCGGGTGCGTCGGCAGTGCGGGTCAGTTCCCGGTAGAAAAAACCTGCACGTCCAACCAGTTTCAGTTTCTCGGTGGGGGTGAAGACAAGCCTGTCCTTGATGTTCCATGTGCGGTCACCATATACGGTTGCCACCACTTGAGTGGAAGGATTCTTGGCATTATGTACATTGAAGTTGTCGGTAGAGGTGTGATTCACGTTCAGCGTGTTTTGAAGCCACTTTCCCCTTACGCCATAGGCACCACCATAACGTCGCTCATTGTGTCGTGCCAGTCGTCCGTTCAGATGGAGCGTCCATGGTGTTGTCTGCTCTTTCGTGATGATGTTGATGACACCCCCTCCGGCATTGCTCCCGTATAGCGCGCTGGCAGCACCTCTCACAATCTCAATGCGTTCCACGTTTGCCATGTTCAGACGGGTGAAGTCTACATCGTCCATGGTTTCGCCTGCCAGACGTTCGCCATCAACTAAGAAAAGGAGTCCCTGACCGCCAAAGCCACATAGGTTCATGTGCTTCTTCTGATTCATGGCGTAAGAGAATTCAGCGCCAGGCATTTCTTGTTGGAGAAGGTCCTCTACGTTGGTGGCATCTACTTTCTCAATGTCAGCAGCCGTGATGAGGCGGGTCTGGATAGGTGCGTCTTTAAGCAGTTTCGGTGTGCGCGTACCCGTCACTACCACGTCGTTTAGATAGTAGGTGGAATCCTGCTGCTGGGCTGACACACTGATGGTAATCCCCAATGTCATGTATATAAGAAGATGTCGCATGAATCTGAAAGAAATCGCCCAGCACGTGGGCTGGTTAATAGGGGTACTTGTAATTGATTGTCAGACAGCATTTGGTGCCCGCTGGACTTTGATAGTTCTGCAATTGTACAGCTGCATAAGTGCCATCGTTCATACGGATAATGAAAACGTGGTTGTTAAGTGTGAATGTTGGAGGGACGGGAGGAATGGACACTTTGAGCCATGAGGAAAGGATGGGGTTCACCTTGATACCTTGGTTGCCAATAAGTCCCTGTAACATTTGTGCTTGCACGGTCCACACGTCCAGTTCATTCCACACATCCTCCGTGAAGGTAGCTTCAGCGAAAGCCTCACTGCTTTCGGGCAAGTCGTTCATGGAAGTGTACGAGGTTTCATGTACAGCGCCCCCATTGGTACGTACGTTGTTGCGGTGTACAGCAATATGCCATGATGCAGGCTCGGGTTGGGAGGTCGTGGGGGTGAAACTACGGAACTCATGGTTAGAGAGGCCTGTTCCGAACACATCGTACCAATAAGTGTAGATGCCTGCGCAACTCGTTGTGGATGTCGGATTTGCCGAATGATTCAGTGCTTCCGTTGGTATCTCATAGCGCACAAAGGCACTGGAGGTTCCTCCTTCTGCGAAGTTTCGGTTGGCGGTGTTGAAATCGAGATAATACCAGTGAAGCCAACTGGAAGCATCGACATAGAGCTGTCCTTCTCTGATGTTGATGCTTTCGGTTGGGGTGTCGTATAGCTCCTCAAACATGCCATGGCATGAAACGAACAGTACGCTACCTAAGATCAGATAGATAAACTTATTTCGCACTTGGGATAGTTCCTTCAAATGTGGCAACAATTGGGAAAGGCATTCTGCCCAATTGATAGCGGTTGATGATTTGGATGCCACCTTCTGTAGCCTTCACCTCAATCTCGCTGCTTTCAGTGAATGCATAGTCGTCATCCAGATTCATTCTGTCGCCTTCTGCCTTGAAATGCATCTTCAGTTCCTTGTCCAGTTTGCCGTATTCCCTATAGAAGCGGTTGTTTGCCTCGTCGAAATACAGACCTTCGATGGTCACCTTACCCAAAGTCAGGTTGCCGATGGCAGTTTCCATGAGCATGTGCTCCGGAATTGTCACATTGAGTGTGCCGTCAGGATTAGGAGTCACCTTGCAAGTGGCGTCTGCATCATAAGGACCATAGGTGTCACCCACCTTCACAGAGTTGGTGCCAGCATAGTTGCCGTTCAACTGGCACGCCTTTGATGCTTCACCGGCAAAGAACGAGATGGTGGTGACGCCCATCTTACCGAGCTGTACAGTGATGACAGGGTTTGTCACATCACCGCTGATGGTTGCATCATAGGTGTTGGCTTTGCCGCTGTGGATATCAGTCATGCTGACGGTACCAGTGCCAGAGACAGTATGACCTTTCTCGTCAATCACCACATTCTCAAAGACACCTTCACCCCACTGTGGGTCATGGAACTTCACCACCCACTGGTCTTTCTCGTTTTTGATGTCCAAAGTGGCAGCATCACCATAGTAAGCATTGGTGAAGAACCCTGAAGAGACGAAGATATAGCCCTGAAGATCCTCCACTGGGTCAATAATGAGTTTTTTTGTCTCGTCGTCATCGCTGCTGCATGCTGTCATACCGACTAGCGCAACTAGCATCATTGCTAAGATTTTAATTGCTTTCATTGTTTGTGTTATTTATTAAAGTTTTCAATTTGTCTTTTTAGGAGTTAAGGAGTTAAAAGCCGGATGTTATGCTGATGTCTTTTCCATTGACAGAGTATCGTTGATAACTTCTTTCATTCCCTCATTCTTTCATTTTTACAAGAATATTCATCTTTCCGTTTGGGATTCATAGGGAACCATCCCCTTTCCACACGCTTCTTCTGTTCAAACAATTCCAGAATACTCCACAGACACGAACAACCCACCACACCAAGGATGGGGCTGAGAATGTCATTGGTTGTGAAGAGGGATGCCACAATGAACGCGATGCCAGCGATGAGAAACGTCCACCAGCAACGTGTACCGAGGTAGTACTCCGACTTGATGACGATAGGGTGAAAAACACCTATCACGAAAAAAGTGGTTACAGCGATGATGAGTCCCGAAAAATTCATTCCTGAAATCTGAGCTTTACCTGAAAGGTATGAAAAACGCTGCAAAGGTACGGCTTTTCTCTCTATCCCACAATCCTTATTTGTGAGGATTTCACTGCCGTCAATGGGTATTCGACGTTACCTCTGTTTCCTCTGCGCCATTACCTCCGGAGGGGTAAGCCCACATCCTCGAAATCGGTGTGAGTCACACCGACACCCCCGGTCTGAGTCACACCGCCACCCCCGGTCTGAGTCACACCGATTTTGAGGCAGTGGAAGTGTCTCTTTTGAGGATGTGGAAGTGTCAGCCTTGCGGCAGTGGAAGTTAGTCGGAAGTGGGAAGCGAAGTGAGAAGAATTTCCACCAGTCGTGGCACAGCATATCGGTCAAGGTCAGCCTCGTTCACCCAGATGTATTCTTTGGGGAGGGTGGGAGGTGTGTCCGTTTCCAACAGGTAGAAGTCAGCGATGAGGATGCGGTGGGTGAGGACGTGCTTGACGTTCTTGGCAAGAAGGATGGCATGGGAGAGTGGAGTGGGGTCATCCGTCAAAAGTGGTTCCCACAATCCTTGCCAAATGCCGCCTGCCGGTCGTTTCCGTATGGCGGTCTTTCCTCCACATCTTATATAAATATAGGTGAGGTGAACTGTCAGAATCTTCAGTTTCTTTTCCTTCACGGGCAGTTCACCGATACGTCCTGTGCGTAGCGCCTCGCAACTCTCCTGCAAGGGGCACACCACACACTTGGGCGAGGTGGGGGTGCATTGGATGGCTCCAAAGTCCATCATGGCTTGGTTGAATTCGGCAGGCTTGTCCTCAGGCAAGAGCGATTGTGCCAACTCGGTGAAGAGTTTCTTGCCCTGTGTGGTGTTGATAGGTGTGTCGATGCCATAATGACGTGCCAGCACCCGATACACATTTCCGTCGACCACAGCGGCGGGCAAGCCGAACGCAATCGAACCGATGGCGGCAGCGGTGTAGTCGCCCGCGCCCTTCAGTTGTTTGATGCCTTCAAGCGTGGTGGGGAAACCGCCTTGCGCCACTATCTGCTGAGCCGCTGTGTGCAGGTTACGGGCGCGGCTGTAATAGCCCAATCCTTGCCACATGCGCAGCACTTCATCCTCTGTCGCTGCAGCCAAGTCCTCCACCTTCGGCCATCGCTGCATGAAACGCAGCCAATAGTCCATACCCTGCTGAATACGTGTCTGTTGCAGGATGATTTCGCTGAGCCAAATGGCATACGGGTCCCTTGTGTGTCGCCAAGGGAGGTCGCGCCCGTTGAGGGCAAACCAGTTGAGTAGGGTGGTGGTGAACATGATGCAAAGGTAGATATAAAGAATTGAAAAACTGGAAAATTGAGGGGAGGAAGTTGTTCTGTGGTGTATTTTTCTCGCCTTTTCTTCAATTTTTCAACTCTTCAATTCTTCAATTCTTCATTTTTTCCCTACCTTTGCACAAAGAAAACTTATGATGCCACATTTCGAAATAGCCATCATTGATACGAATATCTTGACCGCTTTGGGATTGCAGCCGATATTGACGGATATGATTCCAGGGGTGGAGGTGCGTGTCTTCATCTCGTTCGACGAGTTGCAGGCTGCCGACAACGGGCAGTTTGTGCACTATTTTGTGGCATCGCGCATCTACTTTGAGCATGCAGTCTTCTTCCGCGAGGGGAAGCGGCGTGCCATTGTGCTGGTGAATGGTGATTTGCAGGTGGCGGGTGTGCCGACCCTGAACGTGTGTCAGACGGAAAAGGAGTTGGTGAAGGCACTCTTGGCCGTGCATCGGCGAGGACATCCGCACGGTATGCCTCCTCACGGGGGGCGGATGGAGTCGTCGCATGAGGGAGTGCTCTCCTCTCGCGAGATCGAAGTGGCCATTTTTCTGGCCAAGGGACTCATCAACAAGGAGATAGCAGACCGATTGAACATCAGTGTCACGACGGTCATCACGCATCGCAAGAACATCATGGAGAAACTTCATGCGCGGTCGTTGGCCGACATCATTATCTATGTGGTGATGAACGGGTTGGCAGATGTGGGAGAGTTGTAGTTAAGTAATCATTCTTAATCAATCATAATTGATAATAGCCATGCGGATTGCTGGGAGAGTGTTATTGGGAGTGTTCCTGCTGATGGTGGCATGTGGACAGCAACAAACGGGAAAGCAAAATGTGACGGATGCTGATTCAGCATCGGTGATGACGTTGGATTATGCCAAGGGCTTCACCGTGAGAACTTTGGAGAATGGTGTTCGGCTCGTCGATGTGGCTGACCCTCAGCAGGATGAGGACAAAATGCCTGTCAGTTATCATTTTGCCTTGGTTCCCAAAGGACAAAAAGCCGGAGGCGAGGGCCAGGCATATGCCGCTATACCCGAAGGTTATACGAAGGTGGAGGTGCCTGTGGAGAGGACGCTCGTCATGACTATGCTCCAACTTTCCAACTTTACAGCCTTAGATGCCCACGATGTGGTGAAAGGCATCACAGGCACCAAGAACCTCTTCAACAAAGACATCCGTCAACGAGTGGAAGACGGACGGATGGTGAAGATAGGCATGGAGGGCAACTTCGACACCGAACTGATTCTCGCTGCCCAGCCCGAAGTCATCTTCATCTCACCCTTCAAGCGTGGTGGCTACGATGCCATCAAGGAGACCGGCATCACGCTCGTGCCTCACTTGGGCTATAAGGAGGCACATCCGCTGGGACAGGCCGAGTGGGTGAAGTATGTGGCCCTTTTCATTGGTAAGGAGCAGGAGGCAGACACCCTGTTTGCGGGCATCAAGACACGCTACCTTGCTCTGGCGGAGAAGGCGGCACAGACAAAAGAGCGTCCCACCGTGTTCAGCGGCGAGATGCACGGCGGCAACTGGTTCGCCGTAGGTGGCAAGAACCACTTGGCGCAGATGTTCCGCGATGCAGGAGCCGAATATATCTTGAAAGACGACAATACGGGCGGTGTGCCGATGGAGTACGAGCAGATGTATGCCACAGCCGCCAATGCCGACTACTGGCGCATCCTCAACAGTTATCCGGGTGAGTTCTCCTATGAGGCACTCAAAGCCTCCGAACCCCGCAACGAACTCTTCAAGGCATTCAAGGAACGGCACGTCATCTATTGCAACATGAAGCAGACACCTTATTATGAGGAGACCCCCGTGTGTCCAGACCTTTTGCTCGAAGACTTGGTGGCCATTTTCCATCCCGACCTCGTGCCTGCTGACTATCAGCCAAGATACTATCAACGATTGAAATGAAAGTCCTCTACAAATTCCTGCTTTTGTTCCTGAGTATGGTGATTTTCTTCGTGCTCAACCTCTTGTTGGGCACGGTGAAGATACCTGTTGATGCCGTCGTGAGCATCCTGTTTGGCGATGAGAGCGTGTCGGAAATCTGGCGCAACATTGTCTGGAGTTCGCGTGTGCCTCAGGCTTTGACTGCTACAGTGGCAGGAGCAGGATTGGCTGTGAGCGGTTTGCAGATGCAGACGGTCTTCCGCAATCCCCTGGCAGGTCCTTCCGTGTTGGGCATTTCCAATGGAGCCTCGTTGGGAGTCGCCTTTGTGGTGCTGCTGTCAGGTTCCTTGGGCGGTGTGGCATTGAGCCGCCTCGGCTATTTGGGCGATGCAGCCATGTCGGTAGCCGCTATCGTGGGGGCCTTGGCTGTGATGGCACTCATTCTTTATGTGTCGCAAAAGGTGAAAGGCAACGTCACCCTCCTCATCATTGGTGTGATGATTGGCTACCTCGCCACTGCCATCATCGGAGTGCTCAAATTTTTCTCCGCCGAGGAGGACGTGAAAGCCTATGTAGTGTGGGGGCTTGGCTCCTTCGCCCGTGTGTCGGGCGACCAGATGATGCTCTTCGTCCTGCTCATGGTGGGACTCTTGCCCTTGAGCATGTTGTTGAGTAAGACCATGAATATCCTGCTCCTTGGCGATGCCTATGCCAGCAATCTCGGTCTGAATCTTCGCCGTGCCCGTCTTCTGGTCATCAGTTGTTCGGGCATCCTCGTGGCTATCGTCACAGCCTATTGTGGCCCCATCATGTTCATCGGTATGGCCGTGCCACACTTGTGCCGTGCCCTCTTCCATCGCAGCGACCACCGCATCCTTATGCCTGCCACGATGCTGACAGGCGCATGTCTTGCCCTTGTCTGCAACCTTGTAGCCCGCATGCCTGGCTTTGAAGGAGCACTACCCGTCAATAGCGTCACGGCTCTTGTCGGAGCTCCCATCATAGCGAGTGTATTGTTCCGACGTCATCAATCAGTAGAATAAAAAATACGGATGGAAAGCACAATGATTATATAAAATGTGGAGAAACCACGAATAATAATTTAGGACGGAATGGTTTGTTTGTGAAAAAGAATTTGTATCTTTGCCACCGAAAACGATAAAAGAAAGGATTGCCTTATGACCACAATCGTAGAGAGAACCCCAAAGAGAATCACCGTCAGCATGAGCACACGGCGGTGGAACAGGATGCTGCAGCTGGAGGAGACCTACAAGTTGGCTCGCATCATCAAGCGCAGTATGAAACAGGTGGAGACGGAGCCGAGCATGACCCCAGATGAAGCCGTAGCGGCACTCCGTGCATTATGAGAGTCAGAATTTCCGAAGATTTCCGTGTAGCCTACAAGCGACTGAAGAAGCGTCACAAGTCGCTGGAATATGACTTCGAAAGTCTTCTCGCTTCATTGCTTCAAAACCCGATGCAGGGTGTGGAACTGGAGGGTGGTGCCCGCAAGGTTCGTCTTGCCATCACTTCTAAAGGACGAGGAAAAAGCGGAGGTGCACGGGTCATCATCCGCGTCCGCATCGTGGCCGACGAACTGCAACTCCTCTACATCTATGACAAAGC
>JAEEGS010000045.1 GCA_016280445.1 Bacteroidaceae bacterium
CGGGGGCTGTCTGCCCCCTGCCGCAAGGCACCCCCTGAGTGTTTTTCATGGTGTGGCTGCGCATGGAGGGTCAACGAATCCAGTATGAAGTCATGTTCTCAGATGAAAAGGTCAACGCTTCCAGCACGAAGTCCACTAACCTGGGAAAAGGGACAACAGAATCAGGAAAGCAGACAACCGGCTCAGAGAGACAAGTCAACTAAATCAGTACAAGAAACAGTAATTAACAAAACAGTATCAAATCAAGGCTCAAAGGGAGTCAACATTATACAGGGAAAGACAGTTTCTTCAGTTTCTTCAGTTGACAGTTTATTTGGGGACACATTTTTCCGAAAATGCCGGGAGATGTAAAAATAATGGTTATAATATATAATATATATATATTATATATTATAAAATTTTTTGTCCCCAGATTTTGGTGCTCCCTAGAAAACTGTCAACTGAAGAAACTGTAGACGGAGGGGTATTTTTCTCTGTATGTGACAGGGTTGAATGTCCCTGCCAATCAATCGATGGATGTGGTGTCGATTAATTGATGATTGATGTGTCGGTTAATCGACAGCGGGATGGAGTGGGCTTTTTTTTGTGCGGCATTTCATGGTGTGATGAGTTAAATGTTAAATTATGTGTAAGATATTTTGTTAAATTCTTGTGTAATGTTAAAATTATTCGTAACTTTGCACTCGAAATAGAAAAGGAGGTAGAACTAATTCCAGCGAAAGGCACTATCCGATGGCTAACAGCATCTTGGCGATGCCAAATCCGAGGTAGGTGCCGATGGCATAGCCAAAGAGGCCGACAGCGATGCCGGGACCGATGACGGCTTTGTTGTGGAGGGCGCTGCCCATCACGGGGGCAAAGGGTGGCGAGCAGATGAGTGAGATGCTGGTGGTGAGGGTGGTGTCGGTGTCGATGCGGAAGAGGGCGCTGAGGAGCACATGGAAGAGGAGGGCGCCGAGGGTGGCGACGGTGGTGAAAAGGAAGATGTCGGGATTGACATCTGTGAGGGTTTTGAGACTGACTTGCGAGGCTACTGCCACGCTGAAGATGAGGATGAAATAAGTGCCGGCTTCGAAGGTGCGTTTCAAACTGCGTATGCGCTTGTTGAGCGAGGCGAGGATGGCGAGGAGGCTGATGCTGAGGATGAAGACGGATTGGAAGGCGTCTTTGGGAAAGAGGAAGGCGATGCCGGCACCAAGGGCGATGATGCCAATGGTGAGCAGGAGGCTCAGCCCTAAGTGCTTGAGGTTATCCCTGCGGAACAGCCCGAGAAAGAGTTCGTGCTCGTGGTTTTCTATCTGGATGGTGGTGTCCTCAATGGTTTTGTCTTCCTTGAAGTCGGGCATGAAGAGTCGTAGCACTCGCTTGCCTACGATGATGACGAAAAAGAGGTAGAGGGCACTCATCAGGGTGCTGTAGGCAGAGACGAGAATGTAGGTGGCATCTTCCACTCCGAGCGCAATCTTCAATGAGGCGAGGTTGGCATTGCCACCTGTGTAAAGCCCTGTTAGCATTCCGCCGATATGGGCAAAAAGGGTGGGGTCGCTTTTGCCATAAAGCAGAAAGCCGATGGTGATGGCGATGGCGCATCCGAGGAGGCCGAAGAGGGTGGATTTGATGAAACTGGGTGCCAGTTTTGCCCATGATTTCAAGTCGGCAGACAGCAACAGTAAAGGGATGGCGAAGGGGATGGCTGCTGAGGCAATGTTGGTTTGCAGTGTGTGCATCTCTTCCGTGTCGGGAATCACCCCTGTGAGTCCAAGAGTGCAGCCGATGATGTATGCGATGATGATGCTGCCCACCTTGTTGAGCCATGCGCTCTTGTAGGTGAGCCAGAGGATGAAGAGGGGTGAGAAGACACAGAACAGAATGACCAGTACAGACATGTGAACCACGATTTGGAAAAAATATGAATTGAAGATTTCGTCTGCAAAGGTACGGAAAAACTAAGAACTGGAAGATGAAAACTGAAAGTTTGGGTGCTTTGGTTTCCTAAATTTTGTAAAACTGACTTTTGTTACCAGTTTTTTTCCTATCTTTGCACCGTAAATTCCATTAAAACGTATCTTTATGTTTAGATATATTGTAGTTATGCTTGCCTTTGTGTGTTCTTTGGCAGGTTATGCGAAAGACACCAGTAAGGCATTTCGCAACGTGGTGAGTGATAGTTATGACTTCTGGTTTTATCGTCCGGAAGAAGATGAAGACGACGGAGTGCATCGCCCGTTGCTCATTTTCCTGCATGGTCGCAGTCTCTGTGGTCGTGACCTCGCGAAAGTGAAGCGTTATGGCCCGATGGATGCCTTGCAGCGTGGTCGTGTCATCGATTGCTATATCTTGGCTCCGCAGAACCCCGGTGGCTCTTGGAACCCCGCAAAAATCATGAAGTTGGTGGAGTGGGCTGAAAAGAACTACCACATTGACAGCGACCGCATCTACTGCTATGGCATGAGTTTGGGCGGATACGGAACACTCGACCTATGTGCTGCTTATCCCGACCGTATCGCTGTCGGTTTGGCCATGTGTGGCGGTGCTACAGCGAAGGACTTGAGTGGTCTTTCGAAAATCCCCATGTGGATTGTGCATGGAACAGCCGACGAGAAAGTGCCAGTATCTTGTTCTGACCGTGTGGTGGAAGCTATCAAGCAAACAGGCGACGATTCACGTCTCATCTACACACGTATGCCTGGCATCAATCATGGCCGTCTGGCACGTGTGTTCTATATGTATCAGACCTACGACTGGATGTTCTCTCATTCGCTGAAAGATGAAGGCCGTCCCATCAACCGCGACTTTGAAATTACGCCGGAACTGATGAATAATGCCTATCGCGATTTGGGTCGAAACGCCAATCTGGCTTTCTATGACTAAAACCTAAAACTTACACATAACATTATACCTCACATGAGAAAATTCTTCTTTTTATCGTCCTTCCTTGTTGCTGCATTGTCCGTGTCGGCGCAGACAGCCAAGGAGGAAATCTATGCCGATGTGCTGAAGGCTGCGTCCAATTACATGGCCTATCAGGTGCCCACTCAGTCGCTGACCAAGGCTCCGAAGGGTTATGAACCTTTCTACATGTCGCATTATGGTCGTCACGGCTCTCGCTGGTTGATTAACGAAAGCGAATATACGAATGCCCTTCGTCCCATGCGCCGTGCGAAGGAAGAGGGCAAACTCACTCCGCTGGGTGAGGAGGCGCTGGCAAAGCTGGAGCGCTTCTATCCCTGTACCAGAGACCGTCTGGGTGAACTCTCAGACATCGGCGAACAGCAGCATCACGGTATTGGCAAGCGCATGACGCAGAACTTCCCAGAGATTTTCTCAGGCAAGGAGGCACAGGTGGATGCTCGCAGTACGGTGGTTATCCGCTGCATCCTCAGTATGACCGCTGAGTGTGAGGAACTGACAGCCTTCAATCCCAAGCTCAAGATGCACAACGATGTGAGCGAGTCGTTTCAGTATTACCTCAATCACGACTTCAGCCAGAGACTGCGCGATGCCAGGCGCAATCGGGGTGCCATCATGGATCACTACAGACGTCTGTACACCCATCCGGAGCGTTTCTGCCGCTCACTCTTCAATGACGAGAGTTTCTGGAATGATGAGGACTTCCGCCCGCGTTCCTTCATGCGTGCGATGGCTGCTGTGGTGGCCAACATGCAGAGCCACGGATGTGGGGAAGACATGTGGGATCTCTTCACCAAAGAGGAAATCTACGACTTGTGGAAGATTGTCAACATCGACTGGTATCTGGGTTATGGTGCAGCACCTCAGACGGGCAGCATCATGCAGTTCAATCAGGCCAATCTGCTGCGCAACATGATTGAAACAACAGATACGGTGATGGCCAGCAAGACCTATAAGAATGGTGCCGCCCTGCGTTTCGGACATGAGGTGTGTGTCATGCCGCTGGCTTGTCTGCTGGAGTTGGACAGCTGTGGCCGCAAGGTGCAAGACCTTGACCATCTGGAAGACCAATGGGTGAACTACCGCATCTATCCGATGGCTTGCAACATCCAGTTGGTTTACTATCGCTCGAAGAAGAAGGATGCTCCCATCCTGGTCAAGGCGCTGCTCAACGAGAAAGAGGCTACGCTGCCTATCGAGACCAACCAGTATCCCTACTACAAGTGGGATGACCTTCGTGCTTACTATCTGAAGAAGTTGGAAGAGTTTGAGAAGAGTGAGTGACAATGAAAAGAAATAAAACAGAAAGCCCCTTTCCGTCGGTGGAAGGGGCTTTTTTTATCTCTTCATGTATTTCTTACCGTTCTTGAGGTAGATGCTACGGGGCGAAGGGGTAGCAGTGTCTTGTCCGGCAAGCGTGTAGGTCTTGCTGCCTTTATGGCTCGTGGTAGCGTTGTTTGCCTTTGTCTGCTGTATGCCGACAGCCTCTTTCAGCGTGAGGAAGTTCTGCAGGGAGAACAAGGCGGGGAGAGCCACATGGGTTTCGTTATTCCAGAGACCTCTATTCAGCCAAGTTTTCAGTACCGTCTTGTCCTTCCCGTTGCCGTTCTCTTCGGGGAACCAGTAGTAAAGTCCCGTCACGTTGTTGTGCTGAGCGAGTTCTGTGCAGAGGTCTTCGATGAATTGTTTCTGTCCTTCGGGTGTACCGTCCCATGAGCAGTAGTTGTTGGGGTCGAAACTGCGGTCGCCTTCCGGATAAGAGTAGAAGTAAGCGGTTTCCACAATCTGCACGGGTTTGTCTGGGAACTTCGTCTCCAACGTGTTCAGCGTGTTGGAGAGGTTGGCCAATGTGTTGTGCCAGAAGGGATAATAGGAGAGCCCGATGATGTCGTAGTCGATGCTGTTGTTCTTCATGTCCGTGAAGAAGTTGACACAAGCATCGGTGTTGCCCGCACGTTCGATGTGGAGGATGATTTTTGCATCGGGGGTCACTTCGCGCACAGCCTTGGCTGCGGCCTTGAGGAACGTGTGGAATCGTCCCCAATTGCTATCATTCTTGTAGAGTTTGTCCCCTTCGATTCCCTTGCGCCACAGCATGCCGTAACTGATTTCGTTGCCAATCTGCACGAAGTCGGGTGTGGCTCCGTTGGCTGTCATGTGTTCAAGCACACGCTTGGTGTAGGAGTACATGGAATCTGCCAAAGCCGCGTTGGTTTGGGTTGTCCAAGTGGAAGGAATGTGTTGATTGAGTGGATCTGCCCATGTGTCGCTGTAGTGAATGTCCAGCATGAAGTCGAGTTGGGCATCCTTGATGCGCTTGCCCAATGCTGTCACATAGTTGAGGTCTTGTACGAGGGTGGGGTCATCCTCTGTGGGAGTAGGGTTGACGAACAGACGTACACGCAGGGAGTTGAACTTGGCTCTCTTGCTCAGAAAGTTGATGACATTCTGGTTGGTTGTGCTGGTTTTCGAACTGTAGTAAGGGGTCTTTGCACTTTCGTATTGTGGCAGCATGGAGATGTCGCCACCCAGGTTGAAAGCGTGCTGCGCATGACAAATGAGACCTGTTGCGCAGGCCAGGAAGGTTGTTAGTAAAGCTTTTTTCATGAAATATTGTATGGTTATTTGCGGCGTTTTACTCTGTTTGATGCCGACTTGAGCGCGAATCTCCAAGCACCTCTTCCACCCAGCATGGTGTAAATTCTCAGCAGGTTGCCTTTGAACTTCTGCGAGGGGGTGGGTGCGAAGTTATCGTTGATAAAGATGGTGAGTGCCTTCGATGCCATCTTGTATTTGCCGCACTTGCCCGTCATCTTCTCGTTTTGCAGATGTCCCAGCAGGATGTTGGCACGTAGATATAGTGCATACATGAGCAGGTCGAGGTGCGGATAGAGGCATGCGAGGTGCTGGGCGTGATAGTGCGAAAGGGGTTGCAGGATGGACGACTGCAGGTTGTTGACCGCCACCGTGAGGGTGCGGATGAACTGCTTGTAGTTCATGGAGAAGTTCTTGCCCGTGATGCTGTCGTCGTGTACCAGAATCTCATGGAAAGCCCTCTCTGTGAACCAAAGAATCCGGGGCTGATGCAACATGACGCGCAGACCCAGTTCCCAGTCGTTCCAGATGCGGCATGCAGGATTCCACCAACCGATGTCTTTCAGAAACTCGGTGCGGAAAATCATGCCCTGTGTGTTGAGCACATTGGCCAAAATCTGCACGCGTGGGTCTTCCGAGGGGATGAAGGTGCGAACCGACATTTTCCCCTTCACTATTTGTTTGGTGGGTACGGCTATGACATCATAATCATCAGGAATAAAGGAACTGAAGGTGGAAATGAAGTTGTGGTCGAAGATGTCGTCGCTGTCGAAGAAATACACCCAATCCGTCTTGCACGACTTCAAACCCTTGTTGCGTGCAGCAGCCGCACCTGGGAATGTTTCCCGGAGCAGTGTGACATTAGGCCTGTCCTTGATGTATTGTTCGCAGAACTGATAAGTGCCATCGGTACTTTCGTTATCCACAATGATGACCTCTTTGGGCGACAAACCCGACTTCAGAATGCTGTCAAGCGTCTTTCCAATGTGGTCACGTCTGTCCTTAACAGGAACAATTACTGTTATTTCCATGATGAGTGGTGTTATTTTGGGGCAAAGGTAATAAAAAATGAAGAATTGAAGAATTGTAAGATTGAAAAATTGAAATGTGGTGTGAAAAAAAGTGGATATATGGCAACTTCAAACCTTCAATCTTTCAATTCTTCCATTCTTTTTTATACCTTTGCACAAATTTTTCAGATATCATGCGGATTCTACTTCTGGGCGATTATTCCAACGTGCATGCCACATTGGCCGAGGGCTTTAGGGCACTGGGCCATGAGTGCGTGGTGGCAAGCGACGGCGACAAATGGAAGGATTATCCGCGCGACATCGACTTGAAACGTAAGTTTGGGCTTTGTGGCAACACGAGTTTCTTGATGAGGCTCATGAAGGCGCTGCCGAAGATGCGGGGATATGATGTGGTGCAACTCATCAATCCCGTTTTTTTCGAATTGAAGGCTGAGCGTCTGACACCTTTCTACCGCTATCTGCGTCGCCACAACGGCAAGATGGTGATGGGTGCGTTTGGTATGGATTATTATTGGGCCTACGTCAACACCCACCTGCGGCCCTTGCGTTACAGCGACTTCAACTTTGGCGATACCATCCGTACGGATTGGGAGGCTGAGCGTTTCCGTCAGGATATGATTGGCACTTCCAAAGAGACTTTGAACAAGTTGATAGCCGAAGATTGCGACGGCATCGTGGCAGGACTCTACGAATATTGGGCAACCTATCAAGCCCCGCGCTTTCCCCAAGGGGAGGGCTGTCGCGGTGTGGAGAAGGGAATCTTTGAAGACAAACTGACGTACATCCCATTTCCCATCAAGATGCCGACAGAGAAATCCTCCCTTCATTCCCCTGAGGCTGACGGTCAACTTCGTCTTTTTGTGGGCATCAGCAAGAGCCGCGATGCCTACAAGGGGACAGACATCATGCTCAAGGCTGCCAAAGCGGTGCAGGAGAAATATCCTGAGCGGTTACAGATACAGGTGGCCAACGGAGTGCCCTTCGCCCAATATCAGGAAATGATGAATAGTGCCGATGCCATTCTTGACCAACTCTACAGTTACACGCCAGCCATGAACTCTCTGCTTGCTATGTCGAAAGGTATCATCAACATCGGTGGTGGCGAACCTGAAAATTATGAGATTTTGGGTGAGAAGGACTTGCGTCCCATCATCAACGTGCTGCCCACCTACGACAGTTGTTATGAAGAAATAGAAAAACTTGTGCTTCACCCCGAGCGTGTTCCCTTGCTCAAGCAGCAGAGCATCGAATATGTGAAGAAGCACCACGACTACATCAAAGTGGCTCAGCAGTATTTAGACTTCTACAAAACCTTGTGAACAGAGGGTTAGGAACGAGGGGCAAGCAGTTGCATTCCTCTCACCATATTATATAAGATGGGCAACGGGTTGGCTCCTTTGTGCACCAACCACCATCCAGCCTCTTTCAACGTTCTCCATGCAGCACCGCCTGTTCCATATACATGCTTGAACACGGCTCCTTTCGTTACTTGCATCTGTTTGTTCTTCAAGAAGTTCTTTCCTGTTGTTTCTTTGGGAGTCATGACGATGGGCTTGTCCACGTAGAGGATATGGTATCCAGCCTCTTGGGCATCCTTCATCCACACATCCTCTTCGCCTGCACAAAAAAACTCGCTTCCCAAACCAAACCGCTCGTCAAACCTCGTCGCCACTTCTCGCCTGAACGTCATCTCCACCGAACTCACATACGGGACAGGGTAGGGGTGCAACGGCTTCCCCTCTGTGTCCAACGCCTGAAAATGAATCACATCCGCCTCCGGATGCCCGTTGTACGCAGCAAAGATGTTCCCAATCAGTTCCTTCGTATATCGGCAGTCATCATCTGCTATCAGCACCACATCGCCTGTCACCTTCTCCAGCGCATGATTCCTGTTCCGGCTCAATCCTTTTCCCTCCAAGAACGTCAGCGCCACATCCTCCCGCTCCTTCAGCACAGCAGGCACCTGTTCCAAAAGGCTTTCTTCCACCTCCTCATCCTTTCGCCCAGCGCGTGGGTTGGTCCATTGCATCGACACCACATACCTGACATCACCTCGTGGCGACATCAACACCTCCGGCACCCTCAAGATGCCCTCATCAATTGTGCATATCAGTATATCCAGCGTCATATTGGCGGCAAAGATACACCTTTTTTTCGAGTTGTTGGCTGAATTAGGCAGAATGTTTATAACTTTGTGCCATAAATACATGCTATCATGGCAGAAGAACTAAAGATAAAGGCTGGCTCGAAGGAAGAGAAGTACCGAGAGCTGGTGCCGCAGGTGAAGGCTGTGGTGGAGGGTGAGAGTGACCTCATCGCCAATATGGCGAATGTGGCGAGCATGCTGCATGAGACATTCGGGTTCTGGTGGACAGGTTTTTACAGGGTGATGGGGGAGCTTGTTTTGGGTCCTTTCCAAGGTCCTTTGGCTTGCACGCGCATTCCGAAGGGGAAGGGTGTGTGTGGTACGGCTTGGGAACGGGGCGAGACGGTGATTGTGCCTGATGTGGATGCCTTTCCTGGACATATCGCTTGTTCGAGTCTGAGCAGGAGCGAGATTGTGGTGCCTGTGTGGAAGGAGGGGGAAGTGGTGGCTGTGCTGGACATCGACAGCAAGGAGTTGGGCACGTTCGATGAGGTGGACAAGCGGTATCTGGAAGAAGTGGTGAAAATGCTGTAACGGGCTTTGCGATGATTGGGTGTTTCCGTCACCCATCAGACGATGCTTCCGTTACCTCAACAACGGTCTGAGTCACACCGCCACCCACGGTGTGACTCAGACCGATACCCTCGGTGTGACTCACACCGTTTTCGGGGTACTGTAAGGAGGGTTTGTTACAAACACGTGTTTACTGAAGTCTGAAAGTGATAGGAAGAGTTTTTCTCATTCTCACAATATGGCCTCTCTGCTTGGCTGGTTCCCATTTGGGCATGAGGCGAAGTGTGCGGATGGCTTCCTCTTCGAGGGCTTTGCTCATAGCCTGCAGTTCTTCAGGAGTTTGGGTGGCTTCGGCTCCTTCCTGCTTTTGTTCTTTGGCCTTTTCTGCCTTAGCCGTTACGGTGACGCCACCTATATCGTGGGCATCGTTGCTGATCACCTTGAAGTTGCTGCATGAGCCGTCTTTCTCAACGATGAACTTGACGATGACACGTCCCATGATGCCGTTTTCAAGGGCGATTTGGGGGTAGCGGACGTTTTGGCTGATGAACTGCATGAGGGCTGCATCGCCACCTGGGTATTTGGCTGGTTCTTCGCATACTTCGAAGACTTCATCAGGTTCTTCGTCGTTGCTTTGAAATGCTTTGGTCTTGATTTCAATCACACCGTTGGCACCCCGCGAACCCCAGATGGCTGTGGCGGCAGCGTCTTTCAGCACGGTGATGGACTCAATATCCTCGGGATTGACGTTGATTAGTTTGAAGAACTCCTCATCTTCCATTACGTTGACTTCCTTGCTGAGTTTGGAGACATCGACTTCGACGATTTTCCCATCTACTACGATGAGAGGCTCCTTGCCGTCTTTGTCAATGGAAATCTTGTACGTTGTGAAGCATATAATGCCCTTTTTGTCTTTGTAGTTGTACTTGGCTGTACCATTGGGCGTTTTGAGCAGGGAGAAAGATTCGAATGAGTTGTAATTTCTCACTTCCTCTTCGGTGGCTGGGCGGTCATCGATGAAGATGTATTCGTAGGTGCAGTTGAAGTCCTTGTCGCAGTCGGCAGGTTCCCCTTCGTGGGAGAAACCGACGATTCTGCCGTACCGGTCTCTCACAGGATGGATGGTGTAGGGATGCTGGTCTTCTTGCATTTCAGAGAGTGCTGCCGCCAGGCTTTCTTCTTGAGTTGCATTGAAGACAGGCACTTCGTTGTTCTCGAGAGTTGCTACAAAATCTTCAACGGGGTCAGTTTCAGAGGGGGTGGCGAAGGCACTGATGGTGAGTGCAGCCACAGGGATGGCGCAGAGTGCTTTGAGCATGAGCCATCGGTTGGAAGGTTTCTGGTACATCATAAAGATACGCTTTTTTAGGGAGCCGTGATTCAGGTTGTTGGTGAAAGGCTGCAGACGGTCACCGACCACCTTCTTCACAAGCAGTTGTTGATATGATTTTGCATCGATGCCTTGGTTGATGACCGCTTGGTCAGCCTCATATTCATGCACCGCCTTGAGGTCGCGGCTGATGAACCACACGAAGGGATTGAACCACTGGAAGGTCTTCATCGCTTCGAGCAGCAGGAGGTCGTAGGTGTGACCCAGACGGATGTGCTCCTGCTCGTGGGTGAGGATGTAGGGGCGGTTGTTTTCGTAGTCCTTCACGCTCATCACAATGTAGCGGAAGATGCTGAACGGAGGTTGCTCGCCTTTCAGCAAAATGATAGTGTTGCCCTGCGAGTCGGTGTGGCGCAAGCCTCCGTGCATGAACCGAATGAGGGAAATGGCCTGTATGATTGTCAGCAGCAGCATCACCGCCACCCCTGCGAGGTAGAGCCACGTGATGACCTGCACCCATGTGATGCGCGGGGCTTGTTCGGTCGCTCTTGCATTCACGAAGACGGGCATGCTTTCCCCTTCAATGATGGTTCCCATCTGGTAGAATTCCTCGTTGATGACCGTCGGGTTGTCTGTGGTGAAATGGCACAGCGGTGCGATGAGGGATACCACCATGATGCTCAGCAGCATGATGCGGTTGAGGCGATGGAATGTTTCTTTGCTCAGAAGAAAAAAGAAACAACTGTATAGGAGTGCCAGCGTGATGGCTGATTTGATGATGAATAACATAGGTCGGGTGGTTTTGGTATCGTCTCTAACTTCTTTAACTTCTCTGACTTCTTTAACTTCTACTATTGATTAGTGCCATAATTTCCTGCAAGTCCTCTTCCGACACCTCTTCCTGCTTGGCAAAGAAGGAGAGCATAGATTTCAGGGAACCGGCAAAGAAGGTGCTCTTCACTTCCTTCATCACGCGGTTGGTGTATTCCTCCCTCGTGATGAGCGGCTCGAACACGAAGGTCTTGCCACCTCCTTCCATTTTGTGCGACTGAATGAACACCTTGTTCGTCAGAATCTTCAGAAAAGTGGCGATGGTGGAGTAGGCGGGTTTGGGCTCTGGATACTGCTCAATGATTTGATGCGTGGTGAGTCCTTCGGTGGGAGCACTCCACAAGATGTTCATGATTTCCATCTCCGCTCTTGTCAACTGTCTTTCTTCGTCGTTTCGTTTCATCTTTATTTAATTTTCTAGATTTTCTGCGGCAAAGGTAATCTAAAGTTTTAGATAATGTCAAATATAACACGAAAAAAATGCACGTTCAAGGTGAAGTTTAACCTTTTTTGTTAGATATTCTCTCTTTTTTATTAGATATTAAGGTGGTTTCCTCGTTTTTTTATACCTTTGGGGACGAAATGACAGGAATTTATTCATCCTTTTGTATTTACTATTACTTTTTATAGCACAGGACAATGACAACAAAGAACATCTTTTGGGCAGCATTGATGGTGATGTGCACCATTACTGCCAGCGTGAACGCACAAAACGTGAGTGAAGCAGCACAGAAAAAGTTTGCGAAGTTGGCAAAGGCTGCTGATGCAGACCCTTCAAACTGGAAAAAGCAGTTGGAGGCAGGACATTTTCTGCTGAACAAGGACGAGGGAATGTATGACCAGGTTGCAGCCATGAAGTATTACGAGCGCATCTATCACCTTGTGGCAGATATCAATCAAGCGGTGCCTGATTCGGTGTGCCAGGAGGTTTTCATCTCGCTGATGTTTGTGGCATTGGATCAGCAGAACCCTGAGCGTGCGATGTTCTATGGCGATGAAATGAATCGTTATGTTCGTGTGACAAACGACGAGGAAAGCACAGCCCCGATGCTGGTCAACACGATGGCGGTGGTGCTGGAGATGACGATGGAACGCAACTTGGAGGCTGCCGACCGGTTGAACGAACTCCGGAAGGATTTGGTGCGTCGAAATTTCCAAGGTACGGAAAACACCGATGTGGTGATGGCGATGCTCTACGAACAGGTGATGGAGGATTATAAGCAGTTTGCAGAAAACAAATTGTTGGAGGTAATCATTGACGGTAAGCCATATGTGCTCATTGCCAAGGGAATGTGGAACGTGGAGTATCCATTTATGGGTTGGATGGCGGATGTGCCCGATGAGAAATTGGTGTTCTTGGGCGAGGATGGCCAAGTATATGACGACCTGCATGGACAGATTCTTTCCAATTTCAATTGGAGCGACAAGGAGAGGGCAGTGGTGAAGAGTGAAGAGACCAACACGCGTCTCATCACCGTCACACCCGAACGCCGCCAGCAGTTGGTGGAGATTTACAAGAACTACTTGAACAAATGATGAGGAAGATAGAAATCACAAGAAAGGGGATGCATTTTTGTGCATCCCTTTCTTGTTGTCTTGTTGATTGGCTTAGAATTGTTCCAGAATCCTGATTCTCTCCTCTGTGCTCGGGTGAGTGCTGAAGAGTGATTGCAGACGGTCGAAGAAGCCCTGCGTGAGTTTCTTCGGATGGATGATGTAGAGTTGGGCAATGTCTTCCCGATCAATGTGTCCAAGTCCTGGATAAGCAGAAATCTTACGCAGAGCAGAGGCGAGAGCACGCGGATTGCGGGTCAACTCGGCACCACCTGCATCTGCCATAAACTCACGTTTGCGTGAGATGGCAAAGCGGGTGAGCATGGTGAGGAAGTAGGCGATGGCAGCACAGATGATGGCGGCAACGATGACCACGATAACGGCAACACCACCACCTCCCTTGCTGTTGGAACGACGGGAAGAACCGAACCCGCCCCACAGGAAGATGCGCAACACACCGCGGGTAAGCATGGTGAGTAGGGTGGAGAGGATGCCTACAAAGACGATGCTGATGATGAGCACCTTGGTGTCGCGGTTGCGGATGTGGGTGAGTTCGTGTGCAATCACACCTTCCAATTCGGCATCGTCCAGATATTCAATGATGCCGCGTGTCAGCGTCACCGTGTAGGATTTTTTGTTGATACCTGATGCGAAGGCATTAAGTTGCGGGTCTTCGATGATGTTCACCTTTGGCATGGGCATACCACAACTCATGCAGAGATTCTCCACCAGGTTATAAACACGCGGGTTCTCCTTTCTCTCCAACGGCTTAGCACCTGTGGCATGCTGAATCATCTGGGCATTGAACAGATAAGCAATCAGAAGCCAGATGCCCACGATGACGACTGCCCACGGTGCCCAACTGAGCCACACCTCATTGACAATGTTGGTGTCAAGATAGTAGTGCTCCTGATAGTATTCGTCGTAGGTGCTTTGTATGCCGAAGATGCAGCAGAACACCCACAACATGCCCAGAATGATGCAAGGGAACATCAGGAGCAGCATGATGCTGTTCCAGTTGTTCCTTGCAATTTGAGTGTGGATGCCGACGTACTGCATAGCCTTCTCTTAGAACTTGATTTCTGGTGCTTTTTCTACAGCAGCACGCTGTGATGCCTCGATTTCGTACATGGCCTCTTTGTGGAAACCGAACATGCCAGCCAGGAGGTTGTTGGGGAAGGTCTGCACAGCGTTGTTGAGTTCGCGAGTGGCTGAGTTGAAGTAGCGACGCACGGCAGCGAGTTTGTTTTCGATGTCGGAGAGTTCGCCTTGCAACTGGAGGAAGTTCTGGTTGGCCTTCAGGTCGGGATATGCTTCCACTTGTACCTTGAGCCCGGCAAGTGCTGAAGTGAGTTGCTGGTCAGCCTTGATTTTCTCATCAATGCTGGTGGCGCTCATGGCTGCAGAACGGGCAGCGGTAATGCTTTCCAGAAGTCCCTTCTCATGCTCGGCATAACCCTTCACGGTTGCCACCAATTGGGGCACGAGGTCGTAGCGCTGCTTCAGTTGTACATCGATGTCAGCAAAAGCGTTCTCACGGTTGTTGCGCAGTTTTACGAGATTGTTGTAGATGCCGATGATGGCCAACACGAGCACCACCACGACAACAAGAATAATAATCAAAGTGATAGACATAAAATAATAGTTTTTAAGTGGTTTATTGTTGATATTTGTTGCAAAGGTACTACAAACAATTGTTTTTTCTTTAAATCTCGGGATATTTTAGTGTTTTTTAAGAGGAAAACTCGTACCTTTGCAGCCAAATTTGTAAATTGTAAATATAATGATGACAGCAAAAGAGATACGTGAGTCTTTCAAGAAGTTTTTTGAAAGCAAAGAACACCTGATTGTACCATCGGCTCCGATGGTTGTGAAGGACGACCCCACACTGATGTTCACCAATGCGGGTATGAATCAGTTTAAGGATATCATTCTGGGCAATGTGACACCCAAGAGCCGCCGTCAGGCTGACTCTCAGAAGTGCCTTCGTGTGAGCGGCAAGCACAACGACCTCGAAGAGGTGGGACACGACACTTACCACCATACGATGTTTGAGATGTTGGGCAACTGGTCGTTTGGCGACTACTTCAAGAAGGAGGCGATTTCGTGGGCATGGGAGTACATTGTGGATGTGCTGAAGATTGACCCGAAAGACCTTTATGCCACAGTGTTTGAGGGCAGTCCTGAAGAGGGGCTTTCGCGTGACGATGAGGCTGCTGCCATCTGGGAGCAGTTCTTGCCGAAAGACCATATCATCAACGGCAACAAGCACGACAATTTCTGGGAAATGGGTGATACAGGTCCTTGTGGCCCTTGCTCAGAGATTCACGTTGACAGCCGTTCTGAGGAAGAGAAGGCAAAGGTGCCTGGCCGTGAGTTGGTGAACAAAGACCATCCTCAGGTCATCGAAATATGGAATCTTGTGTTCATGCAGTACAACCGCAAGGCTGACGGCTCACTCGAGGGCCTGCCTGCTAAGGTGATTGACACGGGTATGGGTTTCGAACGTTTGGTGCGCACATTGCAAGGGAAGACCTCGAACTATGATACAGACGTGTTCCAACCCCTCATCAAGGTGCTGGGCGATATGGCTGGCTGCAAATATGGTGAGGATGAGAAGAAGGACATCGCCATGCGGGTGGTGGTAGACCATTTGCGTGCTATCGCGTTCGCCATTGCTGATGGTCAGTTGCCATCTAATGCGAAGGCGGGTTATGTGATTCGTCGCATCCTGCGTCGTGCTGTGCGTTATGGTTACACGTTCCTCGGTCAGAAAGAGGCGTTTATTTATAAACTCGTGCCCACGCTTGTGGCAGAGATGGGCGATGCCTTCCCTGAGATTGCTGCTCAGCAGAAACTCGTGATGAAGGTGATGCAGGAAGAGGAGAGTTCTTTCCTCCGTACCCTCGAAAACGGTATCAAGCTCTTGCAGGGTGTCATCGATGAGACAAAGGCTGCAGGCAAGACTGAGATTGCCGGTGACAAGGCGTTCACACTTTTCGATACTTTTGGCTTCCCACTCGACTTGACTGAACTCATCTGTCGCGAACAAGGTTTCACGGTGGATGAGAAGGGCTTCGATGTTTGTATGCAGGAACAGAAGAACCGTGCTCGCAACGCTGCCGAAGTGAAGATGGGCGACTGGGTGATGGTGAACGAGGCTGAAAGCGAGTTTGTTGGTTACGACTACACCGAATATCCTGCCCACATTATTAAATATAGGGAGGTGCAGCAGAAGAAGCGCACGGCCTATGAGGTCATCCTTGATAAGACCCCCTTCTATGGTGAGATGGGTGGTGAGGTTGGCGACCAAGGTGTGCTCGTCAGCGAGAACGAGGAAATTAAGGTGCTCGACACGAAGAAGGAGAACGGTGTGGCCATCCATATCGTTGATAAATTGCCCGAGAATCCGACGGCAGAGTTTATGGCTTGTGTGGATTTGGAGATGCGTCGTGCAGTTGAAGCCAACCATACTTGTACACACTTGCTTGACGAGGCATTGCGTGAGGTGCTCGGCACTCATGTGGAGCAGAAAGGTTCACTCGTCACTGCTGACGGCTTGCGTTTTGACTTCTCTCACTTCGAGAAGGTGACTCCTGAACAAATCCGTGAGGTGGAGCACATCGTTAATGCTAAGATTCGTGAGGACATCCCACTCGAAGAGTACCGTGACTATCCTATTGAGGAGGCCAAGAAACTCGGTGCCATCGCCCTCTTCGGGGAAAAATATGGTGATAAGGTGCGCGTAGTGCGATTTGGCACCAGCGTCGAGTTCTGTGGCGGTTGCCACGCTCAGAGCACTGGCCGTCTGGGCATGATGAAGATTATGAGCGAGAGCAGTATCGCTGCAGGTGTGCGTCGTATTGAGGCCATCACGGGCAAGACAGTGGAAGAAACGCTTGACCGTATGCAAGACTTTATGACTGACTTGAAGGGTCTGTTCAACAATGCTCCCGACCTTATGTCCACCATCCAGAAGGCTATTGCTGACAACAAAGATTTGCAGGCACAGGTGGAAGAGTTCAAGGCACAGCAAGCGCGTGAGTTCAAGAAGATGCTCATAGAGAAGGCTCGTGATGTGAATGGCGTGAAGGTCATATCGGGTGTGTTGCCGATTGAGCCGCAGAATGCCAAAGATATGGCGTTCCAACTTCGTGCACAGTTCCCTGAACGCCTGCTCGTTGTCATCGGTAGTGTTGCTCAAAACAAGCCTGCTCTTACAGTGTCTGTTTCTGACGACCTTGTGGCAGAAGGCAAGAATGCAGGTCAGTTTGTTCGTGAGGCTGGCAAACTCATCAAGGGTGGCGGTGGCGGTCAGCCCCACTTTGCGACAGCTGGAGGTAAAGACCCCGAAGGTCTGAAATCGGCTGTTGATAAAATTGTGGAATTAGCACTGGCTTAACTGAAAAAAGAAACTGCGGCCTTCAGATCATCAGCTGAAGGCCGCAGTTTCTTTTTTTTCTATGCGTCAGCAAAAACCTTTCCGTCGTTAAGGGTGATTTGCAGTTTGGTGTACTCGCTGTGGAAATCGTGTTCCAGTCGGTCGAGATAACGAGCACATTCCCACTTGCACATCGGGAGGTCGTGAAGCAGATAGTTGCCACAGGCTTCTGGACGTGTGGCAGGTATCTCTGTTTGTTTGAGCATCCACTGGAGACACTCGATGGTCAACCGACGCATGTCTTCAACGGTGTATGCTCCTGTCATGATGATATACATGCCTGTGAGGCACCCCATGGGGCCTACATACACCACATCTTCTTTTACGTCGGAATTGCGGAACCATGTGGCCATCAGGTGCTCTATGCTGTGTATGGCAGCAGGTGCTACAGCTGGTTCATGGTTGGGTTCTGTGATGCGCAGATCGAAAGTGGTGAAGCCCTTATCCTCGCGCGAAATGTAGATGCCAGGCTTCAGGTGGGTGTGGTCAATCGTGAAACTTTGTATAACTTCCATGATGATGCTTCTTTAGGGTGGTGTGATATGTCTTTGATTCTTTCATTTAATCATGACCTTGCGGCCGTCAATGATGTAAAGGCCAGGCTTCAGGTTTTCTGTTGAGAACTTTCGCCCGATGAGGTCATAAGCGTATGAAGAAGTCGCCTTTTTGTCCTCTTTGACGTGGGCGATGCTAACAGGATTGAAGTTCGCTGCTTGGATGTTGACTGCTCCCAGCACAAAGTCGGAACTCCTTGCGGCAGCAGTGTAAAAGACAATGACATAGTCGCCTGTCTCTGGCACATCGAACATGAAGGTCCGTTGGTTGACTCCTAAGAACCTGTTGGCTGTGTCGCCATTGATGTTGACGGTGGGAGTGTACGTCTCAGACGCTATTTCTTCCCCGTCCATATGCTGTATGGAGAGGGTGACTGGTGAAAACTCGGGCTGATTCCAGTTGCACACCTTGTACTTGATGGCATAACGCCCTTCGTGCAACGTCAACAGGGAACGACCATTCGTGTCTCCGAATTTTGCCCATGCGGCTTTCTCTTTGGTTGTGTTGTTTTGTACGAGCAAACCGTACTCAAAGGATTTCGTGGTGTTGGTGAAGCGCAGGATGCGTGGACCGCTGGTGAATGGGAGACCACCGCCCACACGTTTCGATATGCCGTTGCTTACGTACCAGTTCTGTGGCACCATGCCCTCGTTCTTGATCGTTTTGAATAGGTCGTAACTCGAACTGGACGTGACGTTGTTGACCAGACATGAGGTTTGTGCAGTCTTGCCCATGTTGTCTGTCACTTCCACACGCAGGTTGTGCTTGCCAGTTGATGGGGCTGTCAGCGTTGTGATGTGGGGAGCAGATGTTTGAGATTCTATGAGTGTATTGCCATCATAAAAATCAAACTTGGTGACACTTCCATTAGGAGCCTTTGCTACTGCTTTCAGGGTGATGTCAGGGAATACGGCTTCTCCCTTCGGTGCCATATAAAGATGGGTCGTTTCGCCTGTAGGTGCAGTGAATCTTACAAAAGGCATATTCAAAGAGAATCGCTTGCAGAAGTTCCAGATGAGGTGGCGGTTCAAATCCATGGGCCAGTGTCCACCGTTATTGTAGGAGTAGAGCCACACTTCACCACCATTGGTACCACCCGTCCATTTTTCGAGGTCGCCATCGAACCGACTGGTGCTGATAGGTTTGTAGCCAACCGTCTTGCTGTATGTTGTATGCTTGTCGTGTGTGGCATAGCTCTCTATGTAGTCATGAATATGATATTCTTCATAGCCAAACGTTCCGTCACCATAGGCAATGACTTCCAGCAGATTGACGGGCTTTTTGCAGTTGTTCCAGGGCGACTCGGAAAATTGGATGCCGCTTGTGGGGGCAAAGGCTGCAATCTTGTCCTGCATATTGGCGATACAATGGTGGATGAGCATTGAGCCCATAGAGAATCCCGACCAGTAGACGCGTTCTCTGTCTATATCATAAAGTTCCACCATCTTGTCGATGGCTTTGATGACGAAGGTTTGGTCGTTTGTTCCGCCTATATCCCATGTGTTACCATCGCTACGCAGATAGGCGATGACGAACTTAGCCGTGTCTATCATTTCATACATCTTGTCTGAATCGTATTGGTATTCAGGGGATTGGTTCATGCCATGAGTGACGATGAATAGTGGCGACTTGGCAGGAAACGTGTTAGGGGTGAAGACCACCATGTTTCTCTGCTTGCCATTGACGGTAATGTTTATCGACTGTTGTGTATAGGCGGATATTTGTACCACCGTAAATAAAAAGAGGATGGAAATAAGCAATGAACGCTTCATACGAATAGGTGAAAATAAAAGTTGTTTCTATTGAGCATGCAAATTTATAGAAACATTCGGACTACAGCAAGCAAATGCCGATTTTTCCGACCTGCTGTGTTTAATTTGAATCCCGTCGGGGTTATTCCATGAGGGATTTTGACGATGTTGATGTAGCATTAACCTTGTTCATCACTTTGTTCTTTCGGCCAGTTGACGAAGAACACCCTCTTGGTGGCACGTGTGATGGCGGTGTAGAGCCAGCGGAAGTAATCGGGAGTGAACATTTCATCGGTCATGTAACCTTGGTCAATGAAGACGTTGGTCCACTGGCCGCCTTGGGCTTTGTGGCAAGTGATGGCATAGGCATATTTGATTTGTAGGGCGTTGTAGTAAGGATCTTGGCGCAGGGCTTTGAGTTTTTCCTGTTTGGAGCGTAGGGTGGGGTCGCCGTTATAGTCCTCCATAATATTATTATATAATGTGTCTTGCTGTGCTTTGGTGAGGGCAGGAGCCTCGGCTTGGAGTGTGTCGGTGAGAATGGTCAAGTCGATAGTGAAGTTGTCATAGTCAGGGAACTCCAAGGTGGCATCGGCGAATGTGAAACCGTAGAAGTTGCGCTCGTTGCGGATACGGCGAACAATGGCAGTATCACCATTGGCTATGAAGTCGAAAGGTACGCCCTCTGCCTCTTCCGCTTTTTTACCCTCAGCTTTGGCGTTGGCAATTAGTTCGAGTGTCAGTTTCTCCGTCCAATAATAATTGTTTTTGGCCACCATCAGCATGTCGCCTCCTTCGAGAGGTTCTTCTCGCCAGAGAATTTGAGCACGTATGCCATTATTATAGATGTTCGCGCGTTTGTTGCTGCGGGTGACGACGATGGTGTCGTCCTCTCCATCGCGATGATAACACTCTTCCAGCGCCTCGATGAGTTCATTGCCGGGGATGTTGTGTACATCGGGGAACCCCTTGAAGCGTATCTGTGGCATCTGGAGAATGTCTTCATTGGCGAGAAGGATGCGCAGATGGGTGGCGTTCCACAGGATACCTGACTCCTCGGCTTGGCGCACCACTTCAGTGAGGGTGTGGCTGACGACATGGAGCCCGTAACCGTTCATGTAGTCGTCTTGCAGGGCTGGACTTTCAGTGTCGCCGACAGGAGGCAACTGGGCCGTGTCTCCCATGAGGATGAGCCGACAACCTTTGCCCCCATAGACAAAGTGGACGAGATCGTCGAGCAAACGCCCCGTACCGTAGAGGCCACCAGAGAGGTATTCGTCGTTGGCAATCATCGAAGCCTCGTCGCAAATGAAGAGGAGGTTCTGCCGCATGTTGTAGTTGAGGGTGAAGATGCTGTCCTTGTCGATGGATTTTTGCCGATAGATGCGCTTATGGATGGTGAAAGCAGGATGGTCAGCATAGAGAGAGAGGACTTTGGCGGCACGTCCTGTGGGGGCCATGAGCACACACTCGCGGTCGAGTTGTTCCATCGTCTTGACAAGAGCACTGACCAGGCTTGTTTTTCCCGTGCCGGCAAACCCTCGGAGGATGAACACGGAGTCAGCGTCGGGTGTGAGAATGAAATCACACAGAGAGTCGATGACTTTTGCTTGGTCGTTGGTGGGTTTTAGCCCGAAATGATGCAAAATGAGGTCTTTTAGATAGTCATTTATCATCTTTTTTCAAAAAAATGCCGAAAGTTGTGGTTGCAATTAAAATTTTATGCTTATTTTTGCCACGAATATAGCGATTATTTATGAACTGGATTGTAAGTGCAGGAGAAAAACTTGCTTTCAAGACAGTAAAAAGGTGTGTAATCAATAAAAAATTAACAAAACATATCATGAAAAAAAGTATTGTAAACGGTATCCTGGTACTTTGTACATTGGGCCTCGTTGCTGCATGCTTTTACAGCATCTACAACGACATTGCCTTCGATGAAGAGAAGGCAGCACGTGAGAAACTCGTTATTGCTCGTTTGATGGACATCCGCAATGCGGAAGAGCAGTACAAGATGACATTTGGCGAGTATTGCGGCACGATTGACTCTTTGATTGATTATGTGAAGAACGGCAAGACCGTGGACAAAATCATCAAGGAGGGTGAATTGACTGATGATCAGTTGGAAGCTGGCATGACCGAGAGGGAAGCTGTGGCCAAAGGCATCATCAAGCGTGACACCGTATGGATGACGGCTGCCGAGAAGTTGGGTATTGCCAATCCTGACTCCATGAAGTATGTGCCAGTAGGTCGCAAGGCTGACGGTTCCTTCATGGTGGTTCATTCCACATTCGACCCATCCAAGTATGACACAGTCTATCAAGGTGTGATAGAGTTGCGCAAGAAGGCTGCCTTCAACATGAAGTCCAATGAGTTTGACATGATGGTAGAGTTCCGTGCTCGTCTGGAGGACTACATGGATGGCATGAGCGAGAAGAAAATCAAGAGTTTGAAAGCAGACTTGAAGAAGCGTCACAGAAACCGCGCCGAGTTGATGCTTGACAATGAGGACCAGACGGAGGGTGAATGGTACGGACTCCGAATCGGTGACCTCGAAGACGCTAACAACAAGATGGCAGGTAACTGGGAATGATGAATGAAGTCTTGAATAAAAGTTTGTCCATTCGGGTCTGCTCGAATGGACTTTCTTTTTGCACTTACGCTCCTGGGCAAGAGACACCTTTCGAGTATAAGGCGTGGGATGTGAACCACACCGTTTCGTTGGCGGCGAATCTGAAGGATGCGTTGATGCATGAACCGATGTTGCAGCAGCAATATCAGCGCGTGAATGTGCTCATTGCCACATCGTGTTTCACTACGGTGCCAGTGGCCGCTTTCAATAAGGAAGACATAAAAGATGTGTATAGGTTCACATTTCCGAAGGACACTCTGCGGCACGTGAGTTACAATGTGCTGCGGCGTTCAGGCATCGCTATTGTCTTTGGACTCGACAAGAACATCTATCAGTTGTTGCTTGATGATTTCCCACGTGCACGTTTCTATGCATCGGCCAGTACACTGATTGAGTTCTTCAGCGAAAAGAGCCTCTTCGGACCCGGTCGGAAAATGTATGTTTATCTCCACGAAAAGGAAATGACGCTCTATGCTTTTGAACAAGGGCGAATGCTGTTTGTGAACACCTATGTGGCCACGAGTGTGGCGGACATCCAGTATTACACGCTCAATGTGTGGAAAGAATTGGGCTTCGACCAAGTGGATGACTCGCTTTTCATTGTGGGCGACGTGGAGCAGCGAACGGTGGAACTCTCAAAGAAAATCAAATATTTCTTGCAGAACGTCTCCGTGATAGACCGTAGTGAGGACTTTAAGGAAAGGCTGACAATGGGCAATGGCTTCATTCCCTACGACATGCAGACCCTGCTCATTTGTGGCTTTTGATTCTCTTTCCTTCAATTCTTATTCATGAGAATCATCCGAGGAAAATACAAGGGGCGTCACATCCCCACACCCACAGGCTTTAAGGCAAGACCCACAACCGACTTTGCCAAGGAGGGGCTGTTCAATATCTTGGAGAATGTCTATGTGGACTTCGATGAGGCACCGACAGCGCTTGACCTCTTTGCAGGAACGGGCTCCATTGGCTTGGAACTGGCGTCTCGTGGATGCGGAAAGGTGGTGTCGGTGGAGAAGGATTTTAGGCACTGGCAGTTTCTGGCGCGTGTTCAGAAAGAACTCCAAGCGAAGGAATGGGTGCCGCTGAAGGGTGATGTATTTAAATATGTACGTGCGTGTAAGGAGCAGTACGACTTGATTTTTGCCGATCCTCCCTATGCCTTGGAGAATTTGAAGGAGATACCTGATGCCGCCTTACCGCTTTTGAACGAAGGAGGCATCCTCATTCTTGAACACGGCAAAGATTATGACTTCTCTGACCATCCCCGTTTCATCGACCACCGTAACTATGGCAGCGTGAACTTTTCGTTCTTCAGATAGCGGTATGAAAAAAACATAAAATGAAGGCTCGACCCACCATCTCGTGAGTCGAGCCTTCTTTTGTGTGTTCACTTGGGTTGTGGATATTATCTCCATCCACCACCAGGACGGCCACCGCCCCAACCACCCATAGGTGGCATACCGTTATTGGTGCCGTGGGCGTTCTTTCCGCCGAAGATGTTCAGTTTGTAGATGACATGCACCATGCCGTAGGAGTATATGGCATTGTAGCGTGAGTCACTGCTACGGTATGAGTCGATGGCACGGCTGATATTGCTGCGCTTCTGCAAGATGTCGTTCCATTGGAGACTGACGGTCAAGGCATTGCCCTTCAGGAAGGATTTGCTCACTTGCGCATTCCAGATGAGTTCGTTCGTGTTCATGCTTGACGAAGCATAACCACGACGGCTGTTCTCACTGATGTCCGTCGAGAAGGAGATGCCGTTGTTGAAGTTGAGGTTCATGTCAGCACCATAGCTGAAATCCCATGTGTTCAGGTTGCCTGTTGTGAGGACTGAGTTGCGCGATGTATTGTAGTTCACGTCACCGTTCAGGCTGATTTCAAACCAGTCCTTGCGGAAGCCGAAGCTGATATCCTCGCTAATGCCGAATGTGTTGGTCTTCGACTTTTCCTGGGTGTACTGCTTGGGGTCAAGATAGCTCACTCGGTGGTTGTAGTTCAGCGAGGTGAAGTTGTCAAACGTGAAGTAGTTGTTCTTGTCGAGCGATGTGTTGAAGCCGCCACCAAACCTGCCGTCCCAATTGCCGTTGATGTTTTCCGGGCGTGTTGTGCTCACACCCGTTGTTGCATCGTAACTGGTGCGGTTGGCGATGCTGTTCTGTGTCATGCTCACTCCTCCCCATGCGAAGATGCCACGTTGGTGCTCCATCTTGAAAGAGTGGTAGTTGAAGTTGATGTTGTGGCTGAACGAAGGCTTCAATCCTGGGTTACCCTTGGTGATGTTGAGAGGGTTGGAGTCATCCGTGATGTCGAGCAAGTTGGTCATGCTGGGCTGTGAAGTACGTCCGCGATAAGACACGCGCAGGTTCGTTTGCTTATCGAAATTGTAGCGCAAATCCACGTTGGGCGCGAAGTTGAACACATTGCGCGTGATGGTCGGATATTGCTTGCCCATATACTTATAGTCGAGCACGCTGCGCTGTGGCAGAAGGTCGATGCCGGCGCTGAAGTTGTAGGCATCTGTCACCTTGCGGAAACTGACGCTGAAGGTGTGGTCAAAGTTCTTATATACAGAATATTGGCTCAATTTGTTGGCAGCCTCATCCTCTTCGGCACTATTCAGTTTGTGCCCGTTAGAGAGCATATAGTCGATAGCGCCATTGATGTCGTAGCGATAGGAGCCCAAAGCATAGGCCAAATCGGTATAGGCAACAGGGTCTAAGGTGAACGCCTGACGGTCGGACTTGTTGTAGCTGTAGTTGAATCGGTAGGAGAACTGCAGATAAGTCTTCTTGGCAATGGGTTCTGAATAAGTCAGTTGCGCGCTGAAGGCTCTGCTTCGTCCAGGGGTGGTGTAGTAGCGGTTGTTGATGGTCTCCGAGTCGTTGGCCTTATAGCGGATTTGTGCAGCCGACAGTTGCTTGCTGTCCGAGCCCGACGCATTGCCCGTGGTGCGTAGCGTGATGTTGCGCCCCTCGTTGTTCAGACGACGGTTCAGTTGCAGTTCACCAGCGATGCGGCGAGAGTCAGTGTAAGTTTGCTGCAGGCTCGTGTTGGTGTTGACAATCAGGTTCAAGGCCTCGTCAGCATCAAACTGCTCTGCTGCATACTTGAGCGGGTCATCCGTGTAGTCGTTGGGGTCTTCGTTGAAGGTAGCCGACTGGTTTGTGTTGTAGCCCTTGTTGCGTGAAAGACTTCCCGAAGGACGGAAAATGATGTTTGTCATCGAGTCTGGTTTCCATTCCATGCGGAAATTGAGGTTCCAGTTGTGGGCACTGCTGCGGCTCAGGCTTTCGCTGTTGCTAAAGGCACCGCGAGAGGTGACGAAGCTCTGCACTGCCGACTGGTTCCACGTGTCCGTTCCATTGTAGCGGTAGAAGAAGCTTCCACCCAATTCCAGTTTTGTCCTGTTGGTGCTGAAGTCGAAGCCTGCGTTCTTCATGCTTCTCAGACCATTGTTGTTGCCGCCCCAGCCGCGTCCGCCGCCAAAACCACGCTCTCCCGTGTTGTTGGCACCGCCTAGCAAGGTGTAGCGGTCTTGTTCCGTGAATCTGTTCAGCATCAAACGCTCCGAATAGCGCTTCTCCGTACCGTAACCCGCATCGAAGTTGCCAAACCAGCCGTTGTTCATGCCCTTCTTTACGCCGAGGTCGAGCACCGTCTCCTCCTCGCCGTCGTCAATGCCGGTCACACGGCTGAAGTCGCTCTTCCTGTCATAACTCTTCAGCGTTTCAATCATGTCAGTCGGGATGTTCTGCATGGCCACCTTTGTGTCGTTCAGGAAGAACTCCTTTCCGTTCACCAGAATCTTCTTTACCGTCTTTCCGTTGATGGTGATGTTGCCCTCGCTGTCCACCTTGGCACCAGGCAGTTTCTTCACCAGTTCTTCCAGCACCGACCCTTCAGCCGTGCGGAAAGCCGAAGCGTTATACACCAGCGAGTCTCCGCTCACCTGCACTTGTGCGGCATTGGCCGTCACTTCTGCCTGCTTCAGCAGTTTCGAGTCGGGCGTGAGGAGAATATAGCCAATGTCCACGCTCTTGCCCTTTTTGCTGCTCGTGTCGAAAGGCATCAAGCGCTCCTTGTAGCCGACAAACGTGATTTTTGCCACATACTTTCCCTTCTCAATGTCCTTTACCGTGAAAGAACCATTGGCATCGGTTGCTGCACCGCCTTTCATCGTGCTGTCAGGCAGCGAAAGAATGCGCACAGAGGCAGCCAAGATGCCTTCGCCAGTCTCTTCGTCAAGGATGTATCCTGTCACGTTATATTTCGACTGGGCCGTAACACTTAGCCCCACCAAAGTGAGGGACAGAGTGAGTAAAAATTTCTTCATATTGTGATTTGATGTTATAGTTTTTTTCAAGAATACAGCTAAAACGACTGCAAAGTTAAGAAAAGGTTTAATCCTTTGTCGTGAAATTCAGCAATTATATGTAATTTTGCACAGTTTTTTAAGTAAAATTATACAACTCATGCGAAAAATACTACTTCTGGCCATCATGTTGCCAACCTGTTTCGTGTTGACGGCACGGGCTCAGTTTGCCCGACTCGACAAATATCCTCAGATACCCTCACAGTACGATGCGGCTTTTGTCGATTATGTGAAGGATTTCGCCAGCGGTGTCGCCAAATCATCCTATGGGCAGTATTTCGGACAGATTACCCGCACTCGCAATGTCTATGGATTCGGGGCATATTATACCGACAACGACGGGGTTGTCTATGGACAATACCGTTTGGGCAATTTCCTCTTCGGCATCAAACTGGGTACCCAAGTGGCAAAAGTGGGAAGCAACGACCATTACATTTGCTACGACCTGACCACAGGCGACCCGCTCTACATCATGAAGGACGGTGACAAATACCTGCTTCCTGCCGACTATGGCAAGACCTACCGCTTCGAGTCGCTCACCTATCAGAATGGCGACAAATATGTGGGCGAAACGGTGAATGGCAAGCGCGACGGGTTGGGACTTTACTATTATAATAATGGTAATTATTACTACGGCAAGTACAAGAACAACGACCGTCGTGGCTTCGGAGCCATGTTCTTCACCAACAACACACTGACCATCCAGTACTGGAAGGGCGAAGACGAATGACCAGCCCACGCGCAGGGCGTTTCCTGACATGGTAAAGACAAATTCCCTCAAAGCATGGGTGCTCGCCGCCCGTCCCAAGACACTCACAGGCGCCATCGCGCCCGTTCTTGTGGGTGGTGCCTTTGCCTATGCCCGCATCCTCCACTACACCCCCAACTCTTCAATTCTTCAATTCTTCAATTCTTCAATTCTTCAATTCTCCAATTCTTCCCTCCTTCTCTGTCTTCTCTTCGCCATCCTCATGCAGATTGATGCCAACCTCATCAACGACTACTTCGACTTCCGCAAAGGCACCGACCGCGAAGACCGCCTCGGACCCGAACGGGCCTGTGCCCAAGGATGGATCACGCCACGCGCCATGCAATGGGGCATCGGCATCATGACAGCGCTCTCCTGCCTCGTGGGCATTGGCATCCTGCTCATCCACATGCAGTGGGAACTCCTTCTTGTGGGCATCCTCTGCGTCCTCTTCTGCTTTCTCTACACCACACGCCTTTCCTATCTCGGATGGGGCGACCTGCTGGTGCTCATCTTCTTCGGACTTATTCCCGTCGTCTTCACCTACTACGTCATGACCGATGGCGGATGGAACATTCCCCTTGTCATAGCAGGATTCGCCATGGGTATGGCGACCGACAATCTCCTCATGGTCAACAACTACCGCGACCGCAACCAAGACCGCGTGAGTGGTAAGCGCACCATCGTTGTCCGCATGATGGAGTCGCGCATCAAGAAATACGGCGAAGAAAAAGGACGCATGGAAACCGAACAAGACGCCGCCGACATCTACCTCTGGCTAGGCGTCTTCTCCACCATTCTCGCCTTCGTAGCCCTCTTTCTTTACCCCTTCTCCAGCATCCGCTATCCGCTCATGCTCATCTACCTCATCCTCCATTTCCGCACCTTCCGTCAACTCAAATCCCTCGACGGCAAGGCACTCAACCAGGTGCTCGGCGCCACCGCCCGCAACATCTTCCTCTTCGGCCTCCTGCTCGCCGTCAGCGTCTTCCTGTAGGATGTTATTCCATAGCCGTCTTTCCCTCTACTCCACAGCCTCTAAATCGGTGTGACTCACACCGGCACCCTCGGTCTGACTCACACCGACACCCCCGGTGTGACTCACACCGATTTTTGGGGGTATACGTGATCCTTCTTGAGGATGTGAATATAATAATGTGTGGTGTGGCTTGTTGGTTAGTTGTTCTTCTGCAGCAGCACCACAGCATAGGCGCTGATGCCTTCTTCACGACCGGTGAAGCCGAGTTTTTCGGTGGTGGTGGCCTTGATGGAGATGTCGTCGGGGTCAATGCCCATCACCTCGGCAAGGGTTTGCTGCATCTGGGGAATGTGGGGATTGAGTTTGGGGCGTTCGGCACAGACGGTGCAGTCGATGTTGCCGATGGAATAGCCTTTCGTGGCTACAATCTCCAATGTTTTCTTCAGGAGAATCTTGGAGTCGATATCCTCAAACTCGTTGCCTTTCTTGGGGGGAAAATGATAGCCGATGTCGCGCATGTTGGCGGCACCGAGAATGGCATCGCAGATGGCGTGGATGAGCACATCGGCATCAGAGTGACCGAGCAGACCGAGGGTGTGGTCAATCTTAATGCCTCCGAGCCAAAGGTCACGACCCTCGACGAGTTGGTGCACATCAAAGCCAAAGCCGATTCGCATTTTCATTGTCTGTAGTGATTGTAGAATGGTTTCACTCTGTGTGGGCTGGTCATCTTCTGCGTTTCTTGCCCAGCAGGTCGCCGATGCCGTCCATATCGAAGGCAAGCGAGAAGCGGAGGGTTTGGTCGAGCGGGTTGCTCTGTGCGGTGGAGATGACGTAGGAGGCGTCGAGCGAAAAGACGTTCATCTTGAAGCCTGCACCGACCGTGTAGTATTGGCGATTACCCTTGTTGGGGTGCTCGTAGTGATAGCCGCCACGGAGGAAGAACTGGTTGTTGTAAGAGTATTCGAGACCGACGCTCCACTGGATTTCCTGAAACTCTTCCTTGGCTCCGTTGGGCGCGTCGTGGAAGGACTTGAAGATGCCGGAGATAGGGGAGACATTGTAGTAGCCTTCACCTTCGAGCCATGTGCGGTAGGCTCCATAGTTCTCTTTCTCCAGTTCGCGCTGGTCTGCGGGCAGGGTGGCCAGATACTGCTCCATCGTGGGTCGTGTAGGCACCAGCAGTTTGTTGGCATCAGCCGCGATGGTCAGGGTGTTGTATTCGTCGAATGGCACAAGCAGCGATGCACCGAGACGCAGGTTGGTGGGGAGGAACTCGGAGGTGTTGCCCTCGTTGTATGAAATCTTGGAACCGATGTTGGAGATGTTGAGACCCCAGCCGAGTTGGCTCTCATGACCTCCGAGGTTGAGGTAGCCGTTGTGATAGAGGGCGATGTCGGCCGCAAAGGCTGATCCGGGGCGCATCTCGTCGTCGCCTTCGCCACGATAGGCCAAGTCGGAGTAGATGTAACGGAGTGCCACACCTGCAGAGAATGTTTCGGAGAGCATGCGCGAGTAAGCCAAATCGACAGCCATCTCGTAGGGCTTGAACGATGTGGTTTCATCCTCAGTGTACACTTCGCCCAGTGAGAAGTAGCGGAGAGAACCGGAGAGGGCATCGTAGTCGCCCAAACGGTAGTAGCCTGTGAGATTGGCGAGGTCAATGTCGTTGACGAGTTGACGGAGCCAGGGTGTGTAGTTGAGTGACACACCTGAGCGGCTGATGCAGAAGGGGTACTTGGCGGGGTTCCAATACTGCGAGTTCACATCGGGGTCGGTGGCGGCACCGATGTCGCCCATACCGCCTGCACGTGCATCGGGTGCGATAGCCAAAGAGGTGACGCCGTGATAGACGGGGTTCAGTTGGTTTTTCACGTCCTGTGCGCTTGCCGAAAGGGCAAGGACAAGGAGAGTGAGTATGAATAGTGTTTTCTTCATCTTATTGTTGAGTTTTTAAGGGATGCCGAAAAATCGGGATGTTCCAAGGATTTTTGGCAGCCTCTTATAGAAACGAGAGAAGAGGTGCTTTATTGTGTGATGATGAACTTTTCTGTCGATGTGGTGATGTCACCTTTCGGAGAGGTGAGGCGAGTATGGCGGATGTAGATACCCTTGGGAAGTACCGGCTTACGCTCGGTGCTGCTGTACACTTTCCGACCTGCCGTGTCGTAGATGTCATACATTTGGGTGAGACCTGTCACCACTTCGAAGGAGTAGGCCTGTTCGCCCAAGTTGTTGAGGGTGTCGAAAGCACGTACAACCAGCGAGTGTTTGCCGGCAGCAAGCGTTGGTAACGTGTAGACGACAGTGCCGGAACGGTAGTCGCCAACTGACTGCGAGTAGTAACTGTTCAGGTTGTAGGTGGTGGCTTCGTTGCCGTCGATGATGGCCACGATGTCGTGTCCAAGCCCATTGCCTGTGGTGTTGATGCCGCTCTCGTCGGAGAGTTCGATGCGCAGGGTCGGTGTTTCGCTGGTGTAACTGATGTTGGCCACATTCTGCCCATTGGAGAAGGTGACGATGGTTGGACCAACGTTGTCGGTGATTTCATGGGTCGCTGTGCCACCCACGAGGAAGTCGTCAAACTTTCCGTTGGCTTCCAGGGTCTTTTCTTTATTGATGGCATACAGGACAATGAGACCTGACTCATTGGAGTAGTTGATGTCGAGGGGTACAGGGAAGGTGAACTTGAAGGTGCCAGCCTTGACGGAGTCGGTGCCTGCATAGAGGACACGGGTGCGGTCGTCGTATTCAAACACATCTTCAATGCCCATATTGTTGTTGCCGATGATATGCTCTTCGCTATCATAAACGGTGGGTGACACTGTGCCGTTGAAGGTCGTTGTTGCCTGACCTTGAGCATCGACAATATGCCCTTCCACCGTGATGGTCTCACCTGCAGAGATGGTGGGTGGGTTGTCTGTGTCAATGCTTTTTCCGTTGAACTTGTCAATCTTCACCTTGTAGGTTGGGGTGATGAGTTTGAGGGCTGGGTCGCCCAACAGAACGAAGTGCGCCTTGTTGATGGTGTCCAACTTGGAGTAGTAGGCCTTGGAAGCAATAATGTCAGCTTTGGCTTGAGCCAATGCCTCACCTATGGTGAAGTGTTCGCCATTGTTTTTCGTGGCGAGCACATGCGACATGAAGTTGCGGTTGATGGTGCGGTTGGGAGATGAATATACGGTACGTGCCGTGCCAATGAAGGCTACGGCGCCTCCTTGCTTGTTGAGAATGGCCTCGCATCCTAGGTTCTCTGTGTTCATGTCGAAGGGCGTCACGTCGCAGGCTGCCGTGAGCCATACAGGGATGCGTGGCGATGTCCAGTTCTGGAAGTCGGGAGTGGTGAGAACCTGCTCATGTGACAAGGTGTAGGCTGCTCCATGTCCCGTGTAGTCCATGATGAGGGCACCTTCTTCCATCACCTTGTTGATTTCGGCGTACACATCAGGATAACTGTTGCCTGTGGCGGATTGTGTACGTTCGTAGGCATCCCAGTAGATGCGTTTGTAATGATAGTCGGGGAAGAGGCTCTCGGTGTTGGACAGCACGTTCTCGGCATCTTCCATGTGGATAATGGTCTTGTCGTCGTCGGCCATGAGACAGATGGTGTTCTTCCATGCACCAGCGTTGAGGTTTTTCATGTAGGTGATGATTTTGTCCACCACATTTTTGGCTTCTGTCTCTGTGGATACGGGCAGGCGACCCACGCCACAATCGGGCTTCTCCTTGAGAGGGGAGACGCCCTTGCCGTCGGCCAATAGCGTGAAGTATTCTTCTGCCACGTAGGAGTCGGTGTGTGACCATGAGTTCATGGATTCATAGGCCAGCAGGTAGTCGTCTTGTGATTTGGAGGATAGTCCACTGGTGACAAGACGGTTGTCCCACAGGCAGTTGCCGAAGAGCAGGAGGTTGAGGCTTCCTTTCTCCGTTCCTGTGAGTGGAGATGCTTTGTACTGCTTATCGTAGAGCATTTTCATCAGTCGGCGATAGGCTGTGGCGTCGGGTGCACCCGACGAGAACTCGTTGTAGACTTGATCTGCTCTGACCACTGCACATTTGATACCATCGATGGACGTGTGGGCATCGGCCAGTCGTTGTGCCTGTGCTGTGAGTTTGCCATTGGCGGGCACGATGATGATCAGATTGATATTGTCAAGGGCATGAAGGTCTTGGTTCGTTATGTTGCCGACCACTTGTGGAGAAGGGAAAGTGGAGTTGGTGTTCACGGCCACATATTTGCTATGGATGTCATAAGCGACAGCCTTGAAGGTGGTGCCAGAACGGGTGCCAACCTGCTCGGTGGGAACGTTGTTGGTGATGTTCCATACACGGGTGGCATTGTCCACTCCCTGCAACTGAAAAGCCGCCATGTTGTCTTGGGTGGCAGTGAAGACCAGGTAATTCTTTCCTGCGAGGGAAAGTGGTGTTTCGTAGGTGGCACGGATGTAGTCGAGGTGTCCCTTTATGCTGGTGGTGCGGATGTGCTTCAGAGTCACGTCGAGCGATGAAGCCGTTTGGTCGTAGAGCGTGAAAGAACGGTTTGCCAAGGTCATCGTGCTGTAACTGGCTGGTTCACTGATGCTGAGAGTCCCTAAATTATTGCTGCCCACCGACACGTTGAGGGATGAGGAGGAAGAGGCGGCGAACTGTACATCAAGAGTCACATCACCAGATGTGGCTGCTCCAAAGTTCAGTTTGTAGGTCTTGGTGGCTCCGTTGGCAAAGTCGTAGGAGTCGAAGAACATACGCCCCGCATTGATGAAGGAGAAGGCATCTTGCTCGTAAAGCACATGAGCCAGATAACTGGTTTGTGTGGCCTCCATCGTAGTTTCCGTGCCAGTCTGCTTGAACGTGGCGGGTGTACCGTTGGTCTCAGTCAAGAAGTAGTAAACGTAGTTGGAGTAGGGGTTGTTGTTGTGGGTGAATGCGCTGCTGGCATTTTTGCGTGTCCATCGTATGGTGCCACAAGAGTAGAAAAGCAAGGTGCCGTCTGTCTTGCGGAAGAGTGGCAGTTCTGTGAGGTCATCGTCCAGATTCTCGAGGTTCGTCTCGGGGAGCATGGGAAGATTGTAACCATAGAGGCACACTTTGTCGGGATTGCTGAAGCCCATGCTTTTTAGGGTCGCGCTGGTGAGTTGGTACACACCTTCATCGGCTACTCGAATCTTCACCCACTTGCCCGAGGCCAGTTTGGAATGTTCGGCATAGCGTGACTGGGCATTGACGGTGAGTGCCAATGTCAACAGCATGAGTAAGGTGTATGGTTTTTTCATCATTTGATTCTCAAATCAAGTAGTTTCTGGTTGCCGATGTAGGCTTCAATCTTGTCTCCCTCCTTCACGGGACCAACACCCACGGGAGTTCCTGTGAAGATGAGGTCACCCGTCTTGAGGGTGAAGAACTTGGAGGCATAGGCAATGATATGGTCGATGGTGTGAATCATGTCTGCCGTGTGTCCTGTCTGTCGGTGCTCTCCGTTCAAATCCATGTGGAAATGGATGTCCTGCACGTCACAGCCGAGTTCTTCTTTAGTAATGAACTTGCCGAGCGCCGCACTACCATCAAATCCTTTGCAACATTCCCAGGGCATGCCTTTGTTGCGCAGTTCCTTCTGAAGGTCACGTGCCGTGAAGTCGATGCCAACGGTCAACTCGTTGTAGTAGCGGTGGGCAAAGCGTTCGCTGATGTCCTTGCCCACATGGGCAATCTTCACCACAATCTCTGTCTCGTAGTCGAAACGATTGGCAAAGTCGGGGACAAAAAACGGTTTGCCCGGCTGAATGATGCTCGAGTCGAACTTGGAGAACAGAACGGGTTCTGTATGTAATAACGAATTTTGTTCCTCTTTAGTGTGTAACTCGTCAATATGTTTGGCATAGTTCATGCCTACAGCCAGTATCTTCAAAACAGGAGAGGTTAAATGTTATAAACCAGATATTCTTAGTACATCGTTGAGTTGTGCCAGAATCATCAAGCCCAGCAGAATGTACATGCCAAAGTATTGAACCACCATGAGGAAATTGTCGTTGAGACGTTTGCTCGTGAGGAGTTCAAATGTGGCGAAGAGGGCATGGCCGCCGTCCAGTGCAGGGATGGGCAGCACGTTGATAAAGCCAAGTGCAATGGAAAGGAAGGCCGTAAGCAGCCAGAATCTTTCCCAGTCCCATACATCGGGGAAAATGTTGCCGATGCTGATGAAACCACCCACCTGACGGGCTCCCTTCTTTGTGAAGACATATTTCATCTGGTCGGCATAACTGGTGAGGGTTCGCATGCCGTATTGGAAACCTGCAGGGAAAGACTCAAGGAAACCGTACGTCTTTGTGGTGATTTTGTCCTGATAAGGCATGGCGTTGGCAAAACCTAAGGTAAATGAGGGAGTGAGTGTCACCTGCTTGGTCACGGAGTCGTTGAGCACCAGCGTGATTTGCCGTGCTTTGAGACTGTCGCCGAAGTTTGCATTTTCAGGCAAAGCCTTCTGCAACGCGACGAGGCTATTTTGGAAATCATTAAAGTCTTCCACTTTGGTGCCGTTCAGCGAGCAGATTCTGTCTGTCTTTTTCAAACCAATCTCCTCAGCAGGTGTGCCCGGCAGGATGCTGTCGATGGCGAGCGGTGCCCGTATGGTTGCATAGAGCGGTTGCTCAATCATGTCAAGCAAAGAAAGGTTCTTGGGCATATTGATGACCACTTTCTTCCCTTCGCGAAGCACGGTCACGGTTTGGGCGTTCGACATGTCTTGCAACACAGAGGTGCTCCATGACTCCACAGCCTCGTCGTCGGTCTTGACGATGATGTCGCCATCGCGGAAGCCATCAGCTTTTGCCTGTTCCGAGAACTTCATGCCATAGTTCATGTCTTCACTTTTCACGAAACTTTCACCCCATGTGAACAGCACCATGGCATAGATGACAAAGGCGGTGATGAAGTTCATGATGATACCGCCCAGCATGATGATAAGACGCTGCCATGCAGGATGCGTACGGAACTCCCACTTCTCGCCCTTCACGTCCGAGTTCTTGATGATGATGTTCTTCATCAGTTGTGGCAACTGTTTCCAAAAGGTCTTCTGGCTGTCGTCCTCATTGAAGGATGACTCGTCCACCATGCCTGAAATCTTCACATAGCCACCGAGGGGAATCCAGCCAATGCCATATTCTGTACCTTCGTATTCATACTCTCCGTTCTCCTTCTTCTTGGCAGGAGCCTTACCTGTCAGTTTGCGCCACCAGTTGCTGTAGGTGCTGAACAGGCTGAACTTCCAATCGAAGAACAAATAAAACTTTTCTACTCTTACCTTAAAAATCTTTGCTGCAAAGAAGTGACCGCCCTCGTGCAGAATGATGAGCAGGGCAAGGGCAATGATGAGTTGCAGCCCCTTAATCAATATCGTTTCCATTTAGTGATAAAACTTCAAATCTTCAATTTTGCAATCTTTTTATTCTTATAATAAGGTGGAAGCATACAATCTGGCTTCCTTATCTGTTTGTAAATAAGTTTCTAATGTGGAATCGGTGGTGAAAGTCATCTTCGTCATTGTCTGTTCGATGATGTCGGCCATCTGTTCAAAATCAATCTTATCTTCGATAAAAGCACGGTTTACCACTTCGTTGGCTGCATTCAAGATGCAAGGCATGTTGCCGCCTTGTTTCAGGGCTTCATAAGCCAATCCCAAACAGCGGAAACGCTCCACGTCGGGCTTCTCAAATGTCAAATCCTTTATTTGGAAGAGGTCTAGACGTTCACCATTCAAAGGAAGCCGCTTGGGGTAACTGAACGCATATTGGATGGGTAGGCGCATGTCGGGCACACCCAATTGTGCTTTCACAGCCCCGTCTTCAAACTGAACCGCACTATGGATGACTGATTGTGGATGCACCACCACCTGAATCTGTTCTGGTTTCACTCCGAAGAGCCAGCGGGCTTCAATCACCTCAAAGCCTTTGTTCATCAGTGTGGCTGAGTCAATCGTGATTTTGGCTCCCATATTCCAAGTGGGGTGGGCAAGAGCATCTGCTTTTGTTACCCCTTTCAGTTGTTCTTTCGAGAACTTGCGGAAAGGGCCGCCACTGCACGTGAGCAGAATCTTGTCGATGCGGTTGCCTGGCTCCAAACATTGGAAGATGGCAGAATGTTCAGAATCCACAGGCAGAATGGGCACTTGGTTTTCATTGGCCAGCCGAGTGATGAGATCGCCTGCCACCACCAGCGTTTCCTTGTTTGCCAGTGCTATCACCTTTTTCGCTTTGATGGCGGCAATGGTTGGTTCCAGTCCGGCAAACCCCACCATCGAGGCGAGAACGATGTCCACGTTATCGTTTTGCACCACTTGGCAGAGCGCATCAGCACCTGTATAGACCTTGATAGGTAAGTCTTCAAGCCCCTCTTTCACCTTCTCGTAATTCGACTCCTTGGCAATGACCACTGCCTCTGGGTTGTATTTTCTTGCCTGTTCGATGAGCAAGTCCGCATTATTGTATGCTGTCAGCACATATGCTTCATAGAGGTCGCTATGCTGTCCAATCACATCCAGCGCCTGCGTGCCGATGCTTCCCGTCGAACCTAAAATGCAAATTCTTTTTTTCATAAGTCTAAAAGTCCTATAGGTAGGTCCATGACCATTGTTTTCTCTTCTTGTTTAATTTCTTGGATGAACTCCTCGTGGGCAGGTATCATCACTTCGCTGTCATCAGTACGTTCCACGATGAAGAGCCAGTTGTCGGTCTTGTCATCAATGTCGACTATGGTGCCAATCTCTTGGCCGTTGTCACCATCCACCATCTTGAAACCGATGAAATAATGGAGCGAAACCTCGTCCTCGCCCAGTTCTTCTTGGTGTTTCTTTTCGAAAAAGACGTTGCAGTTCACCAACATTTGAGCAGCTTCGATGCTGTCGATGTCTTCCAGTTTCATAATGGCGGTTGAGTCACTGCGGAAACGGTATTCCTCAATGAAGAAGGGAACGAGAATGCCATCCGTTTCGCAGATGATATAGTCGCTGTCGGTTCTGTCCCACACATCATCGGTGAACTGAAAGTTGATTTCCCCCTTCAGACCATGGGCCTTGCCCATTCTTCCGATTGGATATACGTCTTCTTGCCTAATCATTGTATTCTCTTGATGGCAGCACCTAATGCAGTGAGTCGTCCTTCGATGTCTTCGTAGCCTCGGTCAATCTGCTCAATGTTGCTAATCATGCTGACTCCATTGGCGGAGAGGGCGGCGATGAGCAGGGCAATGCCAGCACGGATATCAGGACTGGACATCTTGGCGCCATGCAGTTTCATCTGATTATCATGTCCGACCACGACGGCACGATGGGGGTCGCAGAGAATGATTTGTGCACCCATATCGATGAGTTTATCAACAAAGAAGAGGCGACTTTCAAACATCTTCTGATGGATGAGTACCGAACCCTTTGCCTGTGTGGCCACAACGAGCATGATGCTGAGCAGGTCGGGCGTGAGTCCTGGCCAAGGGGCATCGGCTATCGCCATGGTGCTGCCGTCCATGAAAGACATCACTTCGTAGTGCTGATGCTCGGGAATGTGGATATCGTCGCCCACACGCTCAATGGTGATGCCAAGACGGCGGAAGGCTTGAGGGATGATGCCGAGGTTTTCATAACTGACGTTTTTGACGGTGATGTCGCTGCCAGTCATAGCGGCCATGCCGATGAAAGAACCTACCTCAATCATGTCGGGCAGGATGGTGTGGTCGGTGCCATGCAGTTTGGTGACTCCCTCGATGGTGAGGAGGTTGGAACTGATGCCCGAAATCTTGGCACCCATCTGGTTGAGCATGCGGCACAACTGTTGGATATATGGTTCGCATGCAGCATTGTAGATGGTAGTGGTTCCCTGAGCCAGCACAGCGGTCATAATGATGTTGGCGGTACCAGTCACACTGGCTTCGTCCAGCAGCATATAGGTGCCTTTCAGTTCGTTGGCGTCAATCTCATATACACCACGCTCCACGCTGTAATTGAACTTGGCGCCCAACTCTTGAATGCCCAGGAAGTGTGTGTCGAGGCGTCGACGGCCAATCTGGTCACCGCCAGGTTTGGCTACGCATGCTTTATGGAAACGGGCAAGCAATGGACCAAGCACGAGGATGCTGCCGCGCAGGGCAGAACAGCGTTGTACGAACTCCTGGCTGCCCAAGTATTCCATGTCGAGTTGGTTGGCTTGGAATTGCCAAGCGTGATCGCCCAAGTCGGTGATACGCACACCCATTTTGCTGAGCAAACTGATGAGGTTGTTCACATCGAGAATGTTGGGGACGTTGCGGATGATGACAGGTTCTGCGGTCAACAAGATGGCCGAGATAACCTCCAGTGCTTCGTTCTTCGCGCCTTGAGGGGTGATTTCTCCGTGCAGTTGGTGTCCGCCTTCTATGATGAATGATGCCATGTGCTTACTCTTTTACCTTCTCTATTTTTTCTTCTTCTTTTTCACACTGGTCGACACGCGGGTGCTGAGCAGTTCGCCGTCACTGATGAGATGTTGTTGGTTGAGGTCGAGGCGCACTCTTCCGTCGGTGTAGCGTGCCATGTCTTCCACCACTTTCTCGTCGCTCATCGAGTCTGTGCTCCAATTGGAGAGGTCACGTTTCATGTGGTTAGCCACCATCAGTGCTAAGTCATCGCGTTGTTGACTTTCCTCCATTGTAGCCAGATGCTCGGTGAACTGCTCCACAATGGTGCCGTAGTTGCGCTGTTTGATGCGGTGCTGAGGGTAGGGGAGTTGGTCGGGATGTGCCTCATCGTCGTCCATGCGTTCAATCTCTACAGGGTAGTCCAGATCCAGTTCATACTGAGCCATGGCTGCCAGGTGGTTCCAGAGTTTTTTCTGAAAGTCTTCTTTGTCAGCCGTTTGTTCTGCCATATTGGCCATGGCGTCGATGATGGTGTTGGCACAACGCATACGTTCGTTGCGGTCGGCAATGCTCTTACAGTGTGCCACCATCTGCTGAATGCCACGCCCATATTCGGGCATGATGAGTTTCTCTCTCTTCGTATTATAATCCATAATTATCAACTTTCAATTCTCAATTAAGAAATCCTCAACGAGGGCTAGGGCTTCGATTTGAGCAACTTCGAGGTTGTCATTGATGACCACTTCGTCGAAATGCTCGGCTTGGGAGAGCTCGTATTGGGCACGTTCGATGCGTTGGTTGATGACCTCGGGCGCATCGGTGCCTCGTGATTCCAGCCGACGACGAAGTTCCTCGATGCTGGGAGGCTGAATAAAGATGCTGAGGGCACGATTGCCATAGAGTTTCTTGATACGCAATGCACCATTCACATCTACGTCGAAAACAACATTCTCTCCTTCTGCCAACTGCTTGTCCACCTGAGACTTGAGCGTTCCATAGAACTTGTCGGGATAGACCTCTTCGTATTCAATGAATTCCTCATTAGCAATCTTTTGCCGAAACTCCTCAGGAGTGTAAAAGAAATACTCCACACCATTCTTCTCTGTCCCACGAGGGGCACGAGAGGTGGCGCTAATAGAAAAGTGGAGGTTGAGCCGTTCGTCACCTCCGTCAGCCATGATGCTGTTGATGATGGTCGATTTGCCTGACCCTGATGGGGCAGCAAAGATAATGAGCCTTCCTTCCATATTACATTACATTGAGCACTTGCTCTTTGATTTGTTCAAGTTCGTCCTTCATCTTCACTACGATATTCTGCATTTCTGCTTGGTTGGACTTCGAACCGGTGGTGTTGATTTCACGCCCCATCTCTTGGGCGATGAAGCCGAGCTTCTTGCCCTGCCCGTGGCCATCTTGCATGGTCTCAATGAAGTAACGGAGATGGTTGGTGAGACGCTGCTTTTCTTCTGAGATGTCGAGTTTCTCGATGTAGTAGATCATCTCCTGTTCGAGGCGATTCTTGTCATAGTCCACTCCGATGTTCTGCTCCAGTGCGTCGAGGATGCGCTGACGTATCTTATCGGTGCGTTCCTTCTCGTAGGGTTCGATGGATGCCAGAAGGGCAGCGATATTGTCTATCTTTTCCTGAAACTTCTTGGCCAAAGCAAGACCCTCTTGCTTGCGGAAGGCAACCAAATCATTGACAGCTCCTTCGACGGCACGACGTGCCTCTGTCCACTCTTCCTCAGAGAGTTCTTCCACCTCTGTGTGGGTGAACACATCAGGCATACGCAGGAGAGTGGCATACCAATCTTCGGGGGTGGGCAAGCCCAGTTCTTGTTGCATCTGCTCCACCTGCTGCTTATATGCACGGACGAGCGGCATGTTGATTGGGGATGCAGACGAAGCCTCGTCCTTTTCCACCCACAGCATGAAGTCCACCTTTCCACGTTCCAGTTTCTGCTGTATGATCTGGCGCATCTCCATTTCTTTCTCACGATAAATCGGAGCAATGCGTGCCGTGAGGTCAAGCGCCTTGCTGTTCAGCGATTTCACCTCGGCATGAATTTTCTTCCCATTGTATTCTACGACGCACTTGCCGTAGCCTGTCATTGATTGTATCATAGTCGAATACGTAAATTTTGTGCAAAAGTAGGCAAAAAAAGTGAAAAGTGAAGAGTGAAAAGTGAAAAATCTATATTTCCCGCCACACGGTTGGCATGTAACTCTAATTTTTCACTTTTCACTCTTCACTTTTCACTTGAAATCATTACCTTTGCACACATTTTGTATTCAAAGTATAGCAATAATGTCTGTAATTCTACATATAGAGACGGCCACTGATCTGTGCAGTGTGGCAGTGAGCCAGGATAGCGCCATCATCTTCCAAACGGACAATCTTCCGAAAGAGGAAGACTCACCGAAGAGCGAGAAAGGCACCAACCATGCGTCGGCACTGGGTGTGATGGTGGACGAAGCCCTATCCTTTACTGACAACCACGCTATTCCTTTCGATGCGGTGGCGGTGAGTGCTGGTCCGGGCAGTTATACAGGTTTGCGTATCGGTGTGTCAATGGCAAAGGGTGTTGCCTATGGTAGAGACTTGAAACTCATAGCCTTGCCTACACTGGAGATACAGTGTGTACCTGTGTTACTGGTGCATGACGACCTGCCTGAAGATGCCCTGCTTTGCCCTATGCTTGATGCACGGCGTATGGAAGTATATGCAGCACTTTATACTCGTGCACTCAGGACGATGATGCCTACACAGCCAGTCGTAGTGGACGAACACTCGTTTGAGGCATTCCTGAAGGAACATCCTGTTTATTTCTTTGGCAATGGAGCCGAGAAATGCAAAGCGGTGATTCAACACCCCAACGCCCACTTCTTAGATGGAGTTCCGTTGCTTGCCAAATACATGTCACCATTGGCTGAGAAGAAGTTTTTTCGTGAAGAGTTTGCCGATGTGGCTTACTTCGAACCCAACTATCTCAAAGAATTTCAAGCCACTGTTGCCAAGAATCCCCTCTCCTCATAAACTGGTCGGATTGCACAAAAGATATGAATAAAAAAGTGGTCACTTCTGCCATTGTGGAAGAAGTGGCCACTTTTTTATTTATTCTATGTCAATGTGTTAGAGATTACCGCGCTCTTTGTCAAGATAGTATTTGTAGGTGCCAACAGTAAGTTCGTCACAAGCGGCTTCGTCGCACACTACGATGGCGTGTGGGTGCATTTGGAGCATGGAGGATGTCCACTTGTGGCTAATGTCACCATCGATGCAGTGCTTGAGGGCACGTGCTTTGTTGTGACCACTGCACACGAGGAGCACTTCCTTGGCGTCCATCACGGTGCCGATGCCGACTGTGAGTGCTTGCTTAGGAACGAGGCTGAGGTCGTTATCGAAGAAGCGGCTGTTGGCATGGATGGTGTCGGTGGTTAAGGTCTTGATACGGGTGCGAGAAGACAAGGATGAACCTGGCTCGTTGAAGGCAAGGTGTCCGTCAGGACCGATACCGCCCATGAAGAGGTCAACACCACCTGCTTGGGCAATGAGTTCCTCGTAGTGATTGCACTCTGCTACAAGGTCAGGTGCGTTACCGTTGAGGATGTGTACGTTCTCTGGCTTGATGTCGATGTGCTTGAAGAAATTGTTCCACATGAAAGAGTGGTAGCTTTCGGGGTGGTCTTCAGGCAGTTTCACATACTCGTCCATGTTGAATGTAATGACATTCTGGAACGAGATCTTGCCAGCGCTATACATGTCAATCAGATTGCGGTAGAGGCCAAGTGGCGATGAGCCAGTTGGACATCCTAGCACGAATGGCTTTTCAGGGGTTGGGTTGGCCTGAATGATGCGGTTTGCTACGTAATTAGCTGCCCATTTTGAGAGGGCTTCGTAATCGGGTTCAATAATTACTCTCATAATGCTTTAGTTTTTAAGTTTTGAATGAGTGTTTATGTTTGTTATTTTAATGGATTAAAACCTTGTGCTTTCAGTTCGAACTCTGCACCGTCTCTTGTGATGAGGGCACAACCGAGGTCTTCCTTGGTGATGTGACCAATAATTTTCACGTCTTTCATCTGTTCCATTTTCTCATGATCAGCGATGGGAATGGTGAATAGCAATTCGTAGTCTTCGCCTCCGTTGAGAGCCGCAGTGGTGAGGTTCATGTTCAGTTCCTCGGCCATGACGGCTGTCTGATAGTCGATAGGGATACGTTCTTCGTAGATACGGCATCCGCAGTGGCTTTGAGTACAGATGTGGATGAGTTCGGATGAGAGTCCATCGCTAATGTCCATCATAGCGGTGGGTTGGATGCCTGCCTCGCGGAGTCGGAGGATGATATCGCGCCGTGCTTCGGGTTTCATCTGCCGTTCAAGCAGGTACTCACGTCCACTAAAGTCAGGTTGCGAGATGGCCATGCGCTCGGTGTCGGTCTTGGCGGTCTCTATTTGTTTGTAGTAGACTTCTTTCTCACGTTCCAGCAGTTGGAAACCCATGTAGGCGGCTCCTAGGTCACCGCTCACACAAATGAGGTCGGTTTCCTTGGCTCCGTTACGGTAGATGGCTTTGCCTTTTTCTGCTTCACCGATGGCAGTGATGGAGATGGCAAATCCCGTGCGTGAGGAGGTGGTGTCGCCACCCACGATGTCGACTTGATGCTCCTCGCAAGCCAGACGTAGCCCTGCATAAAAGTCTTCCATGTCCTCTACACTGAACCGCTTACTTACAGCGAGGCTGACGGTGATTTGTTTGGGCATGCCGCCCATGGCGTAGATGTCGGATAGATTGACCATGGCTGACTTGTAACCCAGATGCTTCATAGGCATATAGGTGAGGTCGAAGTGTACACCTTCCATCAACAGATCGGTGGTGACGAGAATGTCTTTGTCGTCGCTGTATTTCAGCACGGCACAATCATCGCCTACCCCGTATGTGGTTTCCGGGTTTTTAATTTCAATGCTTTCGGTGAGATGCTTGATGAGACCGAACTCTCCCAGTGTCGCTATTTCTGTTGCCATGTAAATGAGGGGTAAAAATATGAGCGTGTGAGCGTTTCTGCTTCACGTAATTGATGATGATTTGATTAAACTCTTTACTTTTGTTTTCGAGGAATTCCACTTCAATGGGAATGACCTTCACACCGTCGAGACCATGCAGACGGGTGGCGTCTTTCTCGGTGGTGAGGATGGTACGGCCTGCCGCTTTCTTCTGAATGTTCTCGATATCTTGTTCCGTGAAGTTATGGTGGTCGGGAAAACTCATCATCTCGAATGTCGGGATGATTTTCCTGAGGTCGTACTCCATCTGTTCGGGCGATGCGATGCCTGTAACAAGCAACGGGTTTTCGCCCAGACCTTCCAGTTTTTCTGGATATTTGTAGGTGGTGAAGAATACTTCCTGCCACTTCCCTAGGTCCAGCGATTGCACGATGCCGCGACGATCCATCGGGGTGATATAGCGTGGGCACTTTGTGATGATGACGATATCGGCACGTATGCGCCCAGAGATGGGTTCACGCAATCGTCCAGCTGGTAACAATTTGTCGAAATAGATGAGGCGGTGGTAATCCATGAGCAGTATGTTAATGCCAGCCTGGACATATCGATGCTGGTAGGCATCGTCAAGGATGATGACATCGGTGGGTGGTTGCAAGTCATCTTTCATCAGTTGCCGGACTCCGTTGCAGCGGTCTTTGTCCACCGCCATGTGTATGTGTGGAAATTTATGTTTCATCTGATACGGCTCATCACCGATTTCCTGCATGGCCGTGTTGTCGGCGGCTAAAACGTAACCTTCTGATTTCCTTTTGTATCCACGGCTGAGCACTGCCACTTGGTTGTCTTTTTCCAAGAGCCTGATGAGGTACTCTGTGTGGGGGGTCTTACCTGTTCCTCCTACAGTGATGTTGCCCACATTGATGATTGGAATGTCGAACTTTTGGGATTTGAGCATACCCATATCAAACATCAGGTTTCTGATGCTTACCCCAAGCCCGTATAGCCATGAGAGTGGCAGGAGCCAGTAGTTGATTTTGATATGGTCGCCTTCCATCTTTCAGCAGAATTGAAGTGGCTGTGTGATAAAACTTCAATTTTTTACATATTTGTAATATTCACATGCAGCCAGGAGCCAGGCGCCAGTGCCAAATGGAGCTTGCGACTGGGCATTCACCGTGCGTGTGGGGTCTGGTTTTTCGCCGATTGGTTGTACATAACCAATGCTGCCGTCGGGTTGGAGAGCTGTTTCAGACAAGTACTTCCAGGCCTTGTCGATGGTGGGCTGATATTGCTTGGCTGGCAGGATGCCGTTGTTCACTCCCCAAAGGATGCCATACGTGAAGAAGGCTGTGCCCGATGTCTCATAGCCTGGTGCGTCGTCGGGGCAGAGCATGGAACGAGTCCAATAGCCTTCGGGTTGCTGGCAGCGGGCCACACCTGCGGCCAATTGCTTGAAACGGTCGAGATAGAGGGGACGGTACTTGCTGTCTTTGGGCAGGTCTTGTAGCACTTTGGCCAAACCTGCCAACACCCAACCGGCACCTCGTGCCCAAAAGGACTTGCCGTCGTTGCAGGCTGTCTTCACCTTCGGATAGACATACTTGCCATCGCGGTAATATAATTGTGCCTCCTTGTCGAAGAGCATCTCGTCTGTCCACTTGAAGCACTCATATTGCTTGTCAAGTAGTTTCTGGTCGTGGGTGACCGTGTAGAGTTTTGTGAAGATGGGCAAGCCCATGTAGAGCGCATCAGCCCACCACCAGTAGTCGGTTTCTGGGGTCGATGCTTGGTAGCACATCACTTCGAGGGCACGTTCGATGCGTTCGGCACGATGCTCCAGTTTGTAGAGGTCGATGTAGACCTGGAAACAGATTTGCCAGTCGGCAAATAGCACGTGGTTCATGCCTTCGCCGTAAGTCTTGTATTGCCATTGGCTTTTGTCTTTCTGAGTGGCGCCTTTCCAATGGTTGTATTCTGCCCAGGTGATGGCATAGTTGAGATATTGCTGCTTACCCGTTAGGTTATACACTTCCTGATTACCTGTGAAGTAGGCCGCATTGTCCCAGAAACCACGGCACTTGGCCGAGTTGTGGCTTTGCCAGTAGTCGTTCACTTTCTCAATCTGTCCGAGGACATCTTGCTTCGTTTGTGCGATGGCTGTCTGTGCCATCAGCGTTGCACTGAGCATGAGGGTGGTTAGTATTTTCATATCTGGGTCGTTTTTTAGTGATACAGAGTATCGTTTAATAGTTAGTTGTTCATTTTGTGATTCGAGGTGTCAAGCCCAGCTTCTTTGCTTCTTCGATGAGCAATGCTTCGGCTGATTCATACTCGTTGGGTATCTTCCCGTCGAGAATGGCATCTTTGATGAGTGTCTTCAACACTCCCACTTCTCGGCTGGGCTTCAGGTCGAACATTTCCATGATGTCCTCTCCACTGACGGGGGGCTGGAAGTTGCGGATGCGATCTTTCTCCTCAATCTCCACCAGTTTTTTACGTACTGTGAGGTAGTTGTCAAGAAACTTCTTCTTCTTCAAGTCGTTCTTTGAGGTGATATCGGCGGTACAAAGCATCATCAGGTCTTCGATGTCGTTGCCTGCATCGAAGAGCAGTCTTCTCACGGCACTGTCGGTCACTTCAGAGGCTGCGATAGCGATGGGACGCATGTGCATCTGTACGAGTTTCTGCACGAACTTCATCTTTTCGTTCATGGGCAGTTTCATGCGTCGGAAGATGCCGGGTATCATTCGTTCGCCAATCTCATTGTGGTTGTGGAAAGTCCATCCCAATAGGGGATCAAAACGTTTTGACTTGGGTTTTCCTATGTCGTGCATCAAGGCTGCCCAACGCACCCAAAGCACATGCTCTTTCGGCGAACTCCAGGTGCCGTTGCCTTCTGAGATGCTGTTGAAATTGGCTGTTGCCTTGGCCACGTTGTCCAGCACTTCGAGTGTGTGATAGAAGTTGTCCTTGTGCGTCTTTCCATTCTTCGAATCCGTTCCTTGCAACAAGGCCAGTTCTGGAAAAATGAGTGGCAACAGCCCGCATCGTTCCAGTTCCACAAAGCCCTTGGAGGGAGTGGGGGAGAGGAGTATCTTGTTCAGTTCGTCGGCAATGCGCTCGGCTGAGATGATTTTGATGCGCTCTTTGTTGCGGCTTAACGCCTCGAAAGTGCTTTCTTCGATGTGAAAATCAAGTTGGGTGGCGAATCGGATGCAACGCATCATGCGCAACGGGTCATCGCTGAAGGTGATGTCAGGGTCGAGTGGGGTGGAGATGGTCTTTTCTTCCAAGTCGGTCAATCCGTCGAAAGGATCAACCAACTCTCCGAATCGATTCTTGTTCAAACAGAGTGCCATCGCGTTGATGGTGAAGTCGCGGCGGTTCTGATCTTCTTCCAGCGTTCCGTCCTCGGTCACAGGTTTGCGAGAGTCGCGGTCATAACTTTCCTTTCTGGCCCCCACAAACTCTATTTCCAGATTCTTATGCTTCAACTGCGCTGTGCCGAAGTTTTTGTAGATGGCGATGTGTGCCTTCTTGCCCAGTTTGTGGCGAAGTGCTTCGGCAATGGCGATGCCAGGCCTTTTCGTCTCTCCCTTGGGGTCTACCACCACAATGTCTATGTCGCTTGACGGACGCTCCAAATAGAGGTCCCTCACCCATCCACCGATGACATAACACTCCAGAGCCAACTCTTCAGCCGTCTCTGAGATGAGAAAGAAGAAGGGGTGGTCAAGTTGTTTGAATATGTCTTCTTGTGTAAGTAGTTTCATGATGGGTTAGGTCAAACTTCATGGTTGATGCCACAAAGATAGGGAATCCGACTGAATTTTTCCATATTTTTTCATCTTTTTCGTCAATTTATGGTCGGAAAGTCCTATCTTTGTGCAAAAGATTGACATATGAAAAGGTTTTTTTATTCATTTTTTGTCTTTGTTACGTTGGTTTCAGTCCTGTGTTTGCCATCGTGCAAAGAGCGTCCATCGAAGGTGGAACAGCGGAAGGAAGAAATTCGGCGAAATGACTGTTTGGAGTTGGCTCAAGCCCAGAAAGATTGGAAGGCTGCTGATAGTGTGGCCACCTTCAAGGCGCTTGAACTGGAGGACTTGAAGAAGCAGTTTGTCTTCGAGAAGCAAGCGAAGTATCAAACCACAGGTTACTATGTGCTACAGGCATACAAGGGCAGCAAGGAGCGGTTCACGTTCTTTCCCGAGGTGGAGGAAGGAGGCAAGTTGCTCTTGGTGTCGATTGACCAGAAGCGTCGATATTCCTTTGTGGAAGTGGATTTAGAGAAGGAGGACTACACCGCACAGTTGCCTAAAGGACTTTCTGAAGCCCAAAAGAAAGATGTGGCAAAGTGCCACCTGTTGGCAAAGACGATGTACGACCTCGCCGATGCTCTGAAACAGAAGGAGAAGATGGAACTGAAAGTCCGCTTCTATGAAGAGAAAAGAAAAAAGTCTAGTCCGTTGTAAAAAGTGTAACAATTGTAATACTTTCAGTGTTACACTTGTAACAGCGCATGTGTTACACTTGTAACAGTAGGTGTGTTACACATGTAACAGTGGAGGGTGTTACATGTGTAAAAAAGAAAAGCGGGATGCATTCAGTTGAGTGCATCCCGCTTTCTTATGTGAAGCTGTTTCTTACTCAGCGCGGAGAGTGAAACGCTTGAAGTCTGTAACGGTCAGCTCTTTGTCGATACCCTTGAGATACTGAGCAACAGAAATCTTGTTGTCATCGATGTAAGCCTGCTCAAGGAGACAGTTCTCTTTGTAGAACTTAGCCACCATACCCTTGGCGATGTTCTCAATCATCTGCTCCTTCAGGTTAGCTTCAGCCTCCTTGGCAACAGTTTCCTTGATCTCACGAGCCTTGGCAGCTTCTTCTGGAGTAATCCAGCCCTTAGCAGTGTTAGATTCGATGTGATCCTCGGAGTCAACGTGAGCAGGGTTGATGCCAGCCTTCTTGAGGGCGTTCTCAACAGCCTTGCCAATTTGGTTCTGCTTAGCCTTGTCGATAGCGTTGCGCATCTCAGTGTCCTTCACTGACTGAGGAACTGATTCTGCGTCGAGTGCAACGGGTGACATAGCAGCCACCTGCATAGCCACACCCTTACCAGCCTCTTCGAATCCCTTCTTGTTCAGCACAACGAGGGCACAGAGGAAGTTTTGGCTCATGTGGTTGTAAGCAACGATATCTTCGCCTTCCACGAAGTTGAAGCCGTCGAGCTCCATCTTCTCGCCAGTCACGCCAGAACGGTTGGTGATGGCATCCTTGATGTTCTCACCGTCAATGGTGAGGTTGTTCACCTCATCCATGCTCTTGCACTTGTTGGCTACAACTGCGTCGATGATCTTGTTGGCGAGTGCTACGAAGTCAGCATTCTTGGCTACGAAGTCTGTTTCGCACTTGAGTGCAATCATTGCACCGTAGTTGCCGTCCACTTTTGCAAGCACACAACCCTCGGCTGCATCGCGGTCAGAGCGCTTGGCAGCCACGAGCTGCCCCTTCTTGCGAAGGATTTCCATAGCAGCCTCCATATCGCCGTTAGCCTCAGTGAGAGCCTTTTTGCAGTCCATGAGACCTGCTTGAGTCTTCTTGCGAAGCTCATTGATTTCCTGTATGGTAATTGCCATAATGTTTTTTGATTTTTTCAATTTTAACTATTTACTCTGCTGCAGGAGCTTCAGCCTCCTCTACGGCTGGTTCCTCTTCTTCTGCAACTTCTTCCTCCTCAGGCTCAACAGCAGGAACCTTACCTTCTTTCTTTTCGGCGTTAGCTTCCTGGTCTGCTTTCTCTACCTTGCGCTCTTCGATACCCTCGTTGATGGCCTCGCAGACAACGCTCAGGATGAGTTCGATAGACTTTGTTGCATCGTCGTTTGCAGGAATCACGAAGTCGATATCACGTGGGTCAGAGTTTGTGTCGACGATAGCGAACACAGGAATACCCAGACGGTTAGCCTCGCTCACGGCGATGTGCTCCTTCATCACGTCAACCACGAAAAGGGCTGAAGGAAGACGGGTCAAGTCGGCGATAGAACCGAGGTTCTTCTCCAACTTGGCGCGCTTGCGGCGAATCTGGAGGTTCTCACGCTTAGAAAGCTTGTCGTATGTACCGTCGCTCAAGAGCTTGTCGATGTTAGCCATCTTCTTCACAGCCTTGCGGATAGTTGGGAAGTTGGTCAACATACCTCCTGGCCAGCGCTCAGTCACGTAAGGCATGCCTACTGACTGTGCCTTCTCTGCGATGATTTCCTGTGCCTGCTTCTTAGTGCCGACGAAAAGGATGCGCTTGCCGCTCTTTGCCACCTGCTTGAGAGCGTCAGCAGCCTGATCGAGCTTTGCGACTGTCTTGTGAAGGTCGATGATGTGAATGCCATTGCGCTCCATGAAGATGTAAGGAGCCATAGCGGGGTTCCACTTACGCTTGAGGTGACCGAAGTGTGCACCTGCTGCGAGAAGAGAATCAAAATCTGTTCTTGCCATAATTGTTTTGTTTGTTTACTTTCTTTTTGAGTTAATGTTTGTTTAACCAACCCGCAGGTCGCCCTTTGTGTGAGAGAGCCTGCAAGTTTAGATACTAAACGATGATATGATATGCTGGTCGACCTGATTTTCCCAATAATCTTGGTTTCTCTGGTCTTCCAAGTAATATTAACGCTTAGAGAACTGGAAGCGACGGCGTGCCTTTGGCTGACCTGGCTTCTTACGTTCAACAGCACGTGCATCACGTGTGATGAAGCCTTCAGCGCGGAGTGCCTTCTTGTCTTCTTCGTTGATTTTCACAA
>JAEEGS010000046.1 GCA_016280445.1 Bacteroidaceae bacterium
GGAATTTCAACGCCTTCCTCAGCGAATACTTCCTTAGCAACCTTCTGGATGATTTCCTTCTGCTGCTTGAGCTCGTAGAGGATACCGATGAGTGGAACCATGATTTCTGGATGTGGGTCGAAACCTTCCTTCTTCAACTGGCAAGCAGCACTGAGGATGGCACGAGTCTGCATGGCTGTGATTTCTGGGAATGTGATGCCCAGACGGCAACCACGATGACCGAGCATTGGGTTGTTCTCAGCGAGAGAAGCAACACGCTGCTGGATAACCTTGATGTCAACGCCCATCTCGTCAGCCATTACCTGCTGTCCCTTCAGATCGTGTGGAACGAACTCGTGAAGTGGTGGGTCAAGCAGACGGATGTTCACATGGAGACCATCCATAGCCTTGAGGATGCCGTAGAAGTCAGCCTTCTGATAAGGCAGCAACTTGGCAAGTGCCTTTTCACGACCTTCAACTGTCTCAGAGAGAATCATCTCACGCATGGCGATAATCTTCTGGTCGTCGAAGAACATGTGCTCTGTACGGGTCAGACCGATACCCTTGGCACCGAATGCGCGAGCCACTTCTGCATCGTGTGGAGTGTCGGCGTTGGTACGAACCTGCAACTTGGTGTACTTGTCGCAGAGGTCCATGAGTGCCTTGAAGTCGCCAGAGAGTTCAGCAGCCTTTGTCTTGATTTCGCCTGCATAAACCTGACCTGTTGAACCGTTCAGAGAGATGTAGTCACCTTCCTTATAGGTTACGCCTTCAATCTCAACTGTCTTAGATTTATAGTCAACATTGATGGCACCAGCACCGGAAACGCAGCACTTACCCATACCACGGGCAACCACAGCAGCGTGAGAGGTCATACCACCACGTGCGGTGAGGATACCCTCGGCAGATGCCATACCAGCGAGGTCTTCAGGAGATGTTTCGATACGAACCATGATGACCTTGTGGCCATTCTCATGCCATTCCTGAGCATCGTCAGCGTGGAACACAATCTGACCGCATGCTGCACCAGGAGATGCTGGCAGACCCTGAGTGATGACCTGAGCCTTCTTCAGAGCGTCCTTATCAAATACTGGGTGGAGCAGTTCGTCGAGTTTCTGTGGCTCACAACGGAGGATGGCGGTCTTCTCGTCGATGAGACCTTCGCGAACGAGATCCATCGCAATCTTCACCATTGCAGTACCTGTACGCTTACCGTTACGAGTCTGGAGGAACCAGAGTTTGCCTTCCTGTACGGTGAACTCCATGTCCTGCATGTCCTTGTAGTGCTTCTCCAACTTGTCCTGAATGTCGTTCAGTTCTGCATAGAGAGCAGGCATAGCCTCTTCCATGGATGGGAACTTAGCCACACGCTCTGCTTCAGAAATACCGGCACGTTCAGCCCAACGCTGTGAACCAATCTTGGTAATCTGCTGTGGTGTGCGGATACCAGCCACCACGTCTTCACCCTGTGCATTGATCAGGTACTCACCGTTGAAGAGGTTTTCGCCATTACCTGCATCGCGAGAGAAGCAAACGCCTGTAGCAGAAGTGTCGCCCATGTTACCGAATACCATGGCCATCACAGAAACGGCTGTACCCCACTCGTCTGGAATGCCTTCCATCTTACGGTAGAGGATAGCGCGCTCGTTCATCCAACTGCGGAACACAGCACAGATGGCACCCCACAACTGAACGATTGGGTCGGTTGGGAAGTCCTGACCAGTCTGCTGCTTGATGGCAGCCTTGAAGAGTTCAACAAGTTTCTTCAGAGACTCAACGGAAAGGTCTTTGTCGAGGGTCACACCCTGCTCTTCCTTCACCTTCTCAATGATAGCCTCGAATGGGTCGATGTCTTCCTTGTTCACTGGCTTCAAGCCCATCACCACGTCACCATACATCTGAACGAAACGACGATAGGAGTCGTACACGAAGTGTGGGTTGTTGGTCTTCTTGGCCATACCTTCAGCCACTTCATCGTTCAAACCGAGGTTGAGGATGGTGTCCATCATGCCAGGCATGGAAGCACGAGCACCTGAACGTACAGAAACGAGCAGTGGGTTGTTCACATCGCCGAACTTGCAGTTCATCAGTTTCTCAACGTGAGCCACAGCGGCATTCACTTCGTCCTGAAGAAGTTCCTTGATTTTCTCCTCACCCACTTCGTAATACTCATTACAGCAGTCTGTAGTGATAGTGAAGCCCGGAGGCACTGGCACACCAATGAGGTTCATCTCGGCAAGGTTAGCACCCTTGCCACCGAGAGCCTCGCGCATTTGCGCGTTACCTTCAGCCTGTCCATTTCCGAAGGTGTAAACTCTTTTTTGAGCCATAACTTTTTCTTTTGTTTTGTTAATTATTTAAGGTTTTAAATCTGAAATGTTTTCATGCTTGAAAAGATGTCCTCGTCTTGCGACAGAGAAGCACTCTCTTCCGTTATTTTGCAAATATAGGCAGTTTCATTCAATCTTCCAAAACTTTTCCATTTTTTTTTAGAAAAACGTGTTTATTTGCCAGAAAGTTTCCGAATGAAGTCCTTATTTCGCTGTGCGATGCGTTGACTTTTGCGAATGTTCTCCTGTATCAGTTCTTCCGTTTTGTTGTACATGAGACGGAAGTGTTCAGTGATAAAATTCTGCACTCTCACCTCCACCGCAGGCACTCCTTCCTCCACGGGCGAGATGCACAGCAGTCCGGCTGGAACAATCCTCACGTCCACCTTCTTTCCCGTCTGCATCGGGTCGCCGTCGTAGTGGACCACCCCAGATTTGGAGCGGCGGATGATGGCCTGCTGACATTGAAATGTCTTGATGCGCGAGTTCTGTTCGATGGTGCCGTTGAACAGTTGTATGGCTATCTGCGGAGCCTCGATGGGCGTGAAAGGCTCAATGAGTGTCACATCCATGATGCCATCACGCACAGAAGCCGATGGAGCGATGTAGGCATTGTTGCCATATTGGGAGGCATTGGCGCAGGAAATGAGGAAAGCTTTATACACCTGTCGCACCTCTTCCCCTTCCTTGTTGTTGATGATCTCCACATCGTAGGTCTCCGGGTGATACTTCAAACTGCTGTTCAACACATTTTCCATGTAGGACACGGGGCCCCTCTTGCCCGACTCAGCGAACCGCTGTGAGATGAAGGCGTCGAATCCCACACCGCAGGTGCAGAAGAAAGGACGCTTGTTCACCGTCCCGTAATCCATTGCCTGAATCTGTCCGCGATTGATAATCTTGATGGCGCTGAGCGGGTCGTTGGGAATACAAAGATGGCGTGCCAAACCATTTCCTGACCCCGAGGGGATGATGGCCAAAGCCGTGTTCGTATGGATAAGCCCTGTGGCCACCTCGTTCACCGTTCCGTCTCCTCCGACAGCACACACCACGTCCACTCCCTGCCTTGCCGCCTCGTGAGCCAACTCCGTAGCATGTCCCGTATAATCCGTCCTCACCACCTCATGGCTGTATTTCCCGCTATCGAGATAATCATCAATCAACCGCAAGATGAAGTTCTTGCCAGAAGTACCCGAAACGGGATTCACCACAAATAATATCTTCTTTTTCTCTGCCATATTTTTGCCTGTAACACTGGGTGTCTCCTTACGCATATATATAATAATGTGTATGCGAAACCGAGATAGCAAAACCTGTTCTTTTTACGAACAATGTGCAAAAGTACGGTTTTTTTCAACAAAACACCATATCGAACTCCTGTTTTTTATCTTTATTTATTTTTTTTCAGAAATCATGCAGGAGAAACGTTCTTTTTTTACTAACTTTGCACCGTTTTTGTGTGAAACCACAGAAAAGTTAGAAAACATCAATAAAAAAATAGCGTGTCTATTTCGGTGTTGACAAGAAACTTTTTCTCAGGCGAAATCGATGTTTTGCCAGTCAATCAAGCACCGAAACACACATTTTGACTATGGGTTTATTACAAGAAAGAATGAGTAAGTACAGAGAGCCGCAGAAGTACATCAATGCGGGTGTCTATCCTTACTTTAGAGAAATTGACAGCCATCAGGACACAGAGGTGTTGATGAGTGGGAAGCACGTCCTCATGTTTGGTTCGAACTCTTACATGGGTCTCACATACGACAAGCGTATCTGTGAGGCCGCCATCAAGGCTATCCAGAAATATGGCACGGGATGTGCTGGCTCGCGATTCCTGAATGGCACACTCGACCTCCACATCCAACTGGAAAAGGAACTGGCAGATTTTGTGGGTAAGGATGAGGCACTGGTCTACTCTACCGGGTTCACAGTCAATTCAGGTGTGGTGTCATGTCTGACCGGAAGAAACGACTACATTATTGGCGATGACCGCGACCACGCATCTATCGTGGACGGACGCCGTCTTTCCTTCTCGCAGTTCTTCCACTACAGACACAACGACATGGAGGATTTGGAGCATCAGTTGATGCGCTGTAATCCCGACTCTCTCAAGTTAATTGTCATCGACGGCCTCTTCTCCATGGAAGGTGACTTGGCAAAACTCCCCGAAATCATTGCTCTCAAGAAGCAGTACAACGCCACTGTAATGGTGGACGAGGCACACGGTTTGGGTGTGTTTGGCAAAAACGGCCGTGGTGTGTGCAACCACTTCGGCGTGACCGACGACGTTGACCTCATCATGGGTACATTCTCCAAGAGTCTCGCTTCCATCGGCGGTTTCATCGCTTCCGACAGCGACACCATCAACTGGCTGCGTCACAACAGTCGCACTTACATCTTCAGTGCTTCCAACACCCCAGCCGCCACAGCAGCCGCATTGGAAGCCCTCCACATCCTCAAGGCCGAGCCTGAGCGTCAGGAGAATCTCTGGAAGATCACCAACTACGCGCTCGAACAGTTCAAACAAGCAGGTTTCGAGATTGGCGACACCGAGAGTCCTATCATCCCGCTTTACGTGCGCGATGCCTTCAAGACTTTCCAAGTCACCAAGTTGGCTTTCGACAAGGGTGTGTTCGTCAACTCAGTTGTGCCACCTGCATGTGCACCTCAAGACACACTGATTCGTGTGGCACTCATGGCCACTCACACAAAGGAGCAGGTTGACCGCTGCGTCGCCATCCTCGTGGACACATTCAAGGAATTAGGACTTCTCAAATAATTAAAATTCAACAATTGTAAAATTGAAGAATTGAAGTTGCCTTTCGGTTTGTTCATACATCGTGATTGGAAAACTTCAATTCTTCAATTTTTCAATTCTGCAACTTTACAATATGCTTACACTTAAACTCATCACAGAAGAGACCGACAGAGTCATCAAGGGTCTCGAAAAGAAGCACTTTCAAGGTGCAAAAGAAGCTGTAGAAAAGGCCATTGCCATCGATAAGCAGCGTCGTGAAGCACAGACAAAACTGGATGCCATTCTTGCCGAAAGCAAGAAGTATGCGGCTCAGATTGGTCAGTTGATGAAGGCAGGCAAGAAGGACGAGGCTGAGGCTGCCAAGGCTGAAGTGGCAAAACTCAAGGCTGATGCCGCTGCACTCGAAACAGCCAAGTCGGATGCAGAGAATGAACTGACTGCTCACCTCTGCACCATCCCCAATATCCCCTACGACGAAGTACCCGAAGGTGCATGTGCTGAAGACAATGTGGTGGTGAAGTCATCGCTTCGCGAGTGCAAGCCAGGCGACACCGTAGGCAACTGGAACACGGTGCCCAACAATGGCAACGCGAAACTTCCTCACTGGGAGTTGGCCAAGAAATACAACCTCATCGATTTCGACCTCGGTGTGAAGATTACGGGTGCCGGTTTCCCCGTTTACATCGGCAAGGGTGCACAACTGCAACGCGCCCTCATCAACTTCTTCCTTGCCGAAGCCAACAAGGCTGGATATACTGAAATCATGCCTCCAACGGTGGTGAATGCCGCTTCCGGATACGGCACAGGTCAGTTGCCAGACAAGGAGGGACAGATGTACCACTGCGAGGTGGACGACCTCTATCTCATCCCAACGGCTGAGGTGCCTGTCACCAACATTTACCGCGATGTCATTCTCGACGAGAAAGACCTTCCCGTCAAGAACTGCGCCTACACGCAGTGCTTCCGTCGCGAAGCAGGTTCTTACGGCAAGGACGTGCGTGGCTTGAACCGTCTGCACGAGTTCTCCAAGATTGAGATTGTGCGCATCGACAAGCCCGAACATTCCAAGGAGAGCCACAAGGAAATGCTCGACCACGTGGAAGGGCTTCTGAAGAAACTGGAACTCCCCTACCGTATTCTTCGTCTTTGTGGCGGCGACCAGAGTTTCACCTCTGCCATCTGCTACGACTTCGAGGTGTACAGCGAGGCACAGGGCCGTTGGCTCGAAGTTTCTTCTGTCTCCAACTTCGACACCTACCAGGCCAACCGTCTGAAGTGCCGCTACCGCAATGCCGACAAGAAGGTGCAACTCTGCCACACTCTCAATGGCTCAGCACTTGCTCTGCCCCGCATCGTGGCTTCCATTCTCGAAGACAACCAGACTCCTGAGGGCATCCGCATCCCTAAGGCATTGGTGCCTTACACGGGTTTCGAAATGATTGACTAAACAAGACAACATCCATAAAAATGTCCGGATGATGTGAACTGAGCGTTCATGTCATCCGGACATTTTTTTTGTGGTTGCATTAAAGCAGCCAATATCACAATTGCCTTGCCGTTATGGCTTTGCGGGTTCAGGAATGATAGGTTCGCCCATCGCCGAAGCCTCCTTGTCATTGGCATCCAGTTGGAAGATCATGAACTGCGGATTCTCTGCCGTACAGGGCTTCCATCCTAAACCTTCGCCTTCACCGTTCGGGTCGCTATATTTGGCGAAGTTGGTCCAAGCCGTCAGCATCTTCTCCGACAAATCCCAGTCGCCCTGAGTCCAAGGACGCCAACAATGTTTCAGGCTCTTGAACACATACCACAAGTCGCTGCTGTGGAACGCACCTTTCAGACGCTTGGTGATGTCGGGATGCTGGCCATCGTCGGGCAACGGACGGGCAAACTCATACGCCCAAGCCTTGCCACCCTGCTGCTGGCGCACCTTGCAGAACTCTGCGATGCCAGGTCCCATCGAGCCCATGTCGTTGAGTGTGTAGCCAATCATGTAAGGCACATCCACGATGGTGCCTGCACGGGTGGCCTCGTCGAAATTCTTCAACGACACATAGCCGTCAACAATGGGACGCTGCATGAGGAACACATCGGTTTTGTTGACCATATTATATAACTGCCCCACCGTGTACAGCACTTCCGTAGAGGCGGAACGCAGTTTTTCGAGATCGGTGAGTCCTGCCCAATCCATCACCTTCTTGGTCTCAGCCTCGCTCTCCTCCAGCGTTGGGTTGTAGGTGAAGAACTTGACCATCGGTGTGGCAGGCTTGGGTGCAGCACCATCCTGACCGGGAACATTGATGCCGCCACCGCTCATGATGACTGCCTTATGGAAGAGGCCACGAGCCAAAGGACTTTCGCACAGGGTGCGCACACTGCCCGCACCAGCACTCTGACCGAAGATGGTCACGTTGTCGGGGTCTCCGCCAAACTGCGCAATGTTCTCCTTAATCCATTTCAGCGACTGAATCTGGTCGAGAATGCCGTAGTTGCCGCTGACGTGGTTGGGGCTTTCGGCCGACAGCGCCGGATGCGTCATGAAGCCAAAGATGCCCAAGCGGTAGTTGATGGACACCAGCACCACATCCTTCGATGCCCACTCCTGTCCGTCAAATTCAGGCTCAGAGCCCCAGCCTTCGCGGAAACCGCCACCGTGAATCCACAATGCCACAGGCAGTTTCTTGTCCACTTGTCCGGGCGCCTTCGTCCAGACATTCAGATAGAGGCAATCCTCGCTATAAGGAGCCTCTGCGCCATAACCCCACTCCGAGGTGTAGCCACCGGGATAGTGAACTGTCTGGTAGCCGGGATGACCGAAGCGGTCGCAAATCCGCACAGAATCCCACGCCACAACGGGCTGTGGTTCCTTCCAACGCAAATCGCCAATGGGAGGCGCAGCATAGGGAATGCCGCGATAAACATACACACCGGGATTCTCTGCCAGAACACCTTGAATCTGACCGCCCTCGACAGTCAGCACAGGGTTGTCCGCTTCCTTCTGCGAGGTGCAGCCCACCATCATTACCAGCAGTGGCAACAACAAGAATAATTTTCTCATAATCATAAAGGTTTAAGTAAGTAATAGTAGGTAGTGCTTGCAAAGTTACAAAAACTTTTTCTAACTTTGTAGCGATTTCACAACAACATCACAAGAACGATGAAAAAAACAATATTCCTCTTACTGACCCTACTGACATTCCCCGTGCTTTGTACAGCGCAGAAAACGCTCCTGAAACCGCGACTGGTCGTGTGTACCGACATTGCGCCAGCCGATGTGGAACCCGACGACATGGAATCGATGGTGAGGCTGATGGTGTATGCCGACCGCTTCGAGATAGAGGCACTCATCACCTCTGTGGGATGGAACTGCGACCCCTATCCTGCTGAATGGAAGCAGTATCTTGACCGCATCATTGAGGCATACAGAAAGGATGTTCCAAACTTAATGAAACGCTCTAACCAAAAGTCCTTTCTTCCCATCAAACAGGAGAATGAGACACAGAAATTGGGTTATTGGCCAAGTGCCGACTATCTGGCCTCACGTGCCGTTTATGGCAGCATACATGGCGGCATCGGAGCCATTGGTGAGAACAACGACTCGCCTGGCAGCGACCTGCTCATTCGCTTGGCTGATGAAGATGACCCACGCCCCATTTACGTAGCTGCATGGGGAGGAGCCAACACGCTGGCGCAAGCCATCTGGCGAGTGAAGCAGACACGCACGGCCGACGAACTGAAACGGTTTGTCCGCAAGTTCCGCATCTACACCATCACCGACCAGGACATGCAGTACAGCATGCGCATGAACCGCGCCTACAGTTCCCACATGTGGCTGCGCCAAGAGTTTGCCGATGATTTGCAGTTCATCTGGGACGAAGGGGCTTGGCAAGAACAATGCGAATTGGGCAAACAGGCGTGGCAGCAGCATGCCGACCACATTCAAGGCAAGGGTGCTTTGGGACAGGAATACCCCAACTACAAATGGGGTGTGGAAGGCGACACACCCAGTTTCCTCTATGTGATGCCCCACGGTTTGAACGACCCCGAAGCCCCCTCGCAGGCAGGTTGGGCAGGCTATCATGTGAGAGGGCTTTCTCCCGACTCCCTCACCACCGCATGGAACAGTTGGCAGGAACCCACACGCAGCATCTCCATTGGCTACAAGCGCCGTTTCTATCCTGACGAACTGAACGACTTCAAGGCACGCATGCAGTGGGCAGCCGAGGGCAAGGGAAACCGCAACCCGCAGGTGGTTATCAAGCACGCCAAGAAAACGCCTGCTCCCTACCCCATACATCGTCGTGCCAAGGCAGGCGAGGTCATCACACTTGACGCATCCTCTTCTTATGACCCAGATGGCGATGCGCTCACCTTCCATTGGTGGCAGCAACCCGAAATCGGCAACGTGCAACTCTCACTTCCCGATGCCAACAAGTCTGTTCTCACCTTCCGAATCCCCAACAATGCCCGGCAAGGACAAACGCTCCACCTCATCTGCGAAGTACACGACAACAGTCCTTTCCATCTGGTGAGTTACCGTCATATCATCATAGAAGTGATGAGGAGTTGAGGGGGGGAAGGGGGTGTTTTTTCCAAAACTTTTCCATATTTTTATTTTCTAAAAATTTATTTTTTTCACCCCTTCACCCCTTCACCCCCTTTCTACTTCATTACTTATTGTTTTACAATAAATTGAATTAGAGTTATTAAACTAACACTACTCCCCCCCCCTTTTCTCCCCCTTTTACGTCTCAAAATCCCCCTCCACTCCCCCTTTGAGCTTACACCCACAAAGCTCACGAGCCTTACGTCGTTACCCTCGTGAGCTTTACGACGTTAGACTAGAAGTAATTTTTTTATAACAAAATACAACTTTCGGAAGTTACCGCTTCGCTCAGGAGTTAAAGGAGTTAAAGGAGTTATAGGAGTTAAAGCCTATACTCTGTCAACTGTGGAGAGGAGTTTTTCACGCCAGCATTACATTCGGCTTTAACTCCTCTAACTCCTTTAACTTCTTTAACTCCAAGAAAGTGGAGCTTGCGAAACTTGAATTTTAAACAAAATTTCGCATTCTATTTTTTCATGTGATTTGTTTTTTTTACCTTTGCAAAAAAGAAAAACATCAATCGTAATTATATGAAAAACTTGAAAAAATGGATGATGGTTACTACCATCTTGATGGTGCATGCGCTGGGAGCTGCAGCACAAAGTGTCATGACCACCGACGCGATGATTCGCATGGCGGAACAGAAAGACAAGTTGGAACAAATGGCTGCAGACGGGAAGAACAGGTCGCTGGCACAGCAGTCTACGCTGACGCTCGTTGTGAAAGTGGCTGATGAGAATGCTGCCGACACGTATGCTCGTCTGAGAGAGCTGGGTGTGACCATCAGGGGGCGCATTGGTCAGCAGGCCATCGTTGAGGTGCCGCTCGACAAGGTTGAGGCAATCGCCCAGATGGACGGCATACTCCGCATGGACGTAGGCCATCAGGGGCAGCTAATGACCGACGTGGCACGCGAGGTGACGAGCGTCAACCTCCTCAACGGCAGTAACCCCACGGTGAGCTCTCCCTTTACGGGCAAGGGCGTAACGGTGTGCGTGATAGATATGGGCATCGACTTCAACCACCCTGCCTTCAAGGATGCACAAGGACGCTCCCGCATCAAGTGCGTTTACAACACGGAGTCGGATAAAGGCCACAAGTTCGTGGTTGATGACCCCGTGGCCGGCACCATAGAGTTTCCGGGCAGCGTGTTCGATACGCCTGAACTCATTTCCAAGCTCGTTTACGACACCAAATTGTCACCCCACGGCAGTCATACCACAGGCATCGCTGCCGGCACGCTGTCGCCTCAGGGCTTTGGCGGTATGGCTCCCGATGCTGACATCGTCTATCTGGCCATGGCGACGCTCGTCACGGAAGATGAAGTGGATTCCGATACAGGCATTCCCGCAGAGAGCGAAACACTACAGGACCCCGACCCCACCCAGGATGCCCAAATCCATCAGGCTTTAGAACAATATCTGGCCTTTGCCAATGCCTACGCCCAACAGAGCGACCAGCCCATGGTGCTGAGCGCCAGCCTTGGCAGTCACATGGGACCTCACGACGGAACCGGCACCGTGCCCGAAGCCGTCTCGGCCTTCTCCAAGAACGCCATTCCCGTATTTGCCAGTAGTAACGAGGGTGGAAGCGGCAGTCATGTCCACTATCAGTTTGCTGAGGACAAGCCGTCGTTCAGCGTCGGTCTGCTGGCATTTCCTACCACTTACGAACCAGAAGATGCCGACCCCGACAATCCCTTCTACACGAAATTCACCTCCGAGGTCAGAGGCTACACCCGTCCCGGACAAAGTGGTGAGATAAGCCTGCGCTTAAACCTGGTGGCTCGCGATGGCAATAAGGTAATCCAGGATTACACATGGTCATCGCCGGTCGTCACAGGCACTCTGGGCGGCCCCGACCAGATGGTGACCATCAACTCGGCCGACTACCCTGAAGTGGAGAAATATTTCAGAGGAAAGGTGTACCTTGCCATCCGCACACTGGATAGTGGTCGGCAGGATCTGACCATCATTCCCTACGGTTTCTGCACGAAGACCAACGATGGTGCATACTATGCCCTGACCATCACCGTGGCAGGCTCACCCGGCACTGCCGTTGACCTGTGGCAGGACACCTACAAGTTCGTCCCATACGTGGGTGAGGGCTATATCACCGGCGACGATGTCATTTCGGCCAATGACTGGGCCAGCACACCCGATGTCATCAGCGTGGGAGCATGGTGCACCAACACCACTGAGCGTGCTAACGAACAAGGTAAGGAGGATCTAGACGGGTCAGAAACGTACACACTGGGCGACATCGCCTATTTCAGCAGCTATGGCAAGATGTTCAACGGTGTCACACAGCCAACCGTCTGCGCCCCTGGCGTCAATGTGGTGTCGGCGGGAAACCGGTACAACGATGTCGTGAATGGCGTCGCACCTACCTACATCGAAACGATGACGTGGCAGGGCTACCCCTACGTAAGCATGAGTGGCACGTCGATGGCCTGTCCCGCTGCGGCGGGCATCATCGCCCTGTGGCTGCAGGCCGATCCTGAGCTCACGTTGGATGATGTAAAGGACGTCTTAGCACATTCGTGCGACAACGACGAGTTCACCACAAAGAATCCTACCCGCTGGGGCTACGGCAAAATCAATGCCAAGAAAGGACTGGACTATATCCAGCAGACTACAGGCATCGTTGAGATGGCTGATGACAGATGTAAGATGTCTGAGGCGTGGTACATGCTGGATGGCCGTCACCTCATGAGCAAGCCTACACAGCGTGGCATCTATCTATATAAAAATAAAAAGATAATTATAAGATAATTCAACTTTCGGAAGTTACCGGTTCTTTGCGAGCAAAGCGCTACGCGATAAACGAAACTTAAGTAAGATAATAACGCAATATGAATAGAATGAAACAATGGGCGATGGCAGCCACCCTTATTTGCTGCCTGAGTATATTCACGGCATGTAAAGATGATGGCTCTGCAGCCAATCCAGGCAAGACGGAGATGGCCGACTATGCCATCCTGTTTTATGGCTACGGTGGCGGGAATCTGGACTACGACATTTTGAATAACATCAAGCAGTTCTATGCTGCCGACCCTGCCAGCTACGACAAGGTGAAGATTGCCGTGCAGTATAAGTTCAGCAGTCAGGAAGAGTTCGAGGAGCTGCTGTCGAGTTATGACCCGGATGACTATGACGACCCGCAAGACAAGGCTGACGTTGAGGAATATCTGGCTGAATTGAAGACCTGGATTGCGAAATGGCAGAACCGATGCCGTTTCACCTTCCGCTTCACCGTCGATCCCAAGAAAAAGGTGGAAGAGCAGATGGTAGCCGACAACGTACACGGCTGCAACAATGACCATATCGCCACTGCCGACTCGCTGCTTGCCTTCATCGACTGGGCTGCCAAGGCTTGTCCTGCCAAGCACTATGTGCTGTTGGTGAGCGATCATGGCGCAGGCTACCTGCCCAATGAAGACTTGCCCTATACCCCCAAAAACACCACACGGTCGTTCCTGATCGACGACAACAAGAGCGAGCGACTCACCGTGAACTCGCTGAGATACACCCTTGCCAACGCCAGCATCAAGCCGCAGGTTGTCTATTTCGATGCCTGCCTGATGAACAGCTTCGAGTATCTGTTTGAACTGAAGGATTACACCGACTACATCGTAGCCTCTTCGTTCCTGGTACCTGGATGGGGCGGCAACTATACAGTGCTCACCAACAAACTTGCAGGCTGCAAGGAAGATACTGAAAGCGCACTGAAGGAGTACAACAAAGCGTGCGTTGAGCAATGGGACAAGAACTTTGGCGACGAAACTGTAGAGTCGTTTACCGACATGACAGTCATACGTACCCGTGGTCTCGACGCTTTCGGTCAGAAGGTTCGTTCGTTCACCGACAAACTCCTGCAGGCTTACGAGAGCAGCGACGAAAAGCGCAGCGCTGTCAACGCAGCCACTGCAAATGCTCTGAAGGTTTACAGAAACATGCCTTTCTACGACCTGTTCATCTATGGCGTCATGCTGGCAGCCAAGGTGCCGGAATTGGAAGCCCCCTATTTCGAGATGAAGAAGAGCTACGATGACGGATGCCTCGTGGCACATCAAACCTGTGCCTACCTGAGAGCCCAGGGCATTAACGGCTCGGTGGTGCTCGGATGGGAAGGCAAGTACGAAGAGTTCAACTGGGTGTACGATGGGGAAAGTTGGATTATCAAGGAGTCAGCAGTGTTCCACCCCGACGGCACATTTTATCTTTATTCAGATGAAGAAGAATCAGAACCCGATGAGCAGGGAGCATGGGGCTGCACCTTCGCCAACACCTACGAGCAAACGGCCTTTGACAAGGCCACGGGCTGGAGTCGCTGGATCAAGGCCAACAAGCAGCGTCCCGCCACAATGAGCGTCTTCACAGAAGGCTATAATGCCAACGAACCCCGAAAGAAACCAAGAACTAAATAAGGATACGCCATGAAAAGAATGATTCAATGGGTGATGGCTGCCACCCTCGTATACGGTTTGACTGTCTTCACAGCATGTAGCAACGATGATGACACGAATATGTCGCCAGCCACACAGGAAAAGTTAGTGACGCTCCCGCCAGGTGTGGTGAGCAAGAGCTTCACGATGCAAACGGTCAGAATTGTGAATATGACAGACCGGGAGCAGACGACCTATGAAAAGAAGAACGTACAGGTGGCCTTCGACGGACAGGATGTCTATGTCTCTGGCTTTTCCTCGTCATTCCCCAAGAGTTTCGTGAAAGGCACGCTGACTGATGCTGGCACCTGTCTGTTCAAGAGCGGACAGTACGTTGGCGAGGACAAGACGGGCGAGAAGTATGTTGTCGGCATCATGGACACAGGCGACAAGGCGAATCAGCTGACCGACTTTGAGTGCACTTACGATCCAGAGATGCGCATCCTGACCATCCCTGAGGATGCGAAATTCGCTGTTGCAGAGTCTGATGCGCCCAGCCATACCCAAGTGTCAAATATCCTTCAGAACGTCACCGTGATGCCGGGCTCCTTCAAGGAACCATCCGTCGTGACGCTGCCGGAAGGGCTGGCCACCGAGCAGTGGTATATCACAGGTAGCGACGACAAAGATTTCTGCCTCAACTACGGCATGACAATAGGCTTCAACGGACAGGACGTCTATATTCAGGGACTCTTCAAGGAGCTGCCGCTGTCGTGGGTGCATGGTCGTCTGGAAGGTGGTGTCATCACGATTGAGAAAGGACAGTTCGTAGGTTATTACAAAGATTGGCAGGAAGTGCTTCTCGTGGGTTATGATGAAGAATTAAAAATCGATGACATCACGCTGACCTACGACGCCGATAAGAAAATCATGGAGCATGACAACTTCATAGGTTTTTATGGCACCGACACACGACAAGTGGAGTATGGTTTAGCCAATGGCTATATCACCAAGGAGCGCTATATCGTTCCCGACCCCATTCTCCTTCCTTCCGGCGTGACAGCCAGCCCATACCGCTTCGAATACGATGTACTTACCACTGATAATGAAGGCTATTTGGTGAAGGAGTATGATGACTTGGAGGAGGTCATGATCGGTTTCGACGGCAATGACGTCTATTTCAAATTCCCTCATGTCGATGCCAATGGATGGGCAAAAGGCACGCTCAGCCCCGACCGTCGGACTATCACCATCCCATCCCTCCAGTATTGCGGCTCATGGCAAGAACAAAATTACCGTCAAGACTATTATCTGACGGGTTTTGAGGACAAAGGCAATAAGGAATACGAGCTGACAGATATCGTATTTGACTACGACGCCCAGCAGAACACCATCAGTTCCAGCAAGACGATGTGCATCAACAGTTCATATCGCATATTGAGTTACTACGGGTACTGTATATTCCGAAACACAAAGTTCACGAAGAAGAAGGAGATAGCGACGACACCCGCAGCACCTGAGGTTGAAATGAGTTATAACGATTTAGAAAGCTATATCAGGCTTGAGTTAAGTATTCCCCTCGTCGCTGACGACGGTTCCGACCTGCTGACCGATAAACTGAGCTACATCGTCTATTACGAGAAGGACGGCGAGCAGCACGAAATGGTATTCCGTGCCGCCGACTATCAGGGTTTGGAGACCGACATGGTGGAAATTCCCTACAACCTCCATGTAATCTCCAGGATTGCCCGTGGAGGCGTGACTATCATGCTGGACAAGACCCTCGACGGGATTTTCACCTGGACCAAGGTAGGCGCAAAGGTCATCTATCGTGGCGGCGGCGAGGAGCATGCCTCGCCCATCATCTGGTTTGATGCCAAGACTTTATATGAGGAAAATGAATTGTTTAAATAGTTAATGAAGATAAGACGTATGAAAAGATTATTTCAATGGCTACGGGCTTCGATGCTCGTTTGCGCCACCGTTTGGTTGGTATCGTGCTCCAACGACGACTATGCTGTCATAGAACCGGGGGCGGCGTACCGCGCCGTGTTGCGAGGGCTCGACTGGGGGCAGAACACGACGTTCGTGTATGGCCACAAGACGCCCGATGTGGATGCTGTCTGCTCGTCGCTGGGCTATGCCAAGCTGATGCGGGCGCTGGGCTATAACTGCAAGGCTAAGGTGTCGGGCCCCATCAACCGCGAAACGCAGTACATTGCTCAGCGGTTCGGGTTCGACGTGCCGGAGCTGAAGACCGCCGTGCCTACTGGCACGCGGCTGATACTGACCGACCACACCGACTATGCCCAGTGCGTGGACGGCGCCAGGGAAGCCACAATCCTGCAGAAGATTGATCACCACGTGGATGGCGACATCAAGGACATCATCCTTCAGGAAATGGGAAATCTTGATGGAATACTTATTGCCACCACTAATCTGGCTCAAAATATGGATAAGGCGTTTGAACGTCGCTTCCTCTATAAGATTAAGTTTGAGAAACCTACTGTTGAAGCCCGTATGAGTATGTGGCATGAAATGATTCCATATCTAAAAGAAGAGGATACACGTATCCTGGCCATTAAGCATGAATTCAGTGGTGGGCAAATAGAAAACATCGCCAGACATTATACCATAGGGAATATCCTTCATGGCAAATCTGAAAATGTTATTGAGGAACTGTCTGCTTATTGTGATAATGAGAGACTCGAAACAAAAGGAATCCGAAAAATAGGATTCTGACTTTAAGGAACACGCTACACAACAAGATAGGGAGTGTACAAAAAAACATGTACACTCCCCTATTTTTTCAACACTTGCTATCTTTTCTCTCTTAGATATTAGCCTTAATAATTCTCGGCGTTGATTTCGAAGTATGCTTGAGGATGGAAGCAAACCGGACATACGTCGGGGGCTTCGGTGCCGATGACGATATGGCCACAGTTGCGACATTCCCAAACGCTGACACCACTCTTGCGGAACACTTCTAGTGCCTCTACGTTGTGCAACAGGGCACGGTAACGCTCTTCGTGGTGCTTTTCGATGGCTGCCACACCACGGAATTGCTCGGCCAGTTCGTGGAAGCCTTCTTCATCGGCTTCGCGGGCAAAAGTGTCGTACATGTCAGTCCATTCGTAGTTCTCACCTTCGGCGGCACGAAGCAGGTTTTCGGGAGTGGAACCTACCCCACCCAGATGTTTGAACCAGAGTTTGGCGTGTTCCTTCTCGTTGTCGGCTGTCTTGAGGAAGAGGGCGGCAATCTGTTCGTAGCCGTTTTTCTTTGCCACTGAAGCATAGTAGGTGTATTTGTTGCGTGCCATACTTTCGCCGGCAAAGGCTGTTTCGAGGTTCTTCTCGGTGCGAGTACCTGCATATTTGTTGGCAGCGGCGGGTGCTTCGGGCTCTGCAACCACTTTCACGAAGTCGGATGCCGGATGCTTGCAGATAGGACAGATGAAGTCATCGGCCAGTTCCTCTCCCACGTATTCATAGCCACAGATGCTGCAACGCCAGATGGTCTTGCCTTCGGCTGTCTTTCCCACGGGTTGAGGCTTCGGTTTGATGTTGGATTGATAGTAATTGTAGGTGGCAGAGGGTGCATCGGAGAGTGTTTCCATTTCGGTGACAAGTCCGACGAAAAGCATGTGGGTGCCGAGGTCGATGGCCTGTTCCACATCGGCAGAGAGGAAGGCGTTAGTGCCACGTGTGATGGCGAAGGTGCCGTTGGCGACACGACGGCAGTCGGTGAAGTCGGCAAATTTATCTACGGTGCGTCCGCTCTGGAAGCCAAAGTGCTTGAAGAGTTCGAAGTCGGCACGCTCGCTGAGGATGGATGCCGTGAAGCGTCGTGAACGCTGAATGAGTTCAGTGGTCAAGTTGCTCTTGTTGAGGGCTACAGAGATGCGGCAGGGCTGTGCTGTCACTTGTGCCACGGTGTTGCTGATGCAACCATTGTCACGATTGCCGTCGCTGGTGGTGACGACAAAGAGTCCGTACTGGATGTTGAAAAGGGGGTTACTCATAAGTTAGTTTGTTAAAAGGTTTTGGTATTGTGTTTATGTAAATCTCATGGCAAAGATAATCATGAAATCTCATAAAAAAAACATTTTTCCTCGGAAAATGATGATTCTTTGACAAAATGGGTGCTTATTAGAGCACTTTTTTGTAACTTTGCGCCGGTTTTTACGTAATCTAATGGTAAAAAGATATTAGTATGAATAAGATTGTTAAGAAAGAGCAGTTCAGTGAGAAGGTCTTCAAATTGGTTGTTGAGGCTCCACTGATAGCAAAATCTCGCAAGGCTGGTCACTTCGTGATTGTTCGCGTTGGCGAACAGGGCGAACGTATGCCACTCACCATTGCCGACTCTGACGTGGAGGCTGGCACTATCACACTTGTTGTGCAGAAGGTGGGTTACTCTTCCACCAAACTCTGCAACCTCAATGAGGGCGACTACATCACCGACGTGGTGGGTCCTCTGGGTCAGGCAACTCACATCGAGAAGTTCGGCACCGTCGTTTGTGCTGGAGGTGGTGTGGGTGTGGCACCTATGCTCCCCATCATCAAGGCGCTGAAGGCTGCTGGCAACAAGGTGGTTTCTGTGCTGGCTGGCCGCACGAAGGAACTCATCATTCTGGAGGACGAGGTGCGCAAGCACTCTGACGAGGTCATCATCATGACGGACGATGGCTCATACGGCCAGAAGGGTGTGGTGACTGTCGGCATCGAACAGGTGATTCAGCGTGAGAAGGTGGACAAGTGCTTCGCCATCGGTCCTGCCATCATGATGAAGTTCTGCTGCCTCTTGACAAAGAAATACAACGTGCCTACGGATGTGTCGCTCAACACCATCATGGTGGACGGTACTGGTATGTGTGGTGCTTGCCGTATCACGGTAGGCGGCAAGACCCGTTTCGTCTGCGTGGATGGTCCTGAGTTTGACGGTCATGAGGTGGACTTCGACGAGATGTTCAAGCGCATGGGTGCCTTCAAGCCTATCGAGATTGAGGAGATGAAGAAACTGGAGGAGCACGTGGAAGGCATCGTTGCCACCAAGAAGGCTGAAGCCAAGGCTGATCCAACGGGCATGACAACTGACACTCCCCTCTCCGAACTTCTCGACCGCAACGCTGCATGGCGCAAGGAATTGGCTGGCAGCATGAAGGCCAAGGAGCGTGGTGAAATCGAGCGTTGTGTGATGGGCGAACTTGACCCTGTCTATCGTGCCACCACTCGCACCGAGGAGGTGAACACAGGTCTCACTATCGACCAGGCACTCACTGAGGCTAAGCGATGTCTCGACTGTGTGAAGCCTTCTTGTATGGAAGGTTGCCCTGTGAGCATCAATATCCCATCATTTGTGAAAAACATCGAGCGCGGTCAGTTCCTCGAGGCTGCCAAGGTGCTCAAGGCTACCAGCGCTCTGCCTGCTGTGTGTGGTCGTGTATGTCCACAGGAGAAGCAGTGCGAAAGCAAGTGTATCCACCTGAAGATGGGTCACAAGCCTGTGGCTATCGGCAACCTGGAGCGTTTCGCTGCTGACTTCGAGCGTCAGTCGGGCAAGATGGCGCTGCCAGAGTGTGCTCCAAAGAACGGCATCAAGGTGGCCATTGTGGGTTCAGGTCCTGCAGGTCTTTCTTGCGCCGGCGACTTGGCTAAGGCTGGCTATGATGTGACTGTATTTGAGGCTCTGCATGAAATCGGTGGTGTGCTGAAGTATGGTATTCCTGAGTTCCGTTTGCCAAATGCCATCGTGGATGTGGAAATCGAGAACCTCAGCAAGATTGGTGTCACCTTCGTGAAAGACTGCATCGTGGGCAAGACCATCACGGTGGAAGACCTCGAGAAGGAGGGTTACAAGGCTATCTTCGTGGCATCTGGTGCAGGTCTGCCAAACTTCATGAACATTCCTGGCGAGAACAGCGTGGGCATCATGTCGTCGAACGAATACCTCACCCGCATCAACCTCATGGATGCTTCCAACCCTGCATCTGACACGCCTATCATGAAGGCTAAGAATGTGATGGTTGTCGGTGGTGGCAACACGGCTATGGACTCTTGCCGCACGGCCAAGCGTCTGGGTGCCGAGCATGTGTTCATCGCATATCGTCGTAGCGAGGCTGAGATGCCTGCACGTCTGGAGGAGGTGAAGCATGCGAAGGAAGAGGGCATCGAATTCCTCACCCTCCACAATCCTATCGAATATGTTGCCGACGAGAAGGGCAATGTGACCCAGGTGAAACTGCAAGTGATGGAACTTGGCGAGCCAGATGCTTCTGGCCGTCGTTCTCCAATCCCTGTGGAGGGCAAGATTGTCACTCGTGACATCGACCTCGCAGTAGTGGCTGTCGGCGTGTCTCCAAACCCAATCGTGCCTAAGTCTGTTGAAGGTCTGGAGTTGGGTCGCAAGAACACGATTGCCGTGAACGACCAGATGCAGTCGAACATTCCAACCATCTTCGCCGGTGGTGACATTGTGCGTGGTGGTGCTACGGTCATCCTCGCTATGGGTGACGGTCGCAAGGCTGCTGCCAACATCGACGCCATGCTGAAAGGACAGGCCCAGTAAATATCTGTTCAAACAACACATATTTATATATTAAAGGGAACTTCGCAACTGTGCGGGGTTCCCTTTTTTTCGTGAAAGATGAAAAAAAATCCTGTTTTATTTTGTGGTGTATATTTTTTGTGCTACCTTTGCACTCGCAAAACGAGAACGGAGGTTCTTCAGCATTGCAAAACCAGAAAAATGGTGCGTTAGTTCAGTAGGTTAGAATACATGCCTGTCACGCATGGGGTCACGAGTTCGAGTCTCGTACGCACCGCAAGAAAAAGGCCAATGGTTGATGTGAGGCCTATCCAAAAAAATCGTCAACAACACACATATTCACATTCATTCTGGTGCGTTAGTTCAGTAGGTTAGAATACATGCCTGTCACGCATGGGGTCACGAGTTCGAGTCTCGTACGCACCGCAAGAAAAAGGGGTTTCCAAGCATACGTTTGGAAGCCCCTTTTTCCTTGTATCACATTTTTTGTCACTTTTTTTCGATTTGGATTAAACCTTCGAGTTGTGGATGCGTCATACGAAGCATAAATACAAAACCAATCTTCAACATGACATTTCCACGAAAGTCTCTTTTCACACTGCTACTGGCCTGCCTCTCGATGGGCGCCTCCGCGCAATCGACGCTGAAAGGCAAGGTGGTGGACAGCGAAAACGGCGAAACGCTTGTGCAGAGCACGGTGCTGGTGATGACGCCAGACACGGCCCGCATGGTGACAGGAGCAACCACAGCCAAAGATGGCTCATTCAACGTGAAGAATGTGAAGGACGGCTCTTACATCCTGAAGATTTCCTACATAGGTTATCACAACTTCTTTCGAAGCATCAGTGTGAAGAGGTCGGAGAATGGCGGCACACAAACCATCGGAACCGTGTTGCTCACGCCCAACACAGTGGAACTGAAACAGGCCGTGGTGACTGGGCAACTGAAGGAGGTGGAAGTGAAAGAGGACACACTCATCTTCAATGCCGACGCGTTCAAGGTGCCCGAAGGCAGTGTGTTGGAGGAATTAATCAAGAAACTGCCAGGTGTGACGATCGAGGATGGCGTGGTGAAGGTGAACGGCAAGACGGTGAAGAAAATTCTGGTGGGTGGCAAAGAGTTTTTCGGCAACGACCAGAACATGTCGATGAAAAACCTGCCGGCAGAGATTGTGGATAAGGTGAAGACCTACGACAAGCAATCGGACTTCAGCCGCATCACAGGCATTGACGATGGAGAGGAAGAGACGGTGATTGACTTGACCATCAAGAAGGGAATGCAAAAGGGATGGTTCGGAAATGTAGATGCGGCATACGGTTCATATAAGAGGTATTCGGGACGTGTGATGGTGAACCGATTCTCTGACGGATTCCAGTCGAATGTGATTGGCTCGCAGAACAACACAGGCAACAACGGCAACACGACCAACAAGCAAGTAGGAGGACGACTGGTCTTCGATGTGAAGAACTTCGAGTTCGGAGGAAACATACGATACAATTATAACAAGACAAACAACCACACTTACAACAGCACACAAAATTTCGTATCAACCAGCGCTTCATTCAGCAATAGCCACAACACAAACACAAACAGAAACGCAAACATCAATGGAGATTTCAAGGCTGAATGGAAAATTGACTCGTTGACCACGCTGGTCTTTAGCCCACGTTTCTCTACAGGAGATTCGAAGAGTTCGTCTGGCAATTCATCGGCCACCTTCAACGATGACCCTTACCAGAATAATGTCCGCGACCCGCTGGCACAGATGGATGAAATCAGCGATGACATTAAAATCAACGAGAACACATCAAAAAACTGGAGTAATGGCGACAACTACAATGTGAGTGGAAACTTGATGCTCAATCGCCGTCTGGGTGGTGGCCCCTGGTTTGGTCCCAGTGCCGTGACGGGCAGCAACGGCCGCAACATCAGCCTCAGGCTGAATGGTTCGACCAGCAAAAACAAGAACAAGAACTTCAATTTCTCGAACGTCATCTACCACCAACGTAATGACTCGACGGACTTAACGTATCGTCACCGCAACACCCCCAACAGCAACAAGAACTACAGCCTCGGACTTTCCTACTCCGAGCCTATCATGCGGAATCTGTTCGCACAAATCAACTACAGTTACAACTACTCGAAGCGCCACAGCGATGGACAGACGTTTGACTTTGCCAAAGTGGATGCCATCGGACAGGAATTGTGGGAGAACTATGGGCAGTACGGTATGCTGGCACCCAACTATTTTGAGTTCCTCAGCGACTCCCTTTCCCGCTACACGGAAAACATCAACAAGACACACAACCTGGACATCTCGTTCCGTTATATCACCCAGTTGCTCAACATCAGCGCCGGTGTACGCATCGAGCGGCAGAATCAGAAGATGTCATATCAGTATCAAGGGCTCGACACCATCGCCAGCCGAAACATTTCCCGCATCTCACCGACCCTGAATGCGCGTTTCCGATTCACAAGGCAGCACACCTTGCGCATCACCTATCGCGGCAATACCAGTCAGCCAGAAATGACGGACCTCTTCAACCTAACGGATAACAGCAACCCGCTCAACATCCGCGAAGGTAATCCAGGCCTGAAGCCATCGTTCACCAACAACATCAACGTTGACTATAATAATTATCTGGAAGCCACGAAGCAATCCATCTTTGGACGCTTCTCGTTCAACAACACACTGAACAGCATCAGCAACAGAACGGAATACAACCCGGAAACAGGTGGACAAACCACACGTCCGGAGAACATCAACGGCAACTGGGGCATCAATGGAAACATTGGTTTCAACACGCCACTGGGATGGGAAAAACTGACCCTCAACACCAACACCACTGCATCGTTGCGCCACAACGTGGGTTACATCTACCAGAATCATAAAACGTACAAAAACGACGTGAAACAAACGTCGTTGGGCGAAAACATGAGCATCACGCTGAGGCTGAGCAACTTCGACATCCGTGCCAACGGAGGCATCACATGGTCAAAGTCAAGCAGCAAATTAACCGCTGCCAACAACCAGAACACTTTCAACTTCAACTATGGCCTTTCGTCGACAGGCAATTTCGAAAATGGTTTCGGATTCTCCACCGACATCCGCATGAGTTCACGTCGTGGTTACTCTTCTGCCAACATGAACACGAACGAACTCATATGGAACGCTCAAATCAGTTACCGATTCCTTCAGAAGAAACAGGCTACCATCTCGTTGCAGGCATATGACCTCTTGCATCAGCGCAGCAACATCAGCCGTACCATCAGTGCCTACTCCCGTCAGGACCGTGAGACGAACAGCATCTACAGTTACGTGATGGCACACTTCATCTACCGCTTCAATCTGTTTGGAGACAGAACATCACGACAGAATCTCCGTGAGATGCGCAGTTTCATGAACGAACGTCCAGACTTTGGAGGTGAAGGACGTCCAGAGGGTCGCCCAGAAGGAAGACCCGAAGGCGGTGGCGGACGTGGAGGTTTCGGTGGCGGAGGCTTCGGAGGAGGCGGTGGACGCTTCTAAGGGAACAATCCTTTTAACACATACGGTCACGATAATCTTCGTAAGTGAACTGACGGAACAATTCAAATGTTCCGTCTTTGTGTAGCATGCCAATGGAAGGATGGCCGATGCCGTTGAACATGGTGGTCTTCACGGTCGTGTAATGTATCATATCCTCAAAGATGAGAGTCTCCCCTATCTGCAGTTCGTGGTCAAACTGCCACATCCCCATGAAATCGCCAGAGAGACAAGAGTTTCCACCGATACGATACAAGAATTGATGAGTATAAGCACTGAAGGATGGAAGTCCTTCTTGCTCAGCATCGACGATTTCAGCACCTCGGATGACTGGCATATAAGGCATTTCCAGACAGTCGGGCATGTGGCACGTGAAACTGGCATTGATGATGGCGGTCTTGATGCCGCTGTTCTCAACAATGTCCACCACCTTAGCAACAAGGGGACCCGTCTGCCAGGCAAATGCGCTGCCAGGTTCGAGAATCACCTTCAGATGGGGATAACGTGCATGGAAAGCATTGAGCGTGTTGATGAGTAGTTCCACATCATAATCCTTTCGAGTCATCAGATGACCGCCACCAAAATTAATCCACTTGATCTGCGGGAACCAGCGTGAGAACTTCGCCTCAATGTGCTGCAAAGTGCGTTCAAACACATCGCTGCCTGATTCGCAATGGCAATGAATGTGAAAGCCCTCAATGTCGGCAGGCAACTGTTCAGGGAGGTCGTTGGCCAAGACACCAAAACGGGAACCTGGTGCACAGGGATTGTAGAGTTCTGTCTCAATCTCGCTATATTCGGGATTCACACGCAAACCGATGGAAGCCCTACCCTGTACTTGCTGGGCAAAACGCTCATACTGGCTCAGCGAATTGAACGTAATGTGGCTGGAACAATTGAGAATATCTTCAAACTCCTCTTCTGTATAGGCGGGAGAATAGGTGTGTGCCTTGCTGTCAAACTCTTCCTTCGCCAGTCGTGCCTCGAAAAGCGATGATGCGGTTGTGTGGTGGATGTATTCACGGAAGATGGGGAAACTCTTCCACAGGGCAAAAGCCTTGAATGCAAGAATGATTTCCACATCGGCACGACGTGCCACACTATCAATGAGCGCCAGATTCCGACGCAGCAACGTCTCTTCCATCACATAACAAGGCGACGGAATCTGATTGATATTCTCTTCTAACAAAGTCATAATTCGCAATTTATTTGCAAAGTTACACAATTATTTCCACACATCACACACATGGCCAATATTTTCCCGACACAACAAAAAAACCACACCATTTTTTGTTGTATAAGAAAAAAGATGTACCTTTGCCACCCAACAATCGCCTAAAACTAAACATTCCACCGCATCGGGGAATGAATAGCTTTGTCAATCATTAAATCAAACATAACCATGAACATTCAGTATTACGAGCAATGCACAAAGTTCGCATTGGCACAACGGAGAATGGCTGGCACAACATTGGAAGAGGCCGGTCTGAGAGTGTACAAACGCAATGATTTCAACCCTCAAGCCATCTTCTCGGCTGTTGGCAAGGGAGGCGTCATCATGCCCATCATCAGCGGACGATTCTTCGGAGCCGTGAACGATGGACTGATTTACACCGTCATTGTGCTGGTGAACCGACCAGCGGAAAAAATCACCCTCTACAACCCCATCGCCGACGAAACGGTCATCTTCCCGCTGCCCACATTCCTGCAACAGTGGATTGCCGATGGCAGCGACTGCATCACAGCCTTCAAGGTGGACAGCAAGACCTATCGCCCCACCCCTGCCGACCTGTCGCATATAGAACTTTCCGACGACCTGAAGAAACTGGGAGAAATGATGGCATCCAACGCACATAATGTGTGGGCGCTGGAGCGTCAAAGCGAAGGCTGGAGCTATGGCATCCAACGCAATGACGACAAAATGCAGACCCCTGACATGGTGCCCTATTCAGAATTGCCCGAAACCGAAAAACAATATGACCGCCTGATGGCATCCAACACCCTCAAGTTCCTTCTTGCCATGGGTTACCAAATCGTGAAGAAATGAAAGACAACCAGCCATACGATATATTCATCAGCTACCGAAGGACAGGAGGCGCACAATATGCCCGCATCCTGCAACTGATGCTTATCCAACGCGGCTACAAAGTTTTTCTCGACTATGACGAACTGACCGATGGCATCTTCAGCGATAAAATCAAAGCTGCCATCAAGGAAGCCCCCGTGTTCATGCTGGTGCTGTCCAAAAACTCCATGCAGCGATGCGACAACGAAGGCGACTGGGTGAGACAGGAGATAACGCTTGCCCTTGAACAGCAGAAGAAAATCATCCCCATCAACCCCGATAATGGGTTTGATGGTTTTCCTGAAGGCATGCCACAAAACCTTCAGAATGCCATCGGCTCACATCAACATTCGGAAATCAGTTTCGGGCAAGCACTGGGTGCCACCATCGACCTGATGATTAAGAACCGTTTGGTTCCTACACTGGGTCCACGCACTCCACAAGAACACAAGGACGAAGATTTCGACACGGCGAACAAGTCGCTGAATAAACTGGATGCTCAACACAGATTCATGAAATGGCTCGGCGTGGCTGGAGTTGTTGCCGTGGTGCTGATTGTGCTGGGCACTTGTTATCTTTTCTGGGAAAAGAATGACAAAAAACAACAGTTGGAGTCCATGCGCACCGAACTGGAGAAGAAATACAGCGACTTCGGCCTCTACCTCAGCAATGACCTCACCATGCAGCAAATGACCACGCTTGACAACATGCTCGGCCGCATGGTACCGGTTCGGCCAGACACCCTGTGGATGAGTCAGTTCGAATGTACGGTTGGCTGGTGGCATGGTGTCATGGGCGAAGCGTATGATGAGGCTGAGGCAAACATGCCCATGACAGAAGTTTCTTTCGGCGAAATCAACATGACCTACCTCGACACGCTGCGTAATATGACCAACCTCGAATTTGACCTACCTTCGGCCGAAGAGTGGGAATATGCCGCGCATGGAGCATGGCACCAAGAACAAACCACCTATGCTGGCAGCAACAATGTAGACTCCGTGGCATGGTATCAAGCCAACTCCAACGGACACGCACATCCCTGCGATGGGCAACAGAACAAGATACCTAACATGCTTGACCTCTACGACATGAGCGGCAACGTGGCCGAATGGTGCAACACACCTATCATCTCTGCAACCGACGGGGCACAATGGACCGTCTGCGGTGGTCACTATAATTCGCCTGTTGAAGAGGTCGCCATTTCTTCACGTGCAGGTCTCAACACGGATGCCAAAGAAAAGACCGTTGGTTTTCGCCTCGTCATCCGCAAAGCCCAACCCTAAGCAATCTCTATTCACACGCAGTCAAAGCTCCGTAACCGTAAACCGTAAAATCTCAGCAACATGAAAAGACTGATTCTTCCGCTCCTTGCTGCTCTCACCACGTTGTCTGCTTATGCCCAGAAAGGCGACAGCGAGATTCAAGCTGTATTCGAAGCCTGCATTGCCATGCGTGACGCTGTAGCCATCAACGATACTGCCGCCATCAGACAGTCAGCCGCAGCACTACGCGACTGCCATACCGCCGACTTCAGTACCTTGAGCTGTCAAGATGATTCCATCGCATCCCTCAACGGTCACCTTGTCTTTAACGAGACTTTTGCCGACAGTCTTGCTGAAGGCATTGATGTCTATAGGAATGCAGACAAGTTGAGCCGTTCAGGCACTCACCGTGGCCAAACTCCTGATGGCTCCATCCTCACCAAGACCTGCTTTGTCAAGGCAGGTCAGAGCACCAAATACACCTTCGGTTCCAAAGGGCATCAAGAACTTGCCGTCGTAGCCGAGGCAGGTGGTCTCGTCACGATGCGCATCCACGTCACCAACTCTGCCGGCCTCAACAAACGTTATGACGACACTCGCGACGTGAAAAAAGGGCAACCCCACCGCAAAACCTCTTTCGAACTCCCAACCGACAAACGAAACACTGTTGAACTGGAAATCATCAACTGCGGAAAGAAAGACTGCAGCGTTGTGGTTATCAGCAATTAAAAAAAATCCGCATCATGAAAAGAACATTAACTATTTTTGTTCTGATACTTGCCACGATGGCATGTCAGGCTCAAACTGAAAGTTACGATGAACTGATGGCTGAAGCACAGGCGCTGTTCAAGCAGAAAGAGTATGAGAAATCGAGCGAATGTTATGAAAAGGCAATAACCAAACTGAAAGAGACGGGAAGAGAATCCATGATTCCCACCGTCAGAAACTTTGTGGCCATCAACTATTTGTATTTGGGGGTGAATGCGATGGACAACAAAGATTTTCCCACCGCGAAAGAACATTTGGAAAAAGCGCTCGCGAACGCCAAGCCTGAGGGAAAGGCATATTATATGATTTACTCCTGGATGGGACAATGGCATAGTGTGCAGTCGCTGAACATCCGAATGGAAAATGGCGATTTGGAGAAGGCCATTGAGCTAAGTCTGGAGGCCGAACGAAACTTTGATTTGGCCAAGGCTCCTGAAAAACGATTGAGAGAACAGATTTCAAGAGCCAACATGTTGCACTCACTTCTGCAAAACGATGAAGCCGAGGCGTTATTATTGAAGATTGTGAGCGAATGTGAAGGAAATGCGGAGCGTAACCTTCTGCTAGGTAAGGCACTCTACACGCTGGGGAGCATAGAGATGGAATCCGAACGATTTCAACTGGCATTGCCCCATCTCGAAAAAGGATATAATCTCTGCAAGGCCGACCCTACGAAAGATGCACAAATCTATGCACAGCTATTGGCACAGAAACTGACAAAACTCTATACAAACGACATTCCTGATGCCGAGAAAGCCGCACTATGGCAACAAAGAATTGATGAACTAAAAAACGACGATTGATATGACGAAAAATCGAATGGCATGGCTAATGGTGGCATGCACTATCAGCCTCATGGCCTCCGCACAACTCAATGAGAGTGCCCTCAATGCCTACAAGGCAGATGTGAGGTCTTACGAACGCGCAGTAAAGAATATTATACAACACCAAAAGTATTCCGAAGGGATTGACACGCTGACCAAACTGATTGACCGCAGCGAGAAAACGACAGGGTATCCGTCCAAAGATTTGGCTTCATATTATAGTGCACGTGCCAATGGGTATTCACACATGAAACAATACGAAAAAACAGTCACGGATATACAACGCGCGCTGGCATTGCTGCAACAAGCAGGTGATGCAGCTAAAGACGACCTGTCCATCGCCTGGATGCAACTGTCACAAGCTTATTACTATTTGGACAAGAAAGATGAGACCATGCAGGCGGCCGATAAATGCGTGGAGACAGCCATTGATTACTATGGCCCACTCCATTCGGAAACACAGGATGCCTATAACTATCGTTCCAACATAGCAGGATTTCTGAACCAAAAGACTGTCGCCCTCAACGACCGCAAAGCCATATTCAGCATCATCCAGAAGAATGTGGAACGCAACTTTGTTTATTTGACAGCCACGGAACGTACAGCATATTGGAACAAGAATTTGGGTGCAACCACCATTATGTACGCTTTTGCTCATAAGTTGCAGGAATTTGACAGCGAATTCACCGATGCGCTCTTCGACCAGCAACTGCTGGCAAAGGGTCTTCTTCTCACTGCTGAAAGTGCTTTGCAACGAACCATCGACAACGATTCACTACTATCTGCACAATATAAGAAAATCCGCCAATTGCGAAAAAGAGCCTCTGACGCCCAAACGCCGCCAGCACAAGCCAATGCCGCCACATTGGAAGCCGACCGCTTGGAGCGCGAACTGGGCGAATCGGCCAATGGCCTGCATCAATTCATGGATTTCCTGCAAGTGCACTATAGCGATGTGCGTGCCAAACTGACGGCAACAGACCTCGCGATAGAGTTTGTCGACTATCGTGTGGGCAAGGACAGCACCATGTACGCAGCACTCATCATGTCGCCTCTATGGAATCATGTGCATTTCTTGCCACTCATAGAGAAGAAAGAATTGGAAAGCAGTCCCGGCAATCTGGCAGAACGCATTTGGCAGCCCATCATTAAGATGGCTGGCAGCAATGTACAACGCATTTATTTTGCCCCATCAGGAGAGCTTTACCAGCTGCCCATCGAATCGCTTCAACTGTCCGACGGTCGTCTGATTGGAGAAGTATACAAGATGTACCGCGTTTCATCCACCCGCTGGCTGGCGCTCAACACAGAACCCGTCGAAGGTAAAGATGCTGTCGTGTATGGAGGTTTGGCCTACGACACCAGCATTGAAGCCATGAAAAAAGATGCCACACGGTATCCGCAACAGCGGGGCAAAACACGTTATGCTTATAATCTGCGTGGTGCTCTCAACGACGGAATCCCCTATCTGGCCGGAACAAAAAGCGAAGCTCAAAACATCGTCAATACTATCAACAATACTTCACACAAAGGAATGCATGCTGAAGCACTGTTGGCTGACCAAGGCACTGAAGCCTCCTTCAAAAATTTGAGCGGACAATTCAAGCGCATTATTCATGTCGCGACTCATGGCTTCTACCAGAGTGTACCAACAGCGGCATCTTCTGCCCCCGTCGATGTGCTGTCCCGATGCGGACTCCTTTTCGCCGGAGCCGATAACAAGTATCAAGGCCTGACCCTGCCACAAGGCATTGAAGACGGCATTCTTACTGCTGCAGAAATTGCCACACTCGACCTGCGAGGACTTGACCTCACGACCCTCAGCGCATGCGAAACCGCACAAGGAGACATCACCAGTGAAGGTGTCTTTGGCCTGCAACGCGGTTTCAAGAAGGCAGGTGCTCAGAGCATCCTCATGTCGTTGTGGAAAGTGGACGATGAGGCCACTTGTCTGCTGATGACAGAATTTTACAAGAACTGGATAGCGGAGAAGATGAACAAACACGATGCATTGGAAGCTGCCAAGCAAACTGTTCGTTCTCACACGGAAAAAGGTTGGAATGACCCGAAATATTGGGCAGCCTTCATTTTGTTGGATGGATTGGAATGAGACCTCTCAATCCACCACTTCAAACTTGGCGAATTTGAGTAGCAGTTGTTTGGTGCCGACGTTCTCGAACTGGACGGTGGCCTTGGTGTTGTCGCCTGTACCTTCCACACGGAGAACTTCCCCACGTCCGAAACGGTTGTGAATGATGTGCTTGCCCACAGCGATGCCGACCGAGGTGGAGTGCACCGACGCTTCGTCCACGAGCTTTGTTCCACTAAGCTCACGAGGGTAACGAGGGAAAGCTGGTGAGCTTTTCGGCGGTTGGGATGAAGCAGGTTTGGGTATGATGGGTCGGTAGGGACGTTGAGCGAATGACTCCCCTGTTCTGTTGTTGTCGCCAAAAAGACTCTTGCGTTTCCACGGCAGTTCGATGTTGTCATCTGCCATTTTTCTCGAAGTGAACATGCTCTGATTTCTGTCCAGATACTTGGGCTCGATATCTTTCAAAAAGCGGCTGGGAGCCGAGAACTCCATCTGGCCATAGCGGAAACGGCATTGCGCATACGACAGATAACAATGTGTCTTGGCTCGGGTGATGGCAACATAGAAAAGCCGACGTTCTTCTTCCATTCCGCGTGGATTGCCCGACACCATATCGCTGGGAAAGAGTCCCTCTTCGAGACCAACCACAAACACGGTGCCAAATTCAAGACCTTTGGCTGAGTGAATGGTCATCAGCGTGACCTTATGCTCATCATCCCCTTTATCAGTATCCACATCGCTCATCAGCGACACTTCCGAGAGGTAGTCGTTCAGCGAAATGTTTTCGTTTCCCTCTTCCATGCGCATGTCGCAGAAGTCCTGCATGCCATTGATGAGTTCCTCCACATTCTCCTGTCGGGAAAGGTTTTCGGGTGTTGTGTCCTGATAGATGTCGGTGGTGATGCCGCTTTCTTTCACAATCATCGTTCCCATCTGGTTGGCTGGCAGTTTTTGTGCCTGTTCAATGAACGAGTCAATCATCTCGCGGAATTTATCAATCTTGGTCAACGTGCCTTTGTTCACACCCAGTTCAAATTGTGCGGGGTTGTTGATGACGCTCCAGAGGCTCACTCCATTCCTTGTTGCCACCTCCAGAATCTTCGACACCGTTGTCTGCCCGATGCCACGGGCAGGATAGTTGATGACTCGCTTGAACGCCTCCTCATCATTCGGATTCACAGCCAAACGGAAATAGGCAATCACATCCTTGATTTCCTTGCGTTGATAGAAAGAGAGTCCTCCGTAGATGCGGTATGGCAATGCCTCCTTGCGGAGCGTGTCTTCAAACACACGGCTTTGGGCATTCGTCCTGTAAAGGATAGCAAAATCAGAATATTCACACCCTTCTCTCCGCTTCACACTTCGGATGGCATTCACCACCATCTTGGCCTCCTCAATGTCTGAATGGGTGTCCAACACATGCAGTTTCTCTCCCTTGTCATTCTCAGAGAAAATGTCTTTCTGAATCTGGTGGCTGTTCTTTTTGATGAGGCTATTAGCCGCTTCCACGATATTCTGAGTGGAACGGTAATTCCTCTCCAACTTAAACAACTTGGCACTATCGTAAATCTGTTGGAACGTCAGGATATTGTCGATATTGGCACCACGGAAACTATAGATGCTCTGCGCATCATCTCCCACCACACAAACATGCTGATGGCGACGGGTCAACTGCCACACAATGCGGTGCTGCGCAAAGTTCGTGTCTTGATACTCATCCACCAAGACATACCTGAACCGCTGTTCCCATTTCTCCAACACGTCAGGATGTTGCTCAAACAACAGGTAAGTATATAGCAGGATGTCATCAAAATCCATCGCGTCGCTTTGCTTGCAACGGTTACAATACCGCTGATATATCTGCCCCAACGCCACCATGCTGCGCCGTGCGTCACTCTGACGATTGGCCGGATTTGACAGATACTGCTCTGCCGTCACCAACTGATTCTTGGCGTTCGAGATGGCCCCTTGCACCGTACCAGGTTTGTATGATTTGTCGTCCAGATCCATCTCCTTGATGATGGTTTTCAGCAGACTCTTGCTATCAGCCGCATCGTAAATGGTGAAGTTTGCCGAGAAGCCAATCTTCTCATGCTCCTGCCGCAGAATCCGAAGAAAAATGCTGTGGAACGTGCCCATCCACAACATTCTCGCATAATCCACCCCAACAATCTTTGCAATGCGGTCTTTCATCTCGCCTGCCGCCTTGTTGGTGAATGTCAGCGCCAAGATTGACCACGGCTGATAACCATGCTCCATCAAATAGGCAATCTTATAAGTCAGCACCCTCGTCTTGCCGGAACCCGCACCAGCAATCACCAACGATGGCCCCTCGCAATACTCTACCGCTGCCCGTTGTGGAGGGTTGAACGTGTCTAAATAGTTATCCAAAACTTCAATCTTTCAAATTCTCTTATCGTATCTTCAGCACGCTTGGCTTGCCAAGAATCCGTCATTCCTTCTTGAACACCGCCACCTTCGGCATCTTCACATACTTCCCATTCGCAACGGTCTTCATCACCTGGTCACCCACTAATTTCATCTCCATCGTACCCTCTTCTGTCAGGCGGAACTCCACATCCTGCGCATCGTAGCCGATGTCACTCACCATCCTCACCAGCGCCTTCTTCTCCTCCACCTTCTTCACTTTCAGAATCACCCACGTGCCATTGAAATTCCCCTTCACATAGCCATAGGTCTCCTCCCCCTCAAAATCTTTCAGGGTGATGTTCTTCTCCGCCAGATTGATGACCATCGTAGCCTGCAAGTCCTCACATTGCCACATTCCTTGGAACTGTTCCTGTGCCCAACCCGATGCGGTTGCCAACATCATACAAAGTGTAAAAAGTATCTTTTTCATGTCCAACAGTATTTTCTATTTTAGTTCCACAGACATTTCGCCTGATTTGGACACAAAGGTACAACTAATTTCTGAATAGACCTTCGTGAAATCGGGAAAAATGAAGCGTGGGGATATATTTTATAGATTTTTCAGATATGGACACACGTAACTAAAGTACGCGTTGAACCTCCTCCACTTCCACTGCCGCATGTTACTCTGTTGAAGAACCACCGACACGACACCTCCACTACCTCAAAATCGGTGTGACTCACACCGAGGGGGTCGGTCTGACTCAGACCGAGGGTGGCGGTGTGACTCACACCGTTTCCGAGGCAGTGGAAGCATCGAAAAGGAAGCGGTGGAATAAAGCAAGGAGAGGAAACGCCACTCTTATCTGCATAGTTCTTTCATCATGCCACATCTGTACCATACAGAAAACAACATTTTTCTCAAGAATAGTTGTTCGGTTCAAAAATCTTTTGTACTTTTGCAACTGCATCTGCCCAGATAGCGCACCCAATGGATGGGGCAATGCTGCTGGGTGGAGCACTACATATTAAAAGGCGTTGCTGACGCGAACAAACCGAATCATTGATGGTAATGCTCCAAATAAATACCTTTCAAGCATTGAACTCAATCATGGTGTTAAGTCGGACAAATTAAATTAACACCTTGCCTCTCATCTGATTGATGTTGATGCCATTTGAAATGACAACTTTGACATGTATTTTGCCAAAAGAAAAAATGTGCTTCTTGACCTAGTTACAGATTGAATACTATGAACAGGGAGGGTCGCTAAGGTTTCTACAAAAAGAAAAAGAGCGTAACATCGTTGTTGATGTTACGCTCTTTTTCTTTTTGATAGTTCGTAGCGCCTACGGGAATCGAACCCGTGTTCCATGCGTGAGAGGCATGTGTCCTAGCCGCTAGACGAAAGCGCCCTATTCTCTTGGTTGATTCTTTGATTTCAGATTGTAGCGCCTACGAGAATCGAACTCGTGTTCCATGCGTGAGAGGCATGTGTCCTAGCCGCTAGACGAAAGCGCCTTTTCAGAAGTGGTTGCGGAAGGAGGGGGATTCGAACCCCCGGTACGGTAACCCGTACGTCAGTTTAGCAAACTGGTGGTTTCAGCCACTCACCCATCCTTCCTGAACCGTGTGTTCTGAACTGCTTTGACAACGCGTGTTTTTCCTTTGCTAAAGGCACCCCTTGTCAATTGCGAGTGCAAAGGTAGTACAAAATTTGAACACAGCAAAATAAAAAAGGCTTTTTTTTCAACTTTCCAGAAAAAAAGCAACCATGTCCACTGAAATATCAGGGGTTGGCTGGATGGTCTTTCTTGCTGGTGGGCACATCCGTCATGTCACCCTTAATGAAAAGTCGGGTCATTTCTTCCTTACTGTTGGAGTACACACGGATGTTTTTATTGAACTTACCAGGCATCTTTCCCTGTCCGTTATAAGTGACAGATATTTCGCCTGATGCACCAGGGGCAATGAAGTCCTTCGGATAGTCGGCCACAGTGCAGCCACATGACACCTGAACAGAGGTGATGACCAATTTGGCATCTCCCACGTTTGTAAATTTGAACACGCACTTGCGCACGGGCGAATCCATTGAAAATGTTCCCATATCAATGGTGGTCTTTTCAAACTTTATCTGAGCGTACTTTTGTGCCTGCGCACTGACAGCCAACGTCAAAACCGCTATCAGCATCAATAATTTTGTCTTCATATTGTCGTTTCTTTTTGTTAATTTGATGCAAAGATAATGAATAATTGTCCATTCCTCCATCCCGTTTCCGAAAAATTCACTATCTTTGCACGATTTTTTGTATCTTTTAAGAATTAAAACAAAACGATAAGATAAAAAATGAACAAAAACACACTCACAGCGTTCATCCTGATGGCGGTGGTCGTTTTCGGCTTTATGGCCTATGAAAACTATGCGCGCCGCACTCAGATGGAAGAACAGGCGGTGCTGGATTCCATTGCCCAAGTAGAGGCACAGAAGCAGTTGAAGGCACAGCAGAAAGAACTGAAGCAGAAGGCGGAAGAAGCTGCCGACACGCTCAATCCCCTCTTTGAGGCACGAAAAGGTGAAGCCAGCGCTATCGTCATCGAAAACGAACTGCTCAAGGTGACACTCACCACGAAAGGTGGCCAGTTGCAGAAAGTGGAACTGAAGGACAGCACCTACAAAAGCCGCCAGGGAGGAAATGTCGTTCTCTTCGACGGGAAAGACCAAAACATGAAATTCATGGTGGATGGCAAGACCGCCAACATCGTAACAGACGAACTCTTCTTCACACCGACCGAAGTTTCCAAGACAGGTGCAACCATGCATCTGGCTGTGGGAGGCGGCTCGTTCGACATCGTCTATTCGCTCAAGCCTAATGCTTACATGCTCGACATGGATGTGAAGGCTACAGGGCTGGAGGGTTTCTTCCCTTCGAAGACCAACTCGATGCAGATTGAGTGGACGGAAAACATGAAGCAGCAGGAGAAGGGTTATGACTTCGAAACACGCTACTCCACTGTGACCTACCGCGATGTGGATGGCGACACGCACGAACTCTCCGTCAGTGGTGGAGATGAAGAGGAAGACGAATTTGAAGAAAAACTCAAATGGATTACCTATAAGACCCAATTTTTCAGTCAGATACTTATCGCAGAACAACCCGTTACGGCCAGCAAGATGTCGTCGAAGCAACTGGAGAATGGTTCTGGCTACTTGAAAACTTACAAGACGGCATTTGAGGCTGATTTCGACCCGAAGGGTGTAAAACCCACCAGTTTCCATCTCTACCTTGGTCCCAACAAGTTCTCCACTTTGAAGGAGAATGAGGAATTGCTGGCATCGGGTGACGACCTTGACCTCCAGTCACTGGTTTATATGGGTTGGCCCGTCATCAAATGGATTAACCGTTTCGTTTTCCTCTATGCGTTCGACTTCCTCACGAGTTTGGGTTTGAACATGGGCATTGTGCTCGTGCTGCTCACTCTCATCGTGAAGTTCCTCGTGTTCCCACTGATGAAGAAGTCCTACATTGCATCGGCCAACATGCGCGTGCTGCGTCCGAAAATGGATGAAATCAACGCCAAGTATCCCAAGAAAGAGGATGCCATGCTGAAACAGCAGGAGGTGATGAAGCTTTATAGCGAGTACGGCGTCAGCCCCATGGGTGGCTGTCTGCCGATGATTATTCAGATGCCTATCTGGATTGCCCTTTTCAACTTCATCCCCAACTACATCGAGATGCGTGGCCAGTCGTTCCTTTGGGCGGATGACCTCTCCACCTACGACGACATCATCAACTGGGGCTTCAACATCTGGGGCATTGGCGACCATCTGTCACTTTTCTGCATCCTCTGGTGCGTGTCCACCGTGTTCAACTCCATCATCACCCAGCGTCAGCAGCAGTATGCCATGACCGACGAGCAGCAGCAACAGATGAGCATGATGAAGTGGATGACCTATCTCATGCCTGTCATCTTCTTCTTCTCGTTCAACAGCTACAGCGCAGGTCTGAACTGGTACTACTTCATCTCCGGTCTGGTGAGCATCATCATGATGTGGTTCCTCCGCAAGACCACCGACGATGCCGAATTGCTCCGCAAACTGGAGAAGCGTCATGCTGAGCGCAAGGCCAATGCCGGCGACAAGAAGAAGACCTCCAGCATCATGGGACGTCTGCAGGCCATGCAGGAGAAGCAGTTGGAAATTCTCAAGCAACAGCAAGAAAGAAACAATAAGAGATAACAATTTTAACCCTAAAAAGACCCCACAAAACAATCACAATCTACTATGGAACAAAAAGGACATCCTAAAGGCCTCTACCTGCTCTTTGTGACAGAAATGGCCGAGCGTTTCAGCTACTACGGCATGCGCGCACTATTCGTGCTCTATCTCGTGGCAGCATTCTTCAACGAGGGCAACGCCTCTCAACTCTATGGCTCATACACGGGATTGGTCTATCTCACCCCCCTGTTGGGCGGCTACATTGCCGACCGCTACTGGGGCAACCGTCGCAGCATCATTGCCGGCGGACTGATGATGGCCGTTGGACAGTTCCTCATGTTCCTCAGCGCCTGCTTTGTGCAGCAGAGCATCTTCACCGACCCGACCCAGGGCGGCAGCATTGATGCGTCGGTAGACAACACCCTGGCACTCACGCTGATGTTCTGCGGATTGGGAGCCCTCATCTTCGGCAACGGATTCTTCAAACCCAACATCTCCACTATGGTGGGCGACCTCTACACCAAGGAGGACAAGCGCCGCGACGCAGCTTTCACCATTTTCTATATGGGCATCAACGTGGGCGCCACCATCGCTCCGTTCGTGTGCGGCACACTGGGTGAAGGCTCGTGGAACAATCTGGCACCCTTCAAGTGGGGCTTCCTTTGTGCCTGCATCGCCATGCTGCTCTCTGTGGCTGTGTTCTGGATTCTGAAGAATAAGTATCTGGTCACTCCCGACGGCAAGGGCATCGGTCTGCCACCCAAGGAGAGTGAGTTGCGTGCCGAGAAGGATGCAGCCGAGGCTGCTGCCCTGAAGGCGGAGGCTGCCACACAACCCGCCCGCAAGAACTCACCCCTGCGCCTGTGGGGTTGCCTTGTCGGTGCCGTTGTGCTGTTCGTGCTGTTTGTGCAGGGTGCCGAATCGTTCAACGACTACATCTCAGGTGCCATCTATGCAATCTCCATCGCACTGCCAGTGTTCATCATCACCGACCGCACGCTGACCAAGACCGAGAAAATGCATATCGGTGTCATCTACATCATTGCCCTGTTCGTCATCTTCTTCTGGTCAGCTTTCGAACAGGCAGGTTCATCGCTCACATTGTTTGCCGACCGTCAAGTGGACCGCAACATCGGTTCGTTCGAAGTGAAGACCACATGGTTCCAGTCGGTCAATGCCCTCTGCGTGGTGGTTTTCGCCCCTATCATGGCAGGACTCTGGCAGTTCCTCGGCAAGCGGAACTGGGAGCCTGATTCGCCTGTGAAGCAGGCCATCGGTCTTTTGCTTCTGGCCGTTGGCTATCTGGTGATTGCATTTGCCACCAAAGACCTCTCACCTGGCATCAAAGTGTCGATGTTCTGGTTGCTCGCACTCTACCTCCTCCACACACTCGGCGAACTTTCGTTGTCACCCATCGGCCTTTCGATGGTGACCAAGCTCTCTCCTGCCCATCTGGCCTCATTGCTTATGGGCGTGTGGTTCATGTCGAACGCGGCTTCCAACATTCTCGCCGGCAAGTTGGCTGCTCTCCTGCCTGTGGAGGGTCAACCCGCCCACTCATTCCTGGGCTTCGAGATTGCCACGCTCGACCAGTTCTTCATGCTGTTTGCCATCATGTCGGGTGTGGCGGCAGTGCTTCTTTTCGCACTCTGCCCGTTATTGAAGAAAATGATGAAAGGAGTGAAATAATTCGAGCCTCAAAAACTTTCTTTTATCGCTAAAGATGTTCCTTCTTCACACAAAAGGACATTTTTAGCGATTATTTTTTGTGGTTTCTTTCATTTCGATTACCTTTGCCCAACAATTTCGACACTCACCTAAAACTTGACATCATGAAAAAGATACTCTTTGCCGTCATTGCGATGGTCACATTGTGCCCTTGCATTCATGCCCAGAAGAAACTCTCAGGGGAAGAAATGGAAAAAATCGCCAATTTGATGGAGACAGATTGGCATTTCACCTCTACGTACATTCTTTGGCTGGAGGATGAGAACAGACTCAACCACTATCTCAGCACACTCGAAGGTCGCTGTATTGACGACATCTCGTCGGTGCTGGAAATGTCGGAGGAATGGTACAAGAACAACCAGCGCGTTCTCCAACTGGAAAGTCAAATCTACACAAAGCCTGGCACGAAGAAGTCGGAAGCAAATCTCGCCCGCTACTTCAAGGACACAGAGAAGGCCAAGAAACTCTTTGCCCAAGCCCATGTGAATGAGCAGATGTACAACCGTCTCGTGCTGCAGAGCACCGCCGTCATCAAGCGGAAGCAGAAGGAAGTCTTTACTGTACCGCAGGGCGCACTCACCTATTTCTATTTCCGTCAAGGAGGCGGCATGGTGCATCGTCCCCCACTGCAATCCACACTGGAGAGGCAGAAGGACGGCACTTACACGGTGGAACTCGACACCAAGGACTTCGAGCGGCTCGACACTATCACTCTCACGCAGGCACAAGTGGACACCATCCGTCAGATGCTCATCGATGGAGAAGTGTACAAGATGCCTCTCTACCACGACGAGCCAGTCTTGCTGCTCGACGCGCCATCCTCGTCTGTGTCCGTCAAATTCACCGACGCTTCCTTCCATTGCAATGCCTACCCGCCCATGAAATGGGGAGGAGCGAAAATTTGGGATGTGTATCGCTATCTGAAGGGATTGCAACCCAAAGACGAAGAAACAGAGAAATAGCATAACAGCCTGACAATTGTATTCTTAATATGAAAAAGAACTTCGCAAAAATTTGGTTGCTGCTGCCCCTGATGCTGTTGGGTGGCATCTTTACCGCATGTTCCAACGACGATGACGAAACATCCTCAGGAGGAGAAGAGGACAATAAAATGCGCCGCACCGTACTTCTCTACTTGATATCGGAAAATAACCTCAACGATGCAGCCAACTACGACATCAAGGAAATTCTCTATGCTTCACAGGCGGGAAACATTCCGGAAGACTGCAATGTTATTGTCTACAACGACGGAGTGGGCAAGCCCAGCATCACGCTCTATAACAAAAAGGAATCGAAAGTTCTCAAGCAATGGAAGAAAGAGCAGAACAGCGCTGACTCCACCGTGGTGCTCCAAGTGCTGCGCGAGATGGTGAACTATGCCCCAGCCAAGCACTACTCCCTCGTGCTCTGGTCGCATGGCGACGGATGGTCACCCAACGAGGAGACCGTGGAGAAACAGAAATCTGAACTGGGTGATGAATTTCTGTTGAAAATAATGCAAGAGATCAACAACAGCAGACGTTCCTTTGGCTATGACAACGAGCAGAACGATGACAGCGATGCTACATCGGGCGGTGAGATGAACATTTCATCCGTGAAATGGGTGCTCGAAAAACTGGACGTTCATCTTGACTACCTCCTCTGGGATGCCTGCGACATGCAAACCATTGAAGTGGCCTACGAACTGCGCAAGCAGGCTGACTGGATTATCGGTTCGCCCACCGAGGCCTCTGCCTATGGAGCACCTTACGTCACAGCAGCCAAGGCCTTATGCGATGCCGACATCGAGGGCATCCTGAAAGCCTACAAGAATTTCTATTCACAGCAGGCAAGTGTGTCCCTTTTCCCCTTCTCTGCCGTGAAGACCAGTGAACTGCAAGCACTGGCCAATGCCACAGCACCCCTCATCGTCAAATACTTCTCCGGCACCATGCCCGAAGGAGAGAAAGATGCGCAGGTGTATTCCAACAGAGACCTCATCATGGAAGCTGACCAAGAAGGATATTTCTACATTCTCGGCCCTATCCGCTACGACATGGGCAGCCTCATGCACAAAGTGCTCACACCCGAAGAGTACGCCCAGTGGCGACCCCTGCTCGACAAGGCTGTGCCTTACAAACTTACACCCTCCGAGAGCTGGAACTTGAGCAACGAACCTATCACCTACTACAACACCCTCCAAGACCCTGACCACTACAGTGGCATCGCCATGAACGTGCCACAGCGACGATACGATTACTATCTGTTCGACGACACCAGTTACTGCTATTTCGGATGGAACACCTACTTCAAGAGAGCCTTCAGTTGGTGGACAGCAGGCGGATGGGCTGACACCGGATTGGACGAAACCGACATCTTCGCCATCTGATATCGCGTCAATACCACATGGAACACTATAACTAACTCAAACCAATATGAAAAGAGAGAGGCCGAAACCTCTCTCTTTCTGTCTTGGCACCCCTTCCAGTGCCTCTCTGAGCTCACTGTCGTAAAGCTCACGAGCCTTACGTCGTTACCCTCGTGAGCTTTACGACGTACAACTTTCACACACATGTCCACATCGGCAAACTGCTCTCAAGGCCTCCTTTATCGGATGAACAGCAGTTCGCGATACTTCGGCAATGGCCATGCCTCGTCGTCAACGATGGTTTCGAGTTTGTCCACATGGTAGCGGATTTCCTCAATGAGCGGTGCCACCGTGTCGTGGTAGGCAATGGCTTTCTCGCGCTCCGACTCGATGCGGTTGGCCACCTTGCGGGCATTCACCATCTTCTCAACGTTCTCGATGATGAAACTCTCGTGGTCGGATATCTTCTCTATCAGGTAGAGGTTCTCCTCCGAAATCTTCTTGGCCTTGTCGGCAGGGAAGATGCCCTGCACTTTGTGCACATTGTCGATGAGCACCGTTTGATATTTAGTCACCACGGGGATGATGTGGTTGAGGCAGAGGTCGCCAAAAATGCGCGACTCTATCTGTATCTTCTTGGTGTAGGTTTCCCACTTGATTTCGTTGCGGGCCTCCAGTTCGAAGCGTGTCATCACATGGGCTGTTTCAAACATCTTGACAGAACTGTCGGTCAGATAGTTGTCGAACACCAGCGGAGCAGATGTCTCGCAGTCAAGTCCACGCCGTGCGGCCTCGGCTTTCCATTCTTCGCTATAACCATTACCATTGAAGATAATGGGCTTGATGTGCTTAATGTCTTCGCGCACCACCTTTAGAATGGCCGCTTCCTTGGCCTCCCCTTTCTGGATGAGGGCATCCACCCTCTCCTTGAAATGGATGAGTGCTTCAGCCACAGCGCTGTTGAGCGTGAGCATTGCCGAAGCGCAGTTGGCCTCGCTGCCCACAGCACGGAACTCAAAGCGGTTACCCGTGAAGGCAAAAGGTGAGGTGCGGTTGCGGTCGGTGTTATCGATGAGGAGTTCGGGAAGCGAAGGCAGGTCGAGTTTGAAAGCCGTCTTTCCAGCCATCGAGAGGGAATCGTCGTCTGCCTTTTCCACATGCTCCAGCAGGTCGGTGACAGTCTTCCCGAGGAAGGACGAGATGATGGCTGGAGGAGCCTCGTTGGCACCCAAACGATGCGCATTGGTGGCACTCATGATAGAGGCCTTAATCAAACCGTTGTGGTCGTAGACAGCCTTGAGGGTCTCGACCGTGAAGGTGACGAAACGCAGGTTGTCCAGCGTTGTCTTGCCCGGTGCATGGAGCAGCACTCCCGTATCGGTGGCCAACGACCAGTTGTTGTGTTTGCCCGAACCATTCACGCCTTTGAACGGTTTCTCGTGCAGAAGGCATCGGAATCCGTGCTTGCGAGCCACACGCTTCATGATGGCCATCATCAGCATGTTGTGGTCGACGGCGAGGTTGGTCTCTTCGAAGATAGGCGCCAACTCAAACTGGTTAGGTGCCACCTCGTTATGACGTGTCTTGCAGGGAATGCCCAGTTCAAGCGCCTGAATCTCGATATCCTTCATGAACTCCTCCACACGTGAAGGAATGGAGCCGAAGTAGTGGTCGTCCATCTGCTGATTCTTGGCCGAATCGTGTCCCATCAGGGTGCGACCAGTCATCACCAAATCAGGACGGGCAGCATAGAGCGACTCGTCCACGAGGAAGTATTCCTGTTCCCAACCCAAGTTGGAAATAACCTTCTTCACCTCTGGATAGAAGTATTGTGCCACAGCCGTAGCAGCCTTGTCCACAGCATGGAGCGCCTTCTTGAGAGGCACTTTGTAGTCGAGCGCCTCACCTGTGTAGGAGATGAAGATGGTGGGAATCATCAGCGTGTCACCAATGATGAAAACGGGCGATGTGGGATCCCATGCGGAATAACCACGCGCCTCAAAGGTGGAACGGATTCCACCCGATGGGAAACTCGACGCATCGGGCTCTTGCTGCACAAGCAGTTTCCCTTCGAACTCCTCCACCATGCCGCCCTTCCAGTCGTGCTCCACAAAGCCGTCGTGCTTCTGAGCCGTACCTTCGGTGAGAGGTTGGAACCAGTGCGTATAGTGTGTGACACCATTCTCTATGGCCCAGGTCTTAATGCCTTGAGCCACAGCATCGGCAATGGCACGGTCGAAAGGAGCGCCATTGTCTATCACATCACACATCTTATTATACACTTTCGCTGGCAAATATTTATACATCTTCTGCTTGTTGAAAACGTATTTGCCAAAATACTCACTGGGACGTTCTTTGGGTTGTTCCACAAAGACGGGAGCACGTTTGAACGCCTCGTCCACTACCTTGAATCTAAGTCTTGCAGCCATAACTTCTTTGCAATTTTGGCTGCAAAGTTACAATATTTTGTAAGAACAAACACAACATTCTCTCATTTATCACCATTTTTATATATATTAGCATCCTTGATTGTGAGTTATCACAAATATTTTCGTACCTTTGCATGATTTTTACCCGCGCCATGCACAGGGTGGATTTTAGAACACGAACAACTAAACTGAAAATTTATATGAATAGAAGCATTGTTTCGATTGCTGACTATGGGAAGGAGAAGATTCAGTATCTGCTGGACATGGCGGCTGAGTTTGAGGCGCATCCGAACCGCCAGCTGCTGAAGGGCAAGGTGGTGGCCACGCTGTTCTTCGAGCCGAGCACGAGGACGAGGCTGTCGTTTGAGACGGCGGCGAACCGTCTGGGTGCGCGTGTGATTGGTTTCACCGACCCGAAGGTGACCAGCTCGTCGAAGGGCGAGACGCTGAAGGACACCATCAAGATGGTGAGCAACTATGCCGACGTGATTGTGATGCGTCACAAGCTGGAGGGTGCGGCGCTGTATGCGAGCGAGGTGACCGATGTGCCTATCATCAATGCGGGCGACGGTTCGAACCTGCATCCCTCGCAGACGATGCTCGACCTCTATTCCATCTACAAGACGCAGGGCACGCTGGAGAATCTGAACATCTACATGGTGGGCGACTTGAAGTATGGCCGCACGGTGCACTCGCTGCTGATGTCGATGCGCAAGTACAACCCGACGTTCCATTTCATCGCGCCGAAGGAGCTGGAGATGCCTGAGGAGTATAAGCTCTATTGCAAGCAGAACAGCATCAACTACATCGAGCAGCAGGACTTCACGGAGGACACGATTGCCGATGCGGACATCCTCTACATGACCCGTGTGCAGAGGGAGCGCTTCACCGACCTGATGGAGTATGAGCGTGTGAAGGATGCCTACATTCTGAAGGCGAACATGCTGGGCAAGGCGAAGGAGAACATGAAGATTCTGCATCCGCTGCCACGTGTGAACGAGATTGAGTATGATGTGGACGAGAGCAAGCATGCCTACTATTTCGAACAGGCTCAGAACGGACTCTATGCCCGCGAGGCGCTGATTTGCGATGTGCTGGGCATCACGCTGGACCAAATTAAGAACGACCAAACAATCATCAACTGAACTATGGAACAGAACAAGGAACAATTGATGGTGGCGGCCCTGGAGAATGGCTCCGTCATCGACCACATACCCACCGATAAGCTCTTCACCATCGTGCAGCTGCTCGAGCTGGACAAGTTCAAGGAGGAGGTGCTCATTGCCAACAACCTGAAGAGCCAGGTGATGGGCCGCAAGGGACTCATCAAGATTTCGGGCAAGTTCTTCACCGAGGCGGAAATCAGCAAGCTGGCGGTGGTGTGCCCCAACATCCGACTGACGGTCATCAGAGACTATCAGGTGGCCGAGAAGCGCGAGGTGACGCTGCCCGAGAAACTGACCAACATCGTGAAGTGCGCCAACCCCGTGTGCATCACCAACAACGAACCGATGAAGACGGTCTTCTACCGCAAGGACTTGGAGACGCTGAAGTGCCGTTATTGTGGAAAAGAACAGAAACTAAAGGATATAAAACTGAAATAACCAGCCCACGCGCTGGGCGATTTTTGACATTAACCAGATAAATGAAATTTACAGAACGAGCAAAGCTGAACCTCTCGGATGTGAATAGGGAGGTTCTGGAACAGTGGAACCAGGAAGACATGTTCCACAAGAGCATTGAGGAACGCGAAGGCTGTCCTCAATTCATCTTTTTTGAAGGACCACCATCTGCCAACGGACATCCAGGCATCC
>JAEEGS010000047.1 GCA_016280445.1 Bacteroidaceae bacterium
ATTCGGGCAGACCCTGTGTGGAGTCGAGAATTTCGCCACCGCAGATGGAAGTGCCCCAGATGCCCACGTTGTATGAGTATTTCAGCTTCGCAAAGTCAGCAGCAAAGCCGTTCTTGTTCAGGTAGTCAATCTCCTCCTGACGGGAGAGGTTTCCGTCGCGCGTCAACGTGATGATTTCCACACCGGGAGCCATCACGAGGAATGTCATGTCGAAACGAATCTGGTCGTTGCCGGCACCTGTAGAGCCATGAGCGATGGCGCTTGCACCAATCTCCTTGGCATAACGTGCAATGGCGAGTGCCTGGAAGATACGTTCAGAAGACACAGAGATGGGGTAGCAGTTGTTGCGCAGCACATTGCCAAACACCATGTATTTGAGCGACTTCGCGTAATATTCCTGCGTCACGTCGAGTGTCACATACTTCGTGGCACCCAGCTTGTAGGCGTTCTCTTCGTTCGTTTTCAGCTGTTCTGCTGAGAAACCGCCCGTGTTGGCACACGCAGCATGTACTTCATAACCTTTCTCCTTTGCCAGATACATCACCGTGTAGCTGGTGTCCAAACCGCCGCTGAAGGCAACGACAACCTTTTTCTTTTCCATAATTGATTAAGTTAAAAGTGAAAAATGAAAAGAGAAAAATTTGCTACCGCTTTCCATCTTCACATCTTTTATATATTTTGTTTTGTTGTTTTTATTGATGATATTAAGAGCGCGAGTAATTCTCGGCAGTCTTTTTCTAAACTTGTATACTCATCTATCTGTAAATAATCTGTATCTTTCAGAAGATTTAGCCAATAAAGAGTTTCGTTACATTCTTTCAAGGCGATAGATAGTTTGCTGATGAAGTCTTTCGGACTTTGTGCATAAGTGGATTCGCTTACCAATGCTCCAATCGCTGTGCCTGAGCGGAAAACTTGATTGAGCATACCATATTCTTTAGGGCTACATACAATATCTCTTACCATCTTAACGATTCTGATAGCAAAGCAATAACTCTTTACCGTTAATGGCGATTGATTGTTTTGAAGATAACTCATACAGTAGCGGTGGCAAATTTTTCACTTTTCACTTTTCCTTTTACCCTTATATCACATCAACCCTCTTGTCACCATCTCCTTCATGATTTCTTGGAATATCTCGATGGGTGTTGGTTCGCCCTTGTGCTGTGCAGGGTCGTACAGCATGCCTGTGCAGATGCAGAACTTGCGGTTCTTCATCTCCAGAATGGGGTGGTTGATGCATCCACGGCAACCGCGCCAGAAAGCATCATCATCCGTCAACTGATTGAAGCTCACGGGCACATAACCCAATGCGGTGTTCATCTTCATCACCGCATCGCCGCTTGTGAGCGAGAAAATCTTTGCATGAGGCCAACGCACCCGTGCCAACGTGAACGTGTGGTCCTTGATGCGCTTCGCGATGTTTCTGCCCTGATAGTCAGGGTGTACAATCAGACCTGAAGTTGTCACATACGACTTGTTGCCCCATGTCTCAATGTAGCTGAAGCCCACGAACGTGTCGCCAAGTTCCGTCTGCTTGCTGGGGTCAAGAGCCAACACAGCCTTGCCCTCCTTCATCTTGGTTGCCACATACTCATGGGTGCGTTCCGCAATACCTGTTCCACGCTTCTTGGCCGCTTCCCGTATGGTGTCGAGTATCAAATCCACGTACTTCTCGTGACTTGCATCCGCTACAATCACCTTAATTCCGTCTTCGTATATCATAAAGACCCCCTCCCCGCTCCCCCTGTTGAGGGGGAGAGTAGAATGTTGGTGGGGAGGAATTCTACTATTTTTGTTATCAATCTTTTTTGTTTGGTATTTAGTCCCTCCCTCAGCAGGGAGGGTGAGGGGAGGGTCTTCTCCCTATTGGCTTCCCGGATAAACCGGCACGATTGTTCTCAAATTTGCTTCCAATGTATTTTTGTTGAATTCCTCTTCCAGTGCCAGAAAGATGGTGTCATCTCCGGCGATGGTGCCGATCACCTCTGGAATGTGGGCATTGTCAATGTCGCTGGCCAGTCCGCTGGCATAACCGGGTCGGCACTTGATGACTGCCAGTTGTCCCGATATGCGGATGGACATAAAACCGTTGCGGATGGCTGTTCCCTCCTGCCGATGCTCCCTCACCCTGCGGTAATAGGGATTTTCTGGCAGCATGTAGATGGAACGTCCCTTGGGCGAGAAGCCCTTCACCACCTTCAGCAGTTTCAGGTCGCGCGACAAAGTGGCCTGCGTCATGTTCACGCCCTCCTTCGAGAGCGCCTGTGCCAACTCATCCTGACTTCCTATCTCCTGTGTCTGGATGATGGCCTTGATGATGTCCAGTCTCGATTGCCTTGCAGTCATCGCTTTTGCATATTTATTCACAAATCGGCTGCAAAGTTACCATGTTTTTTGTATATAACAAGCACTTTATGCAGAATATTTTGCATAAAGTGCATAAAAGTATCAGTTTTTTGTTCGATAATGGTTTACAACTCCGTTTCTCCTTCGATAAAGTTGTCCATGAAGAAGTGCTCGCCATCCCAGACGGCGTATGTGAAGAGGGTGATCCATTCGCCGAGGATGAGGAGGCGGGCCTCGCGGGAGAGCATCAGGTCAAGTTCGATGTGGCGGTGGCCGAAGATGAAGTAGTTGACTTCGGGGTGGTTCTTGAGGTAGTCTTTGGCATAGAGCACCAGCCCTTCCTTGTCTTCTCCACGGAAAGGTGTTTCCCCGTTGTCGGGAGCGCTTTCATAGCCCACCAGTTTGGTGTCGTTCTTGAAGCCGCCTGGAGTCATGACACGTCCATCCTCATCGGGCACCAATGCTCGATTCGGGCGCTTCATGCGTGAATGCTTTGCCCAGTTGAGGCCGAAGTTCATGAACCAGTAGGGATGAATCCAGCGGGCCATCTTCTGCAAGGTCTTGTTGCGGAAGCACCAGAACATGAAACGTGTCTGCCAGCCTCTGTCGTCAATGCCGATGCCGTCGCCATGCGCAAGGAAGAACACCTTTCCCCGCAATTCCAACGTGCAGGGTTGCCGATGCAGGATGACACCACACTCCTTTTCCAGATAATCCAGCACCCACATGTCGTGGTTGCCCGTGAAGTAGTGCACCTCCACGCCCATGTCGGTGAGTTCGCTCACCTTTCCCAAGAAACGGGTATAACCCCGTGGCACCACTTCCTTGTATTCAAACCAGAAGTCGAACATGTCGCCCAACATGAAGATAGCCTCTGCCTTGTCTTTAATCTTGTCGAGGAAGTTGACGAGGCGACGTTCTTGTGTGCGGCGGTGTTCGACGGCACGGCTGCCCAGATGTGCATCACTGATAAAGTATATATTCTTCATTTTTGTAAAGTATTCGTAAAGTTTAGAGTTTACAGTTTGGAAAGGGCCGTGTGGTAAAGTTTATAGTTTAAAGAGGGCTGGCGCGGTGGGTGCCGTATGGTCTTTAAACTTTAAACCTTAAACTTTAAACTCTCAACTTTAACTTTTATCTTACATAAATCCTAAGTCAAGTTTGGCTTCTTCGCTCATCATGTCCTTGTTCCATTCGGGTTCGAAGACCACATTCACGTTGACGGTCTTGACGGCGGGGATGCCCTCCAGTTTCTGCTGGATGTCTTCGAGAATGAAGTCGGCAGCAGGGCAGTTGGGAGCCGTGAAGGTCATGTCGATGTCGAGGTCAAAGACCTCGGAGCCCCCCTCGTTCCCCCCAAGGGAGGATGAGTTGCCGTCCGGATGGGGCTCCTCCCCCAAGGGGGAGGTTGGGTGGGGGCTCACGTCAATCTTGTATATCATGCCGAGGTCCCACACGTTGACAGGAATCTCGGGGTCGAACACCGTCTTGAGGTATTCGACGGTCTTTTCTTCTACTTCGTATTTTGTCATCTTTTAAAGCTATAAGTTATCAGTGAAAAGTGAAAAATTTGCTACCGCATGAGCTCGCCACCTGTTGACCTGTCAACGCGGTAGCAAATTGTTCACTTTTCCCTTTTCATTTTTCCTTTTTAACTTTTCCCTTATTTATATCTTTCCGTTCTCTGCAAAACTGTAGTATTCGCCTTCTGTCACTATCACATGGTCAATCATCCGCAGGTTGACGGTTTGTGAGGCACGGTTGACCCGTTGGGTCAGTTCCTCGTCGTAGCGGCTGGGACGCAGATTGCCGCTGGGATGGTTGTGGACGAGGATGAAACTGGTGGCATCGTGCAGGAGTGCTTCCTTGAGCAGCATACGCACATCGACCGTCGTTTCTGTCAATCCGCCCGTGCTGAGTTGGGCGAAGTGGAGCAGGCGCGCGTTGTTGTTGAGCAGCAACGCCCAACTTTTCTCGTGGGTGAGCGTCTGCAAGTGAGGTGCCATGAACTTCAGCACGTCTGCACCCGTGCGGAACTGCTGAATGTCTCGGCTGTCCTCCATCATGCGGCGTTTGCCGATTTCAGCGGCAGCGATGATGGTCAGTGCCTTGGCTTCTCCGATGCCGTTGTAGCGCATGAGGTCTTGCAGGGTCATGTAGTTGAGGTTGCGGAGTGAGTTCCCGCAGTCGCCGAGCACCTCCTGCATCAGTTCCACCGCCGTCTTCTTCGGGGTGCCGCCTCCGATGAGGATGGCCAGGAGTTCGGCATTGGTCAGCGCCTCAGCACCTTTCGCCATGAGTTTCTCTCGCGGCCGGTCTTCTGCAGCTTGCTGCTTGATGGGTGTATGGTCGTCGTTAGTCATAGAAGTTCTTTTCAAATGCCGTAAACTCGTCCTTCCCCTGCACACAGCGCAACCACCAGGCCTTGAGGAAGCCGAAGCCATATCCCATCAACTGCACGAAGGCTGCCTCTACGCTGAGGAATCCAATCACAATGCTCTTGTTCTTGATGCTCGAATCGATGAAGATGAGCAGCATGTAGAGCGCGATGGGTATGAGGCAAAGCCCATACGCTGGGATGAAACCACCGTTGGGCAGCAAGATGCCTGTAGCGATGTTGTTGTAATAGTCCCACATGCGGAAGAACACAGCCGCCGCAATGAGTAGCAACACACCGACGGTGAACACCATGGGCAACATGTGCACCAGTTTCAGCGTGCCTGGATGCCGCTTGGTCAGGTTGATGCGGGCAATGCCGGAGTTGAACACCTGCTTGAAGAACTTGTCCATGTCCGTCCTTCTCTTGTGCCACACCCATGCCTCGGGGAAGAGTCTGCTCTTGTAGCCAGCCTCCACGATGCGGTAACTGAAGTCGATGTCCTCTCCGAAGCGCATCTTGCTGAATCCCTTCAACTTCAGGTACACTTCCCGCTTGATGCCCATATTGAACGAACGGGGATAGAACTTGTCCATCGCCCCTTTCTTCTTGCCTCCTCGGATGCCTCCTGTGGTGAAGAACGAGGTCATGCTGTAGGAGATGGCCTTCTGCACATTCGTGAATGACTCGTGTGCGGCATCAGGCCCTCCGAAGGCATCGCAGGGGTTCTCGTTCAGTTCTGCCTCAATCGCGGCCAGATAACCTTCTGGCAACACACAATCGCTGTCGAGGATGAGCACGTATTCACCCTTCGAATGTTCCACACCGTAGTTGCGGGCAGGGCCGGGGCCTCCGTTCTTCTTGGGCAGATATTGGATGTCCAGTTGCGTCGTGTACTTCTCCACCACGTCTTGGCAAGGCACACTGGAACCGTCTTCCACCACGACCACCTCGAAGTCCTTGACCTTCTGATGGGTGAGGCTTTCCAGCAGTTCGTCCACCTCGTCGGGACGGTTGTACACGGGGATGATGACAGAATACTTCATGGCTGCTACTCGAAATAGAAGGTGAAGACAATCATTTTGCTTTGTGCCTTGTTGACGGATTGGGTGTAGATGAGTTGTGTCTCATCAGTGATGTCAGAACGTTTCTTGTTGAGGACGTTTGACAAGCCGTACATGAACTTCACTTCGGGAATGAACTTGAAGAACGGCAGGTAGAAGTCGCATCCTATGCCTGCTTCCAGATAGACATCGGTCTGTCTCAGCAGATATTGTTTCTGTTTCTTCACCGTGAGGTCAAGCGCAGGGGTCACACCAGCCATCACGTATGGACGGTAGTTGTTGAACCGCTCCGCCGCAAACTTCACATCGACGGGGATGGTGACATAGGTTGACTTGATGGTCTGATACTGCCTGTCACCGTTCGTCTCGTTGCGGAACGTGAGATTCTTCGTGCCGAAGTGCAGGGTGGGGATAATGCGCAAGCCGAGGTTCTTGGTCAGGTAGAACTCGCCAAGAATGCCGACGGAAAAGCCCGGCTCATAATTGGGTGTCTCGGCAAACCACTGGTCGCCCCTCTCATTCACTAAGCCATTCTGCTCCAGTTCGATGTCTTGCAGATGCATGCCCGCAAGAAAACCATAGTGGAACTTGCGCTGGTCGATATAGGGACGGTTCATCACCTTCCTCTTCTGTGCATGTGCCACACTTGCAGGGTTGGGCATCATCAGCAACAATGCCCAAAGAAGTCCTATTATATAATAATGTGTATATTTCATCACCTATAAAAACGAGAAAAACCGCTATTTATTTTGTGGAAAGCGGAGTTTGCCGTAACTTTCACTCCGTGCAAGTCACTTTTGTTCGGAAAAACTCAAATAAATTTGGCTGTTCACTCACTTAGTCGTAACTTTGCCACAAAGTTAAGCAAAATAAATGAAATAAACGCAAAGATTATGAAACTTACTGTCATTGGCGCCGGCAATATGGGCGGCGCGCTCATCAAGGGGTGGGCAAAAAGTGGAAAGATTAGCAATATTACCATTGCTGACAAGAACGAGCCGCTGCTGGCTCAGTTCAAGAAAGAATACCCTTCACTCCACACCACAACCGACAACGTTGAGGCGGTGAAAGGTGCCGACATCGTGGTGCTTGTGGTGAAGCCTTGGCTGATGAAATTGGTGTTGGCAGAGGTGAAGCATGTGCTCGACCTCGAGAAGCAAATCATCATCTCCGATGCGGCCAATTTCACCACCAGCATGTTGGCAGAGGAGTTGGGCGAGGAAGGCCAGTTCTTCTATGTCATCCCCAACATCGCCGCAGAGTTTGGCGCCAGCATGAGTTTCATCGCGAAAGCACCTGCGGCTACCGATGAGAGCCTCAAGGCGGTGGAGGACCTATATGCCATTGATGGTGACACGCTCGTGGTGGGCGAGAACCTCGTGGGGCCAGGCATGATGATGGCATCGTGTGGCATTGCCTACGTGATGCGTTACATCCGCGCTCAGATGGAAGGTGGTTGCGAAATGGGCTTCTATCCCCAGCAAGCCAAGCAGATTGCTCTCCAGACGATGCAGGGTGCCGTTTCGCTGCTCAAAGCCACCGGTTGGCATCCTGAAGAGGCCATCGACAAGGTCACCACGCCTGGCGGTGTGACTATCAAGGGACTCAACGAACTTGACCACGCAGGTTTCAATTCGGCAGTCATCCGTTCGCTGAAAGCAGGATTGAAATAAGGTAAAATGTAAAAGTGAAAAGTGAAAAATTTGCTATCGCATGTGTTTGTCCAACAGGTGGCTTGCAAGTGCGGTAGCAAATTTTTCACTTTTCACTTTTACTTTTTCACTTCTTTTTTTTGTTGAATCAAAAAAATGCCTTACCTTTGCACCCGCTAAGCCCAGATGGCGGAATTGGTAGACGCGTTGGTCTCAAACACCAATGGAGCAATCCGTGCCGGTTCGATCCCGGCTCTGGGTACCACGAAGGGACTTCTGTGAAAAAGGTTTGCAGAAGTCCTTTTTGTCGAAAGAAAGAACTGGAATGAAAACAAAAATGATTCTTTGGCTGATGCTGATGCTTTCAGCCATTGGCACACAAGCGCAAGAAACGCCCAACGCCCGTCAAGCACGGCAAATGTTCAACGAGGTGTATGAGAAAGTCTTTGGCAGTCAAGGGGCATCGCTTCATTATAAAGTGAATGTAGCCAGCCTCTACAAGACCGAAGGCACCATTTGGTATAAGGGCAAGAAGAGCAAATATTCTTCGAAGACGGGACGCTCGTGGAACGATGGCGTGACCGCCTATGTGGTGAAGGACGACAAGAAGCGCGTCGAAATCTACAAAGGCGATGACCCCAAGCAGAGCCGTTTTGGCGACGATTTCAAGTTTGAGCCAGAGAATTACACCTACCAGATTGCCGACACCCCAGAAGGTTATCTCATCACCCTTCGAGGCAAGAAGGGCGTGAAGGCCATGAAGGAGATTCGTGCCCTGCTCGACAAAACCACCCGCAATCCTATCCAACTCCGCATCAAGGTCGCCATCATCTGGGCCAATGTCGACATCTCCAACTTCAAGGCTGGAGGCATCACCGACCAGACCTTCGTCTTCCCTCGCAGTCAGTTCAAGGGGTACGAAGTGGTTGACAAGCGTGGGGATTGAGGCTTGACATTCCACGGTGGACATACCTCCACTGTCGTATTTACCTTTACGTCGTTAACGTAATTATGTCTACGTCGTTTCCGTAATCACGGGAACGACGTTTTTGTTTTGGTACGTTACCACCTGTTTCCCCATCGGTTTTCTGGTGTTGGAAGACGTAAAAGTGTGGCTTTTGGCATGGCGGAGAAAAAATATGCTGTTTTTTTGGTGTTTTCTCGATATTTTTGTTTTATCTTTGCACATCAACGGTTACACGATGAAGAAGGCTGGTTTTTGGCACAGGGTGTTTGACCTCTATTATGATGGGTTCCGCAGCATGACGCTGGGGAAGGTGCTGTGGACGGTCATCCTCATCAAGCTGTTCATCATCTTTGTGGTGCTGAAGGTGTTCTTCTTCCCAGACTTCCTGAAGGAGAATGCCAGGGAAGGGGAGGAGAGTGACTTCGTGGCGACGGAACTGATCAATAGAGTTGAAGAGTTGAAGGATTGAAGTTCTATGCGGTACGTTGGTTTCTTCAATTCTTTAATTTTTCAATCTTTCTAAAGCTTCAATTTTTCAATTCTTTTATTTTTTCAATCTTTTCTAACCTATGCTGAATCTCTTATCTATCGATGCCAGTATGATTGAGTGGTCGAGGGCACAGTTTGCTTTGACTGCCATCTATCACTGGCTGTTCGTGCCGCTGACCTTGGGATTGGCGGTCATCATGGGAATTGTGGAGACGTGCTACTACCGCACGCGGAAGCCCTTCTGGAAGGATGCGGCGAAGTTCTGGCAGAAGCTGTTTGGTGTGAACTTCGCGATGGGTGTGGCAACGGGCATCATCCTCGAGTTTGAGTTTGGTACCAACTGGTCGAACTACTCTTGGTTTGTGGGCGACATCTTTGGCGCGCCGCTGGCAGTCGAGGGTATTGTGGCGTTCTTTATGGAAAGCACATTTGTGGCGGTCATGTTTTTCGGTTGGAAGAAGGTGTCGGCAGGCTTCCACTTGGCATCCACGTGGTTGACAGGACTGGGCGCCACCATCTCAGCATGGTGGATTCTGGTGGCTAACGCCTGGATGCAGTACCCTGTGGGATGCGAGTTCAATCCCGACACGATGCGCAACGAGATGGTGTCGTTTGCCGAGGTGGCACTCTCACCCTTCGCCATCGACAAGTTCTGCCACACGGTCATTTCTGCATGGATTATCGGAGCCGTGTTTGTGGTTGCCGTTTCTTGCTGGTTTCTGATGAAGGGTCGTGAGAAGAAACTGGCGATGGAGAGCATCAAGATTGCTGGCATCGTGGGATTGGTGGCATCGGTGGGTGCTGCGTTGACGGGGCACCAGTCGGCTGCGCGTGTGGCTGAAGTGCAACCCATGAAGTTGGCAGCGATGGAAGCCCTCTACAATGGTGGTGTCGACCAGAGTTTGACAGGCATTGCCCTGATCAATCCGTTTGAACAGCCTGATTATGAGAAAGGAGAGGAAGCGCCCATGAAGATTGCTGTGCCATACGCCCTCTCGATTCTTGCCACCAACGATCCTCACGGCTATGTGCCAGGCATCAACGATATTCTGAATGGTTACACCAAACCAGACGGCACGGTGGAACTCTCGATGGACGAGAAGATAGAACGGGGTAAGAAGGCGATTGAGGCATTGGCTGCTTATCGGCAAGCGAAGTTTGCTTCCAGCGATGACGGTTCCATTGCTGCATCCCATCTGAAGGTGTTGCAGGAGAACATGCCTTATTTCGGTTATGGTTATATTCGCGACAAGGGCGAACTCGTGCCCTTTGTGCCCATCAACTTCTACGCCTTCCGCGTGATGGTGGGTGTGGGTTGTCTGCTCATCCTTTTCTTCATGGTTGTGCTCTTCTTCGTCTATAAGAAAGACATCACAGCCGCACCGAAGTGGTTGCATTGGTCAGCCATCATCATGGTGCCCCTGGCATACATCGCCTCTGAAAGCGGATGGCTGGTGGCTGAGTTCGGCCGTCAACCTTGGACGATTCAGGACATGCTGCCCACCTGCGCATCAGTCAGCAACCTCCAATCCTCCAGCGTCATCATCACCTTCTTCATCTTCTTGGTGCTCTTCACTACGATGCTGGCGGTGGAAATCAACATCTTGATGAAGCAGATAAAGAAAGGGCCGGAACACGAAAACAATTAATTATTTTATCAACAACGAATGATTCTAATTTTTCGAATAGAAAGAATGGGCCAAGCCCGTCGAATGAATCCTTTGGATTTTCACGAATGCAAGTCGCATCACATTCGTTTTTGTTCGTTGCCGCTTACGGCATTCAACAACCAGACATTCGTTCAGTTCGTTTAATTCGTTGTTTAAAAAGTAGTATTATGAGTTACGAATTTCTTCAGCAATATTGGTGGTTCCTCGTTTCGTTGTTAGGAGCCTTGTTGGTCTTCCTCCTGTTTGTGCAGGGAGCCAATTCCTTGGTCGCGTCTTTGGGTGGTGATGCCGAAGGTCGCCGACTGGTCATCAACTCCACGGGTCGCAAGTGGGAGTTCACGTTCACCACGCTCGTCACCTTTGGTGGGGCCTTCTTTGCCTCTTTCCCGCTGTTCTACTCGACCAGTTTCGGAGGTGCTTACTGGCTATGGATGATTATCCTGTTCACCTTCGTGTTGCAGGCGGTGAGTTATGAGTTCCAGAATAAACTCGGCAATCTGTTGGGTGTCAAGACCTTCCAGATGTTCTTGGTCATTAACGGCATCCTCGGCCCGCTGCTGCTTGGTGGTGCGGTTGCCACTTTCTTCGAGGGGAGCAACTTCATCGTGGCAAAGGATAATCTCACCGAACTTTCAACATCCAACTCTCAACTTTCAACTTTCTCATCTCCCATCATCAGTCAATGGGCGAATGCCTCGCATGGTCTTGATGCCCTGTTGAATCCGTGGGTGCTGGTGTTTGGTTTTGCCGTGTTCTTCTTGGCACGTATCCTCGGCGTCCTTTATGTGATGAACAACGTGAACGATGCCGACATTCTTGCCCGTGCCAGAGTGCGGTTGATGGGTTCCACCATTGCTTTCCTCATCCTCTTTGTGTCGTATCTCGTTCATCTGCTGCTGAAGGATGGCTATGCTTACGACCCCGTCACAGGCATCATTTCGATAGAACCCTACAAATATCTCAACAACTTCTTGGAGATGTGGTACTTGCTGGTGCTTCTGCTCATCGGTGTGGTGCTTGTCCTCTATGGCATCATCCGAGCAATTGTAAATAGTAAATTGTCCAATAGTAAATCCATCTGGCCAGTTGGTATCGGTGTGGTGCTCACCGTGCTGGCTCTCCTGCTCTGTGCAGGATGGAACAACACCGCTTACTATCCCTCCACAGCCGACCTTCAGTCCTCGCTCACCATCGCGAACTCCTGCTCCAGCGAGTTCACCCTCACCACGATGGCGTATGTCAGCCTCCTCATCCCCTTTGTCTTGGCTTACATCGTCGTCGCCTGGCGCAAGATAGACAGCAAGAAACTCGACAAGGAGGAAATCATCCACGACGAAGCTTATTAACACAAGGATTGCAAGTTCCACTTGCTTGAAGTTAAAGAAGTTAGAGATTGAACTTTCGGAAGTTATTCGCCTTCGGCGGACGAAGAAAAAACAGAAAAAAACAGAAAAAAATATATTCTTCGTCACACAAAGATAAGATAAAGCAAGAAAGAGCTATTTTTATTTATTTTTACTTGTTTTTATCTGTTTTTCTTTCGTC